>CAVYGJ010000008.1:0-112943 GCA_963768035.1 uncultured Chloroflexia bacterium
GCGGAGCCTCGGGGAGCGGCGGGCGGCGCACGAGCGTCAGCCGGCGCCGAAGATGCGCGCGAGCTCGTACGGCGCGGTCGTCTCCAGCTGGTCGTAGCGGCAGTCCGCGGGCGCCTTGTCCGGCCGCCAGCGGCGGAACGTCGTCCCGTGACGGAACCGGTCGCCCTGGAGGTGGTCGTAGGCGACCTCGACGACGCGCTCCGCGCGGAGCGGCTCCCACGAGAGGTCCTTGCCCCGGTTCCAGCGGCTCGTCGCGCCGGGCAGCCGCTGCCCTGACGCGTCGGCGGACCCCGCCGACTGCCCACTGGGCCCACTCGCCCCACGGGTGGCCGTCGAGCGCCCCCTCGCGGAGCGGCGCGAGCTCCGCCACGAGCGCCTCGCGCTTGTCCCAGGTGAACGAGCTCGTGATCCCGACGTGGTGGAGGTCGCCCTCCGCGTCGAACAGCCCGAGGAGCAGGCTCCCGACGTGGGTCCCGGGGCCGTTCTTGTGCCACCGGAAGCCCGCGACGACGCAGTCGGCCGTGCGCTCGTGCTTGATCTTGAGCATCGCCCGCTTGCCCGGCAGGTACGTGCCCTCGAGCCGTTTCGCGACGACGCCGTCGAGGCCCGCGCCCTCGAACCGGTCGAACCAGTCCGCCGCGAGCGCGCGGTCCCGGGTCGCCGGCGTGAGGTGGACCGGCGGCTGGGCGTTCGCGAGGGCCACCTCGAGCCGCGCGCGGCGCTCGCCCTGGGCGACACCCCGGAGGTCCTCGTCGTCGAGCGCGAGCAGGTCCCATGCCACGAAGCTCGCGGGCGTCTCCGCCGCCAGCATCTTCACGCGCGAGGCGGCCGGGTGGATCCGCATCAGGAGCGACTCGAACGCGAGCCCGTCCGGCCCCGCGATCACGACCTCGCCGTCGAGGACGCACCGCTCGGGGATGTTCGCGCGCAGGGGCTCGGCGAGCTCCGGGAAGTAGCGGTCGAGCGGCTTGAGGTCCCGGCTCTGGATGTAGAGCTCGTCGCCATCGCGGAACACGAGGGCCCGGAAGCCGTCCCACTTGGGCTCGTACAGCCAGCCGTCGCCCTCGGGCAGGCCGTCGCTCGCCTTGGCCAGCATGGGCTCGACGGGGGCCTCGAACGGGAGTCGCATTGGGGCACGATACCGCGCCGCCGGGCGGTGGGAAGCACGGGACGGGCGATGCGGGACAACCCGGAGCGCGGCTTGCGGGTCGCGGGCGCAGCATCCGGCAGGGGAACCGGGCGCGCGACGGGCGCGTCCCCCAAGCGCCGCGCCAGCGGCAGCTCCGGGCGCGGGGAGCGCGCCCATCGGAGGTACACGACCATGGGGGAACCCGGTCGTCGGAGCATCCCGCTCCGCGTGTCACTGCTCATCCTCGCGGCGGTCGCCGCGATCTCGGTCGGCGCATGCTCCGGCGGCAGCGTCTCGACGCATGCGTCAGCACGGTCGGCGCGCCGATCGATGACGGCGGCGGGGTCGCGCCGATGCCCGCGGCCGGGGAGGCATCGGCCGCACCCGCGGAGGCGCCGGGCGGCGTGCTCCCCGACGGGACCGGCGGGCAGGGCACGAACGGCGCGCCGCGCGACGACCTCAAGATCGTCTACACGGGGTCGCTCCAGCTCGTGGTCGACGACCTCCAGGCCGCGCTCGCCAAGGCGAAGACGGCCGTCCTCGCCACGGGCGGCTACATCGGCGCCTCGCAGGAGGCGAACGACGGCGACCGCTCCCTGGCCACGATCACCTACCGGATCCCGGCCACGCGCTGGGACGGCGCGATCTCGGACCTGCGCGGGCTCGCGACGAAGGTCGTGTCCGAGCAGACGCAGGCGACCGAGGTCGGCGGGCAGATCGTCGACCTCGAGGCCCGCATCCGGAACCTGCGCGCGAGCGAGGCATCGCTCCAGGAGATCGCGAAGGGGACCGGCAAGGTCACCGACCTGCTGGAGGTCGAGGCGCAGCTCACCCAGGTCCGCGGTGAGATCGAGCAGCTCGAGGGCCAGCGCGCCCAGCTCGAGGACCAGGTCGCCTACGGGACGCTGGTGACGACGTTCGGGCTCGAGGTCGTGCAGGTCCAGCAGCAGGCGCAGGGCTGGGACCCGAAGACCGACGTCGACGGGGCGTTCGCGACGCTCATCGCTGCCGGCCAGACGATCGTGTCCGGCCTGATCTGGTTCGCCATCGTGTGGCTGCCGGTGCTCGCCGTCCTGCTCGCGGTCGTCCTCGTCGGCCGCTGGGTCTACCGGCGGTACGCGCCGCGCGCGAGCGGCGGTCCGGGGTCGGGCCCGATCCCGGGCTGGGGCGAGGGTCCCGGGGGGAGCTGACCGGCGTCGGGGGGCGTCGGTCGTGCCGGTCGGGCCTCAGCGCCCGGCCGGCACCCAGCCCGCGAGGGCGGCCCGTGCGCGCTCCCGGGTGAGGTTCCACGCGGGCCAGCCCTGGAGCTGCGGCTCGGTCGCGAGCGCGATCCGCCGCTGGACCAGGAAGTCGTCGAGCGACGCCCGCGCCTCGACCGGGAGCCCTGGGTAGGCCGCCACGACGGCCGGCATCGCCTCGTCGCCCAGCGTGCCGAGGTAGCTCCCGTCGAGGCCGGTCCGGCCACCCGGCGGCACGATCGCGGGGTTGAGGGCCCGCTCGAGGTTGCGGTCCGTGACGAACGCCTGCGGCCCCACGATGTTCATCCCGGCGACGGTGACGAGGACCATGATCCCCAGCACGTGGAGCGTCCAGCGAGTCATCCGCGCGAGCAGCAGCCACGCCGTCGCCACCAGCGCCACGGCGAGCCAGCCGATTGCCACCACGACGACGAACCGCAGCTCGGTCCAGCCGTACATGTCCTGGTACAGCCGGAGGCGCACGAACGCCGACAGCAGCACGACGGCCGTGAGACCGAGCAGGGCCAGCGAGGCGACGACCTGTGCCCGGCCTCGGACCGCCACCGCGAGGTCGAGCGCGACGACCAGCATCCCCGCGAGCACGGCGACCGCGACGAGCTCGAAGAACCCGCGCCGCGCGTACTCGGCGTAGGTGAGCCCGGCGACGGCCATCGTGTCGCGCCCGCCGAACAGGTACGCGAGCTGGAGGACGACGAACGCGGCGAACAGCGCCGTGACCAGCGCGAGGACGGTCGCCGCCTCCACGCTCCCGAGCCGCAGCGGCTGGCGGAGCTCGGTCACGCTCGCCGCGCCGAGCGACCGGTTCGTCCACCACGGCGGTGGCGGCGGCCCGTCGCCCGCCGGTTGGGCTGCCCGCGGTGCCCCGCGGCAGCCGGGCGGCGCGCCCGGGATGAGGTCGGGGAGCAGCCCGGCGGCCACGGCGAGGAGTCCCGCGGCCCCCCACGCCACCACCGACACCCACGCCGTCCGGTCGACGAGGCTCGACAGGTCGAGGTCCACGTGCCACGTGAGCGCCGTCCGGGCGAGCTCGGCGAAGACCGCGTCCGCGGAGGCGAACAGGAGCGCAAACAGTGCGAGGACCGGGACCGCGATGAGCAGCCCGCGCCCGACGGGCGCGAGCCGTGTGAGCCACGGGGGGACGCGTCTCGGCGCTGCCGCAGCGTCATCGGCGGCCGCGACGGTCGACGCGTCGACGTCCCTACGCGCCGGGCCGCAGGGCCGTGACCACTGCCACGGCCCCGATGACCGCGCCCGCCACCAGCGAGACGCCCGTCGTGAGGACCGAGGGCACGAGTCCGCGCGTGATCCGCGCCCCGGCGAGACAGGCGATGGTCCCGACCCCGAGGGCGGCGGCGATCGCGAGGTCCGACGCCACGAGCCAGTCGTCGGTGCGGATGGCGGGCATCGCGGCGAACACGAGCGCCGCGACCGGCAGCCAGGAGTCGACGGGGTCCACTCGTCGGAGCCCGTCGGGACCGGCGACGACGGCCGCGGCAACAAGGAGCGCGCCCATCACCAGCGCCGCGTTGACCCCGACCGCGTTCCCGGGGACCACGACGTCGACGAGCACGCCGACACCCAGCGCGAGGAGCAGGATCCGGCGGGCGGCGGGCTTCGAGATCGGCATCGGGTGGGTCTCCGGCTGCAGGCCGCGGGTGCGGTGGCCGGGTCGAAGACGCGCGACGGGCGCTCGTTTGTGGTGCGTCCGGGACTCGACCTCATGGCACGATCAGCGCGTGACCGACCAGGAGGCGCGCTACGACCGGATCGCGGAGGGCTACGCCGCGTGGTGGTCGCCCGTCCACCGGCCCGGGACGCTGGGCCTGCTCGACGAGGTCGCCGGCGACGTGGCCGGCGGCGCGCGGCGGCTCCTCGACGTGGGCTGCGGGACCGGGGCCATGGCGGCGGACGCCGTCCGGCGGTGGCCGACGGTGGAGGTCGATGGGGTCGACGCGTCGGCCGGGATGCTCGAGATCGCGCGCGCCGAGGCGGCGTCGCTCGATCCCACGGAGGCCGCCCGGCTCCGGTACGCGCAGGCGCTCGCGGACCGGCTCCCGTTCGAGGAGGGGACGTTCGACCTCGCGCTCTCGGCGTTCGTGCTCCAGCTCGTCCCGTCGCGCTTCCGGGCGCTGCGCGAGATGCGCCGGGTGCTGCGACCGGGCGGTCGGCTCGCGTACGTGACGTGGCTGCGGGGCGGCGAGCGGTTCGCGGGCGACGACGAGTACGAGGAGGCGCGCCGGGACGTCGGCCTCGAGTCGCGTTGGGACGATGACGACGACGGCGAGGACGAGCTGGACGACGATCCGGGCAACGACGACGTGCCCTCGCCCGAGGCGGCCGTCGCGCAGCTCCGCCGCGCCGGGTTCTCGTCGGCCCACGCACGCGCGGACATGCTCGTGCACGAGTTCACGCCCGAGGGCTACGTGGGGTTCGTCACCCGCTTCGACGACGAGGACGAGTTCGCGACGATGGACGAGCGCCAGCGCGACGCGCTCGAGCACCGGCTCCTCGAGCGGTTGCGTCGCCTGCCCGCGGAGCGGCTCGTGATGCGGCTCCCGATCGTGTACGCATCGGGGATCCGGAGCCGCTAGTCAGCGGTTTGGTCCTGCCCCGCCGCACCCCGGCCCTGGATCGCCGTGCGTTCCAAACAGCGACCAATGACATCGTTCGGAACGCCGGGCGTTCCAACCGTGGTGTGGCGAGGGTCGCTGGAACGGCGCATGTTCCAAACGACCGATTCCGGGGCGGGTTGGAACGCCACGCGATCCGCGAGCGGCGCGGGACGGGACGCGCCAAAGACCAACAACCCGGAAACGACGAAGCCGGCCCCGGAGGGCCGGCCTCGATCAGGTTCGAAGTGGGATCAGCCCTCGCTGGAGGACTCGCCCTCGGCGGCAGGCTCGCCCTCGGCGGCACCCTCGACGGCCTCACCCTCGACGCCCTCGGCGGCGACGACGGCCTCCTCGACGCGCGGCGCCAGGACGCGGGCGATGACCTCGGCCGGGTCGGCCTGGATCGTCACGCCCTCGGGGACGATGAGGTCGGCGACCGTGATCGTCGTGTCGAAGTCGACGAGCGGCGACAGGTCGTAGGACAGCGAGTCGGGCAGGTTGGCCGGCAGCGCGCGGATCTTGACGCTCGAGGTCGGGTGGACGAGCGTGCCGCCGTTCTCGACGGCGCCCGCGACGCCCGTGCTGACGAGCTGGACCTCGACGGTGAGCTCCTCGGTCATCCGGACCGCGAACAGGTCCACGTGGAGCGGACGGCGGTTGACGGGATGGACCTGGATGCTGCTGATGAGCACCGGCCGGGCCTTGCCGCCCTCGACCTTGAGGTCGACGAGGGTGGACGCGCCGGCGTGCTTGCGCAGCTGCTCGAACTCGTGGGCATCGATGGTGACGGGCTCGGAGTCGGTGCCGTGCCCGTAGACGACGCCGGGCAGGCGGCCATCCTTGCGGAGACGGGAGACGGCCTTGCCGGTCACGGTGCGGCGCTCGGCCGCGAGCGCGGGACGGTCAGCCATGGTGTGAAGAACCTCTCTGGTGGCGGGCGATCCGGCCCTCGGTCTGGGCGTCGCCCGGTCGCGGCGGGCGGCCTCGCCCGCGTGCGCGTGTCCCGGGGAGGCTACCACACGCCGCCACCACGACCCTCCCGGCGGCCCCGTTCGACCCGCGGCATCCCGGAGCGTGTAGGATCGCGACGCCGTGGCCACCATCCTGATCGTCGAAGACGAGTTCGCCGTCGCGCGAGGAATCGAGTACGCCCTCCAGGCCGAGGGGTACGAGGTTGCCGTCGCGCGCTCGGGCGAGGAAGGCCTGGAGTACGCCACCACCCAGGCCCCGGACCTCATCGTCCTCGACGTCAAGCTCCCGGGCATCGACGGGTTCGAGGTGCTCCGCCGCCTCCGCGCGTCGGGCTCCAAGGCGCCGGTGCTGTTCCTCACGGCGCGCGGCGACGAGTTCGACAAGGTCGTGGGCCTCGAGCTCGGCGCCGACGACTACGTGACCAAGCCGTTCGCCCTGCGCGAGCTCCTGAGCCGCATCCGGGCGCTCCTCCGGCGGGCGTACGGCGATCTCGCGAACGCGTCCGGTGGCCGGGTCATCCGCCACGGCGACCTCGTGATCGACCTCGAGCGCCGGCGCGTCCAGCGGGGCACGCGGCGGATCGGGCTCACGGCGACCGAGTTCGAGATCCTGCGCCACCTCGCGAGCAAGCCCGGGCGGGTCTTCTCGCGCCGCGAGCTGCTCGAGCTGCTCCGCGACTACGAGGCGCTCGACCAGGACGAGAAGACCATCAACGTCCACGTGAGCCACCTGCGCGAGAAGATCGAGGACGATCCCTCCATGCCGCAGTTCGTGCTGACCGTCCGGGGCGCCGGCTACCAGTTCGCCGAGCACTGACATGGCCGACGCCCGGGGGCCGGACCCGGCGGCACCCACGCAGGGCACCGCGCCGGACGGCCACCGCTTCGACTCCGGCTGGGAGCCCCAGGCGCGTGACTCGCGCCAGCTCCGTCCGACCGTGCCCCAGTCGTTCCAGACCCGCCTGACGTTCGCGTTCATGGGCGTCGTCGCGCTGACGCTCATCCTCGTGGCGCCGGTGGTCATCAACCGCCTCGACGACTACTTCCGCCAGCTCGAGGAGCAGGGGCTGCGATCCCGCGCCGACACGACGGCCCAGATCCTCGGTGCGCTCATGCAGGTGTCGGTCCCCGACAACCAGGCCGTCGTCGTCGAGCTCGCGGACGGCACGCTGGTCCTCCACCCGGAAGCACGCGCGATCCTCGACGGCCCGTTCCTCGATCTGACCGCGAGCCGGATCGCACAGGCGGACACCGTCGTGACGGTCGGCCTCGTCGGACCCGACACCGACGGCTTCGCGACCGTGATGCCGGACCCGGACCTGTCGTTCGAGGCCCAGCTGCGGGGCGGCGGCGACCCGGGGCAGGTGCGCGACCCGGCGATCGCGCCCCAGGACACCGAGTACAAGTCGACCAACGACACGCCCCAGTGGGGCATCCTCGTGACGCTGTCGAACCCGTACACGAGCCGCGCGTCGACCCTCGCCAACGTCACGGCGCTGATCCTGATCATGGCCAGCGTCGCGTTCCTCGTCGCCGTGCTCGTCGCGGCGTTCCTCGCCCACCGGTTCACGACGCCGCTCACCCGCCTCACCGAGGCGAGCCGGCGGCTCGCGGACGGGGACCTCGCGTCGCGGGTGGACGCCGACGACCTGTCGACCGGGCACGCTCGAGATCCGGGAGCTGAGCCAGCAGTTCAACGCGATGGCGGACCGGCTCGAGGAGAGCGTCAGCATCATCCGCCGCGATCGCGACTACAGCCGGGACTTCGCCGCGGACGTGAGCCACGAGCTCCGGACGCCGATCGCCGCGATGAAGATGCACGTGGAGCTGCTCCAGGGCCCGGCCGGCAACGACGAGGCGGCGCGCGCGGAGTTCCTCCACTCGTCGGCCCAGCAGCTCGACCGGCTCGACTGGCTGGCCCAGAACCTGCTCGAGCTCTCGAAGCTCGACAGCGGCCTCGTGCTCCTCGACCTCCGGCCCGAGGACGTCCGGGCCACGATCGAGTCCGCGGTCGAGCAGCAGCGCACCGCCGCCGAGCGCAAGGGCATCACGCTCACGGCCACGCTCCCCGGCCGCCCGCTCCGGATCCGCCACGACCCGCCGCGCGTCGGCCAGATCGTGAGCAACCTCGTCGGCAACGCGATCAAGTTCACCCACTCGGGCGGCGACATCCGGGTCGTGGCCGTGGCCGAGGCTGACGGCGGCGCCCGGATCGAGGTCATGGACACGGGCGTCGGCATGGCGCCCGAGGAGCTGCCCCGGATCTTCGAGCGCTTCTACCGCGGCGCGGAGGCCAACGAGGCCCGCTCCACGGGGTCCGGCCTCGGGCTCGCGATCGTCAAGTCGATCGTCGACATGCACCACGGGACGATCGCGGTCGAGAGCCGGCGGGGCGTCGGGTCGCGGTTCGTGGTGGAGCTGCCGAGGGACCCGCGCGAGGTCGTGGAGGTGGAGCCGGCGGCACGAGAACCGGGAAAGGTGGATGATTCTTCACCGATCGCTCCCCCACCCCTGAACCCGGGCGGGGCACCCTAGCAGCGTGGCGCACGCCGCCGCCCGCGCCGTCCCCGCCGCCGAACCTGAGAGAAGACCGCTTATCCCATGAACGACGAGCCCACGCCGAGCCACCCGCAGGGCGCCGGCAACGCCGATCCGCTGGACGACACCCAGCGCATCGAGGTGCCGCGCTACTCGCCCGCCCCCGACCCGAGGCCCGATGCCCGCTGGGCGTGGGCCGCGCCGGGGTCGACGGGACCGACCGGCCCGCAGGCGTCCCAGGACCGCTGGTCGCAGCCCGCAGCGGCGGAGCCGCAGACGGCGCCCGGCACGACATGGGGCATGGCTGCCGGCGGATCGACGCCGCCGCCCGCCTACAACGCGCCGGTCCAGCCCGCCACGCCGAAGCGTCGGGGCGGCGGCCCGGGCGTCGGCGCCGTCGTGACCGCCTCGCTCCTGTCGGCCGTGCTCGCGGCCGGCGGCACCGTCGCCGTCCTCAACGGCACGGGCGCGCTCGATCGCAGCGGCACCACCGGCCTGACAGGTGGGACGCAGCAGACCGCCAACCAGGTGCCGGTCACCATCGACGAGTCGTCGGCGGTCATCGACGCGGCCGCGAAGGCCGGCCCGTCCGTCGTCAAGATCACGACGACGACCGGCGCGAGCGACACCGGCGTGTTCGGCACCGACCTCCCGGGCACGGGCATCGGGTCGGGCGTGATCTACGACGCCAACGGCTGGATCCTGACCAACCGCCACGTCGTCGAGGGCGCGACCAACAGCACGGTCCAGGTCGAGCTCAAGGACGGCCGCCAGTTCGAGGGCCGCGTCTACGGCATCGACACGCTCACGGACCTCGCCATCGTGAAGGTCGACGAGCCCGACCTCCCGGTCGCCGACATCGGCACCTCGGACGGGCTCAAGATCGGCCAGCTCGTCGTGGCGATCGGCTCCCCGCTGGGCATGTACTCGTTCTCGGTGACGAGCGGCATCCTGTCCGGCAAGGGTCGTGACATCGCGGTCGACAGCGGCCAGCGGATCACGAACCTGCTCCAGACCGACGCCGCGATCAACCCCGGCAACTCGGGCGGCCCGCTCGTCGACGCCACGCGGCGCCGTCGTGGGCATCAACACCGCCGTCGCGACCGACTCGTCGGGCATCGGCTTCGCCATCCCGATCGACATCGCCAAGCCGATCATGCAGCAGGCCGTCGCCGGCGAGGCGCTCACGCGTCCCTGGATCGGCATCCGGTTCGAGTCGATCGACCAGAAGGTCAAGAAGACGAACGGCCTGAGCGTCGACAACGGCGCGTGGGTCTCGGCCGGCGCCAACGGCGGGTCCGCGATCGTGGACGGCAGCCCCGCGGCGGATGCCGGTCTCAAGGACGGCGACGTGATCCTCTCGATCAACGGCATCCAGATCGACCAGGAGCATCCGCTCGACGCGCTGCTCGTCCAGTTCAAGCCGGACGACACCGTGAAGCTGGACGTCCTCCGTGACGGCAAGCAGCTGACCCTCGAGGTCACCCTCGGGACGCGCCCCAGCAACCTGTAGCTCCAGGGCGCGAGGGCGCCGTCAGCCCGGCCGGCGCCGCTGGATCTCGATCCCGACCGAGCGGAACGTCCCGCCGAGGTCGACGGCCGGCTTGCGGATCCTGACCGTCACCTCGTCCGCCGGGAAGCCCGCGAGCACCTCCTGGGCGATGGCCTCGGCGAGCGCCTCGATGAGGCGGAACCGGGTCGACTCGACGATCTGGCGGCAGACCTCGAACACCCGGCTGTAGTCCGCGGTCAGCGCGAGGTCGTCCGTCAGGCCCGCGTGCTGGAGGTTGAGGGCCAGCTCCACGTCCACCTCGAACGGCTGCGGCTCCCGCTGCTCGTGCTCGTGGACGCCGTGGATGCCCTGGAACACCATGCCCTCGATCACGATGCGGTCGGTCACGGGGTCGCCTCCCAGCCGTCGGGTCGCCAGCCGCGGACGACCGCGTCCGTCATGCGCGCGACGCGGACGTTCTCGCGGACGTCGTGGACGCGCACCATGTCGACGCCCGACGCGATCGCGAGCGCCGTGGTCGCCGTCGTCGCCTCGATGCGCTGGTCCGGGCGGCAGGTCGAGCACCCGGCCCAGGGTGGACTTGCGCGACGTCCCCAGGAGCACCGGACGGCCGAGCAGCCCGATCGCCGCGAGGTCGCCCAGCAGCGCGAGGTTGTGGTCGGGCGTCTTGCCGAAGCCGAAGCCCGGATCGACCACGATGTGCTCCCACGGGACGCCGACGGCGAGGGCCCGGTCGATCGCGCGCTGGAGGTCCGCCACGATCTCTGCCACGAGGTTCCGGTAGCGCGCCTCGGCGCGGTTGTGCATCAGCACGATCGGGACGCCCCGCTCCGCCGCGAGACGGGCCATGCCGTCGTCCTCGGCGACGCCCCAGATGTCGTTGAGCAGGTGGGCACCCGCGTCGAGGGCCGCGGCCGCGACCGTGGGGCTCGTGGTGTCGACCGAGATCGGCGTCCCGGGGAGCCCGGCGGCGACGGCGCGGATGACCGGGACGACCCGCGCGATCTCGTCGGCGGGCGCCAGCGGCACGTGGCCCGGCCGGCTGGACGCGCCGCCGATGTCGAGCACGTCGGCGCCGTCGGCGGCCATGCGGGTCGCCTGCGCCACGGCCGCCGCGACCGGGTCGGCCGCGCCCAGGAGCCCGTCGCCGCTGAACGAGTCGGGCGTCACGTTGAGCACGCCCATCACGAACGTGCGACTGCCCCACTCGAGCGTCGCGGGACCGATCGTGAGCGGCTCCGGCGCGCCCGGGAGCCCGTCGCCGGCGTCCGCGGGGAGCGCGTACGAGGGCGTCGCGCTGGCGCCGCCCAGGTCGGGCCGGCCGGGGACGGCGCCGCGCGACTCGGGCAGCGCGCGATCGGGCGGAGCGTCGTGGTCGGTCATGCGGGTACAGGATCGCGCAGGAGCGGGTCGTCGACCAGCCGTCCGCGCACCTCGCCCACGAGATACAGCGAGC
This sequence comes from uncultured Chloroflexia bacterium, assembly GCA_963768035.1. GTDB lineage: Bacteria > Chloroflexota > Limnocylindria > Limnocylindrales > CSP1-4 > CAIXZV01. Next base: position 11,479 of record CAVYGJ010000008.1, read on the forward strand.
CCGCCACGACGACGGGTCCCGTGCCGCCGGCGAGCGCGTCGTCGACGGCGGCCGTCGGGCTTGGCGCCGTCAGGACCCGGACCGCGCGCCCGGCTGCGGCGGCGCCGTCCCGCCACGCGGCGGCCAGGACGTCGGGCGCCATCGCCCGCGGCAGGTCGATCGCCGTGCACACGACCGTCGCGCCGTCGAGCAGCGGCGACGCCATCACCGCGCGGACCGTCGCCGCGACATCCTTGTCGGCCATCGCCGCCCAGACGAGCGTGAGCGGACCGGGTGCGAGGTGCGGCGCGAGGTCGTCGAGCGCCGTCGCGAGGGCGCGCGCCCCGTCCTCGTTGTGGGCGCCGTCGAGCAGCACCTCGCGGCCGCCGACCGTGACGAGCTCCAGGCGGCCGGGCCAGCGGGCGTCCGCGTACCCCCGTCGCCGGGCGTCCCCGGGGACCGTCGCGAGCCCCGCCGCGCCGAGCGCGTCCAGCAGCGCATCGACGACCGCGACGTTCGCGGCCTGGTGCCGCCCGCGCAGGCCCACGTCCACGGCCCCGAGCCCCGGCAGCTCCACCCGGAGCGCGTCGCGCGTCCAGCCGAGGATCGGCGCGGGCCTCGCGACGGCCAGCGGGACGCCGAGGCGCGCGCAGCGGCGGCGCATGATCGCGAGCGCCTCGCCGTCCGCGCCCGTGACCGCGAGGTCGCCCCGCTTCACGATCTGGACCTTCTCGCGGGCGATGGCCGCGATGGTCGGGCCAAGCTGGGCCATGTGGTCCAGCCCGACGTTGGTCAGGACCGCCACGCCGCCGTCCCACACGTTGGTCGCGTCGAGGCGCCCGCCGAGGCCCACCTCCACGAGCGCGAGGTCGAGCCGCGACCGCGAGAAGTGGAGGAACATGACCGCGGTGAGCAGCTCGAACTCGGTGGGCGGGCCGAGCCGCCGGGCGACGCGGTCGGCGAGCGGCAGGACCTCGGCGACCAGCGAGGCGAACACGACCGGGTCGATCGGGCGCCCGTCCACCACGATCCGCTCCCGGTACGTCACGAGGTGGGGCTTGGGCGTCTCCCCGACGCGGTAGCCGGCCGCCCGGAGCGCGGCGCTCGCGAGGGCGATGACCGAGCCCTTGCCGTTCGTCCCCGCGACCAGCGCGCCGCGGACCTCGAGCTGCGGGTCGCCGAGCTCGCGCAGGAGCGCGCGCACGCGGCCCAGCCCCAGCCGGATCCCGTAGCGACCACGGGTCTCGATCGCGGCCAGCGCCTCGGCGTAGGTGAGGCTCGACCCGCTCATCGGCTCACTCCTTCGTGAGCTCGTCCTCGTAGAACACGCACTGGTTGAACCGGGGCGTGAGGCACACGTCGTTGACGTAGCCCTCGTCGAGGTGGACGCCGCCCCGCAGCTGGCAGCGCGAGACGTTGCTCGGCTGCCGGAGGAGGCCCTTGAGGAGGTGCGGCGCCTGGATCGGGATCGCGCCGCGCGTGCCGGTCATGTAGAAGTGGGGGCAGACGTTGCGACGCAACGACGGGAGGCCGAACCCGCCGCGCGTGGGCGGCATCAGCGGCCGGCCGGCCTGCGGCAGCGGCTGGCGGAACGGCTGGTACGGCGGGTACTGCGGCCGGCGGGCGGGCGCGGTGGCGTAGCGGCTCGTGCTCTGCGGCGTCGGAGGCGGCGGCGCCGGCGGGGCGGGCTCGGGCTCCGGCTCGGGAGCGCCACCGGCGCGCGGCTGCACGCGGGCGATCGGTCCGTGGCTCCACGAACCGCGGTCGCCCGGGGTCGGTCGTACAGGCCTCCGGTCTCGGGCCTCCATCCCCTCACTCGCAGTCGGTCTTTCGGGCACACGATGCAGGGGTGCCTCAGACGCACGCGGAGCGTATCACCGGGCACGGGCGGTGGCTGGCACGGTTCGAGTCAAACATCCGTCACCCCGGATGAGCGGCCGGGCGGCATGTCCCACGGGCTCCGGGGCGCGCCGTGTCACAATTCGCGCCGATGGACTCCCGATCCGGGGGCCGGCCGCCGCAGGTCCGTCCCCGTCCCGCCTCGACCGGCCGAGCGAACCCCGTCAAGACCCGCCCGGTCCAGCCCTCCCCCACGCGGCTCGCCCGCTACCGGCGCGTCGAGCGTCGCCGCGCGCTGCCGCTGCCGATCAAGGCGGCGATGGCCGCGACCGTGGTCCTGCTCTCGATGGGCATCCTGTGGGTGGCCAGCGGTGCTGTCGGCCCGATGGTCGACGGCGCGGTCAAGGGCCTCGGCAACGTCGTGAGCTCCATCGGCAACGTCGTCGCGAGCCCGAACGCGACCGAGCCGCCCGCCATCGCGGACGCGCCCAGCATCGAGGCCCCCGACCAGGCGTACACCAACGACGACGTCATCGACCTCACGGTCAACGTGCCGGCCGCCTGGGTCGGCAAGGACGGGTACACCGTCCGGCTATGGGTCACGCTCCCGGACAAGGAAGCGGAGCTGCTCGACGAGGTCGCCGTCGGCCCGACGTCCGCGCTCGTGATCCCCGAGGTCGAGCTCCAGAAGGGCCGCAACGACTTCCAGGCCTCGATCAACGGCCCGGGCGGCGAGGGCGAGCTGTCGGGTGTCACGACCTGGGTGCTCGACCAGTCGCGGCCGAAGATCACGATCTCCTCGCCCAAGGCGAGCTCGTCCACGACCCGCGACTCCATCACCGTCAAGGGCAAGACACAGGCACGCAGCGTCGTCCGGCTCAAGAACGACCTGTCGACGTCGGTCGTGTCCGTCAAGGCGGGAAAGGACGGCCTGTTCGAGGCGAAGGTCGGCGTGGAATCGGGGATCAACACGATCACGATCACGGCCGTCGACCCGGCCGGCAACCCCAACACCGAGACCATCACGGTGCGCAAGGGCTCGGGCGACATGCAGGTGTCGCTCACCGGCACGGCGTACCGGTTCACCGCGAAGCGACTGCCACGGACCGTGCGGTTCACGGTCACCGTGACCGACCCGGCGGGCCGCCGGCTGTCCGGCGCGGTCGCCCTGTTCACGGTCAGCGTCCCGGGCCTCGAGGCCATCGTCTCCGACGAGAAGATGACCGACCGCAACGGCGTGGCCTCGTTCACGACGAGCATCCCCAAGGGGGCGATGCCCGGCGCGGGGCTCGCGTCGGTCCTCGTGACGACGGACAACTACGGCCTCAAGACCGACCGCCAGGTGCTGACGGTCCGCTAGCGGTCGATCAGGCGTTCGACGCCGACGGGAATCTGCTCGACACCCGGCCGCGGCGCAGCTACGATCCGCGCATGCCGGTCTGGCGATGTCCCCACTGCTCCACGCCGCAGGCCGAGGCGGCCCGCTGCTGGGTGTGCCACCGCTCGACGACCTCGTGCGCCACGTGCCGCAACTTCCGTCCCGGCGTCGCGAACGGCCTCGGGCTGTGCGGGCTCGACCCGCGGCGGGTGGCGCTGACCGGCGCCGAGATGCGCGCCTGCTGGGCCGCGCCCGACCCGGTCGAGGAGGCCGTCCCGGGCCGGAGCGTCATGCACGTCGGCACCGCCGGCACGGACACCACGGGTCGCCGGCCGAGAACGTTCGTTCCAGTCGACGAGCTCGACGCACCGCCGGTCCCCGAGCCGCTGCCGGTGGTCGCGCCGGTGCCCGCGGCCCGGCCGTCGAGCCCGTGGTCGCTGTGGGGCGACCAGGAGACCTAGCCCGCGCGGGTCACGACGGGGCGGAGGCGGACGCCGGGCTCAGGGGCAGAGCGCCGTCGTCGCCGGGTCCGCGGGGTCGCCCACGGTGAGGTCGATCGGCGAGCCGGCCGCCGCCTTGGAGCCCGGTGTCGGGCTCTGGTCCAGGACGACCCAGCTGTTGTCGGGCGTCCCGGAGGTGGCGGGCGTGACGGTGCCCATCGAGAACCCGTCGACGTCGATGTTCGTGGTCGCGAGCTCGAGGGTCTGGCACCCGTAGTCGCCGACGTTCTGGGGCGCGGGCGTCGGGGTCGGTGTCGGGGTGGGCGTGGGCGTCGGGGTCGGTGTCGGCGTCGGGGTCGGTGTCGGCGTCGGCTCCGGGCCCTTCGAGACGACGTAGTCGATCGGCGTCGCGGGCGCGACGATCACGCCGGCGCCCGGGTTCGTGCTCACGACCGCACCGATCGGGATGGTTGGGTCGAATGCCTCGGTCCGGCTGCCCACGCCGAGCTCCGCCGTCACCAGCAGCTGGACGGCCTGCGACTCGGCCTTCCCGCGGACGTCAGGCACCGCGACCTGGGCCGGCCCGCGGGCAACGATGACCCGGACCTGCGAGGGGATCACGACGACCGTGCCCTCCTCGGGGTCCTGGCTCAGGATCGTCCCGACCTCCTTGTCGGCCGACTCCTCGGTGCCCGAGATGATCAGCTCGAGGCCGAGGTCGCCCGCCTGGACCTGGGCGTCGTCGATCAGCTGGTCCACGAAGCCCGGGACCGCGACCTGCTCCGCCGACCCGCTGGGCGTGGGCGAGGGATCGTTGCGCCCGATGCCGCCGCCCGTGAGGAGCCGGAACAGGAGGAAGCCGATGATCGCGAGGACCGCGATGCCCACGAAGCCGGCGAGCCAGGCCCACGGGCTCGTCCCGTCGTCCTCGTCGTCGCCGTCACCCGGTCCGCCCGAGCCGGGCGGGGGCGGCGGCGTGCCGTCGGTGGTGGACACGCTGGCCGGGCGCGCGTACGCCTCGGGCGGGTACGGGAGGGGCTTCGGCGGGTTCGGGCGCGCGGCCGCAGCCGCGACGGTCACCGCGGCGGCGCCGGCGGCCACGACCGGGACGGCGCCGGTGCGCTCGTTGGCGTCGGTGAGGTAGCCCTCGAGCGCGCTCGCCATCGCGGCGGCGGAGGCGTACCGCGCGGCCGGGTCGAGCGCCATCGCCTTGGTCACGATCGCGTCCAGCTCGGGCGGGACGCCCTGGCGGAGGGCGGACGGGCGCGGCGGCGTGGTCGTCAGGCGGGCGAGCGCGATCGCGGCGGCGCCATCACCCGAGAACGGCCGCTGGCCGGTGAGCGACTCGAACAGGACGATCCCCAGCGCGTAGATGTCCGAGGAGACGGTCGCGGGCTCGCCGCGGGCCTGCTCCGGGCTGAAGTAGTGGACCGAGCCCATCGCGACGCCGGGCACCGTGACCTGCGCCTCGTTGATCGCGCGGGCGATCCCGAAGTCGGCGACCTTGATCCGCCCGTCGCGGCCGACGAGGATGTTCGACGGCTTGACGTCGCGGTGGACGATGCCCCGGACGTGCGCCGCCTGGAGGGCCTTGGCCGCCTCCGCCGAGACGCGGGCCGCCTGGCGCGGCGCGAGCGGGCCGTTGCCGCGGATGATCGACGCCAGGTCCTCGCCCTCGAGGAGCTCCATGACGAGGTAGGGCCCGGACTCGCCCTCGCCGAAGTCGAACACGGAGACGATGTTCGGGTGGTTGAGCGAGGCGGCCGCACGGGCCTCGTCGCGGAAGCGGGCGAGGAAGTCGGGGTCCTCGCCGTACTCGGGGCGGATCAGCTTCACCGCGACGTCGCGATCGAGCTGGGCGTCGCGGGCGCGGTAGATCGTGGCCATGCCGCCCTGGCCCAGCAGCTCGACCAGGCGGTACCGACCGCCGAGCGTGGTCCCGATCTCGGTCACGGTCTGGGTGTCTCCCCTCTGCTCCGGCCGCGTCCGGCGACCGCTGGCATCCTAACGCACCCGTCCGTCCGGACCCGTTGGCGGGCCTGCGACGGGGCGCCGCTCAGATGTCGAGCGTGCGCAGGTACTCCCGGAACTCGCCGCCCATGTCGGGCCGCGCGAGCGCCAGCTCCACAGACGCCTGGAGCCAGCCCATCGTGGTGCCGGCGTCGTAGCGCTTGCCCTCGTAGGCGTACCCGAACACGCTCTGCTCGTCCATGAGCGCCTGGATCGCGTCGGTGAGCTGGATCTCGCCGCCGGCACCGCGCTGCGTCTGCTCGAGCTTGTCGAAGATCTTGGGCGTCAGCACGTAGCGGCCGATGACCGCGAGGTCGGACGGGGCATCCTCGGGCGCCGGCTTCTCCACGAGCTGCGAGATGCGGTACGTGCGCTCCCGGTCGGAGCCGTCCGTGACGTGCTCGCCGGCGATGACGCCGTAGCGCCCCGTGTCCTCGTGCGGGACCTGGGTCACCGCGACGACCGAGCCGTGGTGCTCGTGGTAGGCGTGGATCAGCTGCCCGATGCACGGCCGGTCGGAGATCACGACGTCGTCGGGGAGGATGACCGCGAACGGCTCGTGGCCGATGAGGTCCTTCGCCATGAGCACCGCGTGGCCGAGGCCCAGCTGCTCCTTCTGGCGGACGTAGGCGACCTGCGCGAGGTCGGAGATGTGGCGCACGGTGCGCAGCTTCTCGATCTCGCCCTTCTCCTCGAGCAGGTGCTCCAGCTCGTAGTTGAGGTCGAAGTGGTCCTCGATCGCGCGCTTCTGCGACGAGGTGACGATGATCACCTGCTCGATGCCCGCCGCCACGGCCTCTTCCACCGCGTACTGGATCACCGGCTTGTCCACCAGGGGCAGCATCTCCTTCGGCTGCGCCTTCGTGGCGGGAAGGAAGCGGGTGCCCCAGCCTGCTGCGGGGAAGACAGCCTTGCGGACGCGCATGAAACCTCTCGGGCGGGGGAAACGGGTCGGGCCGAGTATACCGGCGGGTCCTCATCCGGCCCTTGCGGGGGTGTCCGCGGGACATGGCCGCGGCGCGACAGGCGCGCCGCAGACGCGCGTCAGGCGGCGGTCGGAGGCCAGGCGAGCGCGTCCTCCGCGGCCTCGGCGACGACCCGCGCGAAGGTCGTCGGCCGGTCGAGGTTCGAGAGGTGGAGCGCCCACCGGATGACGACGTGGCGGCCCCGGCGGGCCGACGAGGCCCACGGGTCGCCGCCCGGCCCGAACACGGGGTCGAACGCGCCGTTGACGATCGTGACCGGCGTCCACAGCCTGCTCAGGCGCTCCAGGTACCGGCGGCCGAGCAGCGCCCGGATGGCGCTCGCGCCGGCGGTCGACCAGAAGCCGCCCTCGATGATCGGCCCGGAGATCGTGCGCCGGTAGCGGGTCCGGAAGAACGCGAGGTTCAGCGCCCGGAGGGTGCGCGGCGACAGCCGCTCCATCATCGTCGCGAAGACCCGGAACGGCGCGGCGCTGGGCCCGACGGGCTCCGCCGAGCAGCCCGCGAGCACGAGCCCGAGCACCTTGTCCGGGTACGCCTCGGCGGTCTCGATCGCGATGTACCCGCCGAGCGAGAGGCCGACGACGAGGGCGCGACCCGACGCGGCCTCGGCGTCGATGGCCGCCACCACGGCCGCCGTCGCTGCCGGGATCGAGAACGGCTCGCCGGCCCGCGTCCCGTGCCCCGGGAGGTCGATCGCCACGCAGCGGTACGTGCCCGACAGCCGGCGCAGCTGGGGCAGCCACTGGGCCCGCGACAGCCGCGTGCTGTGGATGAACACGATCGTCGTCGCGTCGCGCGGCCCTCTCGCCGTCCAGTGGCGCGCGATCGCGGGGTCGATCCCGGGTGCCGTGCCGGCGGCACCGGTGGTCGCGTCGGAGGCGGCGCCCCGTGGGCGTCGGCCGCCGCCCGCGCGGAGCGCGCGATCCGTTGTCGCCGCCACGGGATCAGCCGACCTTGTGCTCGATCGCCCAGAGGGCCGCCTGGGTCCGGCTGGCGAGGTCGAGCTTGCCGAGGATGTTCGACACGTGGGTCCGCGCCGTCCGCTCCGTGATGTCGAGGAGCGCGGCGATCTCCTTGTTGGAGTGGCCCTTGGCGACGAGCGCCAGCACCTCCCGTTCGCGGTCGGTGAGCGGCTCGCGGGCGGGCTCGTCGTCACGCCGGCTGCGGATCCGGCGGGCGAGGAGGCGGGCGACCTGCGGGTCGAGGTGGACCTCCCCGGCGTGGGCCCTGCGGATCGCGACGGCCACGTCGTCGGCGTCGGCGTCCTTGAGCAGGTAGCCCGTCGCGCCGGCCTCGAGGGCCGCGGTCACGCGCTCCTCCTCGATGAAGCTCGTGAGCGCCACGACCTCGACGTCCGGCCAGCGCTGCTTGATCTCGGCCGTGGCGGCGATCCCGTCCATCACCGGCATCAGCAGGTCCATCAGCACGACGTCCGGCTGGTGCTGCTCGACGAGCGCGACGGCCTGCGCGCCGTCCTCGGCCTCGCCGACGATCTCGATGTCGTCGAGGAGCTCGAAGAACCCGCGCAACCCGCGCCGGACGACGGCGTGGTCGTCCACGAGCAGCACGCGGATCCGCGTCGCCGCCTCCCCCTCCGTCGGTCGAACCGATGCCCCATCCATCGGCGTGAGCATAGCCGTCCCCCACAACTGCGGATCACCCGCGTCGTGGCCCGTGCATCAGGGGCTCGGCGGCACCGGGTCCCCACCGGCGGGCGTGGTCGCGGACGGCGGCCTGCTCCTCGGCGACGGCGACCTCGGCGTCGCGGCGCGCGGCGCGGTCCCGGCGTGGGGTCGACAGCCGGATCGACGTGAACGGGATCCGGATCTCCCGGAACACCTCCACCGACACGAGGAAGCCCGCGAGCAGGAACACGACGCCCAGGAACTTGCCCAGCTGGAACAGCTCCGTCGAGCCCGCCCGGTTGAGCGAGTCGGTGATCGTCGGGAAGAACGCGCCCAGCGCGATGAGGATCGTCGCCGGGACCCGCGAGTGGAGCCGGCCGGCCATGAGCTCCCGGAACGCCCCGGGGAGGGACGCGAACAGGTTCACCACGATCGCGACGGGCGCGATGAACAGGTTGAACAGGAACTGGTCGCCCGGCTGGTTGGGATCGAGCGAGTACGGGAGCACGCGCCTCTTGGGCATGAACACGTACGTCGAGAACACCGCGCCGAAGAGGAGCGCGAGCGCGCCCGGGATGTTCATGACCGGGGTGAGCAGCCGGAGATAGCCGGGCATCGCGTCGCCCACCGGCTGGCCCGTCGGCGACAGCGCGTACCCCGGCGCGGCCAGCGGCGGCGTGAGGACCATCAGCACGATCGAGAGGATCGTCACGCCGATGATCGCGCCGGCCGCGAACCGGGGCCAGGTGTCGTTCTGGAAGTACGTCTCGACGCCGATCGCCAGGGCGAGGATCACGGCCCCGATGAGGTACAGGAGGGGAAGCGGCCCGGCGCCGGCGTAGGTCGGGCTGTTGCGGATCATCAGCGCGACGAGCCCCGACAGCAGGAGCAGCACGGCGTACGTGTACCCGAACCGCGTCCGGCCGAGGAGGAACGCCGTCCCGAGGCCGAGCCAGCCGGCGGTCCACACGGCGCCGGTCAGGTACCAGACGCGGTAGAGCGGCTCGTTCCAGCCGTTCATCGCGGCGACCGCCTCCGCTCCTGCGCCCAGCCCGAAGCACACCATCCCGAAGCACCACACGGCCTGGAAGCCCTGGCGGCGCTCGAGCCACTGGTCGAGCAGGAGCAGCGCGAACAGGAACGCGAGGATCGACGTCAGCGCCGGGAGCAGCGTCGTCACGAGGGAGCTCCTGCGCCGCTGCCCGGATCGATCGCATCGCCGCCGGCCGCGGCGTGGGCGGCGACGAACGCGAGGAGCAGCCGGTCCAGCAGCCCCGTCGACGCGTCGTACAGCTGGCCGATGCGGGCCCCGTCGACGCCCCGCCGGCGGGCGACCACCGACAGCTCGGACAGGAACGGCTGGCGCGCGGCGACGAACATCGAGACGGCGTCGCTCATCGGCACCCCGTTCGCCGCGAGCCGGGCACCGAGCTGCTCGGAGAGCTCGACCGCGTCACGTTCGGCCGCGACCCTCGCGGGGCCCGACTGGTCGAGGTGGCGGACGAGCGCGTCGACGAGCTGGCGCCCGGACTCCCGGAAGCTCTCGCGCTCTTCGGCGGGGACGTAGAAGCGGGGGTCGGGACCGGTGGCGTGGAACGCGCCGTATCGGCGGCGATAGGCCGCGCTCAAGCGGTCCGGGGTCGCCCCGAGGCCCGCGAGGCCGTTCGCCGGACCGGTCCGACGGGAGGCCACGAGGCGCTCGAGCGCGCGGCGCTCGAACCGGCGGTGGCCGCCGGGCGTGGTGAACGCGGGCACGCGGCCCTCGTCCGCCCAGCGCCGGAGGGTGTCGGGGTCCACGCCGAGGAGGCGACTCGCCTCACCGAGCGGCAGGCGCTCCGGGAGGGGTCGGTCGGCGCGGGACCGGGTGTCGGACACGGGCACTCCGCGACATGGCACTCCGGGCGCCTCGGACGGCCCGAAGAATGTGTGCAAATCTGGGTATGCACGGCGGGCCCGGAGGCCGCGAGTGTAGGGGCGTCCCGAGGGGGTCGTCAACCGCTGCCCGGAGGCGTCGTCGGGGCGACCGCCGGGCGGCCAGGCAGGAGCCCGGAATCAGGCCGGGACGAACTCGTGCTCGTCGCGATGGATGCCGTCGCACAGGCCCCATGCGGGCGGGTCGATCGGCAGCGCGACGGGGCGCATGATCTCGCGGATCTCGCCCCGGCGGCAGAAGTAGTAGCCCTTCTCGGCCATCCAGCGGCGGACGCAGGCGGGGTCCGAGTGGAACTGGTGGGGACCCGGGTTGAGCGTGGCGCTCTCGTCCCAGCCGACGGCGACCTCGGGGGCGACGATGTCCAGCAGGTTCACGCGCCACGGCGTGCCCGGGATGACCTCCCGGCAGCCGTCGCAGCGGATCGCGACGTTGTCGTTGACGATCGTCCGGATCGTCACGCCCATGAGCTCCATCGCGGACGAGGATAGCGCACGCACCGCCGCACGGTCCGTGCTCAGGCGACGCCCGGGACCGTCATCGGCGGCAGGCGCCGGGCGAGCGAGATCGCGACCGGCGTCGCGTGCCTCGACCAGAAGCGGCTCGCCTCGCCGTTGGCCGCCTCGTGGTCCACGGCGCACCGGGCGTAGCGGGCTGCGCGGGCCCAGGCGACCGCCTCGGCGAGGAGCGCGCTCCCGATCCCCGTGCCGCGCAGGTCGGGGACGGTGTACGCGTTGGTGATGCTCGCGGTCCCCTTGTCGCGCACGATCGTCGCGACGTCGTCCGCGGACGGCCCGATCCGGAGGAACCCGACCGCCCGGTCGTCGACCGTCGCCACGAACACGGCGGCCGCCGGGTCCGCGATCCGCCGCCGCTGCATCTCGAGCGCCGGGGCGTTCGGGATGCGCAGGAACACCGGGGCCGCGCGGAGGTGGCGCACGAGCCCGGCGTGCAGCTCGAGGATCGCCGGGGCATCGCCGGGCAGCGCCCGTCGGACCTCGCCACCCTCGGGCAGGGACGCACCCTCGACCGGGCCGAGGTCGCGGACGAGGTCCACGACGTGCGGCGCGAAGCCCGAGGCGCCCGAAGGCGGCGAGCGCCGCGTCGTCGCCGGCGAGGACGGTGACGACGTGCTCGACGTATGCCTCCTGGACCCAGCGCTCGGCGAGGCCGACGTAGAGCCGCTCGATCGCGCGGTCCGTGTCTGGGAGCTCGGCCGTCGCGTGCGCGATGTCCGGCGTGTACGCCCAGCGGCCGCCGTGGCCGTCGAGGAGCGTGGCCGCCTGAAACCCGAGCAGCGTGCCGTCGTCGCCCAGCAGCGCGACCCCGTTGCCGCGGTCCGCGAGCGCGCGTACGAGGCGCGCGACGACCCGCTCGTCCGTCCACGCCGCGGGGAGGACCGGGACGCGCTCGCGCAGGCGCGACACGCCGGTCGTGACCAGCGCCGCGGCGGCACGGACGTGCGGCGCCGCGAGCGGGACGAGCGCTGCGGGCATCAGGGACCTCGGAACGGCGACCGGTGACGGGCCGGAAGTGGTACCCCCAAGGGGATTCGAACCCCTGATCTCCACCTTGAAAGGGTGGCGTCCTAGGCCTCTAGACGATGGGGGCACGGGCCGGGAACGGGGGCCCGAGTGTAGCAGTCAGCCCCCGCTGGTCCCCGTCCAGATCATGCCCATGATCACCGCGGCCGCGATGCAGCCCATCGCGGCGAGCGCGAGGAGCCCGCCGACGAGCGAGGTGAAGAACGCCCGACCGTCGCGGCCCTCGTGACCGGCGCTGATGACCCCGACGAGCGACATGAACGCCGCGATCGCGAACGCGATCCCGCAGATCGCGAACCCGGTGGCCATGAGCGGCACCTGGAGCGCGTCGCGGAAGAAGATCGAGTAGGCGAGGAAGCCGAGCCCGCCGAGCAGCGCCACGAACAGGAAGACGCGGGCCGGGGTGATCCGGAGCGGGCCGATGTGCGGCCCGCGGCGCCGAGGCGCGGACGACGAGCGTGCGCGCGCATCGTCGTCGGGCGGCAGGGCGGATTGCCGGGCGGTGCTCATGGGGCCGGAGGGTAGCAGGGCGGGCGTCGAGGGTCCCTCGGGCGGCGCCTGCTCCGGCGGCGCGTCAGGTACCTAGGCGATGCCGACGGCGCCGCCGGCGGCGGCCCCTTCCGGCTCGACCCCGCCCCGCCAGCGGTGGTACACGGCGACGTTCCACGTGAGGCGCGGCCGCTTGAGGCCGGCCGCGGCGGCCTCTCCTCGCTCGCCGAACGCCTGTGCGAGGAACGCCCCCGCGTCCTCGATCGACTCGAACGTCCAGAAGCAGTGGAGGACGCGGATCTTGAACGCGCCGCCGCGGAGGAACGGGCCCTCGCGCCGGCTCCACGAGCGGTACTGCGGAGCGTCTGGGTCCGCGAGGGCGCTCACGTCGTCGCGGCCGTAGTCGTGGACGACGAGCAGGCGGCCACCGGGGGCCAGCACGCGGTCGGCCTCGGCGAGGGCGGCGTCGTCGACGCCACGGAACCCGGACCACAGGCTGACGATCGCGTCGAGCGACCCGTCGGACCGGTCGAGCCGGAGGGGGTCCGCGACCGGGAGCTGGGCGGCCTCCGTGGTGCCGGCGCCGAGCGTGTCCAGGAGGCGTCCCGCGGGCACGTCGAGAAAGCCCACCCTGCGGCTCGCCAGGGGTCCGAGGGCATCGAGCGCGCGGGGGATCTTGCCCTCGACGTCGATGATTGCCCGGAGACGCTGCGCGAGGTCTTCGGAGAGTTCGAACGGGATGTCAGCCACTCCGTTCGAGGATACGCCCCGCGTGCCTCACGAGGTTCGCGCGTTGCACCGGCCGCGGGTCAGCCGCGGACGAGGATCCGTCCGGTCCGCGCACCGACGGCGACGCTCAGCCGGCCGTCGGCCTCGGCGCGCAGAGGCTCCCCGGCGGCGGTGTCGGGCAGGGGCACGTCGACGAGGGTCGCGTCCGCCAGCGCGGGCGCGAACACGGACACCTCGGCGGGCGCGTCGCCCGCGTTCACGACGACGAGCGCCGCCCCAGCTCCGGTCGCGTCGACGCCACCCCGGACGAACGCGATCGCGTCGCCCGCCGCCCCGACGACGGAGAACGATCCACGCCGCAGCGCCGGCAGCCGGTGGCGGGCCGCGTACGCCGCGCGCGTCCACGCGAGGCCTGCCGCGTCCCAGGCGGCGTCGTCCCAGGGGAACGAGCCACGGCACCACGGGTCGTTGTCGCCCGTGAGACCGATCTCGTCGCCGTAGTAGGTGCACGGCGCGCCCGGCAGCGTCGCCTGGAGGAGGACCGCGAGGTGGTACGAGGCCCGGTCGTTGCCGGCCATCGTCCGGTAGCGCGGGCTGTCGTGGCTGCCCAGCAGGTTGAGCTGGACCTCGGTGATCGCCGGGTCGTAGAGGTGCATCAGCCGCTCGAGCTCCAGCCCGAACGACGCGCCGTCGCGTCGGTGGACGCGACCGCCGTACTCGTGGTGGGCGCCGACGACGCCGTGGTCGAGGTGACCCTGCGCCGCGAACCCGAGGATCGCCTGGGCCAGCGGGTAGTTCATGACCGCGTCGAAGCGGTCGCCGGCGAGCCAGGCAGGGGCCTCGTGCCAGATCTCGCCGACGATGTACGCGTCCGGGTTGACGGCCCTGCAGCGGCGCCGGAACTCCTGCCAGAAGGCCTCGTCGCGGATCTCGGTCGGCACGTCGAGCCGCCAGCCGTCGATCCCGAACCGGAGCCAGTGCTCGGCCACGCCGAACAGGTACTCGCGCACCTCGGGGTTCGAGGTGTTGAGCTTCGGGAGCGCGGGCAGGCCCCACCAGGCGCGGTAGCCGTAGCGACGGATCGACTCGTCACCCTGGGCGTCGTCGATGCCGTGGAGCGCGGGCTCGTCTGGCGCGGCGTCCGCGTCGCCCGGCCACGGGTAGGGACGGAACGGCCGGCGTCCGGCGAGCGCCTCGGGATGGAACTGGAACCAGTCGACGTACGGCGACCCGGCGCCGGTCTCGAGCACGTGGTGGAACGGCCAGAAGCCGCGCCCGGTGTGGTTGAACACGCCGTCGAGAACGACCCGGATGCCGCGGGCGTGGGCCGCGTCGAGCAGCTCGCGCAGCGCCGCGTCGCCGCCGAGCAGCGGGTCCACCTCGAGGTAGTCGTACGTGTGGTAGCGGTGGTTCGATGCCGACGAGAAGATCGGCGTCATGTACAGCGCGTTGACCCCGAGGTCCGCGAGGTACGGCAGCCGCTCGGCGATCCCCAGCAGGTCGCCGCCCTTGAACCCGTGGAGGGTCGGCGGGGTGTCCCAGGGCTCGAGCGGCCCGGGCTTCGGCACGCGAACGGACGCCGCGAAGCGATCGGGAAAGATCTGGTAGAAGACGGCGTCGCGGACCCAGTCGGGCGTGTCGATGGTCATGCGGGCGAGTCTACGGTCAGGGCGCCGGACGGGGCCACAGTAGACTTCGGCGGTGCCGACCGTCGCCCGCCTGACGACCCTCGCCGTGGCCGCCGTCGTGCTGGCGGGCTGCAGCACCCTGTACGACCCGCCGCCGGCGGCCTCCCCCGTCCCGGCCCGCGTCCTCGCCGGCACCGAGCCAGGCGGCCGGACCCGGCGCCGCGTGCACCCCCGCCACCACCCCGGCGGCCCACGACTGGAACCAGCGCACCTGGTACGAGCTGTTCGTGCGCAGCTTCGCTGACGGCGACGGCGACGGGATCGGCGACTTCAAGGGCCTGACGGCGAAGCTCGACTACCTCAACGACGGCGACCCGTCCACCACGACCGACCTCGGCGTCGGCGGGCTGTGGCTGATGCCGATCGCGGAGAGCCCGAGCTATCACGGCTACGACGTCACCGACTACCGCCGGGTCGAGCCCGACTACGGCACGCGGGCGGACCTGGATGCCTTCCTCGCCGCGGCCCACGAGCGCGGGATCAAGGTCATCGTGGACCTCGTGCTCAACCACACATCGAACCAGCACCCGTGGTTCACCGACGCCGGCAAGGACCTCGGCGACCCGGCCAACTACTACCTGTGGTCGGACAGCAACCCGGGCTGGCTCGGCCCGAGCGGCCAGGTCGCGTGGCACGAGCTCGACGGCCGGTACTACTACGGCGTGTTCTCGGACGCGATGCCGGACCTCAACCTGCGCAGCGGGCTCGTGACCGGCGCGCTCGAGGACGTCGCCCGGTTCTGGCTCGCCGACGTCGGCGTGGACGGCTTCCGGCTCGATGCCGCAAAGCACCTCATCGAGGACGGCCCGGACGCCCAGACGAACACGCCCGAGACCCACGAGTGGCTGGCCGGCTTCAAGGCGTCCGTGGACGGCGTCAACCCGGACGCGATGCTCGTGGGCGAGGTGTGGGACCCGGCGTCGATCGCGGGCGGCTACGTCCCCGACAGCCTCGACCTGACGTTCGACTTCGGGCTCGCCGGCGCGTACCGGACCGCCCTCCAGAACGGGCGAGCGGCGCCGATCAGGACCGCGCTCGGGGACACCGCGGCGGCATGGCCGGCGAACCAGGCGGCGAGCTTCCTGACGAACCACGACCAGACCCGGATCATGACCGAGCTCCGCGGCGACCCGGCGTCGGCCAAGCTCGCCGCGTTCCTGCTGCTCACGGGACCCGGCACGCCGTTCCTCTACTACGGCGAGGAGATCGGCATGACGGGAACGAAGCCCGACGAGCGGATCCGGACGCCGATGCGCTGGACCGCGGACCCGGCGACCGCGGGCTTCACCACCGGCACGCCATGGGAGGCGCTCTCGGACGACGACCCGGCGACCGTCAACGTCGAGGCGCAGGCCGCCGACCGCGACAGCCTGCTCGCGACGTACGAGGACCTCGTGCGCGTGCGCGGGCAGCAGGCGGCACTGCGCGAGGGCGCCACGACGGTCCTCGACAGCGACGCCGAGCCGGTCATCGGCTGGCTGCGCACGACCGCGGACGCGACGGTGCTCGCGCTCGTCAACGTCTCGGACCAGCCCGTGGACGCCTACACGCTGACCCTCGCCGACGGACCGCTCTGCGGCGCGCAGGCAGCGACGCTCCTCGGGGCCGTGAACGGAGACCCGGGGACGACGCCGGCCGCGCCCGACGTCAACGCCGGCGGCGGCGTGGACGCGTGGACGCCGGTAACCGCGCTGCCGCCGCGCAGCGGCTTCCTCATCAGCCTGGCGCCCGCACCGTGAGCGACCCGCGCGCCGGTCGCACCTCCCCGGGCGAGGACATCCTCCCCGACGACGACGCCGCGGTCCCGGCGGGCAGGCGCCGGAAGCGCGGCAATCCCTCCGGCCTCCGCAACGCGCCCCGTGGCCCGCAGCGGCCGCCCCGGCCTGCCATGGTCGAGCTCGCGACCGCGCTGCTCATCGTCTCCGGGCTGGTGAGCCTGTTCCTGAGCCTCGGCGCCGTGTCCACGCTCGCCAACGGCGGGGAGCTGTCGCCGCTCCTCGCCGTGCTTGCCCTCGCCCTCGGTGTGGCCGTGCCCATCGTCGGGCTCGCCCTGCGCGCCGGGCACTGGTGGCTGCTCGGCGTGAACCTCGTCGCGGTGGCGTCGTTCCTCGAGCTCACGGCGGGCTCGGCGGAGGGGCTGCTGTTCGGCGGGATCGACCTGTTCGTGCTCGTCGTGCTCATCGCGAACCGGGCCTGGTTCGCGTGGTCGCCCGAGGGCTACAGGCCCCCGGACGAGGACGCCGGACGCGGGTATCGCTGACGGAGCGTCAGCCCTTGACGCCGCCGCCCGCGAGCCCGCCCACCAGGTAGCGCTGGAAGAAGAAGAACACCAGCGAGACCGGGAGCGCGAACAGGATCGCGAACGCCGCGAACTCTGACCACGGCGTGTTCCGCGCGAACTGGCCGACCATCGAGTTGAGCGCGATCGACAGCGTCCAGTCCGGCACGGTGCCGCCGATGAACATGTACGCCGTCAGGTACTCCGTCCAGCCGCCCAGGAAGCCGAGGAACCCGGTGACCGCGATCGCGGGCGTGCACAGCGGGAGCACGACGCGGAGGAACGTCTGGTTCTGGGTCGCGCCGTCGACCGCCGCGGCCTCCTCGAGGTCGCGCGGGATCGTGTCCAGGTAGCCCTTGAGGTTCCAGATCGCGAACGGCAGCTGCGACGAGATCACCGCGAGGCAGACGCCGAGCAGCGAGGCGCGCAGGTTGAACGAGATGTCGCCGACCGAGAACCGGAACTGGTTGAGGAACGAGTACAGCGGGATGAGGGTCGCGACCGCCGGCAGCATCAGCACGCCGAGGATGCCGATCATCAGCACCTCGCGGCCGGCGAACTTGAGGCGCGAGAACGCGTAGGCGGCCGTCACGCCGAGGCCGACGGCGATCGCCGAGCTGAACAGCGCGATCTTGAGGCTGTTGAGCATCAGGCCCAGGAAGCTGATGTCGTTGCTCGTGGGCTGGGCCAGCACCTTCTGGTAGGCCTTGAAGGTGATCTCGGGCGGGATGAGGTTGAGGCCGTCGGGCCGGAACAGCCCGCGGGCGTCGATCGAGATGCTGAAGATCCAGAAGATCGGGAACAGCACCGTCGCCGTGATGACCAGCAGGATCGCCTGGAGCAGGAGCTGCCTGCCCAGCGGCAGCGGCTTCTCCTGCTCGCCGCGACGCGCCCCCGCGCGCCGGCCGAAGCGGAAGTAGGCGGTGAAGTCCCGGCCGCGCCGGACGTTCGCGAGGTCGCTCATCGTTCGGTCCTCGTCATCGCAGCGCGCCCGTCACTCGGCATAGCTCTTCGTCGCCTTGGCGAGTCGGTTCGTGATCAGGGTCACGATCAGGAGCAGGAAGAACAGGTAGACGCAGAAGGCGGCCGCGACGCCGAACAGCCGGCGGTCGTTGGCCAGGCGGTAGGCCTGGGTCACGAGGATCTCGGTCCGCCCGAACGGCTCCCCGCCGGTCATGAAGAACGGCAGGAAGAACAGGTTGAACGTGATGACGAAGCCGTAGATCGCGTACGGCAGCATCGCGGGGCGGAGGAACGTGACCGTGACGGTCCTGAACTTCTGCCAGGCGTTCGCGCCGTCCATCTCGGCCGCCTCGTAGAGGTCGCCGGGGATCGACTGGAGGGCGCCCGTCGCGACGACGGAGTTGAGCGGCCAGCCCAGCCAGGTGTTCGCCGTGATCATCGCGAAGTAGGCGAGCGGCAACGGGATGAACGGGATCGGGTCGTCAACCTGGCGCAGCCAGTCGAGGTTGAGGCCGGGCGCGTCGGCCGGGATGCCGACGATCCCGCCGAGCGCCTGGAGGAGGTAGTTCACCGCGCCGCCGTCGGGCGTGAACATGTTCCGCCAGACCGTGGCCACGATGATCGACGGGATGACGACCGGGAGGATGAAGATCGCGCGGTAGATGCCGCGGAACATCAGGCCCTTGGTGTTGAGGAGGACCGCGACGCGCCACGCCGAGGATGACGTGGATGACGACGTTCGAGAGGGCCCACCAGAGGTTGAACAGGACGAGCCGGCCGAACTCGAAGTTCGGGATCTGGAGCTTCGACGTCGCGATCCGGACGTAGTTGTCGAACCCGACGAAGTTGGGCGGCGGCGGGCCCAGCCGGATGTTGAAGTTCTTGTCACCGAAGTCGGTGAACGACATCCACACCTGGTACCCGAGCGGGTAGAAGGTGATGATCGCCATCACCGCCAGCGCCGGCAGCAGGTAGAGGTAGGGCTGCGATCGCCTGCGCCAGCTTGCGACGTGGCTTCGCTGGCGGGAGCACCGCGGTCGTCGTGGCCATCCCTGGACTCGCCTCCTCCTGCGTCGTCGCTCGGAATCGCTCGGTGTTCGGGCCAGTATCGGCCCCGGATCGGGCTCCGTGTCAGGCCGGAGCGCGGACCGGGGACGATCCGGGAGCGCCCGTGGGGCGCTCCCGTTCGTCGGACGGAGCGAAGGCTACTTGCCGTTCGCCTCGTTCATGGTCTTGCAGGCGTTGGCCACGACGGTCGTGGCGTCCTCACCCTTGTCGAGGACGAGGTTGAGGCCATCGCCGAAGGGGCCCCAGTAGTTGTTGAACTCGGCGCGCTGCGGTCGTGCGAGGCCGGCGGCCGCCGCGTCAGCAAAGCCCTGGACGAGGGGCGAGTCGATCGTGACGCCCGGGGCCGCAGGCACGTGGCCGGCGTCCGTCGTCATGACCTGCTCGCTTGCGGTGCCGACGAGCTGGAGGGCCAGCTGCGTGGCCAGGTCGATGTTCGGGCTGTTGGGGTTGATGTACCAGCCGTCCGTGCCCGTGAGCGGGTTCGCGGGAGCGGTGCCGGCCGGGATCGGCGCGACGGCGAGCTTGTCGCCGAGGGCCTTGGTGAAGTCAGCGGTCTGCCACGGGCCGTCGATGACGGCGTTCAGGGCACCCGTCTGGAAGTCCTGCTTGAGGGCGTTGCCGTCCGTGTAGAGCTTGGCGCCTGCGGCCTTGATGTCGGCCTGGTACTTGAACGCATCAGCGAAGCCCGCCTGGTCGGCGACGCACTTGCCGGTGTCGTCCATGAGCGTGCCGCCGAACGCGCCGCTGAAGCCGAAGCTGTGGTACGCGTTCTGGTTGAGGCCGAGCTTGATCGAGCCGTCCTTCACGCCCGCCATGAGCGCGTCGAGGGTCGCCGGGACGGTCGGGATCGCCGACTTGTCGTACCACAGCGCGACGGCCTTCAGGGACTCGGGGACCATGAAGAACTTGCCGTCGACCTTGGAGCCGTCGATCGCGACCTGGTTGAAGCCCTCGAGGTTGCCCTCGAGCGCGGTCGTGAGGTCCGCGAGGACGCCCGCGTCGGACTGGGTGAACAGGTTGTCGTTCGGGGCGATGAACATGTCAGGGCCGCCGCCGGCGCTGACGTCAGTCGTCCACTTGTTGAAGATGTCGCTGAACGGCTGCTCGACGACGTTGACCTTGAGGTCCTTGTTCGCCACGAGGATGGCGCCGAGGGCCTTCTGGAAGGCGCCCGTCTCGCCACCGCCGGAGCCGTAGCTGTGCCACAGCGTGATCTCGCCGCTGAGCGGCGCCGCGGCCGGGGCCGACGGCGAGCCGCTCTCGGGAGCCGTGCTCTCGGGGGCGGTGCTCTCGGGGGCCACGCTCGCCGGCGCGGTGGTCGCGCCGCCGCCGCCGCAGGCGGCAACGAGGATCGCGGCGCCCGCAAGGAGCGATGCGAATCGAATCTTGGTGTTCATCCTGGTCTTGATCTCCTCCACGAAGAATTGGTTCCCTGGTAGATGACCGGCGTGGCCGGTCGTCTCTGTCGGGCCGGGCCCTGGCCCGTGGCCGATTTCGGCAGTCGACTGCCACGACACATGTGATGTGGGCGTGGCGTGCCGGGCGAACGCTCGTCCGCACACCGCCCATCGACCATCAGCTTCGGACCCGGTTCACCTCCTGCCGTCGTCGCGGCGCCGGTCCGGTCGATCCCCGCACGATGAGGCGGGTCTCGAGCCGGATGTGCTCGGGACGTTGATCCCGTCGTTCGACGACGGACAGCAACAGGCGCACCGCGCTCTCGCCCTTCTGGCGGATCGGCTGGTGCACCGTGGTGAGCGGCGGGTTCGTGTGCTGGGAGATGTCGATGTCGTCGAAGCCGACGACCGACACGTCCTCCGGGACCCGCAGCCCCATCTCGCGCGCGGCGCGCAGGACGCCGATGGCCATCGCGTCGGACATCACGAGGACCCCGGTCGGCCGGAGCCCGTCCTCGGTCGCCCGGCGCATGGCCGCGATGCCGCCCTCGATGCTCGCCGGCCCGACGACGAACGCGTGCGGCGGGAGCTCGATCCCCTTGTCCGCGAGCGCCATCACGTAGCCGCGCATGCGCCGCCCCATGACGCCCTCGGGCTCGAGGATCGCGCCGGGCGACGGCGGCTCGACGCCGACGACGAGGATGTCCCGGTGGCCGAGCTGGACCAGGTGGTCCGCCGCGGCGCGGGCCCCGCCGACATCGTCGATGTCGACGACGGACAGGTCCTGGAGCGCGCTCGAGTCGACCATCACCAGCGGCAGGCCCGCGGCCCGGATCTGCTCGACCTCCGGGTGGTCGGCGGACAGGCCGACCGCGACGACCCCGTCGACCGTCGCGCGGCCCATCGCGCGGGCCAGGCTGCCGTGGAGCGGGGAGATGAAGTGGAGCGCGTAGCCCTCCTGCTCGGCGGCCAGCGCGACGCCCTCGCTGAACGCGCCGAAGAACGGGTTCGAGAAGATCACCGAGAGCGCCTGCGGGGTCAGCACCCCGACCGTGTGCGTGCTCCGCTGGGTGAGCATCCGCGCGACGGGATGGGGGCGATACCCGAGGGAATCGGCAACATCGCGAATCCGGCTGGCCGTCTCGGGCGCAAGCCGGTCGGGGCTGTTGAAGGCGAACGAGACCGCGGTCTTCGAGACGCCCGCTTCCCGGGCGACATCGGCGATACGCGGCCGGCGCCGGGTCCGCTCCTCCACGGTCTCCTCGGTACGCAGGTCCTGCGAGGGGTCACCGGATGCTGGCGGGCTCCGCGCTGCTGGAGTCCCGCGCACCGTGCGCAGGGCCATCGGCTCAGTTCAAAACCGGTTTAGCAAACCGGTTTAGCGGACAGTAGTGGGCGTTTCCCTCCGGTGTCAAGCACCTTGCGCGACGGTGGCGAATGTGAACGTTCACGGTCCGTTCCGGGCCCGATTCGGGCCCGTTCGCGTGCCGTTGAGCGGGTCCGGGCCGGCTCGCCACCCGGTCCCGCGGACGGGTGGCATCATCTGGCCGTGCTCGACCAGCTGCGCGCGATGCCCGGCGGCGTCCGGATCTTCATCGGCTACGCGTTCCTCATCCTCGGCGTCCTGGGGCTGTCCCTGCGCTGGGTCGTCGACCAGGCGATCAGCGCGCCGATCTCGCCCGTCGGCGTGGTGGCCATGGTCCTGCTCGCGTACACGATCTTCACCACGACCCTCGTGCTCCAGCGCAAGCAGGCGTCCCGCGGCCTGGCCCTCGGCCTGTCGACGCTGACGCTCCCCGCGATCCCGCTCGCGATCCTCGCGGCGCAGCCGGTGTTCGGGCTGTTCGCCGCGGTGCTCGCGGCGCTGCTGTTCTTCGGGCTCACCCGTCCCGAGGTCCGGACCTGGCTCAGCGAGCCGTAGCTCGAACCTGCCCAATCGCGCTGGGCGGCGGTTGCCGCTACCCTTCCCGGAGCGTCGCGCGCCTGTCGCGACGTCCGACGGCGATCGACCGTCCCGACCGTCGCCGCACCGCACGGAGCAGCAAGCCTTGACAGACTCGACGAAGCGGCCCGCCGGGGGCGCCCCCGCCGGCAAGGGGTCCAGCCGCAAGCCCTCCATCCAGCCCCTCGGGCTCGCCGCGCGCAGGCCGCCGCGCCTCGCAGCGCCGCCGCTACGAGGAGCAGTCCACGTTCCAGCGCTTCCGCACGCCGATCGTCGCCTTCGCCGTCGTCGCGGTGGTCGTCGGCGTGAGCGCGTTCGTGTTCGCGTCCGCCGCCCAGCCGACGTTCGCGTGCACCACGATCGACACCGTCAAGCCGGCCGCGTCCGGCGAGATCGGCCAGATCCAGCCCGACATGGGCAACCAGCACGTGGCCTCCGGCGAGAAGGTGACCTACCCGGTCTGCCCGCCGGCCTCGGGCAAGCACGTCAACCGCACCGGCTACGGGCCGCTCCAGCCCAAGGTGTACGGGCCGGACGACAGCAGCTCGCCCACGGGCTGGGTCCACAACCTGGAGCACGGCGGCCTCGTCCTCCTGTACTCGTGCGACAAGGGCGCCTGCGACGACGCCAGCCTCCAGTCACTGCGCGACTTCAGCGCGGGGTTCCCGACGAGCGCCATCTGCCAGATCCCGCCCGGCGTCCTCGGCCCCGTGGTCGCGCGGTTCGAGCAGATGCCCACGAAGTTCGCGGCCCTCGTCTGGAACCGCGTCCTGTACATGGACACGCTCGACACGACGCTGGCATACGACTTCTTCACCCAGTACGCCGAGCGTGTCTCGACCGACGGGCAGTGGATCAGCCCGCCCGAGCCGCAGTGCAACCCGCCGTCCGCGAGCCCCGGCGTGGAGCCCAGCCCGTCGGCGTCCGCGCCGGCCGCCAGCCCCAGCGCGTCCGCGCCTGCCGCCAGCCCCAGCGTCGAGCCCAGCCCGAGCCCGTCGGCCAGCTAGCCGTCAGATGCGGCTCTACGCCCACCAGGACCGAGCCGGCGAGGACCGGATCGGCGCGCTCGTCGACGGCGGCCTGCTGACCGCGGGCCAGCTCCGGAAGCACGAGCGCGATGGCTGGGCGACGGACGCGCAGTCGGTGTGCTGCCTCGTCAACGTCGACGGCTGGCGGGTCGACCTCGAGGCGACCGTTCGACGAGCGATCGTCAAGGGCGCGCCGCGGATCGACCCGGAGCGACGCCGCGCGCTGCCCGCGCTCCAGCACCCGGGCAAGATCGTGTGCGTCGGCCTCAACTACGGCGACCATGCCGCGGAGGGCGGCCGCGCGGCGCCCGAGCGGCCGCTGCTGTTCGCGAAGTTCGGCAACACGATCGTCGGCGACGGCGAGGCGATCGTCCGGCCGCCCGGCACCCACGCCCTCGACCTCGAGGTGGAGCTGGGCGTCGTCATCGGCACGCGCGCGCGACGGGTCAGCGAGGACGACGCCATGACCCACGTCGCGGGCTATGTCGTGGCCAACGACGTCAGCGCGCGCGACTGGCAGGGCACACCGCAGGCGCTCCACGACGGCGAGAAGGGCGACGGGCAGTGGCTGCGTGCGAAGGGCAGCGACACGTTCCTCCCGATCGGCCCCACGTTCGTGACCCCCGACGAGGTGGATCCCGCCGCGGGCCTGCAGATCCGCTCCTGGCACATCCCGGGCAGCGGCGACGGCCCGGGCGAGCCCGTGCTCATGCAGGACGGGAACACGGCCGACATGCTGTTCTCCGTGCCCCGGCTCATCAGCCACATCTCGCAGCAGATCACGCTCGACCCGGGCGACCTCGTGATCACCGGCACGCCGGCCGGCGTCGGCGTGTTCCGCGACCCGCCGGTGTTCCTCGCGCCGGGCGACCGCGTCCGGTGCGAGATCGAGGGCATCGGCGTGGTGGAGAATCCGGTCGTCGACTGGACCGACGATCCCCGCCGCGACGCCTGACGCGCCGCACCGGGGACGGCGGCAGACCGAGGAGAGGCACCGATGCTCGCTCTCGTGAAGACCGCGCCGGGGCCGGGCCTCTCGCTCGAGACCGTCCCCGACCCGGAGGTCGGCATCAACGACGTGCTGATCCGCGTCCGCAAGACCGGGATCTGCGGCACCGACCTCCACATCGAGTCGTGGGACCCCTGGGCCGCGAGGACGATCAACCCGCCGCTCGTCGTCGGCCACGAGTTCGTCGGCGAGGTCGTCGAGACGGGGTCCAACGTGTACGACTTCACGCCGGGCGACGTCGTCTCGGGCGAGGGTCACGTCACCTGCGGGCTGTGCCGCCACTGCATGGCCGGCCGCCGCCACCTGTGCGCCCACACGGTGGGGCTGGGCGTGGGCCGCGACGGGGCGTTCGCGGAGTACGTGGTGCTCCCGATGACGAACGTCTGGAGCCACTGGCCGGGCGTGGACGAGGAGGTCGCGGCGATCTTCGACCCGTTCGGGAACGCGGTCCACACGGCGCTCGCGTTCAACGTGCTGGGCGAGGACGTGCTCGTGAGCGGCGCGGGCCCGATCGGCCTCATGGCGACCGCGGTGGCCAGGCACGCCGGCGCGCGGTTCGTCGTCGTGAGCGAGCCGAACCCCGTCCGCCGGGCGCTCGCCGAGCGCATGGGCGCAACGGTCACGGTCGATCCCCGCGAGCGGGCGCTCGCCGACGTCCAGGCGGAGCTCGGCATGGTCGAGGGCTTCGACGTCGTCCTGGAGATGTCCGGCAACCCCGCGGCCCTCCGGTCGGCGATCAGCGCGATGGCCCACGGCGGCGGGATCGCGATCCTCGGCATCCCGACGGAGGAGATCGCGATCGACATCAACGAGATCGTGTTCAAGATGCTCACGGTCAAGGGGATCTACGGCCGGGAGATGTACGAGACCTGGTACAAGATGACGGTGATGCTCCAGTCGGGCCTCGACATCACGCCCGCGATCACGCATCGCTTCCCGTTCCGCGAGCACGAGGCGGCCTTCGCCACGGCACGCTCCGGCGACTCCGGCAAGGTCATCCTCGACTGGACCGCGTGAGGGACTGACATGGCGACCGAATCCCGCCCCAACCCGCTCGCCTTCCTCGACGACGAGCTCGCCGCGATGCGCGAGCGCCACCTCTACCGGCCGCTGCGGGTGATGAGCAGCGCCCAGGGACCGATCGTCTCGATCGACGAGCGACGCGTCATCAGCCTCTCGTCCAACGACTACCTGGGCCTGAGCCACCACCCGCGCATGAAGCGGGCGGCGATCGAGGCCGTCGAGCGCTACGGCGCGGGCTCGGGCGCGGTGCGGACGATCGCCGGCACGATGACCCTCCACGAGGAGCTGGAGGCGGACCTCGCGACGTTCAAGCACACCGAGGCCGTGCTCACCTTCCAGTCCGGCTTCGCGGCCAACACCGGGGTCATCCCGACGATCACCGGCGAGACGGACCTCATCGTCTCGGACGAGCTCAACCACGCCTCGATCATCGACGGGATGCGGCTGTCGAAGGCGCCGCGCAAGGTGTTCAAGCACGCCGACCTCGAGAGCCTCAAGGCCGTCCTGTCCGAGGCCCGCGAGATGGGTCGCGGCGGCACCGGCGAGCCGTACCGCCTCATCCTCGTCGTGACCGACGGCGTGTTCTCGATGGACGGCGACATCGCGCCGCTGCCGGGCATCGTGGCCGCGGCCGAGGCGCACGGCGCCGCCGTGATGGTCGACGACGCGCACGCGAGCGGCGTGCTCGGCACCGACGGGCGTGGGACGGTGAACCACTTCGGGCTCGACGGGCGGGTCGCGATCCAGGTGGGGACGCTGTCGAAGGCCGTCGGCGTGCTCGGCGGCTACGTCGCGGGCTCGCAGTCCCTGCGCGACGTCCTGGTCCAGCGTGCGCGCCCGTTCCTGTTCTCGACCAGCCACCCGCCCGCCGTCGCCGCGGCCTGCCGCGAGGCGATCCGGATCATGCAGGAGGAGCCCGAGCTCCACGAGCGCCTGTGGGCCAACACCCGCCGGTTCAAGGCGGAGCTCGCGCGCCTCGGGTTCAACATCGGGACGAGCGAGACGCCGATCACGCCCGTGATCCTGGGTGACTCGGAGCTGACGATCCGGTTCTCGAACCGCCTGTTCGACGAGGGCGTGTTCGGGACGTCGGTGGTGTTCCCGACGGTCGCGCTCGACCGGGCGCGGATCCGCACGATCGTGACGGCCGCGCACACGGACGACCTCCTGGACCGGGCACTGACGGCGTTCGACACCGTCGGCCACGAGCTGGGCGTCATCTCGGGGTGAGCGGCGTCCACCTCGGGCATCCCGACCCCGCCGACACCCGCGAGCGGGCCGACGTCGAGCGGGACGTCTATCTCGCGGGCCTGGCCGCCGGGCTCGGCGACTCGCGCGACCTGCCGCTGGACACGCACCTCCACACGATCCACTCGCCCGACGCGAACGCGATGCTCGACGCGTACTGCGCGCTCGCCCTCGAGCGCGGGATCCCGGAGCTCGCGATCACGGACCACGTGGACTTCGACCCCACGATGCCCGCGTACGGGTTCGTGTCGTTCGAGGACCGCGAGCGTGCCGTCCGCGGGGCCGCGGAGCGCTGGGCGGACCGCGGGCTCGCGATCCGGTTCGGCGTGGAGGTCACCTACGAGCGCGCGTACGAGGACGACATCCGCGGCTGGCTGCAGCGACACCCCCACGACTTCGTCATCGGCTCGGTCCACATCAGCGCCGTGTCGCCGTACAAGGCGTCCAACGTCGCCGGGTTCGTCGCCGGCCGGCCGCTCCCCGAGGTCGTGGCGCCGTACTTCGACGAGGTCATCGGGGCGGCCCGGTCCGGCCTGTTCGACACGATCGGGCACATGGACTTCGTGAAGCGCTACCTCGTGCCGCACGTCATGCCCGCCGACCTCGCCGCCGCTCCGGAGCTGTACGAGCCGGCGCTCCACGCGATGATCGAATCCGGGACGGCGCTCGAGGTCAACGCGTCCGGGCTGCGGCAGCTCCCGCGCGAGACGTACCCGTCCGCGGCGATCGTGGCGCGCTACCGCGAGCTCGGCGGGCGACACGTGACCATTGGCAGCGACGCCCACCGAACAGAGTGGTTCGCATATGGGCTCGCGGAGGCGTATCGTCACGCGACGCGCGCCGGATTCGACGCGCTCACGTTCCGGCGGGGGGCCGAACGCATCCACGTCCCGATGGGGCAAGCGCAGGCGGACTAGGGCGAGAGCCCTAACACGGGGGTCCACGGATCGTTATGACGATCGACGACGAGGCGGTCGAACGTCTCGTAGCCGCGGCGAAGGCCGGTGACCCGGAGGCATTCGGGTCGCTCTTCGACGTGTACTACGGGCCGGTCTACCGATACGTCGCGAGCCGCGTCGGACGCCCGAGCGACGCGGAGGACCTGGCGCAGCTCGTCTTCGTCAAGGTCCTGGAATCGCTCCCGCGGTATGAACAGCGGGGCGTCCCCTTCGGGGGCTGGCTGTTCAGGCTGGCCAGGAATGTCGTCATCGATCACGTCCGGACACGCCGGGAGCACGTCACCCTCGACGTCATCGTGGAGAAGTCCACCGACGACCAGGGACCCGACGAGCTGGCAGTGCTCCGGCAGGAGATGGACAGCATCGCGCACGCGCTGCGGCGGCTGACGCCGGAACAGCGCGAGGCCGTCGAGCTGCGGTTCTTCGCGGGACTGTCCGCGAAGGAGGCGGCCGAGGCCATGGGCCGGCAGGAGGGGACCGTCCGAGGTCTCCAGTTCCGGGCCATCGCGGCGCTCCGCCGGGAGTTGGGCATCGCGCCCGACATCGATGAGCTTGGCCGGGTTTCGGGGACCGCCCGGTGAACGAGGACTGGATGACGGAGCTGGAAGTCCGCGCGGGCGAGGAGCTCGAGCGGAAGATCGAACGCTACGCGAGGCTGCGGCTCGACCCGAGCGCGGCCCAGGCGAAGCGTGCCCGCTCCGTGCTGATGGAGGCCGCCTGGCGGCAGCGCCTCGCCGAGCCGGCCCAGGCGCCGCTGCAATCGCCGCATCCGCCCGGCGTGTGCGCGGCCCGTTCGCGGGCTGGGGCGCACGGCGTCTTGGCGTCTCGTTCGCCGCCGCGATGCTCGCGGGCCTCATGATCGGCACCACCGCGTTCGCGACGTCGCGCGCCGGTGGGCCCCTGTACGCCACGCGGGTCGCGCTCGAGGAGCTGACCCTGCCCACCGACCCGCAGGCGCGGCTCGAGGCGGAGATCGCGCTGGCCCAGGCCCGCATCGCCGAGATCGCCGACGCGGTGGCGAAGGACGATCCGGGCGCGGTCGCGGCCGCGGTCGGCGCGTACCTGTCGGCGATCGACGACCTCGACGAGTCCACGGGCGGCCCCGCCGACCGTGCGTTGAGCGCCATCGAGTCCCACCAGGTCGTCCTCGAGGGCCTCCTGGCCCGGGTGCCCGAGAGCGCGCGCGCGGGCATCGAGAACGCGATCGTCCGCAGCGGCGCGGTCATCGAGCGGCTGGACGCGGCCGGGACGCAGCCCCCCGGAACGCGAGCGGCGCCGGCAACGGGAATGGCGGCACCGGTGGCGGCAACGGCGCACGGCGCGCGGCACGGGCGGCGCTGCCGGCAACGGAACGGTGGCGCACGGACCGGGCGGCAAGCCGGCGGCCGCGACCGCCGAGGCCCACCAAGGAGCCGGTGGTCAAGCCGACCAAGTCGACGAAGCCCGCGGTCAACGAGCGGCCGGCGCGCACGCCGAACCCGCGATCGAGCGCGGCCCCGGGCCCCGACAGCACCGGCGGACGACCCTAGGCGCTCGCTGCCGAACCGCTCGCACGGCGCTTCGCCGCCCCGGGTACGCTCCCCGGACACGGAGGAGGCACGCATGCGGCTGACGGTCCTGGGGGCGGGACCCGCCTACACGGACCGGGAGGGCGCGACAGGGGCGTCCTACCTCGTGAGCGACGGCGACACCCACCTCCTCCTCGACCTGGGCCAGGGCTCCCTGCCGCGCCTGTTCGCCACGATCGACCCCATCGCGCTGTCGGGCGTGGCCATCAGCCACCTCCACCCGGACCACTACATCGACCTCGTCCCGTTGCGCCACTACCTGCGCTACGAGCACGAGCCGCCGCGACGCGTCCGGGTCCTCGGACCGGGTGGCCTCGGCGAGCGGCTCGACGCCCTCCACGACCAGCCGGGCTTCAGCGCCGAGGCGCTCGACACCGAGCAGCTGGGGACCGAGGAGCGCGTGATCGGCTCGCTCCGCCTCCGTGCCGGGATGGTCCTCCACACCGAGGAGAGCTACGCGATGCGCGTCGCGCCTGTGGCCGGCGGACCGGGCCTCGTCTACAGCGGGGACTGCGGGCGGGCCGCCGATCTCGGTCCGCTCATCGAGCCCGGGGACACGCTGCTCACGGAGGTCTCGTTCGGACCCGGCCCGGTCCCGCCGGGCGTCGCGCACCTCGACGGGCCCTCGGTCGCGGCGGTCGCGTCGGCCTCGGGTGCCGGCCGCGTGCTGCTCACGCACCTCCAGATGGGGTACGACCCGGACGAGACCGTGGCATCCGTCCGGGCGGGCTACGAGGGGCCGGTGTCGTTCGTCTGGCCGGGGACCGTCCTGGAGGTCTAGCAGACAAGGAACGACCCGGATGCGGGATCCGCACCCGGGTCGTCCGTCGCGTCTCGGGGACAGCGACTCGCTAGCGGCGTCGGGCGCCAGGCACTCGCCCGAGCAGCAGGATCAATGCGGACAGCCCGCCGAGGACGAGGAGGACGGGCTCGAGGCCGCGTCCGGCTGTCGTGGAGCCGGACCCGTCGATGGTGTCCGTCGCGGGCGGCGTGACGTCGGGTCGACCGGTCACACCGCGGACCTCGCCGACGGGTGTCGCGACCGGGGCGGGCGTGATGAACACCGGGTCATAGACGACGACCCCGTCGTCGGTCGGCTGGGCGTCGGTCGGCTGCTCGTCCGTGGGCTGTTCGTCCGTGGGCTGCTCGTCGACGGGCGGCGCGTCCTGGTCGTCGCCGTCCGCTGCGAGCGGGATCGTGACCGGATGCCCCGCGACGGGCTGGGCGGCGAGCGCCGCGGCCGGCGCCGCGAACGCCGCGACGAGCAGCGCGACACCGGCAAGGGTGCGCGCCATGCGTGCGACGGTGGTGGTGTACGTCACTGGTGGTCCCCGAGCTGCGTGGGTGCGGCGGTTCGTCCGCCCGATCGTCCCCGGGGCCTGACTCCCGGGTCCCGGTGCCTGACGCCGGTGTCTGCATCCTCGCCGGAGGGGGTGTCGGCGTCCAGTACCCGGGTCCTCCCCCGCTCCGACGCAGACCGCCCTCCTCCGCCCGCGGACCGCCGGAACCGGTGCCCCGGGGCACCGAAAGTACCGGTCGCCGGCGTGGGACCCTGGTACCAGGGTCGGCGGCGCGCCCGTGCACCATGCTGGGTCCGGCAGCACATGGGCTACGCTGCGCGCGATCGACAGGAGGAGCATGGACGCGGGACCCGGACCCAATGACGACGCGCCGGCCGAGGGCACATCGACCCCTGCGGGCGAGGCCCCCGCGGCCGAGCTGACGACGCCGGATCCGGAGGGCGAGGCCGCGACGGACGCCGTCACGACGGCGGAGCCCACGACCGCCGACGCGACCGACGCCCCTGACGCGGAGGCCCTCGAGGCCGCCGAGGCCGCTCCCAAGCCCTGGCACCGCCCGATGCCGCGCTGGGTGGGACCAACGGCCACCCTCATCCGCGACTCGACCGAGAGCCTGCGCGACCCGTACGTCCTCCTCGGCCTGCTCCTGATCTTCTCGTTCGTCACGCGCGTCATCTGGCTCGACCTGCCCAAGGGCGGCACGATCTTCGACGAGGCCTACTACGTGAACTCGGCGCGCGTGATCCTCGGGATCGACGTGCCGGAGGGTGGCAAGTACGGCGATCGCGAGAAGTACCTCGACCCGAACACCGAGCATCCGCCCCTCGGCAAGCTGCTGATGGCCGGGTCGATGACGGCGTTCGGCGACAACGGCATCGGCTGGCGCATCCCGAGCGTGATCGCGGGAATGGTCGCCCTCATGGCGCTGTTCGCCACGATCCGCGCCGCTGGCGGCACGGCGTGGCTGGCCCTGCTGGCCGTGTTCCTCACCTCGTTGGACAACCTCACGATGGTCCACGGGCGGATCGGCGTGCTCGACATCATGGCGCTCGCGCCCGCGCTGGTGGCCTCGTGGCTCGCGCTGCGCAAACGCTGGGTCCTCGCCGCGATCTTCCTGGCCCTCGGCCTGCTCATGAAGCTCACGGCCGTCTATGCGCTCGGCGCGATCCTGCTGCTGTGGCTGCTCCAGGTCGCGCCCGGATGGTGGGCGGAGCGGCGCATCCACGTCCGCCAGCTCGGCGGTCCCCTCCTGTTCACGGTCCTGAGCCTCTCGCTGTTCGTCGGCGGGCTCGCCGTGCTCGACTCGAGGTGGTCGGAGTACAAGAACCCGTTCGACGCACATCGAGCGGATGCTCACCTACGGCGCGCGGCTCAACCAGCCGGTCGGCACCGTCGGCATCTGTCCGGCAGCCGACAGCCGGCCGTGGCAGTGGTTCGGGAACGACTGCCAGATCCAGTACCTGCGCACGGATGTCAGCGTGAACGCCGGCGACAACCTGGTCTCCCGGGTCGCGAAGATCGACTTCCGCGGCGCGATGAACGAGCTGCTCGTCGGCGCCCTGCCGATCGCCATGCTGTTCACGATCTGGTTCGCGTACCGCCGGCGCGACGGGGCGGCGCTGTGGGCGGTCACCTGGGCCGCGGCCAACTGGCTCCCGTACGGGCTCCTGGGCGTGATCTCGAACCGGATCATGTACCTGTACTACTTCCTGCCGCTCGTGCCCGCTGTGGCAACGGCCATCGCGATCCTGCTCCTCCGCTCGAAGCTGCCCCGCTTCGTGCTGTGGTCGTACCTCGTGCTCTACGTGATCGGCTTCATCGCGTACTTCCCGTTCCGGGTGATCCCCGACTAGACGACGAACGACCCGGCGGGCGAACCCTCCGGGTCGTGTCGAGTGCTGGGTGACCGGTCAGGCCCGCCGCTGTGGCGGGCCGCCGGGTGCGGGGCCTAGCGGCGCTTGCGGGCCGCGGCCGGGATGCCGACCAGGACGAAGGAGAGCACACCTGCCAGGACGAGCAGCAGGCTCGTCGAGACGGTCGAGCTCGAGGTCGGGCGGCCGATGGTGTCGGTCGCCGGCGGGGTGAGGCCCTCGACGTGGCCGACCGGGGTCGGTCTCCTGCGAGCTGGTGCTCGAGGTCGTCGTGGTCCCGCCGGTCGACGCCGTGGTCGTCGGCCGACAGCCGAGCTCGTCGTGGACTCGTCGGTGGTCGTGGACTCGGTGATGGTCGTCGTCGCGTCGGTGGTCGTGGACTCGGTGGTCGGTGGTCTCGTCGGCCGTCGGTCTCGTCGGTCGTGGTCGTCTCGTCGGCCGTGGTCTCGTCGGACGTCGTGTCGTTGGCCGTCGTCGTCGTGCTGGACGTCGTGGTCTCGGCGAGGCAGACGTGCGACAGGTTCAGGTTGGCGTCGTCCGAGATGTCATCCGAGGCGGACAGGAGCCTGTCGCTCGGGTCGACGTGGACGTTGTACATCACGATGCCGTTGCCGTTGACGTAGCCGTCGACCTTGACGGTCCCCGCGTCCTTGAACGTCGCCGTCAGCTCGGACGGAAGCGCATCGGCCTTCGCGCCGACGTGGACGAAGTGCCAGCCCTCGCCGCAGGCGACGATCGTGCTCTTGAAGTCGGTGCCGACGATCGGCAGCTCCTGGTGGACGTCGTTGGCGAGCGCGGTGCCCGCGAAGGTGAGGGTCAGCATCGTGGCGGCGACGAGTGCCCCGAGCTTGCGCTTGTTCATGTTCCTGTCTCCTGGCGCTGTGTCGCGAGCCGCACGCCCGATGGCGTGTCGACGACGGCTGAAAGCCTCGTGTCGCGGCGTAGCTCAATCGTCGGGGGACAGGGTCGTCAGCGCCTCGGGCGAAGTCGGACGATCGGAGGCGCACCAACTGCACGGACCGTGCAATGACCGTCGCACACAGCGAACGACCCGGAGGGCGAACCCTCCGGGTCGTGTCGGGTGCTGGGTGACCGGTCAGGCCCGCCGCGGTGGCGGGCCGCCGGCGTGCGGGGCTAGCGGCGCTTGCGGGCCGCGGCCGGGATGACCACCAGGGCGATGCGCGAGGACGCCGGCGAGGACGAGCAGGAGGCTCGTCGAGACCGTCGAGCCCGAGGTCGGGGCACCGATGGTGTCGGTCGACGGCGGGGTGAGCTCCTCGACGTCGCCGCCGGGGGTCGTCTCCTCGGCGAGGTCGTCGTCGTCTGGTCGAGCACGCCTCGATCGTGAACGGCACCTCTCGTCGGTCACGGCCACGCCGGCGACGCGGCCAACGCCGATGTAGTCGCCGGGCACGAGCGGGTACGTGCCGTCGGCGTCGATGATGACAGTCGTCGCCGGGGCCCGTGATCAGCACGTCGTCCACGTTGGCGGACGCGAAGTTGGTCACCGTGATCGAGCCACCGCACTCGAACGAGGCGGTCGGGAAGGCGAACAGCGTGCCCGTGGGCGGGTCGTGGTCGAGGTCGTCGTCGTCTCGTCGGAGGTCGTGGTGGTCGATGGTCTCGTCGGTCGTCGTCGTGGTCTCGTCGTCGTCGTCGAGGTCGTGGTCTCCTCGGTCGTCGTCGTCGTGGTCTCCGGCGCGCAGCCGTGCGTGATCGTCAGCGACGCCGTCATCACCGGTGAAGTGACGAACGTGGTGTCGCGATCGGGCTCGCTGCCGAAGTCGAGTCGGTGAGCGAACTCGTGCCACGAGCCGTTGCCCATCTGGACCCAGGTGCCGCGACTGGACCACGCCGTTGACGGTGAGGGCCGTCGGGTTGTCGCCCGTCCAGATCCAGAGCATGGAGCCGGCGAGTGCGTCGTCGCAGTTGCACCGTTCGGATCGGATAGCCGTTGTGGCCGTCCACGTCCAGCGTGGCTGGCGAGCGCCGTGCCCGCGAAGGTGAGCGTCAGCGCCGCCGCGGCGATGAGCGCCCCGATCCTGTGCTTGTTCATTGGTCCCCTGTCTCCTATGCCGGCTTTCGGCCGGCCTGGCGAGTGATGAGTGCCGTCGTGGCCCACCGCTGCCTGAGTCGCGGTGGACCTGCATCCTGTGCGACCGGGTCATCCTCGGCGTAGTACCTACGATCCCCCTTAAACCCGGCTTAACCGCACCCGCGTCGCCACGGGCCGTCGTACGGGTGCTCGACGCACCACGGGTACTGCCCCATCGGTCCGTGGTACGCCGGTACCAGGACCCCCGGACACAGCGAACGACCCGGAGGGCGAACCCTCCGGGTCGTGTCGTGGTGCTGGGTGACCGGTCAGGCCCGCCGCTGTGGCGGGCCGCCGGGTGCTGGGGCTAGCGGCGCTTGCGGGCCGCGGCCGGGATGACCACCAGGGCGGTGGCGAGGGCGCCGGCGAGGACGAGCAGGAGGCTCGTCGAGACCGTCGAGCCCGAGGTCGGGGCACCGATGGTGTCGGTCGACGGCGGGGTCAGCTCCTCGACGGAGCCGCCGGGGGTCGTCTCCTCGGCCGACGTCGTCGTGTCGTCGGGCAGGCCTCGATGGTGAAGTCGCGACCTCGTCGGCTCGGCCACGCCACCGATGCGGCCGACGGCGTGTACGTCGCCGGGCACGAGCGGGTACGTCCCGTCCTCGGTGATGACCACGGTCATCGCCGGGGCCCGTGATCAGCACGTCGTCCACGTCTGGCGGACGCGAAGTTGGTCACCGTGATCGAGCCACCGCACTCGATCGAGAAGGCCGGGAAGGCGAACAGCGTGCCCGTGGGGGCCGTCGTGGTCGAGGTCGTCGTCGTCTCCTCGGAGGTCGTGGTGACCTCGGTGGTGGTCGTCGTCTCCTCGGTCGTCGTCGTCTCGTCGGAGGTCGTGGTCGACTCGGACGTCGTCGTCGTCGTGGTGACTCGTCCGCCGCAGACGTGGCTCATCGTAGGACGCGGTCGTCACCGCGTGAACCCGTGATCGACGCCGAGGTCGTGCGGGCGTACGGTGCCGATGAGTCGGCGATTCGAAGCTGCCACGCGCCGTTGCCCTGGTTCTGGCGCCGAGCTGGCTGCCGTTGACCGTGAGCCGGCGGTCGTGAGCTGTCGGCCGCTGGTCGCAGATCCAGAGCATCGCTGCCCGGGATCGCGGCGTCACATTGTCGTTGTCACTTGGCCGGCGCTAGCCGTTGCCGGCCTCCACGGTGACCGTGCCGCGCGAGCGCGGTGCCCGCGAAGGTGAGCGTCAGCGCCGCTGCGGCGATGAGCGCCCCGATCCTGTGCTTGTTCATTGAACCTCTATCTCAGCGATGAGTCAGTCGTGATGAAGCGTTGATGTCGCGCCCGCGACTTCACGCCGACGGCGGACAGGCGGATCATGAGTGCCGGGGCATCGATCGGGGGTACTTGTGCGCCCCCTTACGCGCGGCTTAACCGCACCGCAACTATCTTCACCAAACCGAGCCTCGACACAGCAGGATTCGTAGGCGTCCTCGGCCATGTACGCCCGCTACCAGGACTCCCGGACACAGCGAACGACCCGGAGGGCGAACCCTCCGGGTCGTGTCGGGTGCTGGGTGACCGGTCAGGCCCGCCGCGCTGGCGGGCCGCCGGGTGCTGGGGCTAGCGGCGCTTGCGGGCCGCGGCCGGGATGACCACCAGGGCGCTGGCGAGGGCGCCGGCGAGGACGAGCAGGAGGCTCGTCGAGACCGTCGAGCCCGAGGTCGGGGCACCGATGGTGTCCGTGGACGGCGGGGTCAGCTCCTCGACGGAGCCGCCGGGGGTCGTCTCCTCGGCCGACGTGCGTCGTGGTCGTCGGGCAGGCCTCGATGGTGAACGGGACCTCGTCGGTCTGCGGCGACGCCGCCGATGCGGCCGACGCCGATGTAGTCGCCGGGCACGAGCGGGTACGTCCCGTCCTCGGTGATGACCAGGTCATCGCCGGGGCCCGTGACCAGCGCGTCGTCCACGTTGGCGGACGCGAAGTTGGTCACCGTGATCGAGCCACCGCACTCGATCGAGAAGGCCGGGAAGGCGAACAGCGTGCCCGTGGGGGCCGTCGTGGTCGAGGTCGTCGTCGTCTCCTCGGAGGTCGTGGTGACCTCGGTGGTGGTCGTCGTCTCCTCGGTCGTCGTCGTCTCGTCGGAGGTCGTGGTCTACTCGGACGTCGTCGTCGTCGTGGTCTCCGGCGCGCAGCCGTGCGTGATCGTCAGCGACGCCGTCGTCACCCGTGAACGTGACGAACGTGGTGTCGTGGTCGGGCTCGCTGCCGAGCCAGTCGGTGACGAACTGCCACGAGCCGTTCGGCCGTTCTGGTCCCACGAGCCGGGCTGGACCACGCCGTTGACGGTGAGGCCGGTCGGGCTGTCGCCCGTCCAGATCCAGACGCGTGGTACCGGCAGCGGCGTCGTCGCAGTTCTCGTTGATCGGATAGCCGTTGCCGGCCCACGGTCTCACGTGCTCGCGAAGCGCCGTGCCCGCGAAGGTGAGCGTCAGCGCCGCTGCGGCGATGAGTGCTCCGATCCTGTGCTTGTTCATTGGTCCCCTGTCTCTCCTGAGTTGCTGTCTTGCGATCAGCCGTCCTATGAATGCTTGCCGTCGTCGCGTGCCTGAAGCGCGTCGCGGCGGTTGATAACAACCTCAGAGGGCCCGTTTTGGGGGGACGGACGGGACGCACTCAGGCGTGTGCGTCCCGTCCGGGTCTCGGGGACCCTCTGTTCGGCCGGCGCGCCTCCCCAAGGAAGCCGGATTCCCGCTGGGCCAATGCCCATCGGGCCGCCAAAGGTACTAGTACCAATGGGGCTTGCATAGCCCTTTTTCGCAAGATGTCGTGCACGCGACAGTACGCAGGACGCCCTATCCGGTGCGCACGGTCACCGAGCACGACGCGAACGGCCCAGCCGGTACGATGGCGCCTCCAGTCGCCGTCCTCGCAGGAGCCGCCCGTGACCTCCGCCGCCGATCCCGCAACCGCGCCCGAGGCGATCCGCTCGCGGGTCCGCGCGGCCGTGGAGGAGGCGTGGCGGACAGCCGTCGCATCCGGGTCGCTGCCGCCGGTCGAGGACCCCACGGCGGCACCCGCCGTCGAGGTCGAGCGGCCCGCGAACGCCGCGTTCGGCGACCAGGCAACCAACCTCGCGATGAAGCTCGCCCGGCCCCTCCGTCGTGCGCCGCTCGACATCGCCGAGCAGCTGGCCGCCGCCATCGGTGCCGGCGGCTCGAACCCGCTCATCGCCGCCGCCGAGGTCGCCCGCCCCGGGTTCCTCAACCTGCGGGTCGCCGACGCGGCCTACGAGGGCCTCGTCGCCGGGATCCTCGCCGCGCCCGCCCAGTGGGGCCGGATCCCCGCCGTGAACCCGCGGGCGGTCAACGTCGAGTTCGTGTCGGCCAACCCCACCGGGCCGCTCACGGTCGGCAACGCGCGCGGCGCGTTCGTCGGGGATCTCCTGTGCCGCGTCCTCGAGGCCGGCGGGCAGACGGTGACGCGCGAGTACTACTTCAACGACTCGGGCGCGCAGGTGACCCACCTCGGCGACTCCGTGGTGGCGGTCCGGCGGGGCGAGCCGGTTCCGGAGGACGGCTACAAGGGCGCCTACGTCGAGGACCTGGCGCGCGAGCTGCCCGACGACGTGTGGCAAGCCGCCACGGCCGATGGCGCCGCCGCGGGTGAGGTCGTCGGCGCGTGGGCGAGCGCGCGCGTGCGCGAGGGCATCGAGGCCTCGCTGACGCGGCTCGGCGTCCGGTTCGACGTCTGGAAGAGCGAGGCGTCACTCCACACCGAGGGCTGGGTCGAGCGCGCGGTCGCGCGCCTGCGCGAGGGCGGCCACGTCTACGAGCAGGACGGCGCGACGTGGTTCAAGTCGACCGACTTCGGCGACGACAAGGATCGCGTCATCTACCGGTCCGACGGCCGCCCGACGTACTTCGCCGCCGACATCGGCTACGTGACCGAGAAGTTCAGCCGTGGGTTCGACCACCTGATCTACATCTGGGGCGTCGACCACCACGGCACGATCGCGCGGAACAAGAACGCCGCACAGGCGATGGGCTACGACCCCGACGACTACCAGGTGCTGCTCATCGGCTGGGTCCGCTTCGTCGTGGACGGCGAAGAGGTCTCGATGTCGAAGCGCGCGGGGACGTTCGTGACCCTCAACGACCTGCTCGACGCGGTGGGGACCGACGCCGCCCGCTGGTTCTTCGCCTCACGGGCGGCACACGTCGCCTTCGACTTCGACATCGAGCAGGCGAAGAAGCAGAGCTCGGACAACCCCGTCTACTACGTCCAGTACGCGCACGCCCGGATCGCATCGATCCTGCGCAAGGCCGCGGAGGCGGGTCTCTCCCCCGCTGCCGACGTCGAGGGCCTCCTGGCCGGCGAGCCCGAGGCGGCGCTCGTCCGCGTCCTGGCGCGGCTCCCCGAGATCGTGGAGGACGCGGTCCGCGCCGAGGAGACGCAGTCGATCACCGCCTACGCCACCGAGCTCGCGACCCAGTTCCACGCCTTCTACCGGGATGCCCGGGTCGTCGATCCCGCCGAGCCCGAGCGATCGGCGAAGCGGCTCGCGCTCGCCCAGGCGACGCAGGTCACGCTTGCGAACGCACTCGGACTGCTGGGGATCTCCGCGCCCGAGCAGATGTAGGCGCTCGGGCGCTTCGTACGCGGGCGCCCTCGCTCGCGGGCGCGATGCCCACGAGTACTCATTGCCGGGTCGAGACGCTCCGCGGAGGCGTATTCGGGCCGTTGCCATGCCCACCCGGCATCGTCGGGGGCGGAGAGGCGCCCTCGCGGGCGGTTCAGCCGCTCAATGAGTACCCACAGGCATCGGCCTGGCGCGGACCGGACCCTCAGCCGGCGAGGCCGAGGACGTTCGCGACCCGGCTCAGCGTGTCGTCATCGTTCGCGCTGATCACGACGACCCGGTCCGGCGCCGGCGTGAGCACCGCGGCGCTGCGGCCCGCGGCCTGGAGCTTCGCCACGTAGCCCGAGAGCGCCTCCGCGAACTGCGCCGCGTCCGCTTCCGTGTCCCACTTCGTGTCGAGGACCGCCGCGTTCGCGCCGTCCGGCCCGGTGAT
This sequence comes from uncultured Chloroflexia bacterium, assembly GCA_963768035.1. Lineage (GTDB taxonomy): Bacteria > Chloroflexota > Limnocylindria > Limnocylindrales > CSP1-4 > CAIXZV01. Next base: position 50,888 of record CAVYGJ010000008.1, read on the forward strand.
CCAGGCGAGCCGGTCGCCGCCCCAACCCGCGGCCGCGTCCGCGGGCGACGCCGCGCCGGCGGCATCGCCGAGCAGGATGCTCAGCTGGTACTCGCCGAGCGTGTCCTGGAGCGCGACCGTCCAGCCGTCACCGAGGCTATCGCCCAGGTCCTTCGGGAACGCCACCTCGACCCCCGCCTCGCGCGCGGCGAGCTTCTCGGGGTGGAGCAGCTGCTCGGTCGTGTCGGGCGGGTTCGCGAACAGCTGGTCCACGCCCGCGTAGCCGCCCTGCTGGAACGCGCCGAGCGTGAGCTGGAGGCCCTGCGTGTACGGGAACAGGAGCGTCGACTTGAGGATCGCCGGCATCTTCGCGAGGATCGCCTCCGAGGCCGGATCGACGGCCGTGGCGACCTGCGACAGCTCCGCCGGCGTGAGGTGCTGCTGGGCCCAGAGCGACATGAGCAGCGTCGCGTCGCCCTCGACGAGCGTCGTCCGCGCGAGCCCGCGGTCGCCCTGGTCCTTCGCGTCGCCCGTGATGTCCCGCAGCGTGAACCGCTGGTCCTGGAGCGCGTGCGTGTACTCGTGGGCGTACGTGATCTTCTCGGCGGGTCCGATGTCGCCCGTGTTCGTGACGACGTACATCTTCTTGGTGTCGTCGTCGTACAGGCCGGCGACCTGGCTGGTGAGCAGCTCGATGTAGAGCTTGAGGAGGTCGGCGTCCTGCGGCATCAGCCCGAGCGCCTTGTACAGGCCCTCGGTTCCCTTGACGAGCGCCTCGGGGTTGTCCTTCTCGAAGCTCGACGTGATGTAGGCGCACAGGGCGGCCTTGTCGAACACGCCGCGCTCGACGGGCTTCGTTGCCGTGATGCCCCGGAGCTGGCTGACCTGGCCCTCGATCTCCGAGTACAGGGCGGCGTTCGGATCGTTCGGTGTCGGGGGCGGGCGTGCCCGGCGACGCCTGGGCGGCCGTGGGGTCGCAGGCGGCCGCAGCCGCGGATGCGGACGGCGACTCGGCCGGCTCGGCCGACGCGGACGGCGCGCTCGTGGCGGGCGCCTCGCTCGTGGCGGCGCTTGGTGAAGGGGTCGGGGTGGAGGGTCCGCATGCGGCGACCAGCAGCGCGACGACAAGCGCGGCCAGGCCCCCGGATCGGCGCAGGGGTGCAGTCATCGGGGTGGAGTGTGCCATGCCGTCCGGACGAGCCCGGCCAGTACGTTGGTTCCCCAATGGAGATGTGCGTTTCTTAATCGTTCCGTGGCTTCGGGTTGAATCAGGGCGAGCCTAGTGTTCTCCTCGGAACACCCCTCAGTTCCATCCTCCCTCCCTCGAACCGGGGGCGCCGATTGGGCAGGCGCCTCCGGTTCTTTCGTTGTGTGGCGAGTCGCGCGGCGACCGGCAGTCCCGGGTGAGTGACCCGCCCTACAATCGGTCGCATGGAGCTCACCTGGTACGGACGGACCTGCATCCGCCTGCGCGGCAAGGACGCCGTCGTCGTCAACGACCCCTACCCGTCGATCGTCGGGCCCACGGGCCGCGGCATCACCGGCGACGTCGTCACCTTCAGCCACCCCGACGACAACCACCCGCCCAAGAAGGCGACCAAGCTCTCCCGCGACGGCGGCACCGCGATGCCGACGAGCCTCGAGGCCGCCTTCGTGCTCGACGGGCCGGGCGAGTACGAGGTCCACGACGTGCTGCTCACCGGCGTCCGGACCTACCGGGACAACGAGAAGGGCATCGGAGCGCGGGCGCCAGACGGCGTTCGTCACCGAGCTGGACGGGATCCACACGATCCACCTGGGCGACATCGGCCACGAGCTGACCGAGGAGAAGCTCGCCGACATCGGGCGGGTCGAGGTCGTGTGCATCCCGATCGGCGGCGCGCTCACGGCGGCCGCCGCGGCCGCGCTCGTGTCCCAGCTGGACCCGAAGATCGTCGTGCCGATGCCGGTCTGCGAGGACGAGGCCGAGTGCGACGAGGCGGTGAAGAAGTTCCTCCACGAGATGGGCGCGGAGCCGCAGGTCCAGGCGAAGCTGGCGATCCTGCCCTCGAGCCTCCCCGCGGAGACGACGACCGTCCTGCTCGAGTCGCGAGGCAAGGCGTAGGCGCGGTCAGCCGGCGCGCCGGTAGACGATCCGCCCCCGCTTGACGACCACGTCGACGAGGTCCGCGCCGACCCAGTAGGGCAGCTCGGCCACCGACCGCGCCCGCCAGATCACGATGTCGCCCAGCTTGCCGGGCTCCAGCGAGCCCGCCTGGTCGCCGATGCCCGCGGCGTGCGCCGCGTTGACCGTCACGGCAACCAGCGCCTCCTCGGGCGACAGCCGCATCTCGAGGCACGCGACGGTCATCACGAGGGGCAGGTTCGCGTTGGGCGACGTCCCGGGATTGAAGTCGGTGCCCAGCGCCACGGGGACCCCGGCGTCGATGAACCGGCGGGCCGGGGCGGGCTCGTCGGTCATGAGGAACCAGGTCGTGCCCGGGAGGAGCGTCGCGACCGTCGGGTGCCCGGCCGCGGCCGCGGCGGCGAGCGCATCGAGCCCCTCGTCGGACGGCGTGTGCAGGTGGTCCGCCGAGACGGCACCCAGCTCCGCGGCAAGCTCGGCGCCGCCGCTCGGGGCGAGCTCGTCGGCGTGGAGGCGGACCGCGAGCCCGTAGCCCGCCGCGGCGGTGAGGATCCGCCGGCTCTGGTCGGCCGTGAACACGCCCTCCTCGCAGAACACGTCGCACGAGAGTGCCCGGCCCTGTGCGGCGACGCCGGGCAGCTGCTCCTCGATGACGCTCCGGACATACGCCTCCGTCCCCTCCGGCCGGGCGCGGTACTCCGGCGGGACCGCGTGGGCGCCGAGGAACGTGGGCAGGACGTCGACCGGCCCCTCCTTGCCCAGCGCGTGCGCCACCGCGAGGAGCCGCAGCTCCGTCGGCAGGTCGAGCCCGTAGCCGGACTTCGCCTCGACCGAGGTGACGCCGTGGCGGAGCATCTCGTCCAGCCAGCGCCGGCCGTGGGCGGCCAGCTCCTCCTCGCTCGCGAGTCGCGTCGCCGCGACGGTCGAGAGGATCCCGCCACCCGCGGCGAGGATGTCGAGGTAGCCCGCGCCGCGTTGCCGGAGCACGAGCTCGCCCTCGCGCGAGCCCGCGAACAGGAGATGCGTGTGCGGGTCGACGAGCCCCGGCGTCACGACCCCACCGTCGGCGTCGAGGCGAGCGAACCGCGCGAGCGGCATCCCGTTGCGCTCGAGGCCCGCCTCGACCTGGTCGCGGGGCCCCACGGCGACAACCCGGCCGTCCCACGTCGCGACGACGGGCGCCTCGGCCGCACCCGGCCCACCGACCGCGGCCGCGTCGAGCAGCGCGAGGTCGCCCTGGGCGTCGCCCCGCCGGATGCCGCCCGCGAGCGTGGCGACCTGCGACGCGCCGTGGATCAGCAGCCCCGGGGCATCCCCGCTCGACCGACCGCCCTCGATGAGGCGGAGCGTCATCCCGAGCCTTCGCGCGCCGCGGCGAGGCGGAGCTCGAGCGCCATCAGCGGGTCGAAGTCGCGCAGCCGGATCGCCTCGGCGGCGGCGGCGAGGCGCGTCCGGTCGTCGGCGTCGGTCGGGGCGCCCGCGTGGTCGGCGACGTCGAGCAGGGCCGCGATCGGGGCGAGCCCGATGAGCTCCGACTCGGCGAGCAGGATCCCGTCCTCGGCCGCGAGCTCGCCGACGGCGTCCCACGCCTGCCAGATGGGCGTCGTGCGGAAGTCCAGGAGGTTCATCGAGACCTGGGCGCGCACGGGGTGGCCGCGGTCCGGCTCCTCGACCCGGAAGCCGTTCGCCTGGACCCGCGGCAGCCCGCCGCCCGACTCGCGGACCCGGCGCGCGATCCGCTTCGCGAGCTCCACGTCGTCCGAGTCGAGGTTGATGTTCCAGGCGATGAGGAACGGCCGCGCGCCCACGGCGATCGCGCCCGCCCGCGGGTGCATCCGCGCGGGCCCGAAGTCAGGGTGGCGGCCGTTGTGCCCGATCTCCGCCTTGAGGCCCTCGTACTGGCCGCGCCGCACGTCGGCGAGCTTGACCCGGTCGGAGCGCATCGCGGCCTGGGCGTAGAGGTAGACGGGCAGGTCCCAGCGCCCGGCGATCCGCTTGCCGAAGTCGCGCGCGAGCTCCACGCACTCGTCCATCGTCGTGTCGCCGAGCGGCACGAACGGGACGACGTCCACCGAGCCGATCCGGGGGTGCTCGCCCGTGTGCTCGTCCATCGCGATCTCGTCGAGGGCCGCGCCGACCAGCTCCTCGAGGCCCGCGGAGACGGCGTCGTGCTCGCCGGCGACCGTGAACACGGAGCGGTTGTGGCTCGCGTCCGAGGTCCGGTCGAGCAGGTACACGCCGGGAACGGAGGTCAGCGCGGTCGCGAGGCGCTCGACCACGTCGAGGCGTCGCCCCTCGGAGACGTTGGGCACGCTTTCGACCAGCACGCGCCGATCCTACAGACCCGGGAGACGCCAGATCGGCCGACGGCGCAGCGGCGCGGTCAGGAACCGGCGTGTCGCTCGTCGACGGCACACACGTACAGCGCGCCGTCGGCACCGCGGCCGCCGAACAGCGTCACCTGCTCGCCGTCCGCCGCGACCTCGCCCGCGCCGGGGTCGCTCAGCCGCACGACGGGTCCACTTGTGTTGAGGTCGTACCGGTTGAGCAGGAGCGAGACCGCGTCGCCCTCCGCCGTGTCGAGGTGCGGCGGACCGTCGCCGATCCGCAGCGTGCCGGTCACCACGCTCGCGACCCGCCCATCGCCCTCGTCCCAGCAGCCCTCGCGCCCGCCGAGGACGCTCACGTCACCGGCCGTGCAGGCGCCGGTGACGAGCGCGAGGCCGACGAGGCCGGAGAGCAGCGTTGCCACACGAGTCACCGGCCAATCCTCCGTGGGGCGTCAAGAACGTACGTCGGATGCCGGGTCGCGAAGGCCCGTGGTCCGCCGGTAGACTCCGCCGGGCATGGAGCAACCGTCCCGAAGCCTCCTCCGCCACCCCGACTTCCTCAAGCTGTGGACCGCCGAGACCATCAGCGTCTTCGGCAGCGCGATCACGCAGCTGGCCCTGCCGATCATCGCCGCGACCACGCTCGACGTCACCCCGTTCGAGTTCGGCCTGCTCACGACGATCGAGTTCCTGCCGTTCATCCTGTTCAGCCTGCCGGCGGGCGTCTGGGTGGACCGCCTCCGTCGCCGCCCGATCCTCATCGCGGGCGACCTGGGGCGGGCGATCGCGATCGCGTCGATCCCGGTGGCGTTCGCGTTCGATGCCCTCACGATCTGGCAGCTGTACATCGTCGGCTTCGTCAACGGCATCCTCACCGTGTTCTTCGACGTCGCCTACCAGAGCTACCTGCCGTCGGTGGTTGACCGCGACCAGCTGGTGGAGGGCAACTCCAAGCTCGAGATCACTCGGAGCGCCTCGCAGATCCTGGGCCCCGGCCTCGCGGGCATCCTCATCGGGGTGCTCAAGGCGCCGTTCGCCATGCTCCTCGACTCGGTGAGCTATGTGATCTCGGCCATCTTCGTGTTCTTCATCCGCCGGCCGGAGCCGCCGGTCGTGGCACACGACGAGGAGGCGCACGGACCCAAGCCGTCGATGCGCCAGGAGATCGCCGTCGGCCTGCGCTACGTGACCGGCCACCGCTGGCTGCGCAATGTCGCAGCAACGACCGGCATCTCGAACTTCTTTGGCAACGTGATCAACGCGATCCTCATCCTGTACCTCGTCGACGAGCGCGGGCTCGGGCCGGAGGCGATCGGGTTCGCGTTCTCGGTCGCGTCCGTTGGGTTCCTCATCGGGGCCTTCACGACGAACCGGATCACGACACCGCCTCGGGGTAGGACGGATGCTCGTCGCTATCGTCGGTAGGTTTCAGCCTCTCGAACCTGCCGATCGCGTTCGCGCCCGACGAGCTCATCTGGCCCGCGCTCGCCTCAGCGGCTTCGTCGGCGGGTTCTGCAGCACCGCCTGGAACATCAACCAGGTCTCGCTCCGCCAGGCGATCACGCCGCCGCGCATGCAGGGAAAGATGAACGCGACGATGCGGTTCATCGTGTGGGGCACGATCCCTCTCGGCGCCATTCTCGGCGGCGCACTGGGCAGCGTGATCGGGCTCCACCAGACGATCATCATCGGCGCCCTGGGCGGCCTGATCGCGTTCATCCCGGTGACGCTGAGCTCCGTCCGCCACATCGTGACGATGCCCGACCAGGTCGACGACGAGGCCGGGGCGACGCCGCTGGCCGCCGGCGCCTGACGTCGGTCAGGGGCAGTTCGAGGGGGTCGGCAGGTCGTTCGCGGCGTTCGCGGCCTCGTCCGCGCTCGCGACGACGTCGGCGGGGATCAGCTGGCCGGCCTCGACATCGGGGCGCGCCTTCGTCCAGCCGTCCCTGACGGTGACGAGGTGGGCGCGGACCTGGTGTGGTAGTCGGCCCAGCAGGCGGTGGCGGGGTGCGCGTCCAGCCAGGCGACGATGCCGGCCACGCGGGCGATGTCGTCGTCGAGGTCGAACAGCGTCGTCGCGCCGGCATGCTCCGTCAGGTAGCGAGTCAGGCGGCGCACCTCGTTCGGGACCGTTCTGGGCGCCGAACCCCTGGTGGTCGATCCAGTCGGCCCAGGACGTGGGACCGGCGGGCGACAGGCGGCGCAGCCGTGACAGGGGCGACCGTCGGTGCGGCAGCCGCGCCGCTGCAGGCCGCGACGCAGCACCGAGGTCGCGAGGATCACGCCCGGCACCAGCTGCCGGGTCAAGGCCGATCGTGCGTTCTGCGGACGTTCATCTGACGACTCCTCTGGTCCCGCGCCATCGGCCGGGAGCTCGAGGCAGAGGCTAGGAACCGTGATCGGCCCCGGGCACCGGGCCTGCCCGACAAGCGGGCAAGGGTCTGCCCGGTACATCGCGGCCCACAGGACGTGGCAGCATGCGCCGCGATGCACGCCGTACCTGCACCCGATCCCCGCCGCGCCGTCCCGGAACCGGACGATCGCGATCGTCGCTGCCGTCGTCGTGCTTGGGCTCGTCGTGGAGCACATCGCGGACTCCTGGACGCAGCCCGCGTACATCCCGATCGCCGACCTCGGCGTCGGCTGGCTGATGGTCGCCTGCGGCCTCGTCGCGGCGACCGTGCGCCCGGGGCAGCCCGCCGGCTGGCGGCTCGTGCTCGCCGGGTTCCTGTGGTTCCTCGGGACGTTCATGGGCGGGCGGGACGGCATCGATCGAGCGCTGGTTCGGCTTCGGCTTCGGCGGCTACCACGACCTCGCGCTCGCCTGGCTCGCCCTGTCGTTCCCCGACCGGTGGCCCGCGTGGCGCCCGAGCCGGGTGATCCTCGCGATCGCCGCCGCGCTCTACGTCGCCCAGACGGTCGCCCGGCTCGTGTTCGCTCGCCCCGGACACGTTCGACGTCACGCTGCTCGCACCGGACACGGCGGTGAACATCGTCCTGTGGCTGGACGTGATCCGGGCCGCCGCGATGGCCGTGGCGGGCGTCGTGATGCTCGCCCGACTCGCGCGGAGCCACGGCAGCGAGCGCCGGATGCTCGCCCCCGTCCTGCTCGCCGGGGCCGCGTCGATGGTCTCGGCCGCGTACACGGCCCAGTACGCGATGCAGACGCTCGGCTTCATCCCGGTGGTCGAGAACGAGACCATCGTGCCCATCGCGTGGGTGTTCAACGTGATCCGCGTCGTCGTCCCGCTGACGATCCTGTACGGCGTGCTGCAGCTGCGGGGCGCGCGGTCGGCGATGGCCGGCGCGGTCGCCGACGTCGGGAAGGCGCCGACTGCGTCCGCGCTCCGGGACGCGCTGGCGACGGCGCTCGGCGACCGCGACCTCCAGATCCTCGCGTGGGACCACGGCGCCGGGACGTTCCGCGCGACGGACGGGACCGCGGTGCCCGACGACGAGCTCGCAGCGCCTCGCGCACCAGCCGGACCGTCGCGCGGTCCGGGTCGACGCGGACGGCGACCCCCTCGCCGTCCTCGTCGTCACGCGCGCGGTGGCGGAGGATCCGGCGCTCCTCGGGGCGGGCGTCTCGCTCACGAGGCTCGTCGTCCGCAACGAGCAGCAGGCGGCCCGGATCCAGGAGCAGCTGGTCGACGTGCGGGCGTCCCGCGCCCGCATCGTCGAGGCGGCGGATGTCGAGCGGCGGCGGATCGAGCGCGACCTCCACGACGGGCTCCAGCAGCGGATGGTGGCGCTCGCGATGCAGCTCCGGGCGGCCGAGGGTGCCGACGACCGCGACGCGGCGCTCCAGGCGGGGAGCACCGAGATCCTCGCGATCCTCGAGGACGTGCGCGAGCTGGCCCGCGGCATCCACCCGGCGGTGCTCACGGAGGCGGGCCTCGCGGCGGCGATCCGCGCCGCGGCCGACCGGTCGCCGGTGCCCGCCGAGGTCGACATCCGGCTCACCGGCGTGGGCAGCCCGGCGGCACAGGCGACCGCGTACTACGTCGTGTCGGAGTCGCTCGCGAACGTGGCCAAGCACGCGGCCGCGGCGAGCGCCGTGTGGATCGAGGCCGACGACGCCGGCGGGCGCATCCGCGTCGTCGTCGAGGACGACGGCCCCGGCGGCGCCGACGCGACCGGGCACGGCCTGGCCGGCCTCGCCGACCGTGTCGCGGCGCTCGACGGCCGGTTCAGCGTCGGTGCGAGGAACGGCGGCGGGACGCGCGTCGTGGCGGAGGTACCCGTGGCATGAGCGACGTCCTGCGGATCGTGGTCGCCGACGACGCGGTCCTCCTGCGCGCCGGGATCACCCGCATCCTCGAGGCAGCCGGGTGGGCGGTGACGGGCGAGGTCGACAACGCGGACGACCTGCTCGCGGCGGTCCGGCGCGACCGGCCCGACGTGGCCGTCGTCGACATCCGGATGCCACCGGGCCACTCCGACGAGGGGATCGTCGCGACCCACGCGATCCGCGAGGAGTTCGGCGAGGAGGTCGCGGTGCTCGTGCTCTCGCAGTACCTCGAGCCGGACTTCGCGATGCGCCTCCTCGACGAGTCCGGGCGTGGCGTCGGCTACCTGCTCAAGGACCGGATCGCGGACGCGGCGACGTTCACGGACGCGGTCCGGCGCGTGGCGGCCGGCGGCCAGGTCATCGATCCCGCGATCGTCGCCCGGCTGCTCAACCGGCGCCGGCGCGAGGACCCGCTCGACGCCCTCACCGAGCGCGAGCGCGAGGTGCTCGCGCTCATGGCGGAGGGGCGCTCCAACCAGACGATCGCGGACACGCTGTTCCTCGCGCCGAAGACGGTCGAGGCGTACATCTCGTCGATCTTCTCCAAGCTCGCCCTCGAGCCGGCGGCGACCGATCACCGCCGGGTGCTCGCCGTGCTCGCCTACCTCCAGGCGCGCTGACGGCGGTCAGCTGTCCAGCATCGGGATGCGGACGCCCCGCTCGCGGGCGACGTCGATCGCGCGCTCGTAGCCCGCGTCCACGTGCCGGACGACGCCCATCCCGGGGTCGCTCAGGAGCACCCGCGACAGCTTCTTCGCCGCGAGCTCCGTCCCGTCCGCGACCACGACCATCCCCGCGTGCTGGCTGTACCCGATGCCCACGCCGCCGCCGTGGTGGATCGAGACCCAGGTCGCGCCGGCGGCGATGTTGACCATCGCGTTGAGCAGCGGCCAGTCGGCGACGGCGTCGCTGCCGTCCTTCATCGACTCCGTCTCGCGGTTCGGGGAGGCGACCGAGCCCGAGTCGAGGTGGTCGCGGCCGATGACGATCGGCGCCTGCACCTCGCCCGCCGCCACGAGCCGGTTGAACTCGAGGCCCGCGAGGTGGCGCTCGCCATAGCCGAGCCAGCAGATCCGGGCGGGCAGGCCCTGGAACGGGACCTTGGACTCGGCGAGCTCGAGCCAGCGGCGGAGGCCGCGGTCGTGCGGGAACAGCTCGAGCATCGCGCGGTCCGTGCGCCGGATGTCCTCCGGGTCGCCCGACAGGGCCGCCCAGCGGAACGGCCCGCGGCCCTCGCAGAACTGGGGCCGGATGAACGCGGGCACGAACCCCGGGTAGTCGAACGCGTTCTCGACGCCCGCCTCCTGGGCCTGCGCACGGAGGTTGTTGCCGTAGTCGAACACGATGGCGCCGGCCGCCTGGAACGCGAGCATCGCGCGGACGTGGGCAGCCATCGACGCCTTCGAGCGCATCTCGTACACGTCCGGCTGGCTCACGCGCAGCACGTGCGCGTCGTGGAGGCTGATCTCGCCGGGGACGTAGCCGGCGAGCGCGTCGTGCGCGGACGTCTGGTCGGTGACGACGTCGAAGTGCTCGCCCGCGGCGGCCCACGCGGGCTCGATCTCCGCGGCGTTGCCCACGAGCGCGATCGAGGTCGCGTCGCCGGCCGCGGCCGCCTGGCGCGCCATCGTGAGCGCATCCAGCGGGGAGTGCGTGAGGTGGTCCACGTAGCCGATCTGGTGGCGGCGCTGCGCGCGCTGCTCGTCCACCTCGATCGCGATGCACACGCCCTCGTTCATCGTGACCGAGAGCGGCTGCGCGCCGCCCATCCCGCCGAGGCCCGCGGTGAGCACGATGCGCCCCCGCAGCGACCCGCCGAAGTGCTGGCGCGCGAGCTCGGCGAACGTCTCGTACGTGCCCTGGAGGATCCCCTGCGTCCCGATGTAGATCCACGAGCCCGCGGTCATCTGCCCGTACATCATCAGGCCGTCCCGCTCGAGCTCGCGGAAGTGCTCCCAGGTCGCCCACTTCCCCACGAGGTTCGAGTTGGCGATGAGCACGCGCGGCGCCCACTCGTGGGTCCGGAAGACCGCGACGGGCTTGCCCGACTGGACGAGGAGCGTCTCGTCGTCCTCGAGCCGGCGCAGCTCGCGGACGATGGCGTCGAACGCCTCCCACGACCGCGCGGCCCGACCCGTCCCGCCGTAGACGACGAGGCTGTCGGGGTCCTCGGCCACCTCCGGGTCGAGGTTGTTCATGAGCATCCGCAGGGCCGCCTCCTGCTGCCAGCCCTTGGTGCTCAGCGTCGTGCCACGCGGAGCGCGGACGGGGCGCGGGCCGGAGACCGGCTCGGGAGGCGTCTCGGTCGTCATGCGCCCGAGTCTAGGCCCGGGGTCGCGGCGCCGTCGCCTACGGCCGCAGGCCGCGGATCAGTCGCTCGCCGTAGCGGCCCTCGCCGAGCGAGAACAGCGAGACGATCACGTCCTGCTCCTCGAGGTAGGTGTGGTAGACGAGCATCCCGCCCGCGCACGTCGTGACGTAGACCGTCCGCCCGTCGAGGGTCGTCTCCGCGTTCGTGGCGACGCCGCCCGCCTGCGCACAGGCGCCCTCGTTGTAGGTCTCCCGCCAGTCGGCGAAGAACCCGTCGCCGAACACGCCGTCGCGGAGCTTCGCGACGACGCCCGAGGCGAGGTCGGTCGGCGTCGTGACGACGGCGAACGCCGCCCGGTCGACGTTGGTCGCGAAGGCCGGGTCCGCGGCCGCCTCGGCGAACGACTCGTCCTCCACCGTGACCGGCGCGCCGTCGATGTCGGACGGCAGGATCGCGAGCAGCGAGTCGTCGCGGACGACGGCGTCGCCGGAGGTGGGTGGGGCCGACGTGACCGCCGGGCTCGACGGCGCGGACGTCTCCGGCGGCGGGAGGGTGGCGGGCGGGCCGACGGGCGTGGCCGCGATCGTCGGCGGCGTCGAGGGCCCGGTGGTGCCGCACGCGGCGACGGCGAGCGCCAGGATCACGAGGACGCTGACGGGTCGGCCGATGCGGATCGCCTGGCTCACGCGAGCTCCCGGCGCATCACCGGGAAGCGGTCGTCGGCCGCGGCGACGGTGAACCCGAGGTGCTCCCAGAAGCCGGGCGTCGCGGCGCTCGTCGCGTTCTCCCGCGCGCCACGCTCGGGGTAGGTCTCGACGGCCGCGAACCCGCGGCCCGCGAGGTCGTCGATCACCGCCTCGACGAGCAGCACCGCGAGGCCGCGGTCACGCGCGGCCGCCGTCGTCGAGATGCAGGTGATGACCGCCGGCAGCGGCGAGACGGGCAGCTGCGGGTAGAGCTCGCGGGTCCGGAGCGCGCGCGGGTACGCGGACAGCGGCCCGAACTGCGCGTAGACGGCCGGAGCGTCGTCCTCGAGCAGCACCTTCGCGTACGACCCGAACACCGCGAGGCCGCGACCCAGGAGCTGGAGCTTGCGCGGCGCGTCATGCCCGACCGCGGGGCCGGTCCTGGGTGGCGGCGCGAACGGGTTCACGGGCGCGTCGTCGTCGTCGGCGAGGAACGGGTTGAAGGTCGTCTTCGGCGGCGGCGCGAACGGGTTGATCGCGGGCTCGTCATCGTCGTCGTCGGCGAACGGGTTGCGCGGCCGCGCGGGCGCAGCCGGGGCAGGGGCCGCGGCGGGATCGAACCACGAGGCGCGGGCGGCCTTCGAGCCGCGGTCGGCGTCCTCCCAGTAGTCGCACGACCGGTGGTCGAACCCCGGGTCCGCGCACGGCGGGAGCAGCGCGAACGTGGCGCCGTCGGTGACGTCGACGATCCGGATGGCCATGCCGAGAGTCTACGAGAGCCGCCGGTCGCCTCGGCGGTCAGTCCCCGACGAGGTCGACGAGCGCGCCTTCCTTGACGATCGCGAGGGTCGCGGCGAGGTCCGGACCCGGCTCGCGGTCCTGGACCAGGTGGGTCACGCGTTCCCGGATCCGCTCGTGCGCCTCGGCGACGCCGGCGCCGGGCAGCGGCGCCTCGAGCCCGCCGGCCGTCAGCGAGGCGAGCCGCAGGTCGAGCGCCTGGGCCGCCGCGAGCAGCTCGATCGCGACGATCTGCTGGACGTGCCCGAGGACGGTCCGCGCGTGGCGGGCCGCGGCCGCGCCCATCGACACGTGGTCCTCCTGGTTCGCGGACGTCGGGATGGAGTCCGCGGACGACGGGTGGGCGAGCACCTTGTTCTCGGACGCGAGCGCCGCCGCCGTGTACTGGACGATCATCAGGCCGCTGTTCCGGCCCGGGTCGGGGGTCAGGAAGGCGGGCAGGCCGCCGTTGAGCCGCGGGTCCACGAGCAGCGCCGTCCGCCGCTCCGAGATGGCGCCGAGCTCCGAGAGCGCGAGCTTCGCGAAGTCGAGCGCGAGCGCGATCGGCTCGCCGTGGAAGTTGCCGCCGCTGATCACGAGCCCGCCCCCGGTCGCGAGGGCGTCGACCGGGACGTCGCCGCCGGCGGGGAACACGAGCGGGTTGTCGGTCGCGGAGTTGAGCTCGATGTCGAGCACCCGCCGGAGGTGGTCCAGCGCGTCGCGGACCGCGCCGTGGACCTGCGGCACGCAGCGCAGCGAGTACGGGTCCTGGACCTTGTGCGCCGAGTCGTGGTGCCCGGTCTGGAGCCCGGAGTCGCGCAGCAGGTGGCGGAGCTCGCCCGCGACCGCGACCTGGCCCGGGTGCGGCCGCGCGAGCTGGTACGGCGCGGCGAACGCGACCTCGGTCCCGAGCAGCGCCTCGACGGACATCGCCGCCGCGACGGACGCGGTCCGGGTCAGGCGGTCGGCATCGGCCAGCAGGAGCGCCCCCAGCGCCGACATGAGCTGGGTCCCGTTGAGGAGCGCGAGGCCCTCCTTCGGCTGGAGGGTCAGCGGCTCGAGCCCGTGCTCGCGGAGCGCGACGAGCGCGGGGACCACCTGTCCGGCGACCTCGACCTCGCCGCGCCCGATGACCGGCAGCGCGAGGTGCGCGAGCGGGGCCAGGTCCCCCGAGGCGCCGACGCTCCCCTGCTCCGGCACGACCGGGTGGATCCCGAGCTCCAGGAGGCGCAGCAGGAAGTCGACGAGCTCGGGCCGGCAGCCGGAGTGGCCCAGCGCGAGCGTGTTCGCCCGCAGCAGGAGCATCGCGCGGACGACCTCGCGCGGGAACGGCGCACCGACCCCCGCGGCGTGCGACGCGATGAGGTTCTCCTGGAGCACGGCCGCGTCGCCGGGCGGGATGAACGTCGTCGCGAGGTCGCCGAAGCCCGTCGTGACGCCGTAGACGACCTCGCCGCGCGCGACGAGCGTGTCGATGACGTCGCGCGCCTCCTGCATCCGGTCCCGTGCGTGGAGGTCGAGCGCTGCGCGGACCCCGTGGCGGGCGACGGCCTCGACGTCGGCGATCGTGAGGTCCGCGCCCGTCAGGACGACCGGGTCGGTGGGCTGGGGCGTCCCGGGCCGCGCTGGTACGAAGTGGGCATCGGTCACGACAGCGAGCATAGGCTACCCTTCCGCCCGTGTTCGACTTCGACGACGGCCCCGTCCGCTCGCGGCCCGGCGCCGCGCACCCGGCGGCGTAGCCCGTGCTCACCTTCATCGACGAGATCGTCATCCCGTTCCTCCAGCAGCTGTACGGCGCGCTGGGCTACCTCGGCGTCGGCCTCGCGATGGCGATCGAGTCCGCGATGGTCCCGCTGCCCTCGGAGCTGATCCTCCCGTTCGCGGGCTTCATGGTCTCCGACCCCACCCAGATCGAGCCGATCACCGGCCTGCCGTGGAACTTCTGGATCGTCGTCGTGGTGGCGACGGTCGGGAACACGATCGGCTCGCTCGTCGCGTACGCGATCGGCGCCTGGGGCGGCCGCCCGTTCCTCGAGCGCTACGGGAAGTACCTGCTGATCCGCGACCACGAGATCGAGGCGGCCGACCACTTCTTCGCGAAGTACGGCTCGGCGACGGTGTTCTTCGGCCGGCTGCTGCCGATCGTCCGGACGTTCATCTCGTTCCCGGCCGGGGTCACCCGGATGCCGCTCGGCAAGTTCATCCTGTTCTCGACCCTCGGCGCGCTGCCGTGGTCGATCGCGCTCGCCTACGCGGGCACGGTCCTCGGCGCGAACTGGGTCGACATCCGGGAGGCGCTCAAGCCGTTCGACCTGCTCATCGCGGCGATCGTCGTGCTGCTCTTCCTGTCGCTGCTGTGGTGGCGGTTCGGGATGCCCGGCATGCCCAAGAAGGCGCCGACGCCCGCCGTCGAGGCCGCGGCCGATCCCGTCGAGACCGAGGCGTAGCGGGGGCTACTCCCAGGGAAGCGCGTCCGGGCCGCGGAGGTGGCCGAGGTCGTTGGCGACGATGAGCTTCGCGTCCTCTGGCCCGTCGCCGTCCTCCCAGCGGAGCACGGTGAGGTTGCCCTGGCCCTGGAGGAACCGCTTGCGGTAGTCGCGGACGTCCGTGCCGAGGGCGACGCACAGCAGGATCCGGTTCGTCGACGAGTGCCCGACCGCGAGCACGGGACGGTTCTCGGGCGCCGCGGCCGGACCGCCCGGCCTCGTCGCCGCCCGGAACGAGGCCCTCGCATACCAGGCGCGATGCTCGTCGATCAGGTCGGACAGGAACGAGCGCACCCGCTCGGCGACCTCGTTGCCGGACTCGCCGCCCGGGCATGCCAGCCGGTCCGGCGCGAGCTCCCACTCGCGGCGCGTCGCGACGTCCTGCTCCTCGAGCTGGGTGTAGGTCAGCCCCTCCCAGGCCCCGTAGTCCATCTCCTTGAGCCGCGGGTCGGCCTCGACGTCCACGCCCGGGACGATGATCCCGGCCGTCTCGCGGGCCCGGAACAGGGGGCTCGTGATGACCCGGTCGAAGCGCACGGCCGACAGCCGGTGGGCGAGGGCCTGCGCCTGCGCGCGGCCGGCCTCGTTGATCGAGATGTCGATCCGCTGCCCGAGGTGCTGTTCGGGATCGGAGCGGTCGGTGAGGCCGTGGCGGGTGAGGACGAGGGTGAGCATCGCGGACCAGTCTAGGGGCAGCGCCTAACGCGATCCCCCACAATCGGCCGTGATGCCCGCCAAGGTCGAACGCGCCGTCTCCTTCCACCCGCGCGGAACGCTGATCGCGAACGCGCTCGGGCGTGCGATGCGCCGGCCGAGCTGGGCCGGATCGATCGTCACCGGCGTCCTCGCCGTCGTCTTCGCGACGGCCGTGCGGGATCGCGGCTTCGGCGTCGTCGTCGCGGCTGCTGGCGTCGCGACGTGCATCGGCGTGCTCGTCGCCTATCTCGCGATGCCGGGGCGCACCCGCAAGACCCTCGAGACGTTCGCGTGGCTCGGGCGGCGCGAGCTCGACCGGATCCGTGAGCAGACCGGCGCCCGGTACACGGGGACGACGCCCGACGGCGCGGCGCGCTGGCTGGTCGACAACCCGCGGTCGTCGGTCACCGCCCTCGCGAGGATCGATGTCCTCACGATCCTCGGTCGCATCGACGAGGCCGATGCCGAGGCCACCCGATTGCCGCCGCCGCGCGACGACATCGAGGCGGTCGGGCAGGTCCTCAACCGGGTCAACGTGCGCTTCGTCGCGGACGAGCCGATCGACCAGGCGCTGCAGTGCCGAGGTCGTCGAGCTCGCGGCAGCGGCTGGACCCGAGGTCGGAGGCGGCGGCAGAGATGCGCGTGGGTCTCGCGATCGTGACCGCACGCGAGCGCCTGGCGGCGGGCCGCGGCGACTGGGACGAGGAGCTCCTCGTGGTGCGGCCGACCCTGGGATCGGCGCCGGCATGGGTCCTGCTCCGCGACGTCTGGTCGAGGCTCGTGGTCTCGTTGTTCTGCGTCGCGCTCGCCGTCGGGCTGATCGTCGCGGTCCTCCCGGGGCTGGTCGGCGTGTGAGAATGGCGCCCGGAGGTTCCGACGAGACATGAGCGACACGCACGCTGCGGCCCAGACCCCGGAAGAGCACGGCCATGCCCCCGACGCGCACGGCGCGGCCACGGGTCACGCCGAGGGCGCCCACTCGCACGACGACCACATGCACGCGGGGATGGGTCTCGGCCCGTTCGACCTGCGGATGTGGGCGGTCGGGATCGTCGGCGTGATCTGGGCGCTGATCATCACGGCGGGCTTCGTGGCGGCGACCGGCTTCCAGTTCAACGCCTGACCGGAACGGTCAGCCGGCGGTCACCCCGGTCGGCATCGGTCAGCTCGGGCTCGTCGGCGGCGCCGGCCGCGGCCGCGGTCTCAGGATCCGGCTCGTCGGTCACGTACGCGGAGTGCATCGGCCGGTCCCACCACGGCGTCGGCGCCATCGTCAGCTTCTCGAGCTTGCGGAGCACCGAGTCGTAGTTGACCCGCCAGCCGTTGAAGTCCCGCCACGCCTGGTCGCGGTCCTCGACGACGGGCACGCCGGATGCCGCGAGGACATCGAAGGCGCGGTCGAACCGCTCTCGATCGATGCTCGTCGCGTCGGTTGGCAACGGGTGCGGGTCGAACGCGATGTTGAAGAACGTGCCGATCCGGCGGAGCGCGATGTAGCCGGCCCGGATCATGAGGTCGGCCTGGACGTCGGGCGGCACCGCGACGGCGGAGCGCATGAGCGCGGCGGCGTCCATCATCGCGCCCGCCGCGTTGACCCACGACTTGTCGTGCTGCTGCGACCGGTAGAACACGAGCACCGGCAGCGAGCTGTGGGTCTCCTCGAGCTCCGCGAACCAGTTCTCCCACTTCTCGTACATCTCGTGCATCACGTCGAGGCCGGAGACGCGGTGCATCCGGGTGATCATCACGACCGGCGACGGCGGTGAGTCGGCGCGGACCTCGAGCAGGCTCACGAGCAGCTCCCGGCGTGAGAACGCGCTGTAGATCGTGGGCAGGTACGAGATCAGGAGCGCGACGAGCGCGAGGCCGATCGCGGCCTCGATGAACGCCAGCCCGTCGCCCCCGGCGACGCCCGGCTCGCGGAAGCCGAGCGTCAGCAGCGAGGAGCCGCTGACCACGAGCGCGTCCTCCATCGGCAGGCCCAGCGACCAGTAGATCGCCCCGAAGCCGAGCACCAGCAGGAACAGCCACCACGCCGGCAGGAGGACCAGGGCGATCGGGCCGTAGTAGGCCATGATCCGGTCGCGGTACTCGTACGGCCGGGTCGCCGGCGCGGCGAGGTCGAACAGCTTGCGGATCGCCCGGAACGCGTACCGGGTGAGCGCGTCGTTGTCGCCGCGGGGCACGACGAACGTCCGGATGGCGCTCAGCACCGTCCGCACGATGACGAGGAGCCCGAGCAGCCCGACGACGACCTGGAGGATCACCGCCGGAGCATAGGCCGGGTCGCGCCCCGCGCCCAGCGCGAACCGGTCACGCGGCTAGAACAGGCCGACGACGTTCCCGTCCGCGTCGATGTCGATCCGCTCCCCGCCCGGCTTCGAGTTGAGCCCCGGCATCGTCCGCATCTCGCCCGCGATCGGGGTGATGAAGCCCGCGCCCGCCGCCAGGCGGACCTCGCGGATCTGGACCCGGAAGCCCGTCGGCCGCCCCAGCAGCTTGGGGTTGTCCGACAGGCTGTACTGCGTCTTCGCCATGCAGATCGGGAGGTGCCCGAAGCCCATGTCCTCGTACTGCGCCAGCTGGCGCTTCGCGGCGGGCAGGTAGTCGACGCCGTCGCCGCCGTAGATGCGTGTCGCGATCGCCTCGATCTTCTCGGCGAGCGGGGCCTCGTCCGGGTAGAGCAGCTGGAAGTCGGGCGCGCCCTCCTCGGCCGCGGCCCAGACGGCCTCGGCGAGCGCCTCGGCGCCGGCGCCCCCGTCGACGAAGTGACTCGCGACCACGGCGTCGCGCGCACCCGCGGCGAGCGCGACCGCGCGGACCGCCTCGATCTCCGCCGCGGTGTCGGTGGGGAACGTGTTGATGGCCACGACCGCCGGCACGCCGAACGCCCGGACGTTCTCGATCTGCTTCGCGAGGTTCGCCCCGCCGAGGCGGACGGCCTCGGGGTTGTTCTCGAGCAGCGCCGGGTCCAGCGGCTTGCCCGCGACGATCCGCCCCACGCCGCCGTGCATCTTGAGCGCGCGGATCGTGGCGACGAGGACCGCGGCATCGGGCTTGAGCCCGCTCGCCCGGCACTTGATGTCGAAGAACTTCTCCGCGCCCATGTCGGCCCCGAACCCGGCCTCGGTCACGATGATGTCCGTCGTGGCGAGCGCGGCACGGTCGGCGAGGACGCTGTTGTTGCCGTGGGCGATGTTGGCGAACGGGCCGCAGTGGACGAAGGCCGGCCCGCCCTCGAGCGTCTGGAGCAGGTTGGGCTTGATCGCGTCCTTGAGCAGGACGGTCATCGAGCCCGCGACCTTGAGGTCCTCGGCCGTGATCGGCGTCCCGTCGCGACGGGTGGCCAGGACGACCCGCCCGAGACGCGCCCGGAGGTCGTGGATGTCCGACGCGAGGGCGAGGATCGCCATGACCTCGGAGCCGACCGTGATCACGTACTGGGTGGACCGCGCGTAGCCGTTCTCGGTGCCGCCCAGCCCGACGACGACCTCGCGCAGCGCCCGGTCGCTGATGTCGACGACACGCGGCCACAGGATCCGGTTCTGGTCGATCCCCAGCTCGTTGCCGTGGTGGACGTGGTTGTCGATGAACGCCGCCGCGAGGTTGTGCGCGGCGCCGATCGCGTGCACGTCGCCGGTCAGGTGGAGGTTGAAGTCCTCCATCGGGATGACCTGGCTGTGGCCGCCGCCGGCCGCGCCGCCCTTGATCCCGAACACCGGCCCGAGGCTCGGCTGGCGGATCGTCACCGCGGCCCTGCGGCCGATCCGGTTGAGGCCCTGGGCGAGCCCGACGACGGTCGTGCTCTTGCCTTCGCCGAGCGGCGTCGGCGTCATCCCGGTCACCACGACGTACTTGCCGCGCGGGTTCGCGGCCTCGAGGCGACGGATCCCCTCGATCGTGACCTTGGCCTTCGTGTTGCCGTACGGCTCGACCTCGTCGGGCGTGAAGCCGAGGTCGTGCGCGACGTCGGTGATCGGGCGGGGCGTCGCGGCGCGGGCGATCTCGAGGTCGGACGGGAAGGGCGCGGCGCTCATTGACGACTCCCGACGGGCTGCAGGACCCCGTTGCGTCGACCCGTGGCGGCGTCCGCCTGATCCTGGGCCGCGTGGACGAGGTGGGTGAGGAGGAGGGCGTTGGTGACGGGGCCGACGCCGCCCGGGACCGGGGTGATCGCGGAGGCGACCTTGCTGGCTGACTCGAAGTCGACGTCGCCGACGATCCGGCCGTCGACGACGTTGATGCCCACGTCGACGACGACGGCGCCCTTGCGCAGCATCTTTCCCGTGATGAGTCCCGGCTTGCCGGCGGCGACGACGACGATCTCCGCGTCCTTGACGTGGCGCGCGAGGTCGGCCGTCTTCGAGTGGCAGATGGTGACCGTCGCGTGCTCGCGCATCAGCAGCAGCGCGGCGGGCTTGCCGACGACGTTGGACCGGCCGACGACGACCACGCGCTTGCCCGCGAGCTCGATGCCGGAGCGCTTGAGCAGCTCGACGGCGGCGTGGGCGGTCGTCGGCAGGAAGCCGTGGTAGCCGAGCGTCAGGAGGCCGGCGTTGCGGGGGTGGAGGCCGTCGATGTCCTTGGCCGGATCGAGCGTGTCGATGACGGTCGAGAGGGGGATGCGCTTGGGCAGCGGCATCTGGACGATGATCCCGGCGACCTGGCTGTCGGCGTTGAGCCGCTCGATCTCCTCGCGGACCGCGGCGGCTGACGCGCGGCCGGGCACCTCGACGAGGCGTCCCTCGATGCCGACCTTCGCGCACGACTTGAGGATCTGGTTGAGGTAGACGGCCGACGGCGCGTCGCGCCCGACGATGAGGACGGCGAGGGCCGGGGTGTAGCCGCGCTTGCCACGGAAGGCGAGGACCTCACGTTCCACGGACGCGCGGATCTCGGCGGCGATCGGCGCCCCGAGCAGGAGCCTCGGCCCCGTGCCGGATGCGGAGCTCACGCCCCGGTCGCCTCCAGCGGTTCCCGGGTCTTGTCGCTCCGGACGACCTCGCGGACCGTGTCCGCGAGTCGCTCGATCTCGTCGGCGAGGTCCTCGGTCCGGCCGAAGAGCTCGCGGGCCGCCTCCTCGTCGCCGATCGACGGCAGGTTGATGTAGACGTTGGCGGCGGCCGCGCGCGAGGCCGCGACGCTCAGCAGGGCTGCGACCTCGAGGTCCGAGCTCGCGTTGCGGTTGCTGCGGCCCGCGAGCGCCTCCGCGTACGCGACGATGTCGACGCACGCCTGGACGGTCCGGAACGGGGCCTCGGAGGACGCACGCGCCGACTGGGCGATCGCCGCGCTGCGGACCTCTCGCTCGCGCTCGGTGTCGCGCGGGAGCTTCATCGCCGCGACGTAGCCCGTGTACGCGACGGCGTCCTCGTCAGCGAGCTCGAGGAAGCGGTCCACCAGCTTCCGTGCCGCGACGATCGCCTCCGCGTGGAGCGCCGCGTGCTGGGCGTACTTTGGCCGGTCCTGCGACAGGGAGGCGACCATCGCCACGAGGCCCGCGGCGAGGCTCGCCGCGACCGCCGCGGCACTCCCCCCACCGGGGACGGGCTCTGCGGACGCCAGCCGGTCCACGAAGGCAGCGACCGTCAGGTCGCCGAAGCGCGTGCTCGGTTCCACCCGCCGATTGTAGGGACCGCGCCAACGCCCGGGGCGAACGGGTGCGGCCCACGGTCCATTGACCGTCCCGCCTGAAAGGCCCTGAACGCCCGTACCCGCCACGACGAGCCCGTAGGTCCCGTTCGTGGCGTGGTCAGGCGGGTTCAGTGGCCCGCGGGGCGAGCGTCTGTGTGCGCCCGCCCCGCAGCCGACCCCACGAGGCCGACGGGGAGGAGCCGCGACCCCGGTATCTGGTATCAGGCGGCCGGCGCGAGCTCGTCCAGGCCGTCGATGGTCCACCGCTTGGAGCGATGGAGGTAGGTGAGCGCGAGGCGCACGCCGGGCGTGTCGACCTCGAACAGCGTGCGGGGGCCCGTGATCGCGGGGTAGGCGGACCGCTCGTCGCGGATCGCCACGAGGCGGGTGACCGGAAGGGTCTCCTCGCCCCACGTGATCTCGCGCGGCGTGCCGCTGAACCAGTCGGTACGGACCTGGACCTTGACGGGTGCGACGCGAACCATCGCCATGTCGTTCTCCTTCGGCGCTTGGTCGTGCGACCCGGGGGCACTCCGGATGCGAACGCTTGTTCGTTTCTGGTGCCACCGTAGATCGAACAGGCGTTCGATGTCAAGTGGTCCTGACCGGAGAATCGCGCTCGGCTGTGACATCTCTCGTGTCACTGCAGCGACGTGCGACCGTCAGTCGTCCTCGCGCCGGCGGATCGATCCCCTCGTCGGGATCCGGTGGCGCGTCCGCGCCGACCTTCGGGCGGCGCTTCGGCCCGGTGGGCTCGTCCGGCACGCCGATGCGGCCCTCGATCGCGGAGTTCGGGTCGCGCTCGAAGACCGTCGGGACGCCAGCCCGCACCAGCCGGCCGCGGGTCACCGCCCGCTCGCCGTACTTGCGCCGGATCACGTCCATGGCCTCGGCAGCCTGGTGGCGCCTCGGCTCCTCTGGCCCGGCGAACATCGCCAGCTGCTCGCGCTCGCGGAAGTTGGACGCGGTCACGCCCACGAGGCGGATCCGCTGGCCGTGGAGCTCGCGCCGGAGCAGCCCGATCGCCGCCTCGTAGATCGGCTCGGTGAGGTCGGCCGGCGTGTCGAGCGTGGTCTGGCGGGTGATCGTGACGAAGTTCGTGTCGCGCAGCTTGAGCGTGATCGTCGCGGCCTTGAGACCCGCGGCGCGGAGCCGCCAGGCGACGCCATCGGCCATGCCGAGGACCGTCCGCTCGATCTTCTCGCGCTCCGACGTGTCCGTCCCGAACGTGTGCTCGTGCCCGACCGACTTCGCCGGGTCGCCCGTCGCGACCGGGTCCGCGTCGAGGCCGTGCGCCCGGGCGACGAGCGCCGCCCCGTGCTTCCCGAACCGGCGCTCCATCGCCGCCGGCGGCAGCGACGCGAGGTCGCCGATCGTGACGACGCCGAAGTCGCGGAGGACCGCGGCGGTCTTCTCGCCGACGCCCCACAGCCGGCTGATCGGGAGCGGCGCGAGGAACGCGGCCTCCTCGCCCGGCGGCACGACGACGAGCCCGTCGGGCTTGCGCAGGTCGCTGCCGATCTTCGCGACGAGCTTCGTGCTCGCGACGCCGACGCTGGCGGTGAGGCCCACCTCGTCGTGGACGGCCTGCTTGATCGACGTGGCGATCGCCGCGCCGTCGCCGAACAGCTGGCGGGAACCCGTCACGTCGAGGAACGCCTCGTCGATCGAGATCGGCTGGACCTGGTCCGTGAACCGGCGGAGGATCGCCATGACCTCCTTGCTCGCCCGCTGGTACTTGCGCCCGTCGACGGGCAGGAACACGCCGTGCGGGCAGAGGCGGCCCGCGGTCCTGAGGGGCATCGCGCTGTGGACGCCGAACGCCCGCGCCTCGTAGCTCGCCGCGCTCACGACGCCCCGCTCGTTCGGGCCGCCACCGCCGACGATCACCGGCTTGCCGCGGAGCTCCGGCCGATCGCGCTGCTCCACCGCCGCGAAGAACGCGTCGAGGTCGACGTGGAGGATGGTGCGGATCCCGGCGCTCACACGGCGGATTGTCGCCCCGCCGCGCGACAGCGTCGTGTCACGAATGCCTCGGCCGGTTCGCGGGCCGTGTGGTCCATGACACCGTGAGATCGCCCACGGCGCGCGACGAATCGCCGGATTCGCGGTCCTGAAAGCCGCGAAAGCACCCGGCCGGCGCGACCGGAGGCGGATCCGGGGTCCGTGGCACCGCACATCCGCCTGTCGTGGCGTCACGTGGGCGAAGTCATGGTCCTGGAGACCTCGCCGAGGACCGAAAAACGAAACCGCCCGGTCCGCGAACGGTCCGGGCGGTCGATGTGTCGATGAACGACGCCGGGGTCAGCCCTTGGGCTCGACGATGATCGTCACCTCGGGCGTCATGCCCGAGTAGACCTTGATCGCCACCTTGTAGGTGCCCAGCGACTTGATCGGCTGCTCGAGGTCGATCTTGTGGCGGTCGACCGTGATCCCCCGCCGGCCGAGCGCCTCGGCGATGTCCTGGTTGTTGATCGAGCCGTAGAGCTTGCCGCCCTCGCCGACCTTCACGCCCATCGTGAGCGTCGTGGACGCGATGCGGGTGGCCGCGATCTCGGCCTCCTCGCGCTCGCGCTTGCGCTTGTCCTCGCGGGAGGCGATGTCGTGCTGGTACGCGCGATAGGCACCGCCCGACGCCGGAACGGCAAGCTTCTGCGGGATGAGGTAGTTGGTGGCGAAGCCGTCGGCCACCGTCTTCATCTCGCCCGTCTTGCCGATCTTGTCGACGTCCTTTGTCAGGATGACCTTCACGCGGTGTGTTCCTCCTTGGTGTTGATCCAGGATCGAACCCGTGGGCCGACCCTGCTGTTTTCAAGCGTATCGCCCGCGAACGAGACGAGCTCGGGGGCGCGCCGCATGATGCGGCGAAGCGAGCCCGGCGTAAAGCGCCGGATGCGACGCACGTCTTCCATGAACGCGCCACGGTCGATGCCGAGCGCGTCGAGCTTCTCGTCGAGGACGTCCTCCGGGACGCCGTCCAGGAACAGGTCGACGGCGAGGATCACGACGACGAGGTCGTCGAGGCCGCCCACCACCGGGATGTCGTCGGGCACGAGGTCGCGTCCGACGAACAGGTAGCCGAGCGCGCCGGCGAGCATCGCCTTGCGCCCAGCGGGCGTGCGATCGTCCCGGATGAGCTCGTAGAACAGGCGCCCGTACATGGGCGCGCGACTCGCGAGCGGCAGGAACGCGGCCCACCCCAGCAACCGGCGAATGCCGATCCGCTGCGGCGAACGCTCCTCCCCCGATGCCCGGCGAGCCACCCTGTCCCTCACGCGCGACGCGCGAACCGAATCTCGGATCGCGGACGGCCGATGGTAGCACCGGCCCTGTTCAGGTCCGGGAGCGGGTGCCGGCTAAGGGCCCGGAGCTGCCTCCCGGCGGAGCCAGTTGGGCCGGGCGTAGGCGAGGGTGAAGCCCGACCGGAGCATGTTGCGGTACGAGTGGTTGACCGGGTCCTCGGGCGTCTCCTCGCCGGTCTCGGTCACGGCGAGCGTGCAACCCAGGGCGCGCGCGTCCCGTAGCCTGGCCGCGAACAGCGCCGACTGGCCGCCCCGTCCGCGGGCAGCCTCCCGCGTCGCGCCGAAGCCGAACCACGCGGTGTCGCCGTCGACGAACATCGCGGCCGCGGCCACGGGCGTCTCCCCGTCGTAGCCCATGTAGTGGCGCCACCCATAGACACCGACGGTCGCCGCGGCCAGGGGGAGGACCTCGTTGGGAAACTCCATCGCGTCGACGACGATCGACGCGAAGGCGTCGGCCTCGTCCGGTCCGATCTGGGCGATGCGAAGGGACGTGTCCGCGTCGCGGATGTCATCGAGGGGGTGCCACAGCTTCACCCAGTTGCGGCCCTGCTGGTAGCCCGCATCGCCGAGCCACGTGGCGAGCTCCGGCGTCATGACCTCGGACGGCACCTGGATCATCGACTCGCCCAGGCCCAGCGACCGGAACCAGGCCGAGCGCGGCCTCGACGTCGGCGACGGTCACGGGTCCCTGGCTGCCCAGCCCGAGGACACGGTTGAAGAACGCCGAGTCGATGACGGTCAGGGCCGTGAGTGCTGCACCGGCGATGGTTGTCTCGCGTGCGCCGACGGCATCGATCGCGCCCCGGGGACCGTCCCGGTAGATGCTCGCCGCTGCGACTGCCTCGGCTCGTTCGAGCCGGGCGGCGAGGGCGATTGATGACGAGTCCACGGTGGCATTCCTCTTCGGCATCCCCGGCGAGCCCGGATTGTGGCGCAAGTTGACATCGAACGTCCGTTCGGTATGATGCTTGCAACCAGTAGGAGAGCCCGTGACCCGTCACGACGCCGAACGCAAGCGCAAGATCCTGGACGTGATCGCCGCCACGATCCGCGCGCGCGGCTATCCGCCGAGCGTGCGCGAGATCGCGAAGGCCGTCGGCCTTGCCTCCACGTCTGCTGTCCACCACCACCTCCAGGTCCTCGAGAAGGAGGGCTACCTCGAGCGGGGTGCCGCGCAGTCGCGCGCGATCCGGCTCACGCCGCAGGCGGCGCTTCGGCTCGGGCTCTCCGCGGAGCTGACGCCCCAGTCGCAGCCCAGCGAGTCACACAGCCTCCCGGTGATCGGCGAGATCGCGGCCGGTGGGCCGATCGAGGCATACCAGGACGCGTCGGAGACGCTCGCGGTCCCGGACATCCTCGCGCCGGCCGGCGACGCCTACGTGCTGCGTGTCCGCGGCGACTCGATGATCGAGGCGCACATCGCGGACGGGGACTTCGTGGTCATCCGGCCGCAGGAGACCGCGCGGGACGGCGACATCGTCGTCGCCCAGGTCGAGGAGAACGCGGTCACCCTCAAGCGGTTCTTCCGTGAGAAGGACCGGGTCCGCCTCCAGCCCGCCAACCCGAACTACCCGCCCCAGTTCTATCCCTCGGTGCGGATCCAGGGGAAGCTCATCGGCGTCATCCGCCGCCTCGACTGAGCGGCGCTGATCTGGCCGATCCGCCGCGTTGCCGCGCTGCGCTCCTCGCTCACGCACATGAGTGCGCTCGCTCCGGTGCTCACGGCGTCGCCTTCGGCTCGGCGCAGCCGATGCGCGATCTCCGGAACGTTTCCACATCGGTCGTCCACAACGCGTCCACATCGGTCGAAAGCCGTGGACGGGGCGGCGGTGGGCTCGCCGCTCTCGTTGACCCGAACGGGGTCCGCACACCGGACCATTCCGGGACCGCCCTGACCTTCCGGAGCCCAATGCCGCTGTGATCGATCGTCTGCCGCCGCAATCCATCGAGGCCGAGCAGTCCGTGCTCGGCTCGATCCTCATCGACCGCGACGCGGTCATCGAGGTCGCCGAGTTCCTCAAGGCGGACGACTTCTACCGCCAGGCGCACGGCAAGGTCTACGCGGTCATCCTGGGCCTGTTCGAGCGGCGCGAGCCCATCGACATCGTCACCGTCGCCGAGGCGCTGGAGCGGGACGGCGACCTGGAGGCGGTCGGCGGTCGCGCGTACCTGGGCACACTCTCGAATTCCACGCCCACTGCCGTCCACGCGACGCAGTACGGGCGGATCGTCGAGCGCAAGGCCCTCCTTCGGAACCTCATCGGCGCCGCAGGCAAGATCGCCGGGATCGGCTACGAGGATCCGGCCGAGATCGCGGAGGCCATCGATCGCGCGGAGGCCGAGCTGTTCGCGGTCAGCCAGCGCCGCGTGGCCGCCGGCTTCTCCCCGCTCAAGACGCTGCTCCACGACGCCTACGACCGGCTCGACTACCTCCACGCCCACCGGGGCGAGATCAGCGGCATCCGCAGCGGCTTCCAGGACCTGGACACGCTCACGACCGGCTTCCAGAAGAGCGACCTCGTGATCCTCGCGGCCCGTCCGTCTGTCGGCAAGACGAGCTTCGCGCTCAACATCGCGGAGCACGCGGCGGTCCACGACAAGAAGAGCGTCGGGATCTTCAGCCTCGAGATGAGCAAGGAGCAGCTCGTCCTGCGCCTGCTCTCGTCGGTGGCGAACATCGACTCCCAGCGGCTCCGGTCGGGGTTCCTCGAGGAGCTCGACTTCGCGCGGATCGCTCCCGCGATGAACACGCTGTCGGAGGCGCCGATCTACATCGACGACACGCCCAACATCACGACGATGGAGCTGCGCACCAAGGCGCGCAGGCTCCAGGCCGAGTCGGGGCTCGACCTCGTGATCGTCGACTACCTCCAGCTCATGCAGTCCTCGACCACGACCCGCGATGCGAACCGTGTGCAGGAGGTCGCCGAGATCTCGCGCGGCCTGAAGGCGCTCGCGCGCGAGCTCAAGGTGCCGGTCATCGCCCTGTCCCAGCTCTCGCGCCAGCCGGAGATGCGCGAGTCGAAGGAGCCCCGGCTGTCCGACCTGCGCGAGTCCGGCTCGATCGAGCAGGACGCGGACCTCGTGACGTTCCTGTGGCGCGAGAAGGAGCGCGGCTCCGACGACCAGGTCACCGACGGCGAGGTCGTCAAGCTCAAGCTCGCGAAGCACCGCAACGGCCCCACCGGCGAGATCGACCTGTGGTTCAAGAAGGCCCAGACGCGCTTCGTGAACTACGCCGGGGAGCGCTTCGCCGACGTCAGCTAGCGGCGCCTACGCCTTCTCGTCGGGGAGCAGCGGCCGGAGCACGAACGAGTAGACCTTGCCCGCGTCGTCGCGGAGGTAGATCCCGGACGCGATCCCGTTCTCGAACCCCTCGACCCCGAGCGCTGCCGCCTGCTCCGGCGTGAGCGTCGCCGTGCCCTGCGGGAGCACGTTCGGGTCGCTCGGCATCGAGAAGTCGGCGGGGGTGAGGTCGGTCCACGGCCAGTCGCGGATCGCGACGCCCGCGAGGCCCTGCTGCTCCTGGAGCACGCCCCGGTAGGCGGTCGGCTCGTACGGCGTGCTCTGCAGGCTGCCGCCGGCGTCGAAGTCGCGGAGCCGGTTGCCGAGCGCGGCCATCGCCTGCTTGATCGCCGAGTCGGCGTTGAGCTCCTGGTCCTCCATCCCGAGCGCCACGACGCTCACCGTCTTCTCCGCGCCGTCGGCGTTGAGCGTGAACACGGCAGTCGGCGCGTCGGCCACGAGCGGGTTCTGGTACTCGGCGCGTGCGGACCCGAGCCCGCCGTCGCGGATCGCGACCTCGAGGAGCGACTGGACCTGGTCCTCGGTCAGCTTCCCGGTCCGCACGGGCGGGCTCGTCATGATCCCGTCTGCGCGCGCGGGGAGCGTCGCATTCGACTGGACGAACACGACCGTCCCGTCGCCGTAGAGGGTGAACATCGGGACGTGGGCGGCGAGGAACTCGGGCGGGACGAAGCCGCCGGACTCGTCGAACCGGAGGACGATCTCGTCGGCGCCGGTCGGGTGGGCGATGCCCTCGATCGACGGGCTGGGCGCGGTCGTGGGGTCGGCGGTCGAGGCGTCGCCAGGTGTCGAACCGCCGCCGCCCGTGCAGGCGGTGACGGCGAGGGCGACGAGGGCGAGGGCAGTGGCCAGGATTCGTGTCGACATGGGGCACGGGACGCGAGGAAGCCGGGCGCGGTTCCACGAGCGCCTTGGGAAAGGCGACCGAAACCGGATCGCAAGCCGATCTCCGGGAATCGGGGGCTTGACGAGCGGCGTATTGTCCGCGAAAGAGTTCCGCCCCCAGCCGCCCTGCTCCGCGCGCCGATCCTCCTGGCGACGCCGGCGCCGGTCCCCGTCGACGGACCGGAGCTCCCGGTGCCCACTATGGAGGAAACCGAGGGGTGTTCCAGGATCGGTCGCTGACTTGCCGCGATTGCAGCGAGTCATTCGTGTTCTCGTCCGGCGAACAGGCATTCTTCGCGAGCAAGGGCCTCACCAACGATCCGCAGCGGTGCACGACATGCCGTGCCGCGGCGAAGACCGCGAGGAGCGCCAGTCCCGGCGGATCGCGCGAGTACCACGCGGCGATCTGCAACAGCTGTGGCGGCCAGGCGATGGTCCCGTTCCAGCCCCGGAACGACCGCCCCGTCTACTGCAGCACCTGCTTCGACAAGGTGAAGTCCGGGCCCGCCGTCACGGCCTGACTCCTCGACCCACCACGAGCACGCGCCGTCGGGCTGCCCGGCGGCGCGTTTCGATTCGCGACGCACGACCGCGCTCCGGCCCGCCCGGCCTATGCTGGCCCTGCTGAAGCATCGAGGAGGAGCCACGTGGGCGTCATCATCATCCGGGAGATGGTCGGATCGAGTCCCCGATCCTGGTCCGACGCCGCCCGACAGGCGGTCGCGACGGCCTCGAAGACCGTCCGCAACATCCGCACGATCGAGGTCGTCCGGCAGACCGCCAAGATCGAGGACGGCGACATCGTGGAGTACCAGGTCGAGCTCAAGATCGGGTTCGAGTACGAGGGGTAGCCCCCGCTGCGCGTTCGGCGATCGGGAGGCCAGTCCCAGATAAGTCCGCGGTGAGCCGCACAGGGCATCCTGCGCGCATGGCCTCGCCCACGACGTCCCTCACCGGCCCAGCGCCTCGCGCGCCGCGGCCGAGCACGTCGCCCACGGCCGAGGATCGGGGGCCGCTCGAGCCCCCGCCCCCTCCCGCGCCGCTGCCGCTCGAGCAGCACCTCCGCAACTTGGGCAATCCGGCGGCGCTCGGGTCCGTATCATTCGCGCCCAGCGGAGTGCCGCATCCGGGGAACCCGGCGGCGGCGTCGGAGTGGGGAGCGGAGGGGCATGCGCTCATCGGCGTCGGACCCGGGCGGCCTGGACGCGGGCTTCGTGCGGGCCTGATGAGCCAGTACCCGTTCCCCATCACAGGCGCGAAGATCCATTCGCCCCTCCTGCGATCGGACACACTGTCGCGGCCGCGGCTCAACGACTGGCTGGACCGCGCAGCGGCGGGTCGCGTGGCGCTGATCGTCGCGGAGGCAGGGTTCGGGAAGACGACGCTGCTCGCGGACTGGGCGGCCCGGACCCCACGTCGGATCGCGTGGTATCGACTCGAGCCCGATGACAAGGACTGGCTCGTCTTCCTGCGCCACCTGGTCGCCGCCGGTCGCGAGCTCGACCCCGACTTCGCCGCCGACTCGCTGGAGCTGATCCTCGCGCTCGGGTCCGGCGGGCCGCAGCAGGAGGACATCGTCGCGTCGCTCGTGCGCGAGTACGGCGACTTCGCGGCGACGCAGCCCGATGGGCTGACCCTCATCCTCGACGACCACCACGCCATCGATGGCTCGACCGGAGACCGACGCGATCCTCCGGTCGCTCATCGAGCGGACGGGCAGCGGGTTCTCGATCGTCATCGCGTCACGCGCGGCGCCGAAGGTGCCCCTCGGCCGGCTGCGCGCACGAGGCGGCCTGAGCCGGATCGAGGGCGAGGACCTCTGCTTCGACGTCCCGGAGACGGACCGGCTGTTCCGCGAGGCCTACAACCGGCCGCTCGAGCCCGACATCGTCGCGGAGCTGATCAAGCGGACCGAGGGATGGGCCGCCCTCCTCACGCTCGTGCGCACGAGCCTCGAGGACAAGGACGCGCCCGAGGCCCGGGCCCTCGTCGCCCAGCTCAGCGCCACCCACGGCGACCTGTACGACTTCCTCGCGGAAGAGGTGCTCGAGACGCTGTCGCCTTCGCAGCAGCGCTTCCTCACCCGAGTGTCGGTCCTCGTCTCGGTCGATGCGGAGACGGGCTCCCTCGTCGACGGCCGGCCGCCCGCCGAGCTCGCGCCAGTGATCGCCGAGGCCGAGACGCTCGGCCTCCTCACCCGTCCCGACCGCGAGTCCCCGCACCGCTTCCATCCCCTGGTCCGCGACTTCCTCGTCGCCCGCCTCCGCGAAGAAGTCGGCGACGCACGAGTCCGAGAGATGCACGCGATGGTGGCCGAGGCATCTCGAGTTCCGGCGACTGGTACGGCTCAGCTTGGCACTACCGAGCGGCCGGCCGACGGTCATGGATGCGGAACGGGTAGTCGATGCAGCGGTTGGCGACATCATCGCAACTGGAACGTTTGAGCGCGCGGCGCCGTTTCTCGATGGGTCAGCAGGGTCGATTGATCGACCAGCTGCGCTGATCTTGCTCTCGCGGCTGGAGTTCGGTCGCGGTCAGATCGCGACGGCACTCCGACTCGCACGAACCGCGGTCGAGCGTTCATCAGGTATCCGCGTATTCGGCACCGCGCTGCTGAACCTAGCCTGGCCTGCAGGGCGTAGCGGGCTACAGTGACGACGGGGTTGCCCTGGCGACGCAAGCCTTGAGTGCCGACCTTCTGACTCCGAGCGGGCGATCGCTCAAGCGATCGTGTCACTCAGGACTCTCGCCGACGACGGTGATCTCGAGGAGGGTGCGGCGTTCCTTCGCAACCTCGCAAGCCAGCAGATCCGAGATGGGCAACGACGGTACGCGGCTATTACGTTGCTTATCCTCTCCTCGGCCTTGACGTGGCTCGGTCGACCCAGCGAGGCGCTCGATGCTGCCAATGCAGCGAGTGTCGAGATCCTCGCCAGTGGGGCTAGGGGCGTGGAGCTCGTGTCCATCCTGCTCGCCCGCGCGGCGGCATACCTTCACCTCGGCATGAGAGAGCGGGCCGAGTCGGCTCTGGCTGAGGCGGCGAGCGCGAGCTCCGACCTCACATCGGACGAGGTCCACCTCGAGACTGGTCGCCTGTTCGCGGCCCTCGGCGCGTTGGCGCCGGCAGAATCTCGCTCTGAGCAGGGTCGCCGAGGACGGCTTGGCCGATGGATATGCAACGATCTACGCAGCGTCAATGCTCTCCTTAGCAATTCGCAGGCGCACCCTCGACGAGTCAACGACCCGGCTCGAGATCCTCCGCCAGCATGCGAACACCGAGATCGCCGAGCCGACTGCAACTGGAGATCTTCGCGATCCGCGTCGCCCTGCTCCGTGGTGAGAACGCGACGTCTGCGATCGAGGCTGCGGCCACCC
Organism: uncultured Chloroflexia bacterium; assembly: GCA_963768035.1. GTDB lineage: Bacteria > Chloroflexota > Limnocylindria > Limnocylindrales > CSP1-4 > CAIXZV01. The sequence goes on from CAVYGJ010000008.1 coordinate 83,077, forward strand.
TTGCCAGGAGCAGCAGTCGAGGGTCGGTCGCGCGGCTCATGCAGTTGCTAGCTGACGTAAGTGACGAGCGGGCACACTGCACTCGTCGATCACCAGCATCCCGGACGAGCTCAGCTACTGCCTCTCACTCGTGGCTGAGGAAGTTGCTCACGCGGCTCACCGGCTGTCGCCCTCAGCGTCCGCACGCGTTCGTGACGAAGTTGAGCTTCGCCCTGATCGATGGCGTGAGGCGTTGCGGTCTGAGATTGAGCAAGGTGGCCTGAGCGCCTTGGCGTGCGCCGAGTTGCTGCTCGAGATTGGCACGAACGAGGATGCCGCAGCGCTCCGAGCAGTTGCCGCCAAGACAAAGGAGCTCCGTCCTGCCGCGCTAGCGACTCACGAATCGACTAGCCGAGCCAGTAGTCGTTCACGATCTCGGCCCAGTGACGGTAAGCCTGGGTGATACGACCGTTCGCATTGTTCGTCGCAAGGTGCTGGCGCTCCTGTGCTTCCTAATCACAAAGCCCAACATGGCGGCAACCCGCGACGAGATTCTTGAGGCCCTGTGGGCTGACCTGACTCCCGACACAGCAGGCAACTCACTGCACCAGACCATCTACTTCCTTCGGCGAATATTTGAACCGGACTTCCGAGAAGGGCTCAGCGCCAAGTACGTCAACTACGACGGTGAGATTGCCGGCCTCAATCGCCGATCGCGTGTCAAGTGACAGTCGCTCCTGCTGGAGGTCGATCGAGGCTGGCACAGCGGACGTGGCTGCGTTCACCGAGCTCCTCTCGACCTATCGCGGCCGCTTCGCGCTTGACTTCGCGTATGAGGAGTGGGCGACCGACTACCGAGACACACTGCACGCGGCCGTGCTGTCGGCTGCGGAGGCCGCGGTCGTGCGGGCGACCAGCGAAGGCGATGTCGACACGGCAGTGCTCATCGCTCAGCGGATTCTCGAGGTCGATCCAGAGGCCGACGCGATCGAGGCGAGCCTTCTGCGAACGTACAGGGAGGCGGGCCGAACGGCCGCCGCGGCGGAACAGTACGCCCACTACTCGTCCGCGCTTCGCGACGATCTAGGCGTCGAGGCGCCGACCTTGGAGGATGTCTAGGATCGCGTGGCAGCCGGCAACGGCATCGCCACCCACGTACCGGTGGGCATAGGTAGGGTTGCGTATTGACCGGTGTAGACGGCCAAACCTAGAGTACGGCCTGCACTAGTACGAACGTACGGTGCATCAAGGAAACGCTCGGACGCGCTGATACCACCACCTGAATTGGGCACTTAGGGTGGAGGTGGAGCGAGTAGTGCAACCGACCGACTTTCGAGTCTGGTCGGTTTTCGTGTTCCTACGGACACGGAGGCCGCAAGGAGGAACGAGCGTGGCACCCAACAAAGGCCTCAAGGGCTGGTAGCAGGACTCGGAGGATCGACCGATGAAGGATCGCCTCATGCGAGTCCTGGCTCTCGATTAGCGCAGTCGCCGCTGTTGGCGCTCGCTGGCGGGGCATCGCTAAAGGGCTTCTGTCAGGGACTACACCTCAGTACTCAAGTCCTCTTCACCCACTCGGGTGATGGGGCTAGAGTCCGCGCAAGTTGCGTGAACTGAGGTGCTGATGCCGAGACAGCTGAAGCTCTACATCACTGGGGTCGTGGCAGTCGGCGCACTCGCGCTGGTCGTCACGACCCTTGTGATTCCCGTTGATCCGCTGATCGGCTGAGGGGTTCGGACGCACTCGGGCCTGCAGCCACAGCAGTTGGCTCTGCTCGTTCTGGACCCTGCGTCACCCTTGTCGCGTCGGCGCTGCCGGTGCCGGATGCCCCGCGGAACGATGGTCGGCGTATCCATCGCACCATCTGATCGCCGCAACAGCCCTTGGTGGCCCGACCGCCGGCGCCTGGGTCGCGCTCTTGGGACCACCGAGATGCGCGAGCTGCGCGGCCGCATCCCTTGGTACGGAACGCTGGCAAATCACGCCGGCCTGCTGCTACCCACGTTCGCAGCGGGCATGGCTGATGCGCCTGTTCCACGTTCCGAGCGCTGAAGCCTCGGTGTTCGCTGACTCTCGTCGCCACGATGTTCGCGTCCGTCGTCTTCTTTGCTCTCAATGCGACGCTCATCAGCCACCCTCGTTGCCCTCCGCACCGAGCAGCCCTTCGAGACCGTCCTGCTGGGTGACACTCGGGGCTTCGCGACCAGCCTCGTGGGCCTGCGCCCCGATCGGTTGGCTGATGTCACAGATGTACGTGGTCGCGTGGTGGGCGAGCCTGTTGTTCGTCGTGCCGCTCTACACGACCCGGCTCGCGTACCACAACTTCATCGAGATGCGGGAGATGTTCACCCAGACGATCACCGCGCTGGCCGGCGCGGTGGACAAGCGGGACCCGTACACGAGCAAGCACAGCTGGCGCGTGAAGGAGATCGCGGGGGACATCGGGCGGGCGATGCGCCTGGGCGAGGCGGACCTCGAGGCGCTCGAGTGGGGCGGCCTGCTCCACGACGTCGGCAAGATCGGCGTGCCGGACAACGTGCTGCACAAGCAGGAGCGGCTCAACAAGGAAGAGCGGATGCTCATGAACGCGCACCCGGTGCTGGGCGCGCAGATCATCCAGCCGGTCACGCGGCTGTCCCGCGAGCTGCCGATCATCCGCCACCACCACGAGTGGTACAACGGCTCGGGGTACCCGGACCGGCTCATCGGCGACGAGATCCCGCTGCTCGCGCGGATCCTCCACGTCGCGGACGCGTTCGAGGCCATGACCGCCCAGCGGCCGTACCGGATGACGCCGCTCACCGCAGAGCAGGCGCTCGGCGAGCTCCGCAAGTTCGCCGGCATCCAGTTCGATCCCAAGGTCGTGGACGCGTTCGTCCGCACGACCTGGGTCGAGGGCGTGAACGACCCTGGCCGCACGGTCCAGTCCCGCCCGATCCCGATGATCAGCCAGCACGCGAACCGCGCGGCGGCCGTCCCCTCCCCCCTCGCCGTCAACAGCAATCTGCCGGTGCCGGGCTCGCCGGCCGACGTGTCCTGAGGGCTCGCCACTCCGCCGACCCCGCTGACGGCGACGCGATCGCCGCCACGCGACCCTCGATGCACCGCAGAATCGGCCGATGCTGATCGGCGGTATCGCGCTCGGACTGGTGCTGGGCCTCGTGCTCGGCGGCAGGCTCGACCGCCTGGCGGACATCCGCCTCCAGTACCTGCCGCTCCTGTTCCTCGCGGTCATCGTCCGCTTCGGGACGGAGATCCTGCTGGGCCGCGGCGTCGAGATCGTCGACACGCTCCGGATGCCGCTCCTCGGCACGGCCTACGGCCTCCTGCTGTTCACGCTGTGGCACAACCGGACGTACCCGGGCCTCGCGCTCGCCTTCGTCGGCATCGCGAGCAACGGGCTCGTCATCCTCGTCAACGGCGGCCGGATGCCGGTCTGGATGGACGCCTACCGGCTGAGCGGCCTCACCGGCGACCTCAACTCGGTCCTCCACGTCCCGCTCGAGACGCTCGACGCGGAGTTCTTCCTCCGCCTCGGCCCGCTCGCGGACATCATCCCGCTCCCCCTCCCGCCATTCCAGAACGTCGCGTCGATCGGCGACCTGTTCCTCACCGCGGGCCTCGGCTTCTTCCTGTTCGCGACGCTCCTGCGCACGCCCGCCGAGGCACAGCAGGAGCTCGACGAGGCGCGCGAGGGACACCTCGTGGGCGTCAGCGGGACCGCCCGCCTCCGCGCACCCGGCGCCCATCCGGCCGGCACGGCGGCGACGATCCCGGCGAGCACCGGCCTCAGCCCGGCACTCGAGGAGTCGGCCGCGCTCGAACGGCCGCTCCGCCTCGGGTCGAGCGGGGCCGGCCTCGCCTCACCCGCCCTCAGCGTTCGTCCCGAGGCCGCGCTCGAGGGTGCCGGCACCGCCGGAACCGCGGGCGCAACCGCCGTCGGTGTCGGACGTCCCCGTCGCTCCACCCTCGCCAGGGTCCGCCGTCACCCGTACGTGCGCCTCGCGCTCAACGGCTCGTTCTCCGCGCTCTGGTTCGGCCAGCTCATCAGCCTGTTCGGCGACCGGGTCAACCAGATCGCCCTCATCTACTTCGTGTTCGAGATCACGAAGTCGCCGCTCCACGTGGCGCTGTTGTTCGTCGCGTTCAACGTGCCGAACCTGCTCTTCTCCCCGGTCGCGGGCGCCCTCGTGGACCGCTGGGATCACAAGCAGGTCCTCGTGGTGTCGGACATCCTCCGGGCATCGCTGGTGCTCCTCGTCCCGGTCGCGATCTCGATCAACATCTGGCTCGCCTACCCGATCGTGTTCCTGATCACGACCGTGTCGCTGTTCTTCCGACCCGCCCGGATCTCGATCCTCCCGCGCCTCGTCCGCGACGGCGAGCTGCTCTCGGCCAACTCGGCGATGTGGGTGGGCGAGACGATCGCGGACGTCGTCAACTACCCGCTCGCCGGCCTGTTCGTGCTGTTCCTCGGCAGCAGCGTGGCGTTGGCCTTCTGGTTCGACGCGGTGACCTACCTCGCCTCCGCCGTCCTGCTCGGGACGATGGTCGTCCCGCCGGTCGTCCGCCGGACGCGCGCCGCCGTCGACGCCTGGGGCGAGCCGGTCGAGGGCGCACCGGCCGAGCCCGCGGGCCCGCCGACCGTCGCCGACATCCGACGCGACCTCAAGGAGGGCTGGGGCTTCCTGCGCACCGAGGCGACCCTCCTCGCGAACACGCTCCAGGGGACGGCGGCACAGTTCGCGGTCGGCGTCGTGACGGCCTTGAGCTTCATCATCGCGGAGCAGATCGATCCGACCACGAAGGCCGCCACCTACGCGTTCATGGAGACCGCGATCGGCGTGGGCAACCTCGTCGGCGGCTTCGCGCTGGGGCTCATCGCGACGAGGGTGGCCAAGGGTCGGCTGATCATCGCCGCGTACACGATCTTCGGTTTGCTCGTGATCCTCGTGGGCTTCATCCCGACGCTCCCGGTGATGCTCGGGCTGATGTTCGGGATCGGCGTCGCGAACATGGCGTTCGTCATCCCCAGCCAGACGCTGTTCCAGGAGCGCACGCCGCCCGAGCTGATGGCACGTGTCGTGAGCTTCCGGTTCGCGCTCGTGTTCGGCGGGATGACGATCGCGACGACCTTCGCGGGCCTGGTGGCGAACGTGACCGGCGTCGGGCCGGTGATCGTGGTCGCGGGTCTCATCTCCGTCGTCGCCGGTCTCGCGGGCCTGTTCTTCAGCGCCGTCCGGGACGCCTGACGGCCGCGTTCGTCGCGGGACGGCGCGTGGTCGGTACACTGTCGGCCGCGTGAGGCGACGCCCGCAGGCGCACCCGCGATCAGGAGACGGACCACCGCATGACCGACCAGGAGCGTGACCCGGAGAGCGCCGCCGGCGCCGAGGGCACGACTGACACGCCCGCCGACGACGCCCCGACGGAGGCGATCGAGACGCCCGTCGCCGCGCCCGAACCCGAGCCGGTCGTCGAGGCCGAGCAGGCCGAGGTCGAGGCTGAGGTCGAGGCCGAAGCCGAGGTCGAGGCGGCCGCCGAGGCCGACGACGAAGCCGACGCCGACGAGGTCGAAGCCGAGGCCGAGGCCGACGACGAAGCCGACGAGGCCGAGGCCGACGAGGCGCCGGTCGCCGCCGCAGCCGCCGGTGCGGCCGTCGCCGCCGGGGCCAGCCGCAAGACGCCGCGTGGCGCCCCCGCCAAGAAGCCCGCCGCCGCGCCGACCGTCTCGGAGCAGGCAGTCCGTGTCGACGACCGCGCGTCGGGCATCTTCGTCCTCACGATCGTCGGCGTGTTCATCGCGATCTTCGTGTTCGCGATGCTGTTCGGCTACGGCAGCTTCTTCGGCAACGTGTTCAAGGCGGCGCCGACGCCGACCCCCGTCGTGACGCCCGCTCCCTCGGCGAGCGCGTCCGCCTCCCCGAGCGCGTCCGCCGCGCCCAGCGTCTCCGTGGCACCCAGCGCCTCGCCGGTCGCCAGCCCGTCGGCGGCACCCTCTCCGAGCCCCTCGGCGAGCTGACGCCCGGTCCGATGACCCGCCGCCCGGAGCCAGCGAGCGCGGCCCGGGCACGGATGGTTCGCACCCAGCTCCGCGATCGCGGCATCCGGGACGAGCGCGTCCTCGACGTCATGGGCAGGCTCGCGCGCGAGGCCTTCGTCCCCGACGACGAGCGCGGCGACGCCTACGCGGACAACCCGCTCCCGATCGGCGCGGGGCAGACGATCAGCCAGCCGTACATCGTCGCGCGCATGACCGAGCTCCTGGCGGTCGCGCCCGGCGAGCGCGTCCTCGAGGTGGGCACCGGGTCCGGCTACCAGGCCGCGGTCCTCGCGGAGCTCGACTGCCGGGTCACCACCATCGAGCGCGACACCGGCCTGGCGGCCGCGGCCCGCGAACGCCTCGAAGGACTGGGCTACACGCGGGACCGCATCGACGTCCGAACCGGCGACGGGACGCAGGGACTCCCGGACGAGGCGCCGTGGGACGGGATCCTCGTCGCCGCGGCCGCCCCGGAGATCCCGGATCCGCTCCGCGAGCAGCTCGGCGAGGGGCGCCGGCTGGTCATCCCGGTGGGCTCGCGCCACGAGCAGCAGCTGCTCGTCGTCGAGCGCCACGGGACCGAGTGGCGGGAGTGGTCGGACGGTCCCTGCGTGTTCGTCCCGCTCATCGGGGAGGCGGGCTGGGAGGCCTGATCGGCGCCTGCCGGAACCGTATACTCCGGCTGCCATGACCCACGTCTTCATCGCGCCCCACCCGGACGACGTCGCCCTCTCGTGTGGCGGCCTCATCGCCAGCCTCCGCGAGCTCGGCCAGAACGTGGCGATCCTGACCCTCTACTCGGGGACGGGCGCCGGCACGTCGGACGGACCGGGCCAGCGCGAGGCCCTGGGCTTCGGCTCCAAGACGATCTGGCCGGTGACCGAGGCCTTCAACCGGGCGCACCTCATCGCGGACTACCCCGAGGACTCGTCCGCGGCCCCGTGGCAGGCGACGAAGGAGGGCCTCGAGGCGACCCAGGGCGACGCCGACGCCGCCGCGAAGCGGTTCTGGCAGCGGTCCTCGTGGTACCGCCGGGCGAACATCCACAACGAGAGCCTCGCCGGCCAGCCGCTCATCGACGACGTGTCGGCGCAGGGCGCGGTCCTCACGAGCGAGCGCGTCGACGCCGCCGAGGCGGGCGACCTCATGGCCCTCCGGCGACTCGAGGACGAGCGCTACGCGGCGTTCGCCGAGGTGTCGATGATCTGGCTGGACCTCGCCGACGCCGTCTACCGCGGCTACGAGGGCGACGACGCGCTCCTCGGCGAGCCGCGCGCCGACGACCTGGCGCCCGTCGACCTCCTCCGCCGCGAGATCGTCCGGCTCGAGCCGCAGCGGGTCTACCTGCCGCTCGCCGTCGGCGGCCACGTGGACCACCGGCTGACCCGCGACGCCGGCACGGCGCTCCTCCACGACGCGCGGCGCTGGGTGATGCCCGGGCCCGACTACGTCGGCCAGATCGCGTACTACGAGGACTTCCCGTACGCCTGGTGGGACGAGTTCACGCGCATCGAGGAGCTCCCGGGCGGCGGGCTTCCCGGGCTCCCGGAGGGCGTCTCCGTCGCCGCCGAGTACGCGGACGTGAGCGACATGCTGGAGCGCAAGATCCGGGGCATCGCGCTCTACGAGAGCCAGATCGACCGGCTGTTCACGGACACGAAGTCGATGGCCAACGCGGTCCGCAGCCACGCGACGCGGATCGCGGACCTGGGCCGCGTCCCGAACGGCGCCGCCGAGCGCTACTGGGTCACGACGCCGGCTTGACGACGCCGGCCGACCCGCGTCGCCGCCGACGCCGGCGCGTGAGCGGCGGCCGCGGGAACATCCCCTCCAGGCCGATCGGCTGGATCACCGGCCGCTGCTGCTCGTCGTCGTCTGGTTCGTCGTGATCGACAGTCGCCTGCGCACGCTCGAACGCTCCCAGTCGATGCTCGGCCAGGTGCCGAGCTGTACACACAGGCCGCGCGCGTACTTCCTTGCAGGCGGCGATCCGTGGCGCTGGATGGCCGCGTCGGCCGTACTAGCCAGTCCAGTGGAAAAGCACCCCGACCGTGCTGATGCTCGTCCCGTTCGCATACATGTCCATGTTGCGGCGACGTTGTGGGTCGGCATCTCGGCCGCAGCCGCAGTCTGGATCATCCGCTCGAGCGGCCGCCCGTGGCGTACGGCTGGTCTTTCCTCCGCTTGCGAAGTGCGAGTACTCCTCGGCAACCGCCGCATGATCTCGCGTGGTGGCACCCGGGCTTCTCCCGTGCTAGGCGCACTCGGGCCGCTGTTCAAGATCCGACGGGGCGGTGTTCATCGCGCGCCGAAAGGCGGTGGTTTGCGCTCGGCACCGCTGCCGCGTTGATCGTCAGCCTCGCGATCAGTTGCGCCAGACCGCTGGTCCGGCCGGCTGGCCAACGCCGCGGTCCATCGCCGAGCGCCGTGCAGATTCCGGCGCGAGGCGGCATACTCGGGCTACCTGCTGCAATTCCAGTCGCAGCTGGTGCTCGGGGCGCGTCGCGACTGTGGCGGCTCGGCTGGCGTCGCGCCCGTGGTGGGCCGTGCCGACGCGGCGGCCTGCAACGGAGTGGCTCTACGGATCGGCCCTGCATAGGCCCGTTGCGTCCGTCGTCCCGCTCGCGATGTGCCGCGCATCCCGCGTGCCGTCACTGATGGTCGTTCCACGGCACGTCGCCGCGCGGGCTGCTCCTGTCACGCGTGCCACGAAGGTGATGACGGCCCGTTCGCGCAGGCGAACCAACCCTAGCGATCGTCGCTTCCACGGCTTCGGTGCGTTCGACGACGACGCCGGCCAGGGACCGTCCGGCGCGCCGGGCCGCGTCGGGCTGGCTGACCGCCGTCACCGTCAATCTCCTCGCCCTCGTGCACGAAGACCACGCCATCGGCATCCGCGTAGGCGCGGCGCCAGCCGGCGCCGTCGAGCGTCGCGACCAGCGGCGCATCCGGCGGCCACGACCACGGCGCCGACGCCCAGGCCGTCGAGCTGCGCGAGCGCCGCGTCGCCACCCTGCGCGATCACGTCGTAGTCGGTGAACACGGACGCCGGGAACAGCTCGAACCGCGAGTCGAGGAAGTAGCGCGCGTCGGGGACGGCCCACTCGAACCACGAGGCCCACGTCTGCTGCGTGAACACGCGGGCACCCGGCGCCGTGGACGCCTCGAGTGACGCGGCGAGCCCCGACGGCGCGTACGAGAGCAGCCCCTGCCGCCCGGTGAGCGGGTCCGACGGCCGCCACCACGGCAGCGCGACGACGACGAGGATCCCGAGCCCGGCCGCGAGCGACGCCGTTCAGCCGGCTCGTGCGTGGCGCGCTGCCGCTGCTCGCGTGGAGCGGGGATCCGGCCGATGAGCGTGGCCACCGTGTAGGCGGCCGCGAACGGCCACCACGCGAGGCCCCGCTCCGCCCAGACCGCGATGAAGGCGAACCCGCCGACCCACAGCCAGTCGGACACGAGGACCTGCCCCTTGTGGCGGGACCGGACCACCATGAACGCGAGCGTGCCGGCCAGCGACGCGTAGAACAGCAGCCCCGGGACCGTGAGCGGCGAGGTGTGCTGCCACTCGCTGACCATGTCCCGGATGACCGGGTCGATGCCGATGTTCGCGGCGTACGTCCACACGCCGATCCCGAACGGGTTGATGAGCGTGGCCGCCGTCCCCACGACCAGCTCGATGGCCGACCGCCGCCACCCACGGCTGCAGGCGATGTCGTCGAGCAGGGCGAACCCGAGGATCAGCGGTACGAGCACGAAGCTTCCGTGGACGTTCGCCCACAGGACGACGAGGACGGGCATGAACAGGTAGAGCGTCGGGTGCCACCAGCGGGTCGTGACCATCCACAGGAACGCGCAGAAGATCGCGATCGCGAACAGCTGCGGCCGGAGCGCGAGCGCCGGCGCCGCGAGCAGGAACGCGACGAGCACGAGGATCGCCGCGATGCGCACCTGCACGCCGAGCTCGACCATCGCGGCGAGCAGCAGGCCCAGGGCGACGACGACGAGCCCGGCCCGGACGACCGCGAGCAGCTCCCACCCGCCGATGCCGTGGAACATCGAGAGCAGCGACCTGCGCCAGCCACTGCTGGTCGAGCCACGGCGTGCCGGCGACGGTGAACGTCCACGTGTCCACGCCGGGCAGCGCGCCGGACGCCAGGATCTCGTCGCCGGCGCGGACCTGGTAGGCGAGGTCCACCGCGGGCATCGCGACGAGCAGCGAGAGCAGCGCCGGCAGCCCGAGGGCCAGGACGACCCAGAGCCGGTCGAAGGAGAGCTTCAAGCGGACACCGGAACGGTGCTCGCGGCCACCGGCGCCTTCGCGGGCCTCCAGCCGGCGAGCGGCACGCATGCGGCCATCACCGCGAGCGCGTTCCACCACAGGAACGGCAGCGACAGCGCCACGGCGATCGGGAGCACCCACGCTCGATCCGTCCGTGCCCCCACACGATGAGGACGGCGGCAACCGCGAGCCGCAGCGGGAGCGGGATCGGCACCGCCTGGCGCGGGACATCGATCGTCGACGCCCCGACCTGCGTGCGGGCCGCCGGAAGAAGACGTCCAGAGGTCGGGACCAGCACCGCGCTGACGAGGGTCACGATCCCGGTCGCAGGAGGGCGAGGGCAAGCGCACGCCAGCTGCGCCGCGGACCACGAACCACAGGAGAGCCGATGCCAGGCGTGATCTTCGTGAGCGAGGACGAATGCCCAGGCCGCGGGCCAGCGCATGCCGAGCACGATCGCGAGGCCGAGGAGGATGTTGAGGTTGCCGAGCCACAGCTCCGACCAGGATCGGCGGCGAGACCAGGAGCAGCAGCGTCGCGAGCGTCACAGCCGATCGAGGCAGCGACGCGAGCAGCAGCGCCGTCCAGCGCCGAAGAACACGGCCACCGCGATCCCCAGCCAGTGGACCGGCGCGAAGCACCTGGGCACGAGCGGCGGCGGGTACGTTGTACTCGTAGAGCCCGCCCTCGGCGTCGAACCCGCCGTCGATGCGTCTCGCGGTACGGGTCGTCGAGCGCCGCCGCGTCGTAGTAGGCATGCGCGTCGTAGCCGACGAACAGTGACCCCTGCGCCGCGGTCACCGTCATCGCGACGACGAAGATCGCCGATGCGAGCACGATGCCGGGCATGACGGCGGGATGGGCGAGCGCCGTGCCCAGGCGGTCGATGAACCGCGCTCTGCCGGCTGGCGGCTTCGTCGTGCGTCGCAGGGTCACCGGCGTTGGGCGAGCAGTCGAGCCACGCGACACGACGGCGAACGCGATCACGACGAGCGCGGCCGCGACCGGCGAGACGAGGATGAGCGGCGCCGCGAGGACGAATGCCAACGTCCCGATGGGCCGGTCCGCACCCCACAGCAGGACGAGCGCCGGGTAGAGCAGGCCCGCGTAGTTGAAGCCGATCGTCGGCTGGGCGAGGAGCATGGCCGCCAGGGCGACCGCGGCACCACGACGCGCGTCGAGGCGAAGCGCCGCACCGATGGCGAGCACGACCGCCGCGACGATCCCCACGAGCCCCGCGACGGGCGACAGCGTGACCAGGCCGACGTTGCCGGTGAACGACGTGGCGAGGGTCGTCATCCGCGGGAGCGCCTCGAGATACTCCACGAACCGGCCCGGTCCGAACATGAGGGCGACGACCGCGCACGCGGCGAGCGCGACGACCGCGACCCGCAGGGCATCACGCGGTCGGGTGAGCAGCAGCCAGATCGCGAACGGCAGGATCGCGGGCTTGGCGGCGAGCGCCAGGACGATCCCGAGCGGCGCCGCCCCGAGCCAGCCGCGTCGGGCGATCACCACCGACAGCGCCCCGACGTAGAGGGCCATGACGTTGCCGAGCACGACGTCGTGGATGTTCGGCGGCCAGAGGAGTGCGCCGGCGGCGATGGCAACGCCGGCGGGACGAGCCGGGACCGATCCCGGACGACGAGCGGCGCGAGGGTCGCCGTCCCGACGAGCGCGGCGATCTTGAGCAGCAGGAGCAGCTCGGGGGAGCCGGCGACGGCCCAGAGCGCGGCCATGCCCGGCGGATAGAGGTAGTACTCGTCGTCCTCGGTCGCGAGCTCCCAGACGTAGAGCGGGGCACCGGCCTCGAGCCTGCCGGCTGCCTGCTCGTAGGCCGTCCAGTCGCGCGTCTGCTCACGGAGCAGCACCGGCAACGCGACGAGCGCCACCACCGCGAGCACACCGGCGGCCAGCACGAGCCCGGGTCGCTCCCAGCGGTCGTGCGCCTGGACGGCGACCGTCACCTGGCCGCCCCGGATGCGGCCGGTGCAAGGATCGATGGCCGCGCGGCCTGTGCTGCCCGGGACCGGAGCGGCCAGCACGCCGCGAGGATCGCGAGCCCGTTGAGCCACACGACCGGTAGGGCGAGCGTCACGGCGATCGGGAGCACCCACGGGCGGTCGGTGCGCGCGGCGATGACGACCAGCACGAGCGAGATCGGCAGACGGACCACCAGCGGCACGGGCAGGAACCACCCGGGCGTCCCCGTCGGCGTGGACGACGAGCCGGCGAGGATGTCCACCCAGGTCCGCCACGCCGCGGGATCGAGGAGCAGCGAGATCGCGGCGATCCCGGCCGTGACGCCGCAGGCGATCAGCAGCGATCGCCACTCGCGCCGGGCCGCGAACCAGACGACGCCGATGAACGGCGTGACCTTCGTCAGGGCCATCAGCGCCCAGGCCGCCGGGAACCGGAAGCCGACGACGATCGCAGCGGCGTAGAGCAGGTGGACGTTGCCGGTCGCGATGTCGGCCGGGATCGGGAGGAACAGCAGCGCGGGGAGGGCGGCGAGGCGCACCGTCCACCCGTATGCGGCGAGGAGGATGGCGGTCCAGATGGCGAGGAAGACCGTCCACGGCAGCCAGACCAGCGGACCGATCGCCTGCGCGAACGCCGGCGAGTAGAGGTACGCACCGAGCGTGCCCGCCAGGGACCCGTCGTAGAACACGCCGTCGCGCGTGTTCCAGTACGCGTTCGCGTCGATCGCGCGGTCCCACGGCGTCACGCCCAGGAGGCGCAGCAGCACGAACGCGGCCGCGAGCAGGAGGAACCCGTCGCGGGCGAGTCGACGAAGCAGGGGCGAGGCCCGGAGTTCCTGCACGAGCCGATCCTACGCGGCGGGGGCCCGCGAGAAAGCGCCCGATGGTACGGGCGGCGAGATCAGCCGACGGACGCGGCGACCTCGCGGGGGCGGATGGCGCGGGCGCCCTCGTCGTAGAGGTCCTGGACCGCCTTGACCATGAGCTGGACGCAGAACCGGTCGTGCACGAGGTCGTGGCCGGCGCGACCGAGCATGTCCGCGAGCGGGTGATCCTGGAGCAGCCGGACGATGGCGGCGGCGAGGGCCGGCGGGTCGTGCGGCGGCACGAGGAGGCCGTTCACGCCGTCCTGGATCATCTCGGGGATCCCGCCCACGTTCGACGCGACGACGGGGCGCGAGAGCGCCATCGCCTCGAGGATCGTGAGGCCCTGCGCCTCGCGGTACGACGGCAGGACCGCGACGTCGAAGGCGGCGGTGACCGCGGGGATGTCGTCGCGACGCCCGGTGAACACCACGCGGTGGAGGATCTTCATGTCGCGGGCGACGTCGTGGAGGGCGTCGAGGCGGCTCCCCTCGCCGACCACGATGAGGTACGCGTCGGGGACGGAGCGCAGGACGTGCGGCCATGCCTCGAGCAGCGTCGGGTGGCCCTTCTCGAGCTCGAGACGGCCCACGACGCCCACGATCGGCGACCACGGCTCCATGCCGTACTCCTCGCGGAGCGTGCAGCACGGCTCCTGGTGGTCGTAGCGGTCGAGGTCCACGCCGTTGTAGATCATCGAGCGCGGCGCGGCGGTCCGGCCCTCCTCGACGACCTTCCGGTCGATCGAGTTCGAGACGACGATGAGGTGGTCGATCGACGACGTGAGGCGGCGCAGCTGGTCCTGGTCCTCGTCCGAGCGGATGCGCGAGCTGTGGACGGTCGAGATGACCCACGGCCGGCGGTGGCCCGCCTCGCCGAGCGCGATCGCCGCCTTCGTGCCCACGATCTCGGCCCGGTACATGTGGTTGTGGATGACATCCGCGCGCACGTCCGCCAGGTGCGCCGCGAGGGTGGCGGTCGCGATGACGTCGTCGTGCTCGTCGATCACCGTCACGTCGATGCCGGCACGCTCGAGCTTGCGCGCGCCCGAGCCCGGCGAGAGCGAGACGACCGACACGTCGTAGCGCGAGGCGTCCATCCGGGTCACGAGGTTGTAGACGTGCTCCTGCGCGCCCCCGCTCGTCCCGGTGGCCATCACCTGGACGACGCGGATGCGATCACGTCCCCGTGCGGGCCTGCGCCGCACGGGCGAGAGACATGGGTCCCAGGCCGGCTCGGGTGTCATCGCCCTTCCGTTCGTCGGACGAGGAGGCGCTGGATTGGATGGTCCACCGCCCCCCACTCGTACTTGTACGGCTCGTCGCCGCGGAGGAAGTCCAGGGTCCGGATCCCGCGCTCGAGCGCGCGGCGCACGTAGCGCTCGACCATGAGCACGCCCGGCGAGAGCTCGCGGGCATCGGGGTCCACGCCGGCGTTGTAGTACAGGACGGCGTCCGGCGTCTCGAACGAGATCCCCGCGGCGATCCGGCGGTCGCCGACCGTGAGGAACGCGAGCTTGAGCGCGTCGTCGGCGCCGAACAGCTCGAACAGCCGCCCGAAGAACACGCGGCTCTGGGCCCCGCCCGGCGTGTCGGGGAACAGGCCGTCGACGCCCCAGCGCTTCTGGTGGAGGTCGATGAACGCCTCGAGGTCGGCGACCGGGTCCGCGCTGTCGACGAGCTGGACGTCGCCCGTCGCCTCGGCCCGGCGGACCTTGCGCCGGATCTCGTGGCGCTCCTTCTTGCCGAGCGTGGCGAGGTAGTCGTCGAGCGTCGCGCCCTCGGGGAGCGTCGTCACGGGGCAGACGTCCTCGCGCTCGAGGTTGACCGTCCACGCCTCGCCCATCTCGCGCTTGCCGAAGGCGATGGCGAGCGCGTCGGCCGTCGGGTCGCCGCACCGGAGCCGGCGGAGGTCGACGGCGTCCCAGGGACGCGGGTGGTCGGGATCGCCCTCGGACGCGCAGTACGCGGCGAGCGCCTCGGCGGCGGCGTCGATGTCGTGCGGCGCGCACAGGAGCGTCGCGTAGTCCGCGTGGTACGAGGCGCCGAAGAAGACCGCCTTCGCGTCGTCGGGGACCGGCGTCAGCGGCGGCCCGTCGGCGTGGCGCATCTTCGTCGCGAGCTCGACGTCGCCGGGCTCCACCTCGTGGCGGTGCATGAGCGGCACGATCGCGACGGGCGCGGCGTCGTCGGGGCCGTCGGCCGGGACGAAGACGAGCGTCTCCTCGTGGGCGTTCGCGCCGTACGCGTCCCACCACGCGCGATGGAACGCCCAGCGGGAGAACGGGGTGGCCCAGGGGTTCCGGGCGACGAGGGCATCCCAGGTGGCCGCGTCGACGGTGTCGAACGCACGCCTGACCGCCCGCAGTGTGCGGGGGCTGGCCGTCGGTGCAAGGTCGTCACCGACGGCCGGCGGACACGGGGGTTCGCCGGTCAGCGCGGAAGGGGACATCGATCCGAGAATAGCACCGGATCCGAAACCGGTTGCTCGCGCAACCGCTCCGCAACGCAGGACGATGGACTGATCGCACGAGCTGACGGACAGCTGCACGCATTGGCCGGACCGTGGACCCGACCCAGGCAATAGCCGTGATCGCCGCCATCGGAAGCTCGTTCAGCGAATCCAGGATGCCGTCGGAACTCTGAGCATCCTGGATCACTCGGACGTAGTCCGGCCACATCGACAGGACGAGGAGCGATACCAGCCCCAAGCCGGAAAGCGCGATCCACCAGGAGCGTCGCCGAGCGCCGATCAAGGCGAATCGCGGCGTCGTCGGCTTCAGGAACACGCAGACCGCCGGCCACGCAGACAGCGTGGCGAGCGCGACGGCGGCCACGAACGGGATCCCGAGGAGGACGGCGCACGCCAGCAATCGGATGCCAGAGGCAGATCGCAATGCCCAGGCCAGGCGATCGCACGCGGTCGATGCGTGACGGCGACGGCGCCGGTGGTGCCGAGCGAGATCAGCCACCAGGAGTGCTGCGAGCAGCACCGGTGCAACGGCACCAGCAGGACGAGGATCGGAGGACGGATAGAGGATCGCTCCTAGCACAACTGAATAGGGACCCGCGACCTGATACGCGTCATAGAATGGGCCGCCACCGAGCCATTCGAGCGATCCGTCGCGATACAGGATCGTCGTCAACGCGAACGTGAGACGATCCCGCTGTCGAGCGGCAGACGTTCGCAGCGACTGCGCTCGAGCCACGGACGAGCCCAGCGAGCTGACAGCCGGACGGATGTCCAGAATCCCGTGACGCATGCGCACGCGGTCCGCTCGATAGCCGAGATGACGGTGTTCACAGAACTCGTCGATCGCGATGGCGCATGGACCGCAAGTCGCGGGGCCCACGGGCGACGCTGGAGAGGACTGCGAGCGAACACGAAGCACGCGCACGGCGCTGTCCACGATGCGGCAGGGATGGCTAGGGGGTGAGCGCCCGCAGGCCGCCGAGCGTCAGCATCTGGGCGTGCGGGTTGGCCAGGCGGCGGAGGATGAAGTACTCGGGGAGCGGCCGATCGTCGGTGATCAGCGGGCCGTCGCCCACGGCCGTGCGGAGCGTGTCGCCGCTCGCCCAGTGGAGGCCCATCAGCAGCGACGCCCACTGGTCCGCGGTCTTCGGCTGGCCGACGTCGGGCGCCGAGTTGACGTCGTCGAGGATCCCCGGCCTCGCGAGCACGGCCTGGATCCCCTCCGAGGTCAGGTCGACCGGCCCGTCCGAGCCGAGCATGTAGAACCCGTAGCCGCCGGCGCCCGCGGTGACGTTCACGTTCGGGAAGACCGCGAGGAGCGACCGGACGTGGGCGAGGAACTCGTCCTGGGTCTGGCCGTACGGGACCCACTGCATCATCACGCCGCCGGGCTTGAGCCGGGCCTTCGACGCCTCGTAGAACTCCTTGGTCGAGATGACGGACACGCCGGCGCTCTCGATCGGGGGCGGCGGGTCCACGACGATCCAGTCGTACAGCTGGTCGGTGAGCTCCACGTGGTTCCGGCCGTCGGCGATGATCACCTTCCCGTTGGGGTCGGCGAGGACGGCGTCGGCGTCGTCGTAGAACCACTTGAACATCTCGGGCACGGACGGGACGAGCTCCACCGCGTCGGTCTGCACGCCGGCGATGAGCGAGGTCCGGAACGCGGTCCCCATGCCGAACGCGATCGTCAGCCCGCGGGTCGCGTCCGGCCGGAGGGCGAGCGGCAGGAGCGGCTGGAACTTCGTGTCGACGGTGATGATCGTCATCGTCGTGCCCGCGACCCAGATCCGCTTCTGGCCGGTCAGCTCGCCCGCCTCGACCGAGGCGATCTCGTCCTCGGTGGCGTCGTAGATCGTGCCGCCCGTGCTCTCCACGAGGGTGATCGTCGGGTTCCGGAACGCGAGGCCCGAGGCACCCAGCACCACCACCAGCACGCCGGCCGCGACCGCCGAGAGCGACCCGATGATGCGCGTCGACGGCACCGTGTTGTGGCGCGACGCGAACAGCGCGACGCCGACCCCGACGTTGACCAGCGCGAGGGTCGCGAGCGTGGCCGGTGACCCGATGACCGGGATCACGAAGAACGGCAGCACGAAGGTCGCGATGATCGACCCGAACGTGTTGATCGCGAGCAGGTAGCCGGTGGACCGGCCCTCCTCGCCCTCGCGCTCGCCGAGGAGCGCCGCGGTCGCGGGGAACGTGATGCCCATCGCGACGGTGGCGGGGAAGACGACGAGGAACGACGACGAGGCGAACGTCCGGAGCTGCTTGAAGAAGTCCGCGCTGCCGCCGTTGAGCGGCGAGGGCGGCGAGGCCAGCACGAGCGCCCCGAGCGCGACGAACACCGCGGTCGCGACCTGCGCCCCGGCGATCAGCAGGATCGTCGAGCGGACGCGGCGCCGGAGGAACCCGAGCAGCACGGCGCCGACGGCGATGCCGGCGAGGAACGTGACGAGGATGATCGTGAACACGTAGGTGGAGCTGCCGGTCCCGGCGCCGACGAGGCGGTTCCAGACGACCTGGTAGCCGAGCGACGTCAGGCCCGAGACGAACGCGAGCAGGAGCGCCAGCCGCCGGCGGGCGGCGACCGCCTCGACCGGGTAGCGCGTCAGGTCCCACGACTCGTTGCTGCGCTGGGTCGAGGGCGCGGGCTCGGCGGGCGCGGATCCGGTCGAAGTCGCTGCCGCCTCGACGAGCGCCGGCGAGCCCGCTCGCCGGTCGAGCAGCAGGGCGACGACGCCCGCGGTCCCCGAGCACAGCGCGCCGATCAGGAGCGCCCCCGTGAGCCCCAGGAGCTCGATGAGGACGAAGCCCGCGATCGCGGTCCCGAGGATCGCCCCGAACGTGTTCGCGGCGTAGAGGCGCTGGAACGCGCCGGCCAGCCCGAACTCGCCCTTGGTCAGGAACCGGGTGAGCGTCGGCAGGGTCGCGCCCATGATCACGGTCGCGGGCGCGAGGGCGAGGATCGAAAGCCCGAACCGCACGAGCGCCAGCGCGAGCGGCGACTCGGACAGCGACGGGTAGATGCCCTGGTACGCGCTGCCGATGAGCCGGAAGCTGATCGGCGTCAGGAGCACCACGGCGACGACGATCAGCTCGAGGCCGCCGTACAGCCGGAGCGGTCGGGCGACGCGGTCCGCGACCCGGCCACCGACCGCGCCGCCGATCGCGAGGCCACCGAAGAAGCCGGTGAGGATCGTCGCCGTCGCCTGGCTCGTGTTGCCGAACACGAGGACCAGCTGGCGGGCCCAGACGACCTCGTAGATGAGGCCCGCGGCGCCGGACAGCACGAACAGCAGCAGCAATGCGCCGATCGGCACGCGCTGCCGGGCGGGGGTCTGGGGCGGAGTCACCGCCGCACTGTACCGAGCGCGCGGGGCCCGCTGTCCTATCGGTCGCGTGCCATATCGGTCCCGTCAGCCGGATCACCGCGAGCAGGATGACCCAGGAGTTGATCCAGATCACCGGCAGCGCGAGCCAGCCCGCGACCGCGATGACCCACGGCTCGACCGGTCCACGCGCCCCACCCGACGAGGAGCGGCCGCGAGCGCGACCCGCGGCAGCAGGAGGTCCGTGCGCCCGCGTCGACGACGTCAGGAGCGCGATCCAGTCGGCCCAGGCGGTCGGGTTGAGGACGTACGACACGCCGACGACCGCGAGCGTGAACGCGACGGCGATCGCCGGCCGCCCGCCACTCGCGCCGGACGACGAACCACAGCCAGCCCACGCCCGGCGTGATCTTCGTCAGGACCGGGAACGCCCACGCGACCGGCGCCCGGAGGGCCACGACGAACGCGGCCGCGAGCAGGAAGTGGATGTTCCCGACGCACAGCTCGTAGACGATCGGGAGGATGAGCATCGGCACGGCCCACGGCCACGGCCGCGACGAGCCAGTACGAGGATCGCCGCCGAGACGGCACGTCCACAGGACGAAGAAGACCTCGAACGGCAGCGCCGAGAACGGCGCGAGGAGCTGCGCGAACGCCGGCGAGTAGAGGTACGTCGAGACGCTCACCGACCGCCCGACTGCGCGTAGCGGGTGCGCGAGGTCGATGCCCCAGTACGCGCGGGCATCGACGCCCCAGAACTGCCCACGGGTGCTCGCCCTGGACCACGAAGAACACGAAGGCCGCGGACGAGCCCCGACGAGGATCAGCGCGTCGCGCGACGGGTCGGCCGGTACCGCGGCCACGCCGCCCGCGACCCGATCCGCCAGCCCCGGGCGTCGCTCAGAACTGGTAGGTCCACCAGGTGCCGAAGGCGCCGACGGCGACGCCCCACAGGATCAGCGCCCAGCCCCACCACCGGATCGAGCCGCGGGCGGCGATGCCCATGACCGCGAGCGCCCACACGAACGGGATCGAGTCGAGGAAGTAGCGGTAGCCGAACTGGAACCAGCCGCCGCCGTAGTAGAGGAGCGTCGGGATCAGGACGAGGACCGCCGCCGTGGCCAGCGCCCACGTCCGACGGTCGCGCCACGGCGCGAGCAGGAACAGGAGCAGGCCCGGGCTCGTGAGGAGCACCGAGATGCCCAGGCCGTCCGGCCGGATGTACGGCGAGCTCTGCTGGAACACCGGCATCCGCCAGAACAGGTACTCGAGGTTCATCGCGATGTGGACCGGCGAGAACAGGCCCTGCTGGCGGAGGTTCTCGAGCCACTCGGGGAGCGTCGCGAGCGCATAGCCGGACTCGAACGGCGACCCGAAGCGCGCGTTGTTGTAGAACAGGAAGAACCCGAGCGCGGGCGCGAAGCCCAGCAGCAGCAGCCCCCACTGGCGCCACGGCAGCCCGCGCACCCAGCCCCCGAGCGAGCGGTCCGCGGCGGGAACCGCCTCGTCGTCGGGCTCGCCGGCGCGGAGCAGGTACCACAGCGCGAGCGCGGGTCCCGCGAACGCCACCGGCGCGCGGGTGAGGAACGACGCCCCGACGAGCAGTCCCAGGAGGAACGCCCGCTGCTTGCCGAACAGCTCGGCGAGCATGAGCATCGCGAGGATGATCGCGACGAGGTGGCCGGTGTGCCAGACGCCGCCGCGGGTCGTGACCCACCACATCATCGTCCCGAAGCCCAGCAGCAGCACGAGCCCGAACCGGTCGCGCAGCTGGCGCACGCCGATCCGCCCGGTGACCCACCACGCGAGCAGCAGGCCGAAGGCCGCGAGGCCGGCGTTGATCCCCGACTCCCAGTGGTCCGCGGTCTCGGCACCGGCCAGCGCCACCAGCGGCATCAGGACGATCGCCGGGAACGGCGCGAACGGGACGTAGATCTGGCCGCCCGGGCCGTAGATCACGTCGAACGGGCCGGGGATCCGGTCGATGAACACCCGGCCGTGGAGGAACGCGTCGGCGAGGTAGAAGAAGTCGCCGCGGCCGGCCTCGTACGCACGGTTCGAGAACCAGTAGACGAGGAACGCAACGAGCGCGATGCCGATGCCCACGACGGGCGCGAGGCGACGGAGGTCGAGGCCGGTGCGGGCGGTCACGAAGTGGAGAGTAGCCCCTCGGCCTCCGGCGGCCCGGCCGGGTTCGGCACGGCGCGCTCAAGGCTGTAGCCGCGCTGGGCCAGCAGCCGCCCGATCGTGATCCGGATGAACGGCAGGCAGCCCACCAGGAGCGACAAGCTGATCGGATAGAACACCGGCAGCGCGAGGCATGCCGCCGCCGGCACCGTCCACTTCCAGTTGCCCAGCGCCCCCACGACGACGAGGGCGATCGCGGCCGGGAGTCGCTCGTACAGGGTCACGTAGAACGGCGACACCGCCGGCGCCTTGCCGCTCGTGATGAGCGCGATGTACCCGGGCCACTGGTCGGCCCAGAACACCACGGACAGCCCGGCGAGGATCGCCGTGGCGCCGAGCGCGATCCCGAGGTTCCGCCACTCCCGTCGGACGACGAACCACAGGAGCCCGACGCCCGGCGTGACCTTGGTCAGCAGCACGAACGACCAGGTCCACGGGTGGCGGAACCCCCACACGATCGCGAGGGCCATCAGGATCTGGATGTTGCCCGCGTTGATCTCGGAGCCGACCGGGTTGAAGAGCAGGACGAACAGCGTGAACGGGCCGGCCATGTAGACGACCGCAGCCAGCAGGACCGCGCGGTAGAGGGCGACGAACACCTCGAACGGGATGAGCCGCGTCCAGCCGACGAAGAACTCGAACGCCGGCGAGTAGTTGTAGCCGTTGTTCTCGGCGAGCTCGGGGTGTGGGTAGAGCGCGTGCGAGTTCGCGGACCAGTACCAGTGCGCGTCGTCCGGCCGGCCGCCGCCCTGGTAGTACAGCCAGAAGATGACCGCGAACACGATCCCCGCGATGTACAGGCCGTCACGGGTCAGCCGCAGCCAGTTCACGTTCCTGCGCGGGCGCGGAGGGGGACGGGCGCGACGCCGGCCGCGGGCGCGGTGCGGCGCCACAATCGGCACCACGGCGATGAGCATGCTCAGCGCGTCGTCCACAGCGTGGCATCGCGACGGTGATGCCGCCGACGAGCGCCACTCGACCACGGCGACGGGGCGCGCGGCGAGCACGAATCAGGCGCCGGTCGGAACCGAGCGCGATTGGCGATCATGCCGGCCACTCCACCGGGTCGCGCGGCACGGACTCGGCCGACGAGGACGCCCCGACCGCGGGTGAGCCCGACGCCGATGACCCCGACGAGCGTCGCCCAGAACGCGAGCGGATAGACCCACGCGGGGATCCACCCCACCAGCACGACCGACGTCGCGAGCGGGATCGCGATCGCCCACCAGCGCCCGCGGTCCAGCATCCACGCGACCGGGAGCAGGAGCAGCAGCGCGTAGTGGTCCCACAGGATCGGCGAGAGGAGCTGGCTCGCGACGACCGCGACGAGGTACGAGGGCACCGACGCGAGCCGGAACGCCGCGAACACGACGGCGAGGATCGCGAGCCCCATCGACGCGTACTGGATGACCATCGAGAGCTCGCGCGACAGCCCGAGCCCGTAGGCCACCGCGCCGGGCGTCACGTTGTGGGGCGTCGTGATCGGGTCCGAGACCCGGCCGACGAGGAGCAGGAAGTCCGACCACGACCGCGAACCCGGAGAGGAGCGTCGCGAGCAGCGCGAGGATGACCAGCACGGCCGCACCGGCCACGACCGCGATCCAGCGCCGGGTGAGCAGCGCCCACACGAGGATCAGCCCCGGCTGGAGCTTGATCGCCGCCCCGAGGCCCGCCGACACGCCGAGGACCACCGGCCGCGTGTCCAGCCAGCGCCAGCCGATCGCGAACAGGAGGAACAGCAGCGGGCCGACCTGGCCGAGCTTGATCGCGTACAGGAACGGCCACGACTGCGCGGCGAGCAGGAGCACGAGCCAGCGCACGCTCGTGCGCACCGGCAGGATCGCGACGCCGACCACGAACGCCACGAGCAGCAGGCCGATCCACGCCGCCACGGCGGTCGTCTCCGGGCAGCAGCCCGAACGGCAGCACGAGCGGGATGAACGTCGGCGGGTAGTAGAACAGCCCGAAGCCGCCGGCCGCCTGGAACGAGGTGTCGTACGCGGGCTGCCCCGAGAGCACCCGCTCGGCGGCCGCGTGGTAGGCGAGGAAGTCGTAGCCCAGCGTGTTGCCCGCGACGGCGACCGTCGCCGCGACGAGGAGCACCATGAGGCCGATCGCGAACGGCGGCACGAGCCGCCAGGCGGCGCCCTCGCTCATGGGTGCGTCATCGCCGCGCGACACGCCGGTCAGGCGGCCGCCTGGTCGTGGGAGTCCGACGCCCGCGCCCTTGAGCCGCTTCACGTCGCGGTGGATGACCGGGATCCGGAACAGGTCCCACGCGACCCGAATGGCCAGCCCCAGGCCCGGGTGCATGCGCGACCCACGGCGGTCTGCCCAGCGGATCGGCACCACGCGGTAGCTGTAGCCGCGGCGGCGGACGAGGAAGACGAGCTCCACGTCGAACACGATGCTCGTGACCTGCTGGCGGGCGAAGACGTCGCGGGCGACGTCTCGGTGGAAGCCCTTGAAGCCGCACTGCGTGTCCTGGACCGGGCCGACGACCCACAGCGACGCGAGGGCGTGGAACGTCTTGCCGAGGAGCCGCCGCCAGCCGGGCTGGGAGGCGCGCATGTCGGAGCCGTCGGCCTGGATGCGCGAGCCGTACGCGGCGTCGGCCGTCTCGAGCGCCTCGCACAGGAGCGGCAGCTCGTCGGGCGGCGTCGCCATGTCGGCGTCGGCGAACACGATGAGATCGTCCGTCGCGTGGAGCATCCCCGCGCGGACCGCCGCGCCCTTGCCGCCGTGCGGGCACGGTCAGCAGCTCGAGCTCGCCGTCGGCGGTCTCTGGTCGGGCGCGGACGATGGCCGCCGTGCCGTCGGACGACCCGTCGTCGACCACGAGGACGTGGATCGTCGCCGGGAGCTCCGCCGACCCGGGACGCCCGTCGCGAGCATCGGTGCCGCGGCGGTGCAGGTAGCCGAACAGCTCGTCGAGGGCAGGGCCGATCCGCGCCTCCTCGTTGTAGGCGGGCAGCACGATGGACAGCGATCGCGCGGGCATCGCCGCAGTCTAGGCCGCGGTGGTGCGTCCTGTAACCGGGACTACGGGGCCAGGCTCGAGCGGTACCCGGGCGCGTTCGGATCCGAACGTGGTACATTGATACTTGCGCCCGTGAATGAGCCATCTGCGATCGTTGCAACTTCCAGCCGTCGGACTCATGGGTGCCGCTCTCGACGGCAGGTCGACCAGTGACACTGCGGTCGCACCCGCGCGGCAGGGCCAAACCATCTGTTCGTGTCGGGCGGTCGCTGTCGTAGCAGTCTCGCATACGGACACTCGTCATTCGTTCGGCAGGTCTCGACCTCATTCGCCGATCGCGACGGCGAGCATGGGTATACGTCGCTGGCGCGGAGAGCGGCAACCGATGGCTATTCGCCGCTACGAGCTGGCGTCCGGCGCCAGGGACGTCAATCTCCTGCCACGGCTCTGGTCTGGCACCAGACTCCCGTCGCCTGTACCCGATCGCCGTGACTTGGCGTCCGCTGGTTCTCCTGGGCTGTCGTTGCGATGCGGCCTATGGTGCTTGTCGGCAGTCTGGCGTGCGCTGTTGGATCGGATCGGCTTCGGGGTCTCGGTTCGTGCGCGACGTGGCGTCAATCACTAATAGTCTGGCCGCTGCTGACAGGCGCCGTGTCTCGCGCTGCCGCGCGATCCCCGGAAACGCGAATGCGTACGCTCGGCGAGCCGTGCTCGTGTGGGCAGGACGCGGCGGCTCGCGGCAGGCTGTGGTTACCGGCGCTCGCCGTCGCAGCTGGCCATCGCGCTGCGAAGCCGACGCCTCGTCGCCGCTCGGGCCTTGGATCCTGCGGATCGCGAGTCGACGTGGTGGTCGCCGCGGCGTTCGCGATGGTCATTCCCTGGCTGCTCAATCGGTGCTCGCGTCCGTGGCAGGAGCTATCTCGACATGGCTCGCACGCGACGCGGCGAGCCGGTGCCGTCAGCGGTGTCCATCGCCATACTCGCTCGGGACAGCACTGCGCGTCGTCGCCGCGACCGCCATCGTGTGCGCTGGCTGGGCGATCGGACTGGTGCGCCGACGTCACGAGCGGCATGGTGTTCGCCATCGGCATCGTGCGGCGACGCATCGCGGGCGCGTGAGCGACGATCGATCCGCTGATCGAGGCCACGGGAGACGAGCCAGCCTGCGGCCCACGCGAACGGGACGGTGATCGACGGCGAGGTTGGCCGTCGAGCGCGAGGATCCGGAGCGCGTCGGGCGACGACGTCGAACGCGGGCCGGAGGGCGACGACGAGGATCGACAGCGGCGTAGATCAGGCTGTACGGCGCGAGCACAGGCCGGCCGAGGAGCGCCGCGACGAAGCCCAGCCGCTCGGTCGCGCAGGGAATCGCGAGGAGGGTCCGGCGAGACCGCGACGGCGAGCACGAGCCGCCAGCCGGTGTCAACGCCGTTGGTCCACAACGAGCAGGTTGCCGTGGCGGCTGACGCTGCCGGTCGCGCCAGCACGTCCGAGCCATGCCGGTGCAGGTCCGGACCCAGGAGCAGCGAGCCCGAGCCGCGGCCGTGATGACCCGCGGCCGACCAGCGCGCCGACGAGCGCCTGCGGCGCCGGACCAGCATCCAGAGCGAGGATCGGGCAGCAGCAGCGGCTTCGGGACGAGGGCGAGCGCGACGCCGAACGGGATCCCGTTCGACGCGCGCGGTCCGGCAGGCGGGAGATCGGAGAGCGCGGCGATCAGGATGGTGACCTGGCCGAGCAGGAGCTCGTTGACGACGGGACGCGAACGTCACGCGGCGACGAGCACGAGGACGCGGTCGAGCGCCGGCGCGGCCGCGCGTCTCGACGAGCGACCCCGACGACGCAGGATCGTGACACCGATCGACGGTCAGCAGGCTAGGCCGCTGCCTCTGGCGGAGAGCAAGGCGAGCGGTCGCGCGAGCAGGCCGCACAGCGGCGTGAACACGAAGTCGGCGACCGGACGCCGTCGGCGATCGCGCCGCGCCGTCGCGGAACGCGTCGGCATCGGCGCCGAACGAGAGCGGCGGCGAGGGTCGCCACGGCGGCGAGGCCCGTGATGGCGTTCATCGCGGCGAGGGCGACGAGGAACGGGCGTCCGCCGTAGCTGAGCGAGGATCCGATCATGCGGGCTCGGGCGCGGGCCGGTCGCTGACCGGTGCGGCGCGGCGCGGGCACCCGGAACGCGGCGACGACGATGATCGCCACCGCGACCCACAGCAGCGGCCCGATCGCGATCGCGACGCCGGCCACGGCCATCGCCACGGCGACCCAGGGGCGCGACGCCGGCCGCGTGATCGCGAGCGCCAGGCCGATCGGCACGAGCGCCACCGGGTAGTGGTACCAGGTCACCGGGAGCACGACGAGCGACGCGGCGAACGCGACGGCGAGGCTCGCGACCGGGTCCTTCACGCGGACGGCGGCGAGCACCGTGAGCCCGGCCGCGGCGAGCGTCACGACGACCTGGGCGACCTTCAGCGCGTCCCCCTCGATGCCCGTCGCCTGCCCGAGCAGCGACACCGGGCCGAGGTTGCGCGGGTCCACGAGCTCGGCGCCGGCGCCCGCCCGGATGACCGTGACGTAGTCGAGCCAGAGCTGGACGCCGCCGAGCAGCACGCTGACGCCGACGATCGCGAGGCCCGCCGCCACGCAGGTCAGGAGCACGGTCCGCCAGCGATCGCCGCGCTCGACCAGGACCCGCGCGATGAGCCAGAGCACGAGCGTGCCGGGGTGGAGCTTCGCCACGGCGACGACCGCGACGGCGATCCCTGCCGCGACGAACGTCCCACGGCCGCTCGTCGGGAACGCGGCGAGCAGGAGCGCGCCGTAGGCCAGCGGGTACCAGGCGTCGAGGTTGCCGAACAGCACGGCGATCGCGAACGGCAGGAACAGCGGCGCGACGAGCATCGCCTTGGCGCCGATGATCGTGCTCCGGGGCTCGCCCTCGCGGTGGCGTCGCGCGATCTCCGCCCCGATGTGCCCGAGGCCCGCGGTCGCGCCGATGCCCCACAGGACGAGGACCACGCCGTCGGGCAGCCACGCGACGAGGCGCATCGCCTGCGCGACGGGCGGCGGGTACGAGTAGAAGAGCTCGGTCGCGGATGGCGAGCCGCCGGCGAGCATGGTGGGGTCGTACGGGCTCTGGCCGGCAGCCAGCGCCCGGGCGCCATCGAGCAGCAGCGCGAGGTCGAAGCCCGCCCGCGGCGGATCCTGGTTCCACAGAGTCCAGCCGATGTACGCGACGCCGAACCAGGCGATTGCGCCCGCGATGACCCACGGCGCGAGCGAGCCGCGGAGGCGCTCGGTCGTCGTCACGGGACGAACCAGCCGGCGAACATCGCGGTGCTCAGGACGAACAGGAGAAGCACGGACACGGCCGGCCAGACGACACGCCCGCCGATGCCGCGCCGGCCCGCGAGGATCCACTCGTACGGAAAGGCCGGCATGAGGAGCCGCCCGATCGACTGGATCGATCCGGACAGGAACACCATCCCGAGGAACAGCACCGGCACGCAGACGTACCGCGCCGGGATCCGGTCCTTCCGCACGAACACGAACAGGAACACCGCGAACAGCAGGACGGCCAGGTTGACCGCCTGGTGACCACGATCGCGAGGGCGGCGGTGTTCGACGAGCGCATCGGCGAGCGTGCCGGTCGCGTCGCCGCCGAGGCCGCTCCGGCCCCACGCGCCCTGCGCCGCCGCGTACGAGCCCGAGTCGCCGGTCAGCCACACGACCCACAGGAAGGCACCGACGGCCGCCGCCGGGCCGAGGAGGAGCGCGAGCCACGACGGCTTGAAGGCGCCAATCGACCGCGGCCGCCCGGCGTTCTCCCACAGGATCCAGGCGACCGGGATGATCAGCGCCGCGCCCTGCAACCGGGTCAGCGTCGCGAGCGCGAGGAACACGCCCGCCGGGACGGCCCTGCCCCGCTCCGCCGCGATGAACGCGCCCAGCATCAGGACGAGGAACAGGCTCTCCGCGTACGCCATCGAGAACACGGCGGCGAACGGGAAGATCGCGAGCAGGGCGGCGGTCCGGAACGCGAACGCCTCCCCGAACCGCGGCGCCGTGAGCCGCACGAGCAGCACGAGCCCCACGACGAACAGCGCGTTCGAGAGCAGGACGGCGATCAGCCCCTCCCAGCCCGGAACGGGAGCGACAGCAGCTTGACGAGCATCGGGTACAGGGGGAGGAACGCGAAGTCCTGGTACGCCCCCTCGAGTGGCGCCGCATGGTAGCCGTCCTGGACGATGCCGAGATACCACCACCCGTCCCAGCTCGTGAGGCTCGACGACGACGGGTCCGTCGGCGCCGGCGGTCAGCAGCGGGTTGCGCGTGACGACGTTCTCGGCGAGCAGCGCGGCCGCCGCCACGACGAGCCGGGACGCGACAAGCACGGCGACGAGGCCGCGCCAGCCGATGCCTGACGCGGCCGTCTCCCCCGTGCGCTCAGATGCGGCCACCGCCGAATGCTAGCCGCCGACGGGGCCCGCGAACGCTCCCCGCGTGTGCGGTCCCGGTAGCCGATTCGTACCGTCGAGGAGGACCGGTGCCCGGTGCTAGGCTGCACCGGCCGTGCGGATTCCGATCGCCCTGTACCTGCTCGCCCTCGTCGCCCGACTCGTGACGGCGGCCCTCTTTCCCGATCCCGCCTACCCCGATTCGTTCTACTACGTGGACGTCGCGCGGCAGCTGGCGGCGGGGCACGGCTTCAACGTCGACTTCATCTGGATCTTCCCCGAGGTCGGTGGCGCGATCCCCGCCAACCCGGTCCTGCCGATCCCGTCCAACGCCCACTGGATGCCGCTGGCGTCGCTCGTCCAGGTGCCGTTCATCTGGCTGCTCGGCCCGACCGCGATGGCCTCCGCGATCCCGTTCGCGATCGCCGGTGCGTTCGCGGCGCCGCTCGCGTGGCTGATCGGCAAGGACGCCGGGGCGCCGCCGATCGTCGCGGTCGGCGCGGGCCTGCTCACCGCGCTGCCGGCGCTCTCGTTCGTGTACATGGTCCAGCCGGACAACTTCTCGCTCTACCAGCCGCTCGTCGCGGGGGCGCTGTTCCTCGCGGCCCGCGGCCTGCGCGGGAGCCGGTGGGCGTTCGTCGGCGCGGGGCTGCTGGGCGGGATCGCGACGCTCTCGCGCAACGACGGCGTCCTCGTGCTCGCGGTGCTCGGCGCGGTCTGGCTGTGGGACCGCCTGCGGACGCGGATCTCGTTCGGCGCCGACGGGCCGCGACCCGCCCGGATCCCGTTCCTCGCCGCGGTCGGCGCGGTCGCCGCGCTTCGCGCTGTGCGTCGCCCCCTGGTACGCCCGCCAGCTCGCGACGTTCGGGTCGCTCTCGCCGTCGACCGCGTCGGGCAAGGTGCTGTTCATCCGCGACATCGGGGAGTGGAACTCGATCACGATCCCCGCCAACCTCGACCACCTGCTGGGGATGGGCCTCGGGCCGCTGCTCCTGTCGCGCGTCGGCGGGTTCGTGGCCGCGGCGTTCATCTTCACGGTCCTCGTGGGCGTCCTCGTCCTCGTGCCGTTCGCGCTCGTCGGCGCGTGGCACCGGCGGCGCGACGCCGCGTTCGGCCCGTACTTCGGCTACGCCGTGCTCCTGTTCGCGTTCAGCGCGATCGTGTCCGCCGTCCACGTCCCGGGCGGCACGTTCATCCACTCGGCGGTCGCGCTCGCCCCGCACTTCTACGTCCTCGCCCTCTGGGGGATCGTCGTCTGGGTGGCGTGGATCGCCGCCCGGCGCAA
>CAVYGJ010000009.1:0-85675 GCA_963768035.1 uncultured Chloroflexia bacterium
CGAATCGGTCTCGTCGCGCGAACCCGTTCCGATCCAAAAGCCGAGCGACACCGAGCGGACACTCGGGACGTGCTCTGAGATGACTCGCTCCCCGGTGGGGAGCGACGAGCGGTCGTCGGGCTGCATGAGTCGATCCTAGCGTCGGCCTAGCTCTGCTCCTGTGGCGTTGTGTAGCGCGTCACAACGGAGTAGACGTTGGTAATGGCGTCCGGCGCCATGTGGTCTCTGTCTTGCTCGGGATACGTCCTGCTGGTCATCCCTGCGGCGGCACACACCGCCACGCTTCCGAGCGGCTTCCAGGAGACCGTCGTCTTCAGCGGGCTCACCAATCCCGACGGTCGTTCGCTTCGCGTCCGACGGGCGCGTCTTCGTCGCCGAGAAGAGCGGCCTGATCAAGGTCTTCGACAATCTCACCGACCCGACGCCGACGGTGTTCGCCGACCTGAGCACGAATGTGCACAACTTCTGGGATCGCGGCCTGCTCGGCTTCGCCCTCGACCCCAACTTCCCGGCGAATCCGTATGTCTACGTCCTCTACGCGCACGACGCGACGATCGGCGGGATCGCGCCGCACTGGGGCACGCCGGGCATCCTTTCGGATCCCTGCCCGACTCCACCGGGCGCGACCGGCGACGGCTGCGTCATCTCGGGCCGGCTCTCGCGGCTCCAGGCGGCCGGCAACGTGATGACCGGCGCGGAGCAGGTCCTGGTCGAGGACTGGTGCCAGCAGTACCCGAGCCACTCGATCGGCACCCTCGCGTTCGGCGCCGACGGCGCGCTGTACGTGAGCGGCGGTGACGGCGCCAGCTTCAATTTCGCCGACTACGGCCAGGGGCAGCCCGCTCAACCCGTGCGGCGACCCGCCCGGCGGTCTCGGCACGACCCTGACGCCGCCAACCGCAGAGGGCGGCGCACTGCGCAGCCAGGACCTGCGCACGACGAGCGATCCCACCTCGCTCGACGGGTCGCTCATACGCGTCGATCCGGCGACGGGCCATGGCCTGCCGGACAACCCGCTGGCGTTCAGCTCCGATCCCGAACGCGCGCCGGATCGTCGCGCACGGCTTCCGCAACCCGTTCCGGATCGGCTTCCGGCCGGACACGAGCGAGGTGTGGGTCGGCGACGTCGGCTGGAACACTGGGAGGAGGTCGACCGGATCGATCCCGCCGGCGGCGTCAAGAACTTCGGCTGGCCGTGCTACGAGGGTGACGGGCGCCAGTCCGGCTACGACGGCGCGAATCTCAGCATCTGCGAGAACCTGTACGCCGCCGGCCCGTCCGCGTCACCGCTCCGTACTACACCTACAACCACAGCGCCCAGGTGGTCCCGGGCGAGACCTGCCCGACCGGCAGCTCGTCCGCTGCGGGACTCGCGTTCTACGAGGAGGGCAACTACCCGGGCTACGCCGGCACGCTCTTCTTCGCCGACTACTCGCGTGACTGCATCTGGGCGATGCCGGCAGGCGCGAACGGGTTGCCGAACCCCGCCGCGCGGCTCACGTTGCGCGGCCGCAGCGCGAATCCGGTCGACCTCCAGATCGGACCGGAGGGCGATCTGTTCTATGCCGACTTCGACGGCGGCACGATTCGGCGGATTCGCTACTTCAGCGCGAACAGGCCGCCGGTTGCAGTCGCGACGGCGAACCCGACGAGCGGCGCCGCGCCGCTGGCGGTCACCTTCAACGGCACCGGCTCGAGCGATCCGGACGCCGGCGACACGCTCACCTACGCCTGGGACCTCGACGAGGACGGCCTCTACGACGACTCGACCGCGGCGCAGCCGACCAGCACGTACTCGACAGCGGGCGACTACGACGTGCGCCTGCGCGTCACCGACGCGGCGGGCGCCTCGAGCGTCACGATCCGGTCAGATCAACGTCGGCAACACGGCCCGACGCGTCGATCGGCCCCCGGCCGCCGGGACGACCTGGCCGGTCGGGAACGTCATCTCCTTCTCCGGCTCCGCGACCGACCCCGAGCAGGGGACGCTGCCGGGCAGCGCGTGAGCTGGGAGTCCTCATGCATCACTGCCCCTCGAACTGTCATCGCACCCGATCCAGACGTTCTCGGGCGTCGCCGGCGGTCGTTCACGCCCCCGATCACGAGTATCCCTCGTATCTCGAGCTTCGCCTGACGGCGACCGACGCGGGCGGTCTCTCGGACGACGAGCTCTTCGGCTCGACCCGCGGACCGTGGTGCTGACGTACGCCTCGAGCCCCGTCGGGCTCCGACTCGTCGTCGGTCCCACGGGCCGCTACCCCGTTCACCCGCCACGGTGATCGTCGGCTCCACCAACTCCGTCAGCGCCCTCTCGCCGCAGACCCTGGCGGCTCGTCGTACACGTTCACCTCCTGGTCCGATGGCGGTGCCCAGTCGCACACCCTCATCGCGCCGGCCGCCCCGACGACCTACACCGCCACGTTCTCGACCGGACGTCCGCGCTGGTCGCCGCGTACTCCTTCGACGCCGGTCGCGGCACCACTCTCGCGGACGTCTCCGGTCGCGGCCATACGGGCACGATCGCCGGTGCGACCTGGTCGGCAACCGGAAAGAACGGAGGCGCGCTCTGGTTCGACGGTGTCAACGACTGGGTCACGGTCACCGACACGGCCGCCCTGGACTTGACGACTGGGATGACGTTTGCGGTCGAGTCGGCGTCGCGGGTGTTCGTGACCGGCGCGGTCACGTTCGGCGTCCTCGCGGCGATCCTCGGCGTGTTCACGGTCCACGCGTCGTGGGACAAGAAGCGGACGCGGATGCAGGCGGTGGCGTCGGCGCTCGATGCCGCCGGCGTGCCGGCGTCGGACCGGCTGATGTCGATCGACGCGTCGGGGTACCGCTACTGGACCGATCGCGGCGGCGTGGTCCTCGTCAACGACCCGCTCGACACCGTCGAGGAGGTCGCCCGCGCCTACGGGATCAAGTGGCTGATCCTCGAGGGCGACGACACGGTGCCCGCGGCGGAGCAGATCCTCGTCGACGGGCAGCGCCCCGACTGGGTCGGCCCGCCGATCCTCGAGACCGACGACGTCGGCGTGTACCCCGTGGAGCCGGCAGGACGGCCCGTGACCGACGGCTGGTCGCTCCCCCGCCGCGAGGCGTGGCTGACCGCGCTCGGCATCCTCGTCGTCGCGCTCGCCGTGCGCGTCGTCACGGCCTCGATCATCGGCTTCCCGAAGCCCGAGGACACGGCGTACTACGTCGGCGTCGCGCGCAACCTCGTCGAGGGCCGCGGGCTCGTCTCGGACGCGATCTGGAGCTACGGCACGCCGCCGCTCTCGTTCCCGCGGCCGGCGTTCGAGGTCTGGCTGCCCCTCCCGTCGCTCCTGGCCGCGATCCCGATCGCCCTGTTCGCCGGATCCGCGCCGATCAGCCTCGACGCCGCGAATCGCGCCGCGCAGGTGATCCCCGTCCTCGCGGGCGCGGTCCTCTCGGTCCTCGCCTGGCGGCTCGCGGCGGACGTCGCCGCAGAGCGCGGGCTGCCCGCCGGCCGGGCGCGCACGCTCGCGATCGGGACGGGGCTCGCGTCCGCGGTCTACCTCCCGCTCCTCCTCCACGCGGCCCTGCCCGACTCGACGATGCTGTTCGGCGCGCTCGTCCTTGGCGCGTGCCTGCTCATGACCCGGGTGCTCGCCGACCCGCGCGGCGCGCGCTGGACCGATCCCCGGCTCATCGGGGCGGGCCTGCTCGTCGGCGCGGCCGCGCTCACCCGCAACGAGGTCATCTGGCTCGCCGCGGTCTGGGCCTGGCTCGCGTGGCGACGGGCCGGCGAGACGCGCACGGTCCGGGTGCGGATGATCGCCGTCGTCGCCGTCGTGAGCCTCGCTCGTCTTCGCCCCGTGGGCCGTCCGCAACTGGGCGGTGTTCGGCAGCCCGCTCCCGGGCCAGGCGATCTCGAACGCGCTGTCGGTGACCGGGCTTCGACGTCTTCGCGTGGAACGACCCGCCGACGCTCTCGCGCTACCTCGCCCAGGGACCGCAGGCGCTGCTCGAGGCGCGCGTCGCCGGCATCGCCCACAACCTGTTCAACGTCCTGCTGCTGCTCGGGATCCCGATCTCGGTCCTCGGCGCTGCTCGCGCTGCCGTGGCAGGGCCGCGACCGCGCGCTCCGGCCGGTGCTGCTCGTGAGCGTCATCACGTTCCTCGTCACGAGCCTCGTGTTCCCGGTGGCGACGACCTGGGGCACGTTCCTCCACGCCGCGGCACCGATCCACGTGCTGTTGCTCATCAGCGCCCTCGGCGCGCTCGACGGCGGGCTCGCCCGCCTCGGGCGCCGGCTCGGCTGGACCAGGCAGGTCGCGTGGCTCGGCGCGCTGCTCGCGGTCTTCGCCTCGACGGTGTTCTCGGTCGCGCTGCTGCCGTCGTTCGGGACGGGCGCGCGGGCGACGGAGCGGACGTACGACGTCCTCGCCCGCCAGATGGCCGCGATCGGCGCCCCGCTCGACGACAGCGCGCCGGTGATCCACGACCCAGCCGATCTGGCTGGCCGAGACGGCGCGGGTCCGGAGCCTCGCGCTCCCCGACGAGACGCCCGCGGACGTCCTCGACCTCGCGAACCAGTTCGGCGCCCAGTGGCTCATCACGTCGCGCGGCGAGCACGGCTCGTGGCCGGCGATCCTCGACGGGCAGGACCCGGCCGCCTCGTGCTTCGAGGAGGTCCTGCTGCCGATCCCCGACGACCCGGCGGACGCCGAGGCGATCGACGGCTTCCGCGTGTTCCGCATCGAGTGCCGTGGCGTGGCGCGGACCGGCACCACCGAAGCGGCCGGGGAGCGCTCGCCGTGAGCCCCGGCACCGATACACTCCGGGCGATGGATGCACCCCGCGCCGAGTCGCCGGCCAGCCGGTACGACGAGCTCCATGCCGAGGCGGCCGAGGCCCTCGGCTTCGCGGGCAACACGCTGCGCGGCATCCGCGACCGCTACCGCTCCGCGTACCTCGAGGAGCTGGCCCGCTGGGAGGGCGTCCGCGACGACCTCGCCACGCACGAGCACGAGTCGGGCGACTCGACGAACGGCGACACGACGCCGACCGCGGCGGCCTCGGCGGCCGAGGTCGGGGCGGCGGACCTCCGGCTGCGCATGCTCCGCGGCGACGCGGACCGCACCCGCGGCGACCTCGCGCTCCACGAGACGGAGCTGTCGCGCCTCGAGCTCGCGATCCGCAACATCGAGGGCACGTGGCTGTTCATGGAGCGCGGCGACACCTCGCTCATCGGCAGCGAGGAGCTCCCGTCGCTCCCGTCCGAGCTGCGGATGCGGATCGTCGAGGCCCAGGAGGCCGAGCGTGCGCGCCTGGCGCAGGAGGTCCACGACGGGCCGGCCCAGGCGCTCTCGAACGCGATCTTCCAGGTGGAGTTCATCGACCGCGTCTTCGAGTCCGACCCGCCGATGGCCCGCGCGGAGCTCCGGTTCCTGCGCGAGCTGCTCCGCCGGGAGCTGGGCGACGTGCGCAGCTTCATCGGATCGCTCCGGCCGCCGGTGCTCGTGGAGCTCGGGCTGGACGGGTCGATCGTGGACACGGTGACCACGCAGGCCGCACTCTCTGGGTTGCACATCACGACCGAGCTCACGGCACCCGCCGACGGGCTCGGCGATGCGGCCCAGACGGTGGTGCTGCGAGTGGTACAGGAAGCGCTGCAGAATGTCCGCAAGCACGCCGGTGCTGCGAATGTCGTGATCACCACGGCGCTCGAGGACGGACAATGGACCCTGGAGGTCCGCGACGACGGTCGCGGCTTCGACACCGGAGCGGTGGCGGCCCGAGGTCGTCGCAACTTCGGGCTCCAGTTCATGCGGGAGCGGGCCGAGCTCGTCGGCGCGCAGTTTGAGGTGCGTTCACGGCCGGAGGCGGGCACGGTGGTCCGGCTGGCGATCCCGGTGCCGCGAAAGGAGAACGGATGACGGACTACAACGGCCCGGAGCGACGCCGCGGAGGTGGGAACGACCGCCGGAACCAGTCGTTCGAGCGAATGAAGATCCTCATCGTCGACGACCATGCGCTGTTCCGCGTCGGGATCCGCCAGATCCTCGAGCGCGAGCCCGACTTCGAGATCGTCGCCGAGGCGGACGACGCCCGGACGGCGCTGGACGCCGCGTTCGCCACGAACCCTGACGTCATCCTCATGGACCTCTCGCTGCCCGCCCCGGGCGGCATCGAGACGACCCAGCGCGTCAAGCGTGAGCTGCCCGCGTCGGCGATCGTCGTCCTCTCGACCGACGAGGACGAGGACGCGCTGTTCGAGGCGATCAAGGCCGGCGCGGCCGCGTTCATCCTCAAGGACATCGCGCCGGAAGACCTCGTGATGGTCATCCGCCGCGTCGCGACCGGCGAGTTCCTGATCAACGACAAGGTGTTCAGCAAGCCCGCCGTCGCCTCGCGCGTGCTCAAGGAGTTCCGCGAGCTGGCCGTCTACGGCCAGGAGGCCGCCCCGATCTTCGCGCCGCTCTCGCCGCGCGAGGTCGAGATCCTGGACAACATCGCCCAGGGCATGACGAACAAGCAGGTCGCCTACGCGCTGTCGATCAGCGAGCAGACGGTCAAGAACCACATGAGCTCCATCCTCCGGAAGCTCTCCGTCAACGACCGGACCCAGGCCGTGGTGTACGCGATGCGCCAGGGCTGGATCCGGATGCCGGAAGACTGAGGTCGGCCACGCTTCCGGGGGACACGACCGCACGATGACCAAGCACGCGGACCCGCAGCCGACCGAAGGGGAGGCGCTCGGCACACGCCTTGCGACCGATCTCGCCACCCTCGACCGCGAGCTGACCGAGATCGACATGCTCGTCGGCCAGGCGCGGACCGAGTCGGCCCGCCACGAGCAGAAGCGCGTCCAGGCCGCCGACAAGCTGTCCGAGGCGAAGGACCCGGCCGAGGCCTACGCCCAGGCGCTGCTGCTCACCCGTCGCGCCGCGCTCATGGAGGCGCAGGTCGACATCCTCGACGGGAAGCGGCGGGCGCTCGCGCGCCACCGGGACGCGATCGCCGCGATCGCGGACCAGGTCGGCGGCCTCGACATCACGATCGCGGCCGGCGACGCGCCGGGGCCCGTGGCCGCCGGGGTCGTCCCTCCCCGAGATCGTCGAGACCCTGCCGCCGACGCTCTCGCGCGTGGTCCTCAACGCGCAGGAGGACCTGCGCCGCGAGATCGCGCGGGCGATGCACGACGGGCCGGCGCAGTCGCTCACGAACATCACGCTCCAGGCGCAGATCGTCGAGCGGCTCCTCGACCGCGACCCGTCGCAGGCGAAGGACGAGCTCCGGCTCCTCGTCCAGATGGTCCAGCAGACGCTCGACGCGACGAAGGGCTTCATCTTCGACGTGCGCCCGATGGTGCTCGACGACCTGGGCCTCGTGCCCACGCTCCGGCGCGCCGCGCGCGACCGCGGCCGGCGTGCCCACGTCCCCGTGGAGTTCGACTCGCTGGGCACCGACCGACGCCTCCCCCAGGACATGGAGAGCACGATCTTCCGCGTCCTCGACGAGGCGCTGGCGTCGTACCTCGCGCTCGGACCCGAGAAGGTGTCGCTGCGCCTCGACTGGTCGGACGAGCTGGAGGCCAGCCTCAGCGCCGAGCGGTCCGTGGTGCTGCCCCACGGCCACGAGGAGGCGCTGCCCGAGATCCCGACCGGCGACGTCCCGGACCAGATCCGGCGGATGATCGAGGAGCGCCACGAGGCCCGGACCGCGGCCGTCACCGCGGCCGAGGAGGCGGCGATCATCGTCCTGCCCGCCGCGGCCCACCGCGACATCCTCGAGCGGGCCGGGTCGATCGGCGCGACGGTCGAGGTGCTCGCCAGCGGCGGGGAGCTGCGGTTCGTCGTCCCGCTGCCCGTCGTGGAGACGGCCGAGGCCGCCGGCGACACCGAGGTGCGGCCGACGCAGGCGAAGCGGACGCCGCCGGCGGCTGAGGCGCGACGGGTGAGCGACCACGCGACGACCGCGGACAACGGACCGGGGATCCTGGAGACGAGCATCGTCCTCGGCGGGGCCGTGCTGCTCGCGCTGGCGATCATCTTCTTCTTCGGCGGACAGCTGGCGGACATCATCGGGGTGCTCGTGGACGCGGCGCACGGGGGCCGCTGACCTCGCGTCGACGTGGCGCCGCCGCACCGCGATCGCTACGGATGGCGTCACCGGCCGGTACCTCTGTCCTACTTGGCGCTTTTGCGATCCACGGTACGTTTCATCCCAGCCGCACCACTCATCTCGGGGGCTGCACTCTTCAGAGGAGGCCATCAATGGCGCTCATCAACTCGCTGCTCGCCTCGGTCCAGAAGGACGAGGAGGGCCAGGGTCTCGCGGAGTACGCGCTGATCCTCGCGCTCATCGCCATCGTGGCGATCGTCGCCCTCATCTTCCTGGGTGGCCAGGTCTCGGGCATCCTGTCGACGGTCGGCAACTCCGTCTAGTCACAGGTCACAGCAACGACGACGGCCGCCGGGTTCGCCCGGCGGCCGTTTCGCGTTCCATGGGACGAAAGTCCCATTTCGTCGTGCGTCACGTTCCCTCAGGATGCGCATCAGCCGGCCCGATTATTGGCGCCGGAAACGGGGAGTCATCGCACATGGCACTCATCCACTCCTGGATCAGCTCGTTCCTCACGCAGGACGAGGAAGAGGGCCAGGGTCTCGCGGAGTACGCGCTGATCCTCGCGCTCATCGCGATCGTCGCGATCGTCGCCCTCATCTTCCTGGGCGGCCAGGTCTCGAACATCCTCTCGACGGTCGGCAACTCGGTCTAGCCGAACCTCGCGAGAAATCGCCTCGAAGGCTCCCGGTTCTGCCGGGAGCCTTTTGGCGTCCGGCGGCCTCGGTTTCGGTGGGGTAAAGAATGTGCTACCGATGTGCGGGGAAGCACCGGGAAGGCTCCGAACGGCATTGACACGGCGCCCGTCCGCACATACCGTGACTCTTCGCCGCGCCGGAATGGCGTGAGCTTCGGGGAAAGGAGGTACACCTCACAATGCTGAACGCACTTATCTCTTCGCTTATCGTGCGTGACGAGGAGGAGGGCCAGGGCCTCGCGGAGTACGCGCTGATCCTTGCTCTCATCGCCATCGTCGCGATCGTCGCCCTGATCTTCCTGGGCGGCCAGGTCTCGAAGATCCTCTCGACCGTCGGCAACTCGGTCTAGTCCGAGCCCGTCGCTCTTGAGCGACGACGCCGGCTGTCACAGTGACAGCCGGCGTCGTTTCATGTCCGGCGGCGGTACTTGGGCGGACCATCGGCTAGTTGCCAGCGGACCCTCGGCCGCACAGGATGTCGGCATATCGGGGGTACAGCCACTGGCATCGCCGGTGGCTGGACCACTCCCGGTCTCGGGCAACTTGCCCCGGAGGGAGGTGAACGCACCGTGCACGTCTCGAAGCTCACGGAGCTCGTGACGCGGGCCCATCAGGACGAGGACGGCCAGGGTCTCGCCGAATACGCACTCATCCTCGCCCTCATCGCCAGTCGTCTCGATCGTCGCTCTGCTCTTCCTCGGTGGACAGATCAGCGACAAGCTCAGCGTCATCGGCGACAACCTCTAGCGCCTCATCGCACCAACCGCACTCATTGATCGGCCCGCCGGGTTTCCGGCGGGCCTTTCGTTTTGGCTGCCCGGTCCTGGCTCGCCGGTCGCGCGGCGCCCGCCCAGCGAGCGACCGGTGCGCTCCGTGCGTCATCTCGCCCGCCCACCGGGTCATCCGATGCAGGCCGAGGCTCAGACCGCACGGTTCACCCGCCCAGCGACCGGTTGCGCTCACCCGACGCACCGTTCACCCGCCTAGCGGGCGATGGCGGGCTGGTGACCACCGAGCAGCTCGCGCGACCGGACCGGGGTCACACCCGGCCTGTCACCGAGTTGACACTTGTGCTTGGAGCCTTGCAGGACACCTTACGATGTGCGACGGCTCTGCACAGTTCCTCCCAACGGTACTAGCCCCTTTGGCTGATATCGGGCCGGAATCGCGGTGCTAGAGTGTTGCCACCTGTCACACGTATTCACACGTTATCCGTCGGGGAGATACATACCTTGAAGCGCTCGAACCGGTTGGTCCTGCTCATCGGGATCTTCCTCGCGATCGTCGCGTTCGTCCTGGTCGTCGTCACGTTCGGCAAGCCGGCCGCAGCACGCAGTCGATGATCCGAACTTCCGCGAGGTCGCGGTCGTGATCGCGGCCAAGGACATCGCGCTCGGAACGAAGATCCAGGCGGACGACCTGACCACGAAGAACTTCATCGAGCGCGACAAGCCTGTCGACAGCTTCATCGACCCCGTCGCTGGTGATCGGTCAGGTCGCGCGCCAGGACGTCACCACCGGGCAGCTGATCACGAGCGTGATCCTGGGCGCAACCCGAGCAGCCTCCAGACCCTCGAGTGCCCCGCGGGCCTCGTCTGCATCGCGGTCCAGGTGGACCAGGTGTCGGGCGTCGGCACGCTCACCAAGGCCGGCGACCACGTGGACATGATCGTGGGCCTCACGGCCGACAAGTTCCCCGTCGTGACCGTGAACCCCGACGACGACACGATCACCGTCGTCACCGGCATCAACGGCACGAGCGTCAAGGCGCTGCTCCAGGGTGCGCTCGTCGTGGGCACGCTGCTCCCGCCGCCGCCCGCCGACACCGGCACCACCGACCCGAACGCGCCCGCGCCCTCCGGCGGCCCGGCCACGACCCTGAACGGCCAGCAGCAGATCGTGATCCTCGCGGTCAACACCCAGCAGGCCGAGGTCATCAAGTACGCCCAGCTCGACGGCTCGATCAGCCTCGTGCTCCGCGCCACGAAGGACTTCGTCGACCCGGTCACGGGCGACCCGCTCCCGCCGGAGACCATCGTCCCGGTGACGACCTCGGGCATCACCCTCAAGACGCTCGTGGACGACTACGGGGTCCTGGTGCCGGAGCTCGTCGAGGCGATCCTCCCGAACCAGCCCGGCGCCCGCCCCTAACAGGTCGGACAGCCACAGGCGCGGGCACCCCGAGCCCGCGCAGGCGAGACCCGATGGACCGGTGAACCGCCGGTCCATCGCCATCGCATCACCTTCGAACCTACCGCCACCGTAGCGCCCCAGAGGTCGGAACCAACCCACTCATGGCAGACCAGATCCGCGTCCTCATCGTCGACGACATCCCCGAGACCCGCGATCACCTCACGAAGCTGCTCGGCTTCGAGACGGACATCGAGGTCGTGGGTGCCGCCGCGTCGGGTCGCGAGGCAATCGAGATGGCCAAGGAGATGACGCCGGACGTCGTCCTCATGGACATCAACATGCCGGACATGGACGGCATCTCGGCGACGGAGCGTCTCTCCGCCGAGGTCCCGACCGCCGCCGTCGTGATGATGTCCGTCCAGGGCGAGGCCGACTACCTCCGCCGCTCGATGCTGGCCGGCGCCCGGGAGTTCCTCGTCAAGCCGTTCTCCTCGGACGAGCTGACGGCCTCGATCCGACAGGTCTACACGCGGGAGCAGGAGAAGCTCTCCCGGATCGTGGTCCAGCCCGCAGCCGCCGCCGCGGCGCCGGTCGCGGCCGCTCCCCGCCCCACCAACAGCGTGCGCGAGGAGGGCGAGCCGGGCCGGGTCGTCGCGGTCTTCGGGCCGAAGGGCGGCGTGGGCCGCACGACGCTCGCCGTGAACCTCGCCGTTGCCGCCGCGACCGAGCTGGGCCAGAAGACCTGCCTCGTGGACGCGTCGTTCCAGTTCGGCGACGTGGGCGTGCTGCTCAACCTCAACCCGAAGAACAAGTCCATCGCGGACCTGATCGGCGAGCTTGAGCAGGGCGAGCCCGAGTCCATGGACACCTTCGTCATCAACCACTCCGCGGGCATCAAGGTGCTCCTCGCACCGCCCAGCCCGGAGATGGCCGAGCTCATCACGCCCACTGGGCGCCAAGCGGATGATCGAGGCACTGCGCAAGACCAACGACCTCGTGGTCGTGGACTGCATGTCCTCGTTCAACGACACCACCCTCGCCATCCTCGATCTCGCCGACACCGTCCTCACGATGCTGTCGCTCGAGATCACGTCGATCAAGAACATCCGCCTGTTCCTCGAGGTGGCGGAGCAGCTGGGGTACGAGTCGGACAAGGTCCGGCTCGTCCTCAATCGCGCCGATTCGTCGCTGGGCATCCGCGTCGCAGACGTGGAGCACTCGATCGGGCGGCGCGTCGATCACACGATCGTCTCCGACGGTCGAAGCGTCGTGTACGCCCTCAACCGGGGCGTGCCGTTCTTCCTCAGCAATCGTGAGGCACAGGTGTCCCAGGACGTCCTGCGGCTCGCTCAGGCGGTCGTGGGGACCAACCCGGCGGAAGTCGTCGGCGCGGACGCCAAGAAGGCCGCACAGAAGAAGTCCCTGTTCGCGTGGCGATGACGCGGCAGACTGTGCCAGGGCCGTACGCGGCCGAAGGGGTGTAAGCGATGTCCCTGTTGAAGCGGATCGAAAGCGCTCGACCCGGCGCGGCGCCGGAGGGATCCAACCTTCCCGCGCCCACTCCGGGCGGCACCGGCGGCCAGCCGCCGGCGCCCACGACGGGCCAGCGCCTCGGCGCCTCCGCGCCCGTCCGGGAGTCGTTCCGGGACGTCAAGTTCCGGATCCAGACCCGGGTGATCCAGGATCTCGACCCGAAGCTCGACCTCACCAACCAGGTCGAGGTCCGGCGCCAGATCGAGGAGATCTTCGGCAAGGTCATCGACGAGGAGGGCCTGGCCCTCACGCGCGCCGAACGCGTGCGGATGCTCGAGCAGATCACCGACGAGATCATCGGCCTCGGCCCGTTGGAGCCGCTCCTGCGTGATGAGTCCATCACGGAGGTCATGGTCAACGGCCCGCGCCAGGTCTACATCGAGCGCTCGGGCAAGCTCGAGCTCACGAACGTCGTGTTCCAGAACGACGACCACGTCATGCGGATCATCGACCGGATCATCGCTCCGATCGGCCGCCGCGTTGACGAGTCCAGCCCGATGGTCGACGCGCGCCTCACCGACGGCTCCCGCGTCAACGCGATCATCCCGCCGCTGTCCCTCGTGGGCCCCGTCATCACGATCCGGAAGTTCTCCGCCTCCCCCTTCACGGTGGACGACCTGATCCGCTTCGGCACCGCGACCCCGGACATGTTCGAGTTCCTCCGCGCCGCCGTCGAGGCGCGCCTCAACGTGTTCGTGTCCGGCGGCACGGGCTCGGGCAAGACGACGACCCTCAACGTCCTCTCCTCGTTCATCCCGAACGACGAGCGGATCGTGACGATCGAGGACGCCGCCGAGCTCCAGCTCCGCCAGGAGCACGTGGTGACGCTCGAGTCCCGCCCGCCCAACATCGAGGGCAAGGGCATGATCCCGATCCGGGAGCTCGTCCGCAACTCGCTGCGCATGCGGCCCGACCGGATCATCGTCGGCGAGTGCCGCTCGGGCGAGGCGCTGGACATGCTCCAGGCCATGAACACGGGCCACGACGGCTCGATGTCCACGGGCCACGCCAACAGCCCCCGCGACATGCTCTCCCGCCTCGAGACGATGGTGCTCATGGCCGGCGTCGACCTCCCGGTCCGCGCCATCCGGGAGCAGATCGCCTCCGCCGTGGACATCATCGTCCAGCAGTCCCGCCTCAAGGACGGGTCGCGCCGGATCGTGAACATCACGGAGGTCCAGGGCATGGAGGGCGACGTCATCGTCATGCAGGACGTGTTCGTGTTCGAGCAGACGGGCGTCGTCGAGGGCAAGATCCAGGGCCGCCTCAAGCCGACCGGCATCCGGCCCAAGTTCGTCGAGAAGTTCGAGGTCCAGGGCATCCACCTGCCGCCGGGCCTGTTCGGCTTCAGCTACTAGCCGACGGGAGGCCAGCACGTGGACAATATGACCCTCGTCAT
This sequence comes from uncultured Chloroflexia bacterium, assembly GCA_963768035.1. Taxonomy (GTDB): domain Bacteria; phylum Chloroflexota; class Limnocylindria; order Limnocylindrales; family CSP1-4; genus CAIXZV01. Next base: position 13,854 of record CAVYGJ010000009.1, read on the forward strand.
CGCCGCCGTCGCGGCCGGCGCGATCCTCCTGATCGCGATCGGCGTGGCGATGTCCGGCAATGGCTCCGACGTCAACGCGCGACTCGCGCGCTACGCGTCGACCCAGGTGGAGAAGCCGGAGGCCGCGTCGGGCTCCGCGGGCATCGCGCAGGCGCTCCAGTCGAGCGAGGCGCTGGCCCAGCTCAACAAGGTCGTCGAGCAGCGCGACTTCGGGGCGAACCTCGCCCGCGAGATCGCCCGCGCCGACCTCCGCCTCAAGCCCAGCGAGTACCTCGTCATCTGGGCCGCCACCATCGTCGGCGTGCCGCTGCTGATGGTGCTGCTGTCGGTCGCGATGCCGACCCTCCGCAACCCGTTCCTCCTCGTCGTGGGCGCTGTTCGTCGGGTTCTTCCTGCCGCGCCTCTGGCTCGGCCGCCGGAAGTCCGGGCGCCTCAAGTCGTTCAACAAGCAGCTGCCGGACACGATCACCCTGATCGCGAACGCGCTGCGCGCCGGCTCCTCGTTCCTCCAGGCCGTCGAGCTCGTGGTCCGCGAGTCGCGGCCGCCGATCTCGACGGAGTTCGGCCGGGTCATCCGGGAGGTCAACCTCGGCCTCTCGTTCGAGGTCGCGCTCGAGAACATGGTCCGCCGCGTCCGGTCCGACGACCTGGAGCTGATGGCCACGGCCATCTCGATCCAGCACACCGTCGGCGGCAACCTCGCCGAGATCCTCGACTCCATCGCGTTCACGATCCGCGAGCGCGTCCGCATCAAGGGCGAGATCAACACGCTCACCGCACAGCAGCGGCTGTCGGGCTACGTCGTCGGCTTCCTGCCGATCGCGCTGGCCGGCTTCCTGTTCATCGCCGCACCCGGCTTCATGCAGCCGATGTTCGACGACCGGGCGCAGATCGCGGGCCTCCCGGCCGGCGTGGTCATCCTCCTGATCGGCGGCTTCGCGATGTTCATGGGCTTCATGTTCATCCGCCGCATCGTCGACATCGAGGTCTAGCAGATGGACCCCCTCGCACTCGTCGTCGCGGGCGTCGCGGCCGGCGCCATCCTCCTGATCGTCATCGGGCTCGCCGGCAACTCGCCGGTGGACCCGGTCCAGGCCCGCCTGACCCAGCTCGGGTCGATGCAGGCGAAGAACCTCGAGGAGCTCGAGCTCCAGCAGCCGATCATCGACCGGACGCTGCGGCCGCTCATGGCCCGGCTCTCCGGGCGCATGTCGAGGCATGGCCAGCGCCTCGTTCACGCAGACCACCGAGAAGCGGCTCGCCATCGCCGGCAACCCCGGCAACATGCGGGTCGCGGACTGGCTGGGCATCAAGGCCATCGGCGCGGCCGTCGGCGGCCTGATCTTCTTCGCGCTGTTCGTGTTTCCCGGGGTCATCAGCTTCGTCCCGTTCCCGGTCAACCTGATCATGATCCCGATCGGCGTGATGTTCGGCTACACGATCCCCGAGTTCTGGCTCGGCGGCCGCGTCAAGAAGCGCCAGAAGGGCATCCTGATGCAGATCCCGGACGCCCTGGACCTGCTGACGATCTCCGTCCGCGCGGGCCTCGGCTTCGACGGGGCGCTGGGCAAGGTCGTCGAGAAGCTCAAGGGGCCCCTCACCGAGGAGTTCCGCCGGGCGCTCGCCGAGATCCGCGTCGGCAAGCCGCGTCGTGACGCGCTCCGGGACATCATCCCGCGCACCGAGGTGCCGGCCCTCACGAACTTCATCGGCGCGATCATCCAGGCCGAGCAGCTGGGTGTCTCGATCTCCAAGGTGCTGCAGGTCCAGTCCGAGCAGCTGCGGATCGAGCGCCGGCAGCGCGCCGAGGAGATGGCGGCCAAGGCGCCGATCAAGATGCTGTTCCCGCTCGTCGGGTGCATCTTCCCGTCGCTGTTCATCGTCATCCTCGGGCCCGCGATCATCCTGATCATGATCAACCTGGGCAGCGGCGTCCCGGCGGCTAGGGCGTGGCATCCGCGACGCGCGGCGTCGCGCGCAACCTCGACCGCACGACGGTCCTCGCCGAGCGGCTGGAAACGGCCGGCTCGCTGTGGGCCAAGTTCATGGGCCTCATGGGCCGTCCCTCGCTGACCGCGGGGGACGGTCTCTGGCTGCCCGCCAGCAACGGGATCCACATGATGTTCATGCGCTTCCCGATCGACGCCGTGTTCGTGTCCAAGCCGGGCCCCGACGGGGTGCGGGTCGTCCGGTCCGTGCACCGGGGACTTCGGGCGTGGACGGGGCTGGTGCCGCTCGTGCGGGGCGCGGACGGGGTGCTCGAGCTGCCGGTCGGGACGATCGACGCCACGGGGACCGTCGTCGGCGACCGGGTCGAGGTCCGCGAGGGTCGGTAGGACGCGTGCTTCCCGGCCGGGGAGCTGCGTCTCGCTCTCGCCCGGCCCGCCTAGCGGGCAGGTAGCCGACCAACGGTGCTGGATCGCCCTCCGAGCGGGTGGACCGAGGCACGCCGACCTCGACCTGCAACGAGTCGACCGCCGGCCGGGCGGGATCCGTCTCGCAGCGCGCAAATCACCCGCTGGGCGGACGGATGACCGGACGGGCTTGGCGCGTTGACCCTGGCGCTACCAAATCGGGCTGGCGGGCGCGTTTCCGGCCTCGTGGCTCGCGATCGTTGACTCGCGGTCCGCGTCCGCGGGCTGGCGGGGTCGCGCCAGGCTCGCCAGCTCGGATCCGTTGACTCTCCGGCAACACGGGACCGACCCAGTCGGCGCAAGTGCCGGATAAGCGGCGCACGCCACCATGGAGCGCATGACGACGCTCCTGCGACCCATCGGCAGGCTCGTGGACCTCGCGCTGCCGGCCGTGTGTCCCGGCTGCGGGACGGAGGGCGACCCGATCTGCGCGCGATGCCTGCCGGCGATCCGGCAGCGCGTCGGGCTGCCGCCCGGGACGCCGCTCGGTCTCGCGGAGGGGCCGCCGGACCCGCTCCTCCAGCTCGAGTGGTGTGCGCCGTTCGCCGGGACGGTGCGCCGGGCGCTCCACGCGCTCAAGTACGCGGGCGAGCGCAGGCTCGCGGTGCCGCTCGGCGAGGCCGTCGCGGCGCGCTGGGCGGCCGTCGGTGCGGGCGGCGAGCTGGTCGTGCCGGTCCCGGTCCACGAGACGCGGAAGCGCGAGCGCGGGTACGACCAGGCGGTCCTGATCGCCGACGTGGCCGCCCGCGCGCTCCGGCTGCCGATGACCGTCGCCGTCCGACGCGAACGCGCGACGACCGCCCAGTACCGGCTCGACCGGCGGCACCGGGCGGACAACGTGCGCGAGGCGTTCCGCGTGGCGCCCGGCCAGGAGCGCGCGGTCGCCGGCCGCTGGATCGTCCTCGTGGACGACGTCGTGACGACCGGCGCGACGCTCGGCGGGGCGGCGGCCGCGCTCCTCGAGGCGGGCGCGCTCGCGGTCAGCGCGATCACGGTGGCCCGCGAACGATGACTCGCGTCCGGCCCCCTCCGCGACCTTCGTCGCTACCCTCCCCCACCCGTGGCGGGCCTATACTCGATGTCCGGATGGGTCCCGCATCCGCAGGCCCTCCGCCCCATAGACCAGGCGTGGTCGCGCGCCGGGAGGTCAGCCGTGAGGACGATCGTCAGGGGCAAGAATCTCGAGGTTCCGGACCGGGTCCGTGATTACGCGGAGCGCAAGCTCGGCCGCCTCGAGCGCCTCCTTGATGACCGTTCGGACGCCACCCTGGAGCTCTCCAACGAGGCCCATCGCAGCGCCGCGGACGCCCACATCGCCGACGTCACCCTCGTCATCGACGGGACGACGCTCAAGAGCAAGGCGACCGGGTCCAGCTACCAGGCGGCGATCGACCAGGTCGTGGACAAGGTGGAGCGCCAGGCCCGCGACCACAAGGAGAAGCCCCGGGTTCGGGCGAGACCCCCGGAAGAGAAGGACCTCCTCCGGAAGATCGCCGACGGCACGGCCGACGGGACCCGCGAACGGACGATCGTGAAGACGAAGCGGTTCGCGATCGAGCCGATGTTCGAGGAGGACGCCGTCGCGGCGATGGAGGACCTCGGGCACGACTTCTACGTGTTCGTGAACGCGGAGAACGAGCGCGTCGCCGTGCTCTACCGGCGCCGGGACGGCAACTTCGGCGTCATCGAGCCCATGGTCGGGGGCGAGTACTCGCCGCGGTCGAAGCAGGGCTCGAAGAACGGTCGCGGCTAGCCGGGCGAAGCGTCAGCCGACCGGATCGGGGAGCGGCGGTCGCGGGACCGCCCGGACGTAGATCGCCGTGGTCGCGGTCCACGAACCGCTCGTCGTACAGGTAGCGCCGGAGGGCGGCCACGTCCCGGTGGAACAGCGCCAGCCGCTGGTTGACCTCCTTCTCCGGGTACGGGCGATCCTCGGTGAACACCCGCTCGAGGAGGAACCGCAGGATCACGAGCCGCTTCTTGCCCTGCGCCGGGATCGTCGTGAGCCGACCGTCGACGAGGTAGGAGCGAAGGACCTTCGCGTCGTCGCGTGAGAGGTCCAGGCGGGCGAGCGTGTCGGCGAGCGGCTCGCCATCGTGCGGCCACTCGCCCTCGTCACCGAACGATCGACCGGCCGCCTCCGCCTCCATCGCCGCGAGCGACCGACCGAGCTCGCCCAGCCGGTCGAGCCGGGCGCCGAACAGCCCGGGCGTGTCCGAGCGCTCCTCGGCGAGCCCCGCCGCGACCAGGACGCCCAGGTGACGCCGGATCGCGGGCACGGGCTGGCGCAGCTCGCCCGGCGAGCGTCTCCGCGTCCGCGGGCCGGCTGACCAGCCGCGCGATGATCCGGAGCCGGGTCGCGTCCACGACCGCGCGCAGCCCGCCCAGCGTCGCCTCGTCCATGCCCGCCAGTCTAGGACGGCTGCCGCGCGCCTCGTCCCCCGGATACTCTTCGGGCAATGCTCGCGAACGGCCGGCGGATCGGCGCCCACCTCCCCCTCGGCGAAGGCATGGTGAAGGCCGCGGACCGCGCGGCCGAGATCGGGGCGTCCGCGATCCAGGTGTTCACCGACAACCCGACCGCGTGGCGACGCCGACCCACCCTCCCCGAGGAGCTGCCCGCGTTCCGGGCGCGGCTCGCAGCCCACGACATCGCCCCGATCGCCATCCACGCCCCGTACCTCGTCAACCTCGCGGGGCCGGAGCCGGCGTTCTACGACCAGTCGATCGTCGTCCTCGCCAACGAGCTCCGCGTGGCGAGGGCCTACGGCGCCACGTTCGTGAACGTCCACATCGGCTCGCACCGCGACGAGGGCCCGGAGGCCGGCGTCGCCCGGCTCGCGGACGGGCTCGCGCACGTGCTCGCGCTCGCGGAGGCCGCCGACGCCGCGGACCCGAGCGAAGCGACGAAGGCGACCACGACGGCGACCGCGGGGCCACTCCCCTCCTCGTCCTCGAGAACGGCTCCGGCGGCGGCTTCGGGCTGGGCGCGAGGATCGAGGAGCTCGCGGGGATCGAGGCGGCCACCTCGGCCGTGGGCGTCGGCCCGGACCGCTTCGGGTACTGCCTCGACACGGCGCACCTGTGGGGCGCGGGCTACCCGATCGACACCGCCGAGGGCGTCGACGAGGTGATCGACGCGTTTCGACGCCGCGCTCGGCATCGACCGCCTCGTCATGGTCCACCTCAACGACTCGCGCTCGGAGCTCGGGTCCCTGGCGGACCGCCACGAGCACGTCGGGGCCGGGCGGATCGGCGGCGCGGGCCTCGCGCGGATGCTGACCCACCCGGCGCTCGACCACGTCGTGTACATGCTCGAGACACCGGGGATGGAGGACGGCTACGACGCCGTGAACATGGCGAGGGCGAAGGCGCTGGCCGCGGGCGAGCCGATCGAGGACCTGCCGCCCGAGGCGTTCGCCACGCGGAGCGCGAAGGGCCGCAGCGCCCCCGCCGACCCCGAGGGCAACGATCCCAGGGCCATCGCGCTGGCGAAGGCCCAGCGACCGCGGCGCGCTCCGCGACCCGATCCCACGTCCCCGCCGGCGCGGGACTGACGGCACCCGTGGAACGCGCCAGCCGCATCGGCCTGCAGGACGTGCTGTGCCTCGTCGGCATCCTCGTCCTCGCGGTCGCGACGCGGCTCCCCGGCCTCGCGCTCCGCGGCCAGTGGGACGCCGACCAGGGCAACGAGCTCCTGGTGCTCCTCCACTGGGTCCGCGACGGCCAGGTGCCGCTCCTCGGGCCGTCCACGTTCGCGGGACGTTCCACCACGGCGCCCTCTACTACTACCTGCTGGCGCCGGCGGCGTTCCTCACCGACGTGGACCCGCACGCGATCGTGCTCACGATCACGCTCCTCGGGCTCGCGACGGTCGCGGCGATCTGGGCGCTCGGCTACGCGGTCGGCGGCCGCTGGACCGGGCACGTCGCGGGCGTGCTCGCCGCCGCGTCGCCGGCCCTCGTCCTCGGCTCGACGTTCATCTGGAACCCGAACCCCGTGCCGCTCGGCGCCGCGCTCGCGCTCCTGGGGGCGGTGCTCGCCTGGACGCGCTACTCGGCGCGCTGGTGGCTCCTGGCGGCCGTCGGGTGCACGCTCGCGATGCAGCTCCACGTCAGCGGCGGGCTCCTCGTGCCGCCGCTCCTGCTCGCGTGGGTCCTCGACCTCGCGCGGCGGCCGACGGCGAGCGCGGCACCGTCCTGCTCGCGGGCCTCGGCGGGGCCGCGATCGTCGCGGCGGGTACCTGCCGCTCCTCGTCCACGAGCTCGAGACCGGGTTCACGGACACCCAGGGCCTCGTCGGCTACCTCCGCGGCGGGATGGGCGTCGGGGCGGGCGGGGACCTCGTGACGCGGATGCTCGTCGTCGCGTTCCGCTCGCTCGCCTGGCCGTTCACCGGCGTCATCACGGAGGCGCCGATGGCTTCCGCGGCCGTGACGGTGATCGTGATCGCTGCTGCTCGGCGTGGCGCTCCGTGGCGGCGGCAACCGGGCGCGGCCCGCGCTGGTGCTGTTCACGGGCACGCTGCTGTGGTCGCTGCCCGCGCTCGCGCTCACGGCGCCGACGCTCCTGAGCGCCGTCCCGGGCCTCCCGAACGACCACTACCACACGTACCTCGACCCGCTCGTGCTCGTCGTCGCGGCGACCGGGATCGCGGCGGCGGCAGGCTACGTCGGCCGGTTCGTCGACCCGCGGGCGTCGGGCGGCCGTCGGGAGTCGCGCCTCGTCGGGCGGGGGCTCGGGCTGGCGGCGCTCGTCGTGCTCGTCGCGGTGTCGGTCTGGCGCTGGCCCCCGGCCGCGGCCGAGGACGGCGGGTGGCCGCTCGCCGACGAGGCGGCGGGCGGCTCATCGCGGGCCAGGACGTCCCGCGCGCTGACGCTCGTGAGCCTGCCAGAGGTCAAGTCGCCGGACGCGATCCGCTTCCCGCTCGAGCGGCGTGGCGCCGTCCCCCTGGCCCCGGTCGCCGGGCAGGACCCGCCGGGCGGCGTGATCCTCGTCTGCGACCCGCTGTTCGAGGACCTCATGGGCGCACGCTGCGGTGGCGAGGCCGAGCTCGCCTACGCGACGCACGCCGGGCACTGGCAGGGTGCCGCTGGACCGGTTCACGGCCGGCGCGCGACGGACGATCACGGTGCTCCCGGCGCAGTGACGGCGGCGGCCCCGCTTAAAGCGCGAACGCCGGCCCCTGCAGACCGGCGTTCGCTGTCCCCGAGACCCAGACGTGGAGGGACGCCCGGGCCGTGCCCTGGAAGTGTGCCTAGGGACGACCCGGCGTCCGGGTCGGCGGCCGGACCGCGGGCCGCACCGCGCCGTAGCGCGGAGGCGGAGCCGGGCTCCGGTAGACGGAAGGCGTCGTGACGCCCCCGCCGTTCATCGGGGCAGAACGCCCGTAGACGCTGCCCGCCGAGCTCGTGGAGCCGTTGCTGCCGATGCCTAAATCGGCAGCACCGACGCTGGAGTAGGTGCGCGCGAAACGGCGAACCCGAACTGCCAGGTAGTACTCCATGATCTGACGGACCTGGGGCTCCGACAGCGCCTCGTCGGCACGCAGGGCGTACTCGACGCGGGCGGTCGGGTTCTGGGGCCCAACGGACACGACGCCGAGGGCGGTGCTGGTGTCGGAGTCCTCGCGGATCTCGCGCAGTCCCCTGGCGAGCTTCGTCGCTGTCCCGAGGGACGGCATCCGATCGCCACGGATCAGTCGGGAGATCGTGGAATGGTCCACGCCCGACTGCTGTGCCAGTTGTCGCTGCGACATCTTCTTGGCCTTGAGCTGGGCTCGAAGCCATTCGTTGAATGCGCGGCCGTTGTCGGTCGTCATCGATCGCCTTGGGCTAGGCCCCCACGTCATTGCGTGAGGTCGGATTGCAGTGTCGATCCGATCCTCCCGCCGCCCAATCACCCGTTGGTACTCAGAAATGGTGCGTCCGCGTCGACACGACATTGCAGTGTGGTGCACTCGCGGGCGGTGCGGGCGTGAGACGTCCGGCGGAGGGGTCCCGGTCGGGTGCCCCCGATCGTCAGCTCGTGACGGGCCGAGGGGGCGTGACGCCGTTGACGGGAGAGAGGCCCTCGCCCTTCCGCTTGCCCGAGAAGACATACAGGATCGAGCCGAAGACGATGATCGAGAACACGCTGATGACTCGGTCGACCACGACGATCGTCGTCGCCTCGGTGGCCGGGATCCCGTAGGCGAGCACGAGCACCGCGCCCATGTCCGGCGTCCACGACGCCCAGCCCGGCGGGGCTGAACGGCACGGCCGTGAGCAGCGAGCCGATCAGGGCGACGAACACGGCGCCGGAGAGTGCCGAGGGTCACGTCGTCGAAGCCGAGTGCCTGGACGACGAAGTACAGCCGCAGCCCCTCGGTCGCCCAGATGAACGTCGTGAGGACGATCAGCGGCGGCAGCTGGCGGAAGGTGATGGCGCTGAACACGCCTTCCTCGAAGCGATCGTAGAGCTCGAGGACCCGGTCCGGGAACGGGCAGGGCGATGATGATCCGGCGGCCGAAGTTGCGGAGCGTGAGCAGGAGCCCCGCGAGGATCACGACCGTCGCAACACCCAGGGCGCCGACGAACTGGATCTCGGGCGGCAGGCCGCTCCGGAAGCTCCAGAACCCGGCGAGCAGGCCCAGGACCGCGATGACGAACAGGTCGAGGATGCGCTCGATGAACACGGTGCCGAACGTCCGCGACAGCGACGCCTGGCTGTTGATCTTGAGCAGCCACGCCCGATAGACGTCGCCGAGCTTCGCCGGCACGAGGCAGTTCACGAGCCACGAGAGGTACAGGATCTCGGTCGAGTCCTTGACCGTGATCGGCTGGCCCGTGGACTTGAGCAGCATCTGCCAGCGCAGGCCGCGGAGCGGGAAGCCGAGGTAGAACACGCCGAGGGCGGCCAGCAGGAGCCACGGGTTCGCCTCGGCGATGCCCGCGACGACCTCCCCGACGTCGATGTTGAGCGCGAACCGCGCGATGAGCACGAGCAGGAGCAGCGGGATCGCAATCGAGAGGATCGTCCTCGGCTGGCGCAGCCGCTGCCCGAGCGCCATCGGCGGCTTCTCGTCGTCGACGGCGGCTGCCGGGGCCACGGGCTCGGCGGCGGGCGCGGTCGGCTGGAGCTGCGGGTCCTGGTCGTCGGGCACGGGTGGCTCACTCATTCGATGGACGGCGCTCCTGGCGCTGCCGGAGGCGGTGGCACGCGCCGGTTGCCCCGGACGCGGTTGATCAGCTTGGAGATGGGCGTCAGGGTCCGCACGATATACGACGCACGGCCCGGGACGAGCTCGACGCGTGGCCAGGGCAGCCAGGAGGCCCTCCGGGGTCGACGGATCGGCGTCGAGCGCGGTGTACGCGACGGCGACCTCGAGCACGCTGTGGGCGTCGCTCACGGCGATGCCGGGCAGGCCCATCTCGAGCGCGAACGCCTGGGCCCGCTCGTTGCCCGTGCCGCCCACGACCCGCGCGTTGTGCGCCTCGACCCAGTCGACCATCGAGGCGATCTGCCTCGAGTCGGGGATCCTTGAGCATCGAGCCGCGGAACCGGTCGAACGGGTGCGGGATGCCCACGAGCCCGCCCTGCGCCCGGACCGCCTCGATCGTCTCGGCCGCCGGCATGTGCGGCGCCACGGCGTGCTCGAGGAACAGGGCGATGAGATCCCCGTCGGCGGTCTTGATCTCCTCCCCGACGATCACGGTGAGCCCGTCGGGCGCCGCGTCGCGCGCTCGGAGCGCCCCCTCGATCCGGTCGTGGTCGGTGATCGCGAGGTGGGTGAGGCCGCGCTTGGCGGCGGCACGGACGACGCTCCCGGGGTCGGAGAGGCTGTCGAAGCTGGCGTTGGTGTGACAGTGCATGTCGATGTAGTAGCGGGTCATGCTGGACTTGGGTCCTTCCGGCAGGACGGCGTGGCCATCCTCCGCGATTCCAGTCCTGCGGGACTGAGATCGCGTCCGGTAGGCCCCGCCTTCCTGCCTGGGCTCCGCCTGCTCCGCCACCCCCTCCTTATCTGAGGAGGGACGGAACGGACGAGTCGCCGCAGATCTGCAGAATCGCCGAGGATGCCTGCGGCGCCGGGCCAGACGACCACTAGATCTGCTGGACGAGCGACTTCTTGAAGAAGTCGAAGTGCTCGAGGGCCAGGCCCGTGCCGAGCGCCACGCAGTTGAGGGAGTTCTCCGCGACGTGGCAGGGAACGCCCGTGACCTGCGTCAGGAGCTTGTCGATGTTGCGCAGCAGCGAGCCGCCACCGGACATCACCATGCCCTTGTCGATGATGTCCGAGCTGAGCTCGGGCGGCGTCTGCTCGAGGACCGTCCGGACCGCAGCGACAAGCTGCTGGAGCGGGACCTCGATCGCCTCCATGACCTCCGAGGACGTGATCGGGATCGTGCGCGGGAGGCCGGCGATGAGGTCGCGGCCGCGGACCTCCATCGTGAGCTCGCGCTCCAGCGGCAGGGCCGTGCCGATCTGGATCTTGACCTCCTCAGCGGTCCGCTCGCCGACCATGAGGTTGTACTTCTTGCGGATGTAGGACGCGATCGACTCGTCGAACTTGTTGCCGCCCACCCGGAGGCTGTTGAACACGACGATCCCGCCGAGCGCCATGACCGCGATCTCGGACGTGCCGCCGCCGATGTCGATGATCATGTTCCCCGACGGCCCGCTGATCGGCACGTTGGCGCCGATCGCGGCGGCCAGCGGCTCCTCGATGAGGTACGCCTCCTTGGCGCCCGCCTTGAGGGCGGCGTCGCGCACGGCGCGCTTCTCGACGGACGTCACGCCCGCCGGGACGGAGATCATGACCTCGGGGCGGGAGAACCCGATCCGGCCCTTCGTCGCCTTGCCGATGAAGAAGCGGAGCATCGCCTCGGTGATGACGTAGTCGGCGATGACGCCGTCCTTCATCGGGCGGATGGCCTGGATGTTGCCGGGCGTGCGGCCGATCATCTCGCGGGCCTCTTCGCCCACCGCGACGATCCGGTTGTCCTCGCCCACGGCAACGACGGACGGCTCGGTGATGACGATTCCCTTGCCCTTGACGTAGACGATGACGTTCGCGGTACCGAGGTCGATGCCGATCTTCATGACGTGGGGGTTGCTACTCCGAGGCCCGCGGTGCGACCGGGATGGCCGCGGCGCGAAGGTGACACGCGGCTGGGGACGTCACGGGGCCGTGTCGGCCGAGCGGACGATGCTGGCACCCAGCTGCTGGAACTTGCGGTCGATGTTCTCATACCCCCGCTCCACGTGGTGCGCGCCGTGGATGAGCGACGTCCCATCGGCGGCGAGGGCGGCGAGGATGAGCGACGCCCCGGCGCGCAGGTCCCCGATGGTCGCCTCCGCGCCGTGGAGCGGGGCCGGCCCGTGGATGGCGGCGTTGTGGGCGTCCTCGATGTCGATGCTCGCGCCGAGCTTGCGCAGCTCGGACGAGCCATTCGATGCGGTCCTCGAAGACCGACTCGTGGACGCGCGAGGTGCCGCTCGCCTGGGTGAGGAGGACGCAGGTCGGTGGCTGGACGTCGGTCGCGAGGCCGGGGTACGGCGACGGTCGCGATGTCGACGGCGCGGAGATCGCCGGGCCGGAGGCCGGTCGCGTCGATGTGGATGGCCCTGACGCCGCATTCGATCGGCACGCCGACCTGCTTGAACACGTCGATCAGCGCCGTCACGTGGTCACAGGCCGCGTTCTCGAGCGTGAGCCGCCCACCCGTGACCGCGGCCGCGACGAGGAACGTCCCGGTCTCGATCCGGTCCGGGATGACCGAGTGCGACGCGCCGCGGAGCCGCTTGCGGCCCTCGACCTCGATCGTGTCGGGCGCGGTCCGCACGACCTCGGCGCCCATCTTGCACAGGAACTCGACGAGGTCGTCCACCTCGGGCTCCTGGGCCGCGGGCCGGATGACGGTGTGCCCTTCGGCGAGGGTTGCCGCGAGCATCGCGTTCTCGGTGCCCATGACGGTCACCTGGGGGAACGTGACCTCGCCGCCCCGCAGCCGGCCGTGCGCCGTCGCGTAGTAGTAGCCGTTGCGGTACTCGATGTCCGCCCCGAGCGAGCGCATCGCGTCCACGTGGAGGTTGACCGGCCGCCGGCCGATCCGGTCGCCGCCCGGGTTGCTGATGATGACCCGCCCGAACCGCGCGAGGAGCGGCCCCAGGAGGATGAACGAGGCGCGCATCTTGGCCGCGGCCTCGAGCGGGATGAACAGCCAGTCGACGTCGCCTGCCGCGACCTCGTAGACGCCGGGCTCGGGGTGCTCGACGACGACGCCGAGGTCGCCGAGGACCTCGCACATGACGCGGACGTCCTCGATCTCGGGCACGTTCTCGAACCGGCAGCGCTCGCCGGTCAGGCACGCCGCGGCGAGCAGCTTGAGGGCGGCGTTCTTCGCCCCGGACACCGTGACGGTGCCCTCGAGCGGCCGGCCGCCCTCGATCCGGAATGCCTCCGGGGGCGGCGCCTCGGGGACGTACTCCCAGTGGAACGGCCTGGCGTCAGCCATGGTCAGTGATCACCCCCGGGACCGAGGGCCCTCCCGTCGCCGGTGCTCCGCGACGCGGATCCGGACGAGCGCGCGCTGGAGCTCGGCCCGGGCGGCGGACAGGTCCGCGCCTTCGACGAAGCCGCCCTCGAGCGCCTTCTCGGCCTCGGCACGCGCCTTCTGGGCACGCTCGAGGTCGATGTCGGAGTCGATCTCCGCGGTCTCCGCCATCACGACGACCTTGTCGGGCCGGACCTGGAGGAACCCGCCCGCGATGGCGAAGACCTCCTCGCTGCCGCCCTTGCGGATCTTCAGCTCGCCGACGCCGAGCAGGCTCACGAGCGGCGTGTGATGGGGCAGGATTCCGAGCTCGCCCTCGCTCCCCGGGACGAGCACCATGTCGACCTCGTCCGAGTACGCGAGCCGTTCCGGCGTGACGATCTCCAGGTGCAGCGGCATCTAGTTCGTACCTCGGCGGCGTCGGCTCTCGCCGGCTGGCTGTCGGGCCAATTCATGCCTGCGGGCAAAGATCGCCCGCCATCCCGCCGGCTACGCCGACGCTGACGCGCGGCGCGGCCACTCCATTCCCCTTCATCGACCCGAGCACGGCGTCCTGGCGACGGCCCGTCCCCGGGAGCGAGGCGATGGAGAAGGAGGTGAGAGGAGAGACCGCCCCGGCGTAGCCGGCGCAGGCGAGGCCGATCTCAGTCCCGCAGGACTGGAATCGGGCCGAGTCTGCGTCGGCGAAAGCCGCGGCGAGATTCGTCATCGGACTACGCGTTCAGCTTGGCCGCGTTCTCGCGGACGTCATCGAGCGTTCCAGCCAGGAAGAACGCCTGCTCGGGGAGATCGTCTGCTTTGCCCTCGAGGATCTCCTTGAACGAGGAGATCGTGTCCTTGATCGTCACGTACTTGCCGGGACGGCCGGTGAAGACCTCCGCGACCGTGAACGGCTGGCTCATGAACCGCTGGAGGCGGCGGGCACGGGCGACCGTCGCCTTGTCCTCCTCGGACAGCTCGTCGATGCCGAGGATCGCGATGATGTCCTGGAGGTCGCGGTAGCGCTGGAGGACGCGCTTCGTCTCCTGGGCCACGTCGTAGTGCTCGTTGCCGACGATGAGCGGGTCGAGGACGCGCGAGGTCGAGGTGAGCGGGTCGACGGCCGGGTAGATGCCCAGCTCGGCGATCGAGCGCTCGAGGCGGATCGTCGAGTCGAGGTGGGCGAACGTCGTGGCCGGGGCCGGGTCCGTGTAGTCGTCGGCGGGGACGTAGACGGCCTGGAGCGAGGTGATCGAGCCCTTGTGGGTCGACGTGATCCGCTCCTGGAGCGCCGCCATCTCCGTGGCGAGGTTCGGCTGGTAGCCGACCGCCGAGGGCATCCGCCCGAGCAGCGCCGACACCTCGGAGCCCGCCTGGGTGAAGCGGAAGATGTTGTCGATGAACAGGAGGACGTCGCGGCCCTCCTCGTCGCGGAAGTACTCCGCCATCGTCAGGCCCGTGAGGCCGACCCGCTGGCGGGCGCCGGGCGGCTCGTTCATCTGGCCGAACACGAAGGCCGTGCTCTTGATGACGCCCGAGTCGGTCATCTCCTTGATGAGGTCGTTGCCCTCGCGGGAGCGCTCGCCCACGCCCGCGAACACGGAGACACCCGCGTGCTCCTTCGCGACGTTGTTGATCAGCTCCTGGATGATGACCGTCTTGCCGACGCCGGCGCCGCCGAAGATCCCGATCTTGCCGCCCTTGCGGAAGGGGCAGACGAGGTCGATGACCTTGAGGCCCGTCTCGAACAGCTCGACCTCGGTGGTCTGGTCCTCGAAGGAGGGCGGCGCGCGGTGGATCGGGAGGACCGTCGTGCGGTCGACCTCGCCCTTGCCGTCGATCGGCTTGCCGAGCACGTCGAACACGCGGCCAAGCGTGGCCGCGCCGACGGGGACGGTGATCGGGGCGCCGGTGTCGCGGACGGCGGTGCCGCGGGCGAGCCCGTCGGTCGTCGTCATGGCGACGGCGCGGACCCAGTTGTTGCCGAGGTGCTGCTGGACCTCGCAGGTGAGCGGCTCCTGGCCCTCACGGAGGATCTCGACGGCGTTGAGGATCGTCGGCAGCTCCCCCGCGGGGAACTCGATGTCAACGACGGGACCGGTGATCTGGATGACCCGGCCCGATGCGGCAGGGGCGGCGGTCGCCATGTGGTGTGCCTCCTTCTGCGCCGGCTAGCGGGCCTGGGCGCCGCTCGCGATTTCGACCATCTCGCGAGTGATGTTGGCCTGTCGGACCTTGTTGTACGAGAGCGTGAGGTCCTCGATGAGCTCCTCGGCGTTCTCGGTTGCGTTCTTCATCGCGACCATCCGGGAGCTCTCCTCGCTCGCCTTTGCCTCGAGCACCGCCTGGAAGACGCGGGTCGCGACGTAGCGCGGGAGGAGGGCCTGGAGGAAGGCCGCGGGGCTGGGCTCGAAGACGAACTGGTGGCCCGGGATGCCCTCGACGTCCTCGGTCGGCACGACGGGCAGCAGCTGCTCCATCGACGGCTTCTGGACGAGCGTGGACACGAACCGCGAGTAGACGACGTCCACCCGGTCGTAGGTGCCGGCGACGTAGTCGTCGGTGATGAGACGGGCGAGCGGCAGGACGTCGGCGAACGACGGCTTGTCGCCGAAGCCCTCGAAGTGCGCGGCGATCGGGACCCGGGCGCGGCGCATCGCGTCGCGGCCCTTGCGGCCGACCGTGGCCACCTTGAGCTCGCCCGGGTGCTCGGTGATCTCCCGGGCGATGAACCGGATCGTGTTGGTGTTGAGCGCCCCGGCCAGGCCGCGGTCGCTCGTGATGATGACGATGAGGCGGTTGTGCTCCCGGGCGAGGTCACGACCCGCGAGGAGCGGGTGATCCTCGCCGTCGAGCACGGCCGCGAGGTCGGCGATGACCTCGTCGAGCTTCTCGCGGTACGGGCGCGCGGCGAGCGTGGACTCCTGCGCCCGACGCAGCTTGGACGCCGCGACGAACTGCATGGCCCGGGTGATCTGCTTGATGTTCTTGGCGGAGCTGATGCGCCGCCGGATCTCTCGCTGACTCGCCACGCTGTGTCCCCGTGCCTACGCCAGGAAGGACTGGCGGAAGTCGTCGATCGCCTTGTTCAGGGCGTCCGAGATCTCGTCCGTCAGCGCACCCGAGGCCGCGAGATCCGTGAGGATGTCGGGCCGCTCGGTCTCGAGGAAGCGGTACAGCTGCGTCTCGAACTCCTTGACGCGCGCCGTGGGGACGTCGTCCAGCTTGCCGGTCGTCGCGGCCACGAGGATCACGACCTGCTTCTCCACGGGGAGCGGCTGGTACTGGGGCTGCTTGATGATCTCGCTCAGCTTCTCGCCACGGTTGAGCTGGTCGCGGGTCGCCTTGTCGAGGTCGCCGGCGAACTGCGCGAACGCGGCGAGCGAGCGGTACTGGGCGAGGTCCAGCTTGAGCGGCCCGGCAACCTTCTTCATCGCCTTGGTCTGCGCGGCGGAACCCACGCGCGAGACCGAGATGCCGATGTTCATGGCCGGCCGCTGGCCCGCGTTGAACAGGTCGGTCTCGAGGAAGATCTGGCCGTCGGTGATCGAGATGACGTTGGTCGGGATGTACGCCGAGACGTCGTTCGCCTGGGTCTCGATGATCGGCAGCGCCGTCAGCGAGCCACCGCCGTTCTCGTCGTTCATGCGCGCGGCGCGCTCGAGGAGGCGGCTGTGGAGGTAGAACACGTCGCCCGGGTACGCCTCGCGGCCCGGCGGCCGGCGGAGGAGCAGGGCCATCTCGCGGTACGCCCACGCGTGCTTGCTGAGGTCGTCGTAGACGCACAGGGCGTCCTTGATGAGGCGGCCGCCGATCTCGACGCCCTCCTCCATGATCTCCTCGCCCATCGCCACGCCGCTGTACGGGGCGAGGTACTGGAGCGGGGCGGGATCCTCGGCGCCGGCGACGACGACGATCGTGTGCTCCATCGCGCCGTACTTCTCGAGCGTGGCCACGGTCTGCCGGACGGTGGACAGCTTCTGCCCGATCGCCACGTAGATGCAGACGAGGTCGCCGCCCTTCTGGTTGATGATCGTGTCCAGGGCGATGGCGGTCTTGCCCGTCTGGCGGTCGCCGATGATCAGCTCGCGCTGGCCACGGCCGATCGGGATCAGGGCGTCGACGGCCTTGATGCCCGTCTGGACCGGCGTGTCGACACCCTGGCGGATGATGACGCCGGGGGCGATCCGCTCGACGGGGCGCACCTTCGTGCGCGGGATCTCGCCCTTGCCGTCGATCGCGTTGCCGAGCGGGTCCACGACCCGGCCCAGCAGGGCGGCGCCGACCGGGACCTCGACCACGCGGCCGGTGGTCCGGACCTGGTCACCCTCCTTGATCGCCGAGGCGTTGCCGAGGATGACCGCGCCGACCGTCTCCTCCTCGAGGTTGAGGGCCATGCCCATCACCCCGCCGGGGAACTCGAGCAGCTCGGATGACAGGGCGGCGTCGAGGCCGTAGATCTGCGCGATGCCGTCGCCGACCTCGACGACCGTGCCCACCGAGCGCGTCTCGGTGGAGCCGTCGAAGCCTTCGATCTGGCTCTTGATGATGCTGATGATCTCGTCTGACCGGATGGCCATGGCGTCTCCGTTCGGGCGCTAGCGGGGCCGTGTGCCCGCGTGGAGCTGGTCACGCAGCCGCTCGAGGCGGCCGCGAATCGAGGCGTCGAGGAGCCGGTCGCGGACCTGGATCGTGAGGCCGCCCAGGAGGTCGGGGTTGACCTCCGTGCGCAGCTCCACGGCCGAACCGGCCATCGCCTCGACCCGGCTCCGGATCTCGGCGGTCTCGTCCGCGGTGAGCGGCACGGCACTGGTGACCGTGGCCTCCACCACACCGCGGTGTGCGTTGAGCAGGCGGTTGTAGTCCTCGCTGAGCTTGGGCAGGGCGTTGACCCGGCCGCGCTCGACGAGGAGGCTGACCAGCCGCAGGGCCTGCGCGGTGATCCGCGTGTCCAGCAGCTGGCGGACGATCTCCTGCCGCTTTGCGAGCGGCACGGCGGGGTTGTCCACGGTGGGCGCGACGTCGGGCCGGCCGAGGATCTCGGCCGCGGTGGCGAGGTCCTCCTTCCAGCGATCGAGCTGGTCGTCGGCGAGGGCCACCTGGAAGGCGGCCTCCGCGTAGCGGCGGGCGGCGGCGACGGGGCGGGCCATCAGGAATTCGACCCCGCGGATCCGGATTCGGCCAGGAAGTCGGCCACCAGCTTGCGCTGGCGGTCGCCGGTCATCGACTCGCCGACCACGCGCCCGGCAGCCGCGAGAGCGAGGTCGGTGACCTCCCCACGCAGCTCGGCGATGGCCCGCTGCTTCTCCGCGTCGATCTCGGCCGTCGCGCGCTCGCGCATGCGGTCGAGCTCTTCGCGGGTCGCCGCGATGTCCTGCTCCCGGGTCTCCGAGGCAACCTTCTGGGCGCGATTGATGATCTCGTTGGCCTCGCGACGGGCTTCCTGCAGGGCGGCGAGCCGCTCCTGCTCTGCGGATTCCCGGTCACGGCGGGCCTGCTCGGCGTCCTTCAGCCCCTGCTCGATCGTGGTTCGCCGGGTCTCGAGGGTCTGCTGCAGACCGCCGAGGGCGAGCTCCCTGATCAGGAAGAAGAAGAAGATGAACGTCGTCGCAGAGACGATGACCCAGAACAGGTTGATCTGGAACGCAGGGCCTTCCTCCGCGCTCAGCTGGGCGACCTGACGGACGCCGTCCCTGACGAGGCTGAAGGTATCCATGTCTGGGATCAGCCCGCGAAGATCGCGAGGAGGCCGACGACGATCGCGAGGACGCCGAGGCCCTCTGCGAAGGCCGCGAGGATGATCGCGAGGCCGCGGATCTGGCCGGCGGCGTCGGGGTTGCGACCGATCGCGGCGCTCGACATGCCGGCGAGGATGCCGATGCCGATGCCGGGGCCGAGGACGCCGAGGGCGGCGATGCCGGCGCCGAGAGGTCCGAGGTCCATTGTGAGAAGTCCTCCGTGCGACCCGGTGATTGGCCGGGTTCAGGTGCCTAGTTGATCAGTGGGCTCCGGCGATGACCGCCGGGTCCATGGGCGTGCCCGTGGGCTCGTTGCTCTCGTCGTGCTCGTCACCGTGGTGCTCGATCGCGGACAGGGTGAACATGAGCATGAGCGTGCTGAAGATGAGCGCCTGGACGAGGTTCAGCATGACCTCGAGGGCGAACAGACCGAGAGGGATCAGGGCGATGGTCAGCGCCGTCATGACGCCCAGGGCGACCTCGCCGCCGTAGATGTTGCCGAAGAGTCGCATCGACAGCGTCACGGGCTTCACGAACTCCAGGAGGAGCTCCACCAGCCCCACGAACAGGGCGATGATCCCGGCGCCGATGCCGTTGCGGAACTCCCCGAGCGGGAAGAACTTCGACAGGTAGCCGCCGAAGCCCAGGTGCTTGAAGCCCTGGAACTGGAAGAAGAAGAAGGCGACCAGCGCGAGGCCGATCGTGACGTTGACGTCCGAGGTCGGGGCGCGGAACCAGGGCACCTTGCCGACGCCCGGGATGAGGCCGCTCCAGTTGCTGAACAGGATGAAGAAGAAGAACGCGGCGAACAGCGGGATGTACGGCTTGGCGGCGATCCCGCCCAGCGACATGCCGAAGCTCTCGACGGTCTCGTACGCCCACTCGACGACGTTCTGCTTGCCGTCGGGGACCATCTTCTTGCCGCGGCCCAGGTACCAGAACGCGGCGACGACGAACACCGCCACGACCCACATCGTGAAGATCGTGGACGAGATGCTGATGTCCCAGACGATGAGGCCCGCGGGCGCCTCGTGGTCGGCCGGCCAGATGGCGTGGGGTGCCGGCAGCTCGAGGTTGCCGTTGATGAAGCAGACGGGGTAGACGCACTCGGTCGGGCCTTCGCCGGTGATCGGGTCGTACGGCGGGAAGGCGATGAACGCGAGCACGTCGATCACGATGATCGCGGCGATGAGCAGCAGGATCTTGTTGCGGCGGCTCATCGGCCCGGCCTCACGATCCCGGTGACGCTCGTCACGTTTCCTCCAAGCAGCGGCGCGGCCATCGGCCACGCGTCATCCGTGCCCGTTCCGTGGCCGGTCAGTCCAACCGCTTCAGGAACCGTGTGACAAGGCGCTGGATCCCGTAGGCCCCGATCCCGGCGCCGGCGAGGAAGCCGACGAGGATGAAGAGCGGTTGGGTCCCGAGCTGCTGGTCCACCCAGTAGCCCGCCGCCACACCGGCGAGGGTCGCCACCAGGAGGAGCATCCCGATCTCGGAGAAGAGGGCGAGATACCCGCCGACCCCGGTGTTCATGGGCGACCTGTCACCGCGCGGAACTATACCAGAGGGGGTTGCGATTCAGACACAGGACTTCCCGACCGGGGGCCGTCGTGGCGTCGCGCTGCGCGGCGCGGGCTACGGGGCGGACAGCGTCAGGATCGCGTCGAGGTCCACGCGTCCGCCACCCGCGGACTCGATCCGGATCGTGTGAGGCCCGCTGGTCAGGCTCCGCACGTAGAGGACCCGGCGATACACGGTGGTGCTCGCGCGCTCGCTCACGGTCTTCACCAGGAGCCCGTCGACGAACACCTTGAGGCTGCCGCGGGTCGACGACTTCGGCCCCACGATCGCGAACGAGCGGACGTTGGTCACGTGGATCGTGGCCGCCGCGCCCGTCTGGTTCGTGTACCGCTCCGAGCCGCCGGACGCGTTGCTCGTCGTGGATGTCGCCCAGGTGCCCGTGTAGACGATGGCCGCGCTGGTGTTCTGGATCCGCGTGATCCGCGACACGAGCGAGGTCCGGTACGCGCCGACGCGGTTCAGCTTGTCGGTCGTCTTCGCCTTCCAGCGGTAGTCCTTGCTCACGGACAGCGCCCTGGTGGTGCTCGTCCCGGTCGTGGCCGCGTACAGCGTCGTTGGGTACGTGGTCCCGCCGTTGGTGCTCTGGAGGACGCGGTAGCTCTTCACCGAGGTCGTGCTCGTCGTCACGCCACACCACGACAGCTTCATCGGCACGGTCGTGCCCATGGTGCTGTTGGTGACGAAGCCCGCGGCCGGGGTGTCGGTGAGCGGGCTCGAGGACACGCCGCCCTGACCGGGCCGGTTGATGGTCACGACGACCGTCGCGGTGTCGGTGAACTGGCCGTCGCTGATCGTGTACTGGAACGTGTCCGTGCCGGTGGTGCAGCCGGAGGGGTCGTAGCTGAGGCGGGTGCCGCTCGACGTGATCGTCACGCTGCCCTTGGTGGGCTTGACCGGGATCGCCGTGATGGTGACGTCGGTGATCGGCTCGCCTGCACCCGCGGTGTCCGCGGATCCGCCGTTCGCCTGGAACACGTTGAGCGTCGTCGTGGTGGTCGCCTTGATCGCGACGGCGTCCGTGCGCGCATCGACCGGGTCGTTCACCCCGTGGACCGTGATCGTGACCGTCGCAGCGGGCGACGTCGTCACACCGTCGGTGGCCGTGAACGTGAACGAGTCGGTCCCGTAGAAGTTCGCGTTGGGCGTGTACAGGAGGTCCGGCTGCGGTCCCCGTGAGCGTCCCGTGGGCCGGCTGCGTCGCGACGTCGAAGGTCAGCGGGTCGTCCTGCGGATCGGAGCCGGTGAGCGTGATGGGGTTGTTGGTCGTGTCCTCGTTGACGCTGACTGCATCGGCGTTCGCGGCCGGCCCGTCCGTGATCGTGATCGTGAACGACTCCTCGGCGCTCTCCGCGGGCGGCGTCCCGTCGTCCACGGCCTTGACGGTGACGGTCGTGGACCCGGCCGCGGCGCCGGCGGTGAACGTCAGCTGCCCGGTACCGTCGACCGCGGGCTGCGTGGCGAACAGCGCGGGATCGAGCGCCTCGACGGTGAACGAGACCGTGTCCGACTCGCCGGCGCCGGAGGCGATGGCCGTCGCCCACGGCGCGTCGTACGCAGGGTTGCTGACATCGACCTGGACGTCGCCACCCTTGGTGAACGACGGCGCGTCGTTGACGGGGTCGATCGTGATGTCGAAGGCCTGCGGGCCGGCCGAACCGCCGGCGCCATCGTCCAGCGTGACCGACACCGACGTGGTGCCGAACTTGTCGGCGGCGGGCGTGAAGGTCAATCCGCCGGAGGCGGAGATCGCCGGCTGCGAGCTGAACAGGTTGGTGTCGGTCGCGAGAACCGTGTACGTCCGGGTCTGCGTGCTCTCGTTCGAGGGCCCCGCGCTGCCGTCCGTGATGAACGCGCCGTCACTCTGCGGCCCGCTGTCCTCGTTGACCGTCACGTCCGAGCCGACCGTGAACGTGGGGTCGTCGTTGACCGGATCGACGGTGATGGTGACGGTCACCGGGACGGACGGGCGCGTCGTCCGATGTCGCCGTGAACGTGAAGCTGTCCGGCCCGTTGTAGTCCGGGTCGGGCGTGTAGGTGACCTCCTGCGAGCAGTGGACCGGGTCCATGCCATCGCACCCGATGGTGCCCGTCTCGCTCAGCGATCCATGGCTCGGGCTGCCGGCCGTGAAGTCAGTGACGTCGACGGCGGAGCTCTCCGTCGCCGTGAGCACGATCGGCTTGGCGGTGTCCTCGGTTGCCGAGACCGACTGGGCGTCTCCCTCCGGCACGCCGGCGAGGACGGCGAGCGGGAGCAGCCCCACGACGATGAGCGCGACGGGCAGGGCGGTCAGCAGTCGACGCATCGGTCGGGCTCCTACGAACATGGGACGGTGACCGACACGGTGTCGGAGTCGTTGCCACCCGGCCCGGAGACGGTCAGCACCACGAGGTACCCGCCATCGGAGCCGTAGGTGTGGGACGGGTTGGCCGAGCTCGAGCCGTCGCCGTCATCGAAGGTCCAGCTGTACGACGTGATCGAGCCGGTCGAGCTGCCGGAGCCGAACTGGATCGTGCTCCCGCCCCCGCAGCTGGCGGATGCGACGGCGTGCGGCGCCGGGGTCGCGGTCGGTTTCGGGGTCGGCTTGGGCGTGGGCTTCGGGGTCGGCTTGGGCGTCGGCTTGGGCGTCGGCTTCGGGGTCGGCTTGGGCGTCGACCGCGGCGCGATGGTCGGCCGCGGCGTCGGGCGGGGCGTGGCCCGCGGGCGGGCGGTCGGCCTCGGCGTGGGCTTGGGCGTCGGCGGCGGGGTGGGGGCGACGACCGGCGCCAGCGTCAACCCGGGGGTCGGCGGAGCGGTCGGACGCGGCGACGGCGACGGCGACGGGCTGGGCGAGGCGGTCGGGGACGCGGTGACCACGACGGCGATCAGCGACGGCGCCTCGCTCGGCACCGTGCGTGTTCTGGGTGCCCGGGAAGATGACCGTGACCGCGAGGACCGCGAGGACGGCCACGAGGAGGACGGCCGCGCTGTCGCGCCAGAGGCGCCAGCGGTTCGGGAGCGGTGCGGGGGCAGCCTTGGGGCGCGTGGCGCCGGCGACGACCGCGGCCGCGATGGGGACCTGGTCCGACGGGACGAGGGGGTCGAGCGGGACGAGCGGCGGCGGGACGAGCGGCCGGCCCGTCTCGTCCTCCGCGAGGTTGGACGCCTCGGCCTCCGCGGCGGCGTAGTCGGCCGCGAGCAGGCCGGGCCAGTCCGCGGACGCGCCGATGCGCCACGCGATGTCCTCTTCGGTGAGCTCCGGGACGGGCGTGGAGGCTGCGGCGATGGCGGCGTCCTGCGCCTCGCGGCGACGGCGCGCGAGCAACGCGATGATCGCGATCGCCACGACGATGACGATGACGATCAGCAGGATCGGTAGCAGGCCTTGCATGACACCTCGGAGCGTGGCGCAGACGCACCAGCGGGACGGGATGCTAGCACCGGAGGTCCCGGAAGGCCCCCGGACGAATGTCCTATCCCGACGGTGACCGCAACCAAGGCGTCCGTCAGGCGGTCGGCGGGGCCTCGTCGTCGGGGTGCGTCGCCTCGTACGACTCGGCCTCGAGCGCGTCGCCGGCGTCCCCGCGCGTCGCGAGGAACAGCACGAGCCCGGAGAGCAGCACGAGCCCCATGAAGGCGTACAGCTGCTGGGTGCCCGAAAGGACGAACGTGAGCGCTGCGAGCAGGACGCAGATCCCGTAGATCACGAGGACCGTGCTCGCGTGCGACAGCCCGAGGTCCAGCAGACGGTGGTGGATGTGGCCTCGATCGGGCGTGAACGGCGAGCTCCCGCTGACCAGCCGGCGGACGATGATCCAGAACGTGTCGATGATCGGGCACGCCCAGGACCAGCACGGCGACCGCAACCTTCGCGGTCCCGAGGACCGCGAGCACGGCCAGCGTGTAGCCCACGAACATCACGCCGCTCGTGCCGATGAAGATCGTCGCCGGGTGGAAGTTCCAGCGCAGGAAGCCGAGCAGGGACCCTGCGAGCACGAAGCACAGGACCGCGATGAACGGCTGCGAGATCGTCGTGGTGAGGGAGATCAGCCCGAGCGTGACCGCCGCGATGAGCGCGATCCCGGACGAGAGCCCGTCAAGGCCGTCGATGAAGTTGATGCTGTTGATCATCCCGATGATCCAGACCATCGTGAAGCCCGCCGCGAACGGGCCCTCGAGCACGATCGAACCCGGCCCGAACGGGTTGGCGAGATAGGTGACGGTGATCCCGGCGCCGATCGCGAGCACCGCGACCGCGACCTGACCCAGGAGCTGCCACCTCGCCCGGAGCTGGAAATAGTCGTCGAGGAATCCGATCGCCGTCGCAACGGCGCCACCGACGAACAGGCCGGCGAGCTCCTGGGGCGAGATCGTGAACGGGAGGTTCACGAACTGCATCCGGTCGTTGGCGACCAGCGTGGCGATGGCGACCGCGAGGAACGAGACCGCGACCGCGATCCCGCCCGCGCGCGGGACGGGGCTCGCGTTGACCCGGCGGTGGTTCGGGGCGTCGACGGCCTGGAGCCGGATCGCGAGTCGCCGCACGAGCGGCGTCAGCCCGACGGTGAGGACCATCGCGACCGTGAACGTCACGATGAGGAGGGGGAGGACCTCACCGAACGTCGGGATCAGGCGCATCGAGGGTCAGTCGACGTCCCGCGGGAGCCCCGGAACCGGGAAGCCCGCGACGAGCTCCTTGACTTCGGCCCTGATTCGGTCGTGGACGGCCGCGTCGTCGCGGCCGCGGATGGCGTCGACGATCATCTGCCCGACCTGGCGCATCTCCGCGGGCCCGAAGCCGCGCGTCGTGGTGGCGGGCGTCCCGATCCGGATCCCGCTCGCGACGTTGGGCGGGTTCTGGTCGAACGGGATCGCGTTCTTGTTGACGGTGATCCCGACGTCGTCGAGGAGCGCCTCCGCCTCGCGGCCCGTCACGCCCAGCGGGGTCACGTCGACGAGGGCGAGGTGGTTGTCGGTGCCACCCGAGATGAGCCGCGCGCCTGCGGCCGCGACCGTCTCGGCGAGCACTGCGGCGTTCTCGATGGTGCGCGCCTGGTCATGCCGGAAGTCGTCGGTCATGGCGAGCTGGAACGCGACGGCCTTGGCGGCGATCACGTGCATCAGCGGCCCGCCCTGGATGCCCGGGAAGACGCTCTTGTCGATCGCCTGCGCGAGCGTGTTCTTGCCCAGCGCAGGGAAGTCGGCGCGGTCGATGCCCTCCGGGAGGTCCGCGCGCGCGAAGGTGATCCCGCCCCGCGGCCCGCGGAGCGTCTTGTGGGTCGTCGTGGTCACGAGGTCGGCGTGCGGGAACGGGCTCGGGTGCAGGCCGGCCGCCACGAGCCCCGCGACGTGGGCCATGTCGACGAACAGCAGCGCGCCGACGCCGTGGGCGATCGCGGCCATCCGCTCGAAGTCCCACGTGCGCGGATACGCGCTCGCGCCCGCGACGACGACCTTCGGCCGGACCTCCGCCGCCTGTGCCTCGAGCGCGTCGTAGTCGATCGTCTCGGTCTCGCGGGTCACGCCGTACGCGTGGACCTCGTACAGCCGGCCGCTGAAGTTGACCGGGCTGCCATGGGTGAGGTGGCCGCCGTGGGCGAGGTTCATGCCCAGGATCCGGTCGCCCGGCTTGAGCACCGCGAAGTAGGCGGCCATGTTGGCCTGCGCGCCCGAGTGCGGCTGGACGTTGACGTGGTCCGAGCCCGGGAACAGGCGGAGCGCCCGCTCGCGGGCGAGGTTCTCCGCGATGTCCACGTACTCGCAGCCGCCGTAGTAGCGCTTGCCCGGCAGGCCCTCGGCGTACTTGTTCGTCAGCCACGAGCCCTGCGCCTCGTTGACCGCGGCGTAGGTGTAGTTCTCGCTGGCGATCAGCTCGATCTTGTCCGCCTGGCGGTGGCGCTCGGACTCCATGGCGGCCCACACTTCGGGGTCCACCTCCGCGATCGACGCCCATGCGGCTGTCGGGACGACGGCAATGGGCACGGCGAGGACCTCCTGTGGGACGCGGGCTGGCGCGGTCATTGTCCCATGGCTCCGCCGGCCGCGACTGGAGCGTCCTGATGCGATCGGGTCATCGGTTGCCCGGACTCCGGGGCGCTTGACCCGTTCATGATCCACGGGCACCCTTGACCACCCTCCCCTTTCGCCGTCCGGCCGCACAGGTACCACCTTCCTTCAATGGCTCTTCGTCCCATCGCCGTGTCCGTGGTCCTCGCCGCGGCATTGCTCGGCACGAACGTGCTCCACGACGGGAGCGCGGCGGTCCTCGACGGGCCGGTCTCCGGCGTCGCGATCCCGTCACCGAGCCCTGCCGGGGCGGCCGGTACGCCGGGTTCGTCCGGTGGTCCCGGCGCCTCGCCGTTGGCCGGCGTGGGTGGACAGCCGTCGCCCGCGAGCAGCACGCCGCCCACCCGCCCGTCGCCCGCGCCCGGCCGGCCCGCCGTCATCCCCGACGGCCCGGTCACCGCGGCCGACCGGTTCGCGATCTGGAACCACGGCCCTCGGACGGCCAAGCTCGTGGCGCTCACGTTCGACGACGGCTGGAACCTCACCGACCTGCGCAAGATCGTCGCGATCCTCGAGGCGAAGGAGGCGCCGGCGACGTTCTTCCCGGTCGGTCGTGCCGTGCTCCGGCACCCGGCCACGTGGCGCTCGATCGCGGCGCTCGGCTTCCCGATCGGCAACCACAGCTGGAACCACGACGACCTCTCGCGCGCGTCCCGGCGTCGAAGGCGCTCAAGGACATCAACCGGGCGACGCGCGCGATCGAGCGGACGACCGGCGTCGAGCTGTTCCCCGCGATCCGGCCGCCATTCGGGACCTACGACGCGAGCTTCCGGCAGGCCGCCCGCGTCGGCCGGGATGCGCGCCGTGATCATGTGGGACATCGACCCCCGCGACTGGAGCGGCATCCGGCCGCGGGCCGTCGTCAAGGCGGCGCTCGCCGCACGTCGCGGGTCGATCATCGTCATGCACACGGACAAGACGAACACCGTGCAGCGCGCTGCCCGAAGATCATCGACGGGCTGCGCGCGAAGGGGTTCACGCTGGTCACGGTCGGCCAGCTCATCGGGCTGCCGGGGCCCGTGCCGGTATTCGTCGACCGCGAGCAGCGCGAGTTCCAGGCGGGCCGCTAGGCGGCTGCGCGCGGTCATCGCGCCACGCCGCGTCATCGCGCCACGCAGGTCGGCCGTGGATCGCGGAGCGTTCCAAACGGCGGCCATTCCGGTCACCTGGAACGTGCGGCGTTCCAACTGGGCCCATCTCGGCCTGACTGGAACATGTGCCGTTCCAACCGACCGCTGCCGCCGCTGCGTTGGAACGCTGGGCGAGCCGCCGGACTCACCCGCCTGCGGAGCCGCCGGACTCAGCCCTGCGCGGCCGCGGCCTGCGCGGCGCGCAGCTCCGCCTGGGTCGCGGCGGCCTCCGCCGTCAGGCGCGCCATGTTCGCCGCGGCCTCGTCGGGCGGGGCGAGGATGAGCTGCTCGATGAGCGCCGCGCTCCCGTCCTCCCCGACCGGCGGCGCGATGTACCGGCCGGCCAGGCGCACCGCCGTCGGGGCCGTCCCCATCGCGGCGCCGTGGCCCGCATCGCCGATCATCTCGATGTCGTTGAACGCGTCGCCGATCGTCATCACCTGCGCCATCGGGATGCCCGCCCGGTGCGCGAGCCACGCCACGGCCTTGCCCTTGGACACGCCCGGCGCGACGAACTCGAGGAAGCGGGGGTGCGACAGCGTCGCGTCGGCGCGGCCGGCGAAGTACGCCTGGGCGACCGGGTACAGCTCGCGGGGCCGCGGCGGCTCGCCCACGGAGATCACCTTCGTCATCGGCCGGTTGATGGCGCCGGCGAGGTCGGGGACGATCTCGGCGTCCGGCCCGAGATACCCGGAGTAGTCCTCGAACGACGGGTCGTCGCGCCACACGACGATGTGCTCGCGGTCGTTGACGTGCGGGTCGAGGCCGTTCGCCCGGCACCACTCGATCGCCTCGCGCACGACCGCCGGCGCGAGGCCCTCGTGGTGGAGGATCCGCCCCACCCGGCCGCGGAACGTCGGCGCCGCGTCGTCGGGCGGCGGCGGCTCGCGGTGCACCGGCATCGCGCGGACGATGGCCCCCTGGTGCCCGATGATCGGCTCGGTGAGCCCCAGCCGGTTCGCGTACAGCACCGCCGACGACGGCATCCGGCCCGTGGCCAGCGACACCCGCACGCCGCGCTCCACCGCGCCGCGGATCGCGGCGACCGTCCGGTCCGAGATCCGGAAGTCGTGGTCGACGATCGTGCCGTCGATGTCGAGCGCGAGCAGCTGGATCGGGAGCCGCGGCTCGGGCCTGACCGCCGGCCTGTGGTTCTTCACGCGCCGGGTCGCGGCTGGCCGAGCGGGTCCGCGGGCTCGACGCGCGCGAGGCGGGGCAGCCCGGCGAGGTCGTCCGTGACGCGACAGCGCCAGCCCGGCAGCCGCGCCGCGACCTCGTGCGCGATCGCCTCGCCGTGGCCCGCCCCGATCTCGAGGAACGCGACGCCGTCCGGCGCGAGCGTCCGGGGCAACGCGTCCAGCAGCCGGCGCACGACGTCGAGGCCGTCCGGCCCACCGTCCAGCGCGAGCGACGGCTCGAACGAGAGCTCGCGCGCGAGGCCCTCGATCTCGCCCGTCGGCACGTACGGGAGGTTGGCGCACACGACGCTGTACGGCGGGTCGACGTGGTACGGCAGGAGATCCGCGGCCATGAACACCATCCGGTCCGCGACGCCATGGCCCACCGCGTTCTCGCGGGCGAGCTGGAGCGCGTCCTCGGACACGTCGATCGCGATGACCATCACCTCGTCGGCCATCTTCCGACGCCGGAGCGACGACAGGAGCGCGACCCCGATCGCGCCGGTCCCGGTCCCGACGTCCGCGATGCGGAGCGCCGGGGCGCCCGGTGCCCGCGGCGTGCCCGCCAGGCGTGCGGCCACCTCGTCGAGCGCGGCATCGACGAGCAGCTCGGTCTCGGGTCGCGGGATGAGCGCCCGCGCGTCGGTGACGAAGGCGAGGCCGTGGAACTCGCGGAAGCCGCGGATGTAGGCGACGGGCTCGCCGCGCTCGCGACGGGCGATCGACGCCTCGAACGTCTCGCGCGCGCCATCGCCGACGGCGGCGTCCGGGTAGGCGAGCAACCCGGTTCGCTCCACGCCCAGCGCCTGCGCCAGCAGGAGCTCCGCGTCGAGGCGCGGCGAATCGACGCCCGCGGCGGTGAGACGGTCTACGGCGCGGGTGACGAGCTCGGCGACGGTGGACGCGGTGGGCATCGGGCGCTACATCCGGATCGTGACGGACAGGTCCTGGCTCTTGCGGATGACCTCGGCGGACGTCCCGCCACGCCACCGATGGAACAGCAGGTCCAGGTCCGCGTCACCCACCCGAAGGTTCGACACGGTCACCTTTGCGAGCCACTCCGGCAGCTCCGGCCGGTCGAGCTCCAGCTCGCCCGCCGCGGCATGCGGCCGGAGGCCGAGCATCGTCTCGAGGAACAGGAACAGCGAGCCCGCGGCCCACGCCTGCGGGGAGCAGGCGACGGGGTACGGGACCGGGACGGCGGAGAGGTCACGGTCGAAGCCGCAGAACAGCTCGGGGAGGCGGAACTCCGCGAAGTGCTGGCTCGCCTCGAAGATCCGGCCGCACAGCAGGTTCGCGTCCTCGTTGTAGCCGTAGCGCTTGAACCCCGCCGCGATCAGGCTCGTGTCGTGCGGCCAGACCGTCCCCGTGTGGTAGCCGATGGGGTTGTAGCCGCCCTGCCCCGCGGCGTAGGTGCGGATGCCCCAGCCGCTGAACATGTCGGCGGCCATCAGCCGCCGGACGACGTTGCCGGCACGCTCCTTGCTGACGATCCCGGTCCACAGGCAGTGGCCGGCGTTGCTGCCGATGGCGTCCATCTTGTGCTTGTCGCCGTCGAGCGCCATCGCGTAGAACTGCTGCTCCTCGGACCAGAAGGCGTCCTCGAACCGTGCGCGGAGCGTCTCCGCCTCCGCGTCCAGGCGGACCGCCAGCGCCTCCTCGCCACGGACCCGGGCGAGGCCGGCCATGCGGCGCTTCGCGTCGTAGACGTAGCCCTGCACCTCGGCGAGGGCGACGGGCGCCTGGGCCAGCCGGCCGTGGCGGTCGCGGATGCAGTCCGACGAGTCCTTCCAGCCCTGGTTGACGAGCCCGTGCGGCGTCCGCCGCTCGTACTCCACGAACCCGTCGCCGTCGCGGTCGCCGTAGCGGTCGATCCACTCGAGCGCGCGGAGCGCGTTCGGCCACAGCCGGTCGACCACCGTCCGGTCCCCCGTCCAGTCGAACGTCGCCCCGAACAGGATGAGCCACAGCGGCGTGGCGTCCACGGTCCCGTAATAGGGGCGGTGGGGCGTCTCCCGGTTGCGCGCCATCTCGCCGGTCCGGAGCTCGTGCAGGATCTTGCCCGGCTCCATGTCCCGCTCGGGATCGTCCTCGGTCGCCTGGTACGCGGCCAGCGTCTCGAGCGTCTCGATGGCGACCTGGGGCCGCACGGCGAGCGTCTGGAACGCCGTGATGAGCGAGTCCCGCCCGAACAGCGTCGTGAACCATGGGACGCCCGCCGCCAGGTAGCGCTCGTCCGGTCCCGGCCCGTCGTTGACGAGCAGCCGCAGGTCGCCCGCGGACCGCTCGATGGACAGGTTGAACAGCTCGTTGTCGGTCCGGATCTTCGTGAAGCTGCTGTTCCAGGCGCGATAGGAGGCCGTGACCCTGTCCTCGTCCACCATCGGCCGAGCCGGGAAGAGCGCGTCCTCGGCATCCGGGTGCCCGGGCTCCGGCCTGGGTCGCTCGGTCGTCCAGGCCAGCCAGCGCAGCTCGCGCGCCTCGCCGCTGGCGAGGTCCCAGCGCCAGGTCATGCGGATCCAGCCGGCCGTCGCCGACCCGGCCACGTCGTGATCGACGGCCTCTATCTCGACGCTCGGCTCGCTGAACGCGAGGTGGGTGCCCATCCGCACCCCGTCGAGGCCGTCATAGCGGAACGTGACGCGGTCCGGCTGGAGCGCGACCGGGAGCTGTGCGCCACGGGCAGGCCGCGTCCAGCCGCGGACCTCGAAGATGTCGGCAGCGTCGGCCGCGAGCTCGAGCTCGAGCTCCACCTCGCGCGGCGCCTCCTCGTAGTTGACGACCTGGACCCGCTCCTCGAGCAGCGTCCCCGTGATCAGGCGGTTGCGGCTGATCCCCAGCTTCTGGGTGGCGATCGTGTCCTCGGGGTGGACCTTGTCCTCCATGTTCCGCTCGATCCGCGGGTTCGTGAGCTGGATCGCGCCGCGGTAGTTGCCGCCCGCGCTCGCCTGGAGGAGGACCGGCCGGGTGCCGTTGATCCGCAGGATCGAGCACGAGAGCCGCCGCGTGTCGCCCTCGTACAGGCCGAGGCCGCGCGTGTCGGGGTGGACGTCGCCGAAGCCGTCGGTCAGGAGGTAGAGGTTGCCCTGCTTGAGGACCTGGACGGAGCCGAGGTCCGTCGCCTTGACGATCGGGCGGACGACCGGCTCGATGAACCGGGTGCTCTCAGGACTTGACGTGGGCGCCGGGGGCTGGGCCATCGTCGGTCTCCGTGAGGTGGGCGAGGCGATCTGCCTGGTCCGCCATGACGAGAGCGTCGATGAGCGGATCGAGCTGGCCTTCGAGGACGCCGGGGACGTTGTGGATCGTCGTGCCGATCCGGTGGTCGGTGACCCGGTTGTCGGGAAAGTTGTACGTCCGGATCTTCTCCGAACGGTCGCCCGCCTGGACCATGGTCTTGCGTGCCGCGGAGTCACGCTCGCGCTGCTTCGCGACCTCGAGGTCCCACAGGCGGCTGCGCAGGACGGCCATCGCCTTGGCCTTGTTCTTGTGCTGGCTCTTCTCGTCCTGGATCTCGACCACCAGCCCCGACGGGATGTGGGTGATCCGGACCGCGGAGTCCGTGGTGTTGACCGACTGGCCGCCGGGCCCCGACGCGCGCTTGACCTCGATCCGGAGGTCGCGCTCCTCGTCGATCGAGACCTCCAGCTCGTCCGCCTCGGGCAGGACGATGACCGTCGCCGTGCTCGTGTGGATGCGACCGCTGGACTCGGTCGACGGGACGCGCTGGACGCGATGGACGCCGCCCTCGAACTTGTAGCGGCTGTAGGCACCGTCGCCGGCGACCTCGAGGATCGCCTCCTTGATCCCGCCGATGCCGGTCTCGTTGACCGTCATGACGTCGACCGCGAACTTGTGCTCCTGCGCGTAGCGCATGTACATGCGCAGCAGCTCGTTCGCGAACAGGGCCGCCTCCTCGCCCCCGGCGCCGGCCCGGATCTCGACGATGACGTTGCGGTCGTCGTTCGGGTCGCGCGGGATGAGCGAGACCTTGAGCGTCTCGATGAGGTCCGTCTCGCGCGCCTCGAGCGTCGAGATCTCGGCGGCGATCATCGCCTTCATCTCGTCGTCGTTCTCGTGCTCGCGCATCTGGCGCGCGCCGGCCAGCTGCTCGCGGACGTCGTTGAGCTCCCGGAACGCCGCGACGACGGGCTCGAGGCGGGACAGCTCGCGGCCGAGGGTGCGCAGCTTCGCCGGGATCGGTCAGGACCTCCGACGTGCCGAGCTGCGCGGTGACGTCGTCGTACTGGAGCGCGAGCTCCGCGAGCTTGCCGTCGAGGCCGGTGTCGGTCATCGGGTGGGGGTCCCGTCAGCCGGCGATCGGCGGGTCCGCGGAGACGGGGGCCGCCTCTTCGGCGCCTTCGGCATCGGCCATCGCACGGACCGCGGCCGCGGTCTCGCCGGGCTCGGGCATCAGGTCGCGCGCGAGGTCGAGGCCGTGGGGCGGGACCTGCTCGCCGTCCGCGCGGAGCGTCTCCTCCATCGCGACGATCGCGACCTCGATCATGTCGTCGGTCGGCTGCTTCGTCGTGATCGTCTGGACCAGGATCCCCGGCCACATGATGACCTTGACGATCGGGTTGCCGCGGTGGCGCGCGCCGAGGCGCAGGAGCTCGTAGCCGACGGCGGCGATCACGGGGATGAGCAGGATCCGGCTCGCGATCATCACGACCGGGCTCTGCCGGCCGACGAGGCTGAAGGCGAGGATCGAGAGCAGGATCACGACGACGAGGAACTCCGTGCCGCAGCGCGGGTGGGCCGTCGGGAACTTGCGGATCTCGTCCGGGACCAGCGGCTTGTCGGCCTCGAGCGCGTGGATCGTCATGTGCTCGGCGCCGTGGTACATGAACACGCGGTGGATGTCCGGCGTGCGGCTGATCAGCGCGAGGTAGCCGATGAAGATGACGACCCGGACCAGCCCCTCCACGAGGTGCTGGACGATGTCGTTCTCGATGTTGCCGGCCGTGAACGTGGCCACGACGAGCGGCAGGATGAAGAACAGCCCGATCCCGAGGACGGCGGTGATCCCGAGCATCAGCGCGACGCCGCCCTTGCCGATCTCGACGCCCTCGTCCTCGGCCTGGAGGCCCGCGCTCCGGACGAGCCACTTGGTGCCCATCACGAGGGTCTCGTAGAGCACGACGAGCCCGCGCACGAACGGCCACTTGGCCGCGGGCTTGCCGCGGAAGCCGCTCTCGAGCTGTTCCGTGGCATAGACGATCCGGCCGTCGGGATGACGGAGGGCGACGGCGACGGCATCGCGGCCGCGCATCATGACGCCTTCGATCAGCGCCTGGCCGCCATAGGTGAAGCGGGGCATTGGCGCAGTCTACCGGGTGCGGTGCGAGCGGCCGCTTCGGCGCCCCTCGCTCGGTGCGGCCCCGCGCCCGGGACTGCTCCACCGCGCCTCGCGGATCGCGCTGGCGTTCCAACTGGCGCTCGCAGGGGTCGGATGGAACGCGCGGCGTTCCGGCTGGGCCAGGATGGGGTCGGTTGGAACGCCCCATGTTCCAGGTGACCCCATCGGCCGCTCGTTGGAACGCCGTCGCGATCCACGATGGGGCCGGGCGGCACGCTCGAACGTTCCGACGCATACTCGGGCCGATGCGCCTGGAACTGACGAAGCGCGGCGACTACGCCGTGCGCGCGATGCTCGCCCTGACCCGCGGCGCGGGCAACGGCCTGCTGTCGGCGCGCCGGATCTCGGACGCGATGGACATCCCCGTCCGGTTCCTGCCCCAGGTCCTCGGGGATCTCCAGCGGGCCGGTCTCGTCGAGGCGGCCCCGGGCCGATCGGGCGGCTACCGGCTGGCGCGGCCGTCGGAGCAGATCAGCCTGCTCGACGTCATCGAGGCGGTCGAGGGCGACAGCCGCCGCCGCGTGTGCGTGCTCCGCGGCGGCCCCTGCGGCGTCGACGGCCACTGCGACGTCCACGACATCTTCTTCGAGGGTCAGGAAGCCCTGCGCACGACCTTCGCCCGGGCGACGCTCGCGGAGCTTGCCGCGCCGGCGACCGACACACGCGCTGGAGCTCGCTTCGGGCTGAGTCTGCCGGTCACCGTCGCGGGCGACCTCACCAGTACGGCTTGAGCGTTCCGTCCGGGAACCTCGCGACCCACCCGCCGCCGTGCGAGCGCTCGCCCGTCACCTCGACCCGCCAGCAGTCGGTCGCGGAATCGAGCTCATGCGTGAAGATCGCGGCTGCCGCCCGCGCGCAGTCGCCACGACTGAGCGCCACGGCGGTGATCGGCCCGGTGGCGGTGAGGTTCATCTGGGCGATCGCCAGCTCGGCGACCGCGCCGCACAGGGCCCGCTCCGTCCCGCCGCACTCGAGCGAGCCGCCGGAGCTGAGCCCGGCCGGGAGTCCGTCGCACGCCGCGAGGCGCGAGGACCACCGCGAGCAGCCAGGGTGTGACCAAGCCCCTCATCGGCGGATCGTGCCACAGCATCGGCGAGCGCCGACGGGCGTCATGTCGCCGCCCGGGCCGTCGTTCGCGCGGGCAACCGGAGGGCCATCACCGCCAGCACGGCGCTCCCGATCACGACCACCGCGACCAGCCCGAGGCCCGCGGCGGCCAGCCCCGCGATCTCCAGGGGCCAGCCGACGGCCAGCAGCAGCACGCCGACGTTGAACGCGACGACCCGCGGCACCGCCGCCCGACCGAGGATCTGCCGCTGCGCCGCGTGCTCGGGCGGACCGCCGGGCCCGATCGACGGGAGCAGGTGGGTCCACGAGGCGATGAGCACGCCCACGACCCAGCCGATCGCGAGCGGCGCACCGACGAGCGGCGTCGACCAGGCGTCCGGCGCGAGGCCGATCGCGAACGCGACGACCCGCCACGACGCGAGCACGATCCCGACGACGAACCAGCCGACGCCGGCGAGCAGGCCGACCTCTGCGACGAGGTGCCAGCCCGGATCGGTCGTCCATCGACCGCGTGCCCGCAGGTCGCGCACCGCCTCGAGCGCGAGCGCGCCGGCACCGATGAGCGTCAGCACGGCACCGCCACCCGCGACCGCGCCCCACCCGAAGGCGAGGCCCACGACCACGACCGGCGAGCCCATCGCGAGCGCCAGCACGGCGAGGATCGCCGACCGGCGGGGCACGATCCGCGTCCCGAGCACCGTGGGCAGGAAGTGGAGCAGCGTCGCCACGATGACGACGGACACGAACCCGATGAGGTTCGTCCACGCGTGCGCCGGCCGGAGCGACGCCCAGCGCTCGATGACCGGCAGCCAGCCCGCGACCGCGAGCGTCCCGAGCGTCGCGCCGATCGCGACGTTCACGAGGGCCAGCGTGTAGCCGAGCGTGACGACCGGTCGCCGGACCATGAGACCCGCCCGCCCCGAGCCGCGGACCGCGAGCGCGGTCGCCCCGATCCCTGCCAGGTAGAGCACGCCACCGAGCGCGGGCAGCCAGCCGAGCGACGGCACGACGCCGCGAGCCGCGACGAGCAGGGCACCCACGGCCACGAGCCCGACGGCCGCAGCCCGGACGCGGACCGTCGCCGGGTGACCCGCGGCAAGGGCCGCGACGAAGAACGGCATCACGCCCGCGATGGCGACCGTCGCTCCCCCGGCGAGGGCCAGGTGCAACGGGAGCCACGGCGAGACGGATGGCCCGAGCAGCGGCCGGGCGACGGCTGCAAGCGCCGCCAGCGCCAGGAACGCCGCGGCGAGCACGACCGACGCGACGGCGATCCGCCGGTCATCCGCGCGCCGTGGGCCGGGCCGGAACGGCGGCGCACCACCGAGGTCGACGGGTACGGGTCGGCCGACTGGCGCCGGCTGGGACGAAGGGGCCGGGCGGCCCCCGGGATTGGGGTCGGTTGTCATCTGCACAAATACATACTAACTTGGTGATAGTTAATCCGTCACCAAGGGCGGCGCCGGCAGATCGAGCGCCAGGGCCCGGGGACGGTGACCCGGACGGGGAGTTCCGGACCCACGCAGAGAGGACGACATGGACCGCACCCGACGCATCATCGCCGCCGCAGGGCTCCTCGCACTGGCCGTCGGCGCCTGCAGCAGCCCGGCCGCACCGAGCTGGAAGTTCGCCGCCGCCGAGACCGGCTCGGCACAGCCCGCCGCGAGCGCCGCAGCCGCCGCGCCCGAGCTCGCGACGCAGGACGCCATCAGCATCGAGGCGTTCGACCTCGGGTTCACGCCGGCCGCCGTGCAGGTCAAGGCCGCGGGCACGTACCCGGTCACCTTCGCCAACACCGGCAGCACGCTCCACGACGTGACGTTCGCGGACGGGACGACCCTCACCGCGGAGGCAGGCAAGACGGCGACCGGGAGCGTCACCGTCCCGGCCGAGGGTCTCGCGTTCATCTGCTCCATCCCGGGGCACGCCGACGCGGGCATGAAGGGCCAGGTCACCGTCGGCGGCGACATGGGCATGGAGATGCCGGCCGCGAGCGCCGCCACGGCCGCGGCACCCGGCGCCGCGTCGGCCCCCGTCGCCGACCCCAACGCCCCCGCCTACACGCTGTTCGACCCGAAGGCGCCGGCGCTGCTCGAGGGCACGGTCCACGACATCGACCTGCCGATCATCGAGAAGGACATCACGGTCGCCGAGGGCTTCGTCGTGCACGCGTGGACCTTCGGCGGGACGGTGCCCGGGCCGACGATCCGGGTCCACCTCGGCGACACGGTGAACGTCCACCTGACCAACCAGGGCCTGATGAGCCACTCCATCGACTTCCACGCCAGCCAGACCGCGATGAACCACCAGATGGTGGAGATCAAGCCCGGCGAGACGTTCACCTACACGTTCACGGCCGACTACGCCGGCGTGTGGATGTACCACTGCGGCACCGCGCCGGCGCTCCATCACATCGCGAACGGCATGTTCGGGATGGTGATCGTGGAGCCCAAGGGCGGGCTGCCCAAGGTCGACGACGAGTTCGCCTTCGTCCAGAGCGAGTGGTACCTCGGCGCGCAGGGCGAGCCCGCGAGCTACGAGAAGGCCAACCAGACCGCCGCGAGCCCCGACTTCGTCGTCTTCAACGGCATCGCGAACCAGTACAAGGACAACCCCGTGGCGGTGAAGACCGGTGGGCGCGTCCGGGTCTTCGTCCTCGACGCCGGGCCGTCGGTCGACAGCTCGTTCCACGTCGTGGGCACGATCTTCGACCAGGTCCACAAGGAGGGCGTCAGCCTCCTCCGCGGCAACGCGGATGGCTGGGGCTCACAGGCCGTGGACCTCTCCCCCGCCCAGGGCGCGATCATCGAGTTCACCCCGACCGAGGACGGGATGTACCCCTTCGTCACCCACGCGTTCAACCTCGTGACCCACGGGGCGATCGGGATCTTCAGCGCCGGGGACGGCGACCCGCTCAACTAGCCGGGCCGCGCCTGCGGCACCAACCGCCTACTCCCTCACTGCCGGCGGCCGTTTCCCCGAACGGTCGCCGGCGTTTCGATTCCGGTCGAGCGCAGCCCGCTTGATCAGGCGTCCTGCGGGCGGCGCCGGTGTCTCGGCCGGCGGTGCCGTGGGCTCCGATCCCGCCCAGAAGGTGCGGTGGGTCAGCGGGATGAACCAGCGGTCGAGACCGATCCAGCCGGCGTTGCGCCACGCGACAACGAGGAACAGGCCGAGGATGATGATCGCCGGGTTCGAGCCCAGCGACCCCGCGAGCACGAAGTTTCCGCTCATGAACACCGCGAAGAACGCGGCGATACCGGTGAGCAGCCCGACCAGCAGGCCGAGGCCGACGGCGAACTCGCCGACCGCGACGAGCGTGGCGAACAGACTCGCGTTGGGCTGGACGATGTTCTCGAGGAACCAGACGTACCAGGTGGGCGTGCCCTCGGCCGATGCGGCACCGCTGACCATGCCCATGATCGGGCTGCCGTCGCCGAACACCCAGCCACCCTCGGTGATCTTGTGCCACCCGGCCGGAATGAAGATGTACGCGAGGTAGAGGCGGATGACGAGCCACAGCCATGCGGCCGCCTGGCTGGCGAACAGGAACCGCGCCCAGCGTGGTTCCTGGAACTGCTCCGGGGTCATCCGCGGATTGGTCAGCGAGTCAAGCATGTATCGGGTGCTCCGTGACGGAACTCTGACCGCGGGATTTTAGCCTTCACGCACGGCCCGGCGTCAGCGCCTGAGCGCGCCGGGGATCTCCGGCTCGGGACCCCGCCACATCGAGAGCTCCTCCGTGGACAGGCGCCCGAAGTGGTTCAGGAAGTGGGCATCGAACCGCTCGAGCACCTTGCGCACGCCCAGCATCGCCGTCCGGTTGCCGACGTGGACCGCGAGGACGGCGCGGCCATCCTCGAGCGCACGCTCGTAGACGAGGAAGTCGGGCAGCTGGTCCATCGACATGAACTGGAACACCCGGATCGCCCGCGACAGCGGGTTCGGGCGCGAGCCCAGCGTCGCGAGGTCGCGCCGGCCCTCCTCGCCGAGGAGCAGCCGGATGTCCGAGGCGGGGACGCCCGTCGCCTCGAGCGCGGCCACGGCCTCCCGGGCCTGTGCCGGGTCGTCGATGACACCCAGGACCTTGCGGGTCGGGTAGGTGATCATCGGGCGCTTCGCCATCGTCAGATTGTCCCAGCCGCTGCGAGCGCGGCGATCCCGGCCTCGTCGTAGCCGAGACCGGCCAGGATCTCGCTGGCGTGCTCGCCGAGCAGCGGCGGCGCCGTGCGGATCGAGGCGGGTGTCCCGGCGAGGTCGAACGCGAGACCCGCCTGGCGGATCGGCCCGAGGACCGGGTGCTCGACGTCGACCGTCATCGAGCGGGCCTGCGCCTGCGGCGAGGCGAACGCGGCCCCGACGTCGTTGATCGCACCCGCGGGGATGCCCGCCTCGTCGAGCGCCGCGAGCCACACCGCGGTCGGCCGGCCGAGGAACGCGGCCGCGAGCAGGGGCCGGAGCGCGGAGCGGTTGGTGACCCGGTCGCCGTTGGTCGCGAACCGCGGGTCGGCGGCGAGTGCGGGCAGGCCGAGCACCTCGCACAGGCGCGACCACTGGCGCTCGTTGGCGACCGCGAGCGCGAGCTCGCCGTCGGCGGTCACGAACGTCTCGTACGGGACGATGTTCGGGTGCGCGCTCCCGAGCCTGCCGGGCTCGCTGCCCGCGAAGGCGTTCTGGGCCTGGTTGACGAGGATCGCGAGCGTGCTCTCGAGGATGCTCACGTCGATGCGCTGGCCGCGGACGCCGGTCATCTCGGCGGCGCGCGCCCGCCCGAGGAGCGCGGCGAGGATGCTCACGGCCGCGAACAGCCCGGTCGCGACGTCGCTGATCGCGACACCGACCTTCACCGGACGGCCACCCTCGTCGTCCGGCTGCACCGGTGATGGACATCAGCCCGCCGACCGCCTGCGCGATGAAGTCGTAGCCGGCCTTGCCCGCGTCCGGCCCGGTCGGCCCGAACCCGGAGATCGCGAGGTGGACGAGGTCCGGGTTGAGCTCCCGGAGGACGTCGTCGCCGAACCCCAGCCGCGCGAACCCGCCGACCCGGTGGTTCTCGACGAGCACGTCCGAGTCGCGGACGAGCCGGCGGAGGACCTCGCGCCCGGCCTCCTGCTTGAGGTCGAGGCGGATCGAGCGCTTGTTGCGGTTGACCGAGAGGTAGTAGGCGGCCGTCCGCGTGCCGTCGGCCTCGCTCCCGACCCACGGCGGGCCCCAGGTCCGGGTGACGTCGCCCTCGGGCGGCTCGACCTTGATCACGTCCGCCCCGAGGTCCGCGAGGAGCATCGTCGCCAACGGCCCGGCGAGGACCGTGGAGCAGTCCGCGACGCGGATGCCGGCGAGCGGTCCCGTGGGCGCCTCGCTCATGACGCGGTCGACGGGGCGTCCGGGCGCGGCTCCTCGGGGACGGTGATGTCGACGACCTGCGCGTTGGTCGCCGCGACGAGGTCCGCGGGCGCGAGGTGGACGTTGACGCCGCGCGCGCCACCGCCGATCGCGACGACGTCGAGCGCCTCGATGCTCGCGTCGGCGATGACCGGCCACGGCCGCCGGGCGCCGAACGGCGTGATCGCGCCGCGGACGTAGCCCGTCTCGGCCTTCGCCTCCTCCTCGGTCGGGAGGGTGAGCCGGTTCGTGCCGAGGAGCTGGCGGAGCTTCGGCCAGTTGAACCGCCGCCCGCCGGGCACGAGGACGAACAGGAAGTCGTCGGCCGACTTGCGGACGAGGATCGAGCGGAGGAGGCTGCCGACCGGGATGCCCTGGAACGCCGCGCTCTCCTCCGCGCTCCGCGCGATCTCGGTGCGGACGACGGTGTAGGCGACGCCCGCC
Source organism: uncultured Chloroflexia bacterium (assembly GCA_963768035.1). Lineage (GTDB taxonomy): Bacteria > Chloroflexota > Limnocylindria > Limnocylindrales > CSP1-4 > CAIXZV01. Next base: position 54,708 of record CAVYGJ010000009.1, read on the forward strand.
GCGTCGAGGGCCTCGATCGCGGGCGTGACGAGCTTCTCCGGCTGGTCGGTCATGCGCGGAGGGTAGCGGACGGCGCGCGCGAGTCCCCCGCCATGGCTCACCTTCGCCGCTCGCCCAGCGCCGCTCGCCCAGCGGGTGATCGGCGCGCTCGATGCGTCCAGCCATCCGCCGGGCGAGCCGTTCGTGGCAGGTCGAGGTCGAGAGCGCACGGATCGCTCGCCGGGCGGGCGGTCCGTTGCGCCGGGGTCGCCAATCGCTCGCCCAGCGGTTGAAGGCGCGGGACGGGACGTGCGAGCGGCGCTGGTCACCCGAATGTCGTCTTGAGCCACTGCCACGGGTGGAACTGCGCGAAGTGCAGGAGCCACTCCTGGGCGAGCTTCGGCAGCAGCAGGACGACGAGGACAACCAGGAGCGTGAGGGTGCTGCGCGGGATGAGCCTCGGGAACCACCGCCGGCAGATGGTGACGTAGAGGTAGAAGTTCTCGAACAGGTTGGGAAAGACGAGCAGCAGGGGTCGGACGCCGGACGCCTCGAACAGGATCACGCCCGCGAGGCGCCACGCGAACAGCGCGGCGGCGGTCCGGCGGAGCACCTTCTCGGGCCAGCGCGTCCACGCCACGAACAGCTCGATGCCCAGGTACCAGGTGTCCAGGACCTTGTCGAGCGCCGGGTAGATCGGGCCGAAGTCCGGTGGCTCGCCGAGCAGCCGGGCCAGCGCGTCGACGAGGACGACGTCGAACGCATCGAGCAGGAGGCACGCGATCGCCCCACCCAGCGGGTAGCGCAGGATGGACAGCGGGACGAGCACCCGGAGCGCGATGACGATCAGGATCGCCACGCGCGGACCTTGCGCGTGCAGCGCCGGCACGTCAATGGGCGGGCCGCTGGCCTCCGCGCCCGCAGCGCATCTCCGCCCAGCGGGCGATAGCGGGCCCGTGCGTCCAGCCGTCCGCCGGCGAGCCGTTCGTGGCACGTCGAGGTCGAGAACGCACCGATCGCTCGCCCAGCGGACAGTCACGTGCACCCAGTTGGCCTACGCTCGCCAGCGACGATCCGGCGTGACTACGATCCATCCATGAGTGAGACGTCCCCCGCCGCCCATCGCCCCACCCTCATGACCGTGCACGCCCACCCGGACGACGAGACGATCGGCACCGGGGGGACGATGGCGCAGGCGGTGAAGGCCGGCCATCGCGTGGTCCTCGTCACGTGCACCCGTGGCGAGATGGGCGAGATCGTCGTCCCCGACATGGACACGCCGGACAACCACCGCCGCCTCGGCGAGATCCGGATGGGCGAGCTCGAGCGCGCGATGAACGCCCTCGGCGTGACCGAGTGGGAGAACCTGGGCTACCGGGACTCGGACATGATGGGCCGCGCCGGGAACCGCGACGCGCGGTGCTTCTGGCAGGCGGACCTCGACGAGGCCATCGGCCGGCTCGTGTTCCTCGTCCGCACCTTCCAGCCTGACGTCATCACGACCTACAACGACTTCGGCGGGTACGGGCACCCGGACCACATCCGGACCCATCTCGTGGCGGTCGGCGCGTTCGCGCGGGCCGGCGACCCCGAGTGGTACCCGGAGCAGCTCGCGCCCGAGCACGGCGGGACGGGCGCCCCGGTCGACGAGGGCGGGCTCGCGCCGTGGACCCCGGCCAAGATCTACGAGCAGGCGATCCCGGCCTCGGTCCGGACCGCGATGGCGGAACGGATGAAGGCGCTCGGCGAGCCGTCCTTCTGGTCGCCGCCCGAGGACGCCACGCCGGAGCAGCTGACCGAGTGGGAGACGCAGTCGGCCCGGATGCTCGTCCCCGACGAGTCGATCACCGCCTGGGTGGACGTCGCGGACGTCCTCGACCAGCGCTGGGATGCCATCAAGGCGCACGTCACCCAGATCAGCGAGGACAACCCGTTCGTGCGCTTCGGCAAGGACGCCTGGGCCGAGTTCTGGCACAAGGAGGCGTTCGTCCGCCGCGAGAGCCGGATCCCGGCGCCGGACCAGGAGACCGACCTGTTCGAAGGCCTCGCCGACGCGACGCCGGGCGCCTGGGGATGGGGGCCGGAGCCCCAGCCGGCAGTCACGACCGGGGCCCCGTAGTCCCACGTCGCGGGCGAGGAGCGCCCGCCGGCGTCAGGAGATCGCGTCGCAGAACCAGTCGTTGAACACGCCCTGCGTCGTTGCCGGACTCGTGGACGATCTCGTCCGTCTCGAGGTCGAAGATAACGAGGCCGATGACCCCGGTGCCGTTGCTGGACCGGCCGGTCACCGCGACGTACTGGCGCCCGTCCTTCACGAAGAAGCGGTCCGGGCCGATGTCACGCAGCCGGACCGTCGCGCCCGTCTCCACGTTCGTGTAGACGACCCGGATCCCGTAGACGATGAGGGCGACGACGCTCCTGCCATCCGCTGCGAACTCGTGCCCGCGGATGTGGCCCGAGACCTGAGCGTCTACCTCGAAGCCGCACCAGTCGCTCGCCCAGGCGGTCTCGTCGATGTCGAACTGCGGGTCGTTGAGGCTGTCGACCCAGTGTTCCGGGCCTGCGGCGAGCGCCGCTGGGGCGGCGCCAAGGAGCGCTACGGCGGACGCGATGAGCACGAGGACGCGGAGCCTGGCAACCACGACGTGGATCCTCCCTCTCGGACGTGCGGACACCGGAACGGCGCCCGATGCCATGGAGAGCCCCGCCGAGGGCGCAGCGTTCAATCGCCGCGCAGCCGCCTCGTCGCTACCAGGCGAGCAGCCCCTTCGACGCCCGGAAGATCTGCGACAGCACCGCCCGCCCGTCGCCCAGCGGGTCGAGGAAGTTCGGCTGCGCCTTGTCGAGGATCAGGTGCGGCCGCATCCGCGACTGGACGAGGTCCGTCCCGTTGAAGGTCAGCTCGAGCGTGATCCCCTCCATCGTCGGGATGGACCACGTCTGGTCGAACACGAAGTTGCCGAGCGCGTACCAGATCGGCTTGCCGTCCCAGACCTCCATCGCGCCCGCCCAGTGGGCGTGGTTGCCGATGACCATGTCGGCGCCGGCGTCGATCGCGTAGCGGGCCAGCGCCTGCTGGCGCGGGAACGGCGTGGAGCGGTACTCGATGCCCCAGTGGGGCATGACGACGACGAGGTCGGCGCCGGCCTTGCGCGCGGCCCGGATGTCGGCCTTGAGGGCCGCCTTCGTGAGCCGCGCCGACCCGGGCGTGTCGGCGCCGGACGCGTAGACGGCGGCGATCGCGTCGTACCCGAGCAGGCCGATGGTCGTGTCGCCGACCTTGAGCAGCGCGGCCTTGTGGGCCGCCTTCGTGTTCTTGCCGAGGCCGGAGTGCGCGATGTCGTACTTCTCGACGTTCCGGATCGTCTGGAGCATCCCGGCGCGGCCGGCGTCTCCGATGTGGTTGTTGGCGAGCGAGACCCAGTCGATGCCGGCGGTCTGGAGCCCCTTGATGTACGCGGGATTGGCCGAGAAGACGGTCCCCGAGCCGTGGAAGCGGTAGGCGTTCGGCGCCGGGTTCTCGAAGTTCGCGATCGCGACGTCCGCGCCCTCGATGTAGTCGCGCATGGCGCCCTTGTTGCCGGTGCGCTCCGTGTACGGCAGGTCCCAGCCGAACGGCGAGCAGTCCTTGCAGATCCCCGTGATGTCCACCGTCCCGCCGTTGAACGGGAAGTTCACGCCGCTCGCCTTGATCGCGAGGGCGACGCCGCGGTCGAGGAGGATGTCGCCGCCGGCGACCATGGTCCAGGCGGTCTTCGGGTCGTAGCGCGTCGTGCCGTCGGCGACGGCGAGCTGCGCGACCAGCGGCCAGGCGTCGAGCGACTTGATGCGGTCGACCCCGAACAGCGCCGTGCCGCCCCAGGCGAGCGAGCGCACGGACTCGTCGACGTCGTCCGCACGGAGGAACGCGAGGGCCGTCCGATGCTTCGGCAGCCAGGCCTTGAGCTTCGCGGCGCTCGAGACGGTGTCGAGCGAGTCACCCAGGTCCTCGCGGGTCAGGTCGAGGGCCGCGAGGATCGCGTCGGCGTCCTCCTTCACGAGGACCAGCGAGCGGTACGTCCCGTCGCCGCCCGCGATCGCGCGGACGTCGGCCGCCTTGACGCTGGAGCGCCCGGAGCGGAAGTTCGTCACCGGGACGATGGCGACGTCCTCGATCGAGGTGCCGGGCGTGGCCGAGGGCGTCGGGCCAGGGGTCGCGGTCGCGGTCGCGCCGGGGTCCGCGGTCGTCGTCGGGCGCGGCGCTCGGGCTGACGGGCGTTGCCGCGGCGACGGAGGTCGGAGACGGTGACCCGGTCGCGGACGGGCTGCCGGAGATCGCGCCGACGATGCCCCCGCCGAAGCCGATGCCGATCCCCACGACGAGCGCCACGACGAGCGCGGGCGCGAGCCACGAGGGGCGTCGGCGGCCGCCACGGGCGGCGTTCGGGGGGTGTACTGGGGGTCGCGGACGGTCACGGGCCGCAGCCTACCGGAGACGCCCGGATCGGGCGCCGGGACGAAGAACGCCCCGTCCGGGCGGGCGGACGGGGCGTAGGAAGAAGCGGTTAGAGATGGCGGACCCGACCGGATTCGAACCGGCGATCTCCAGCGTGACAGGCTGGCATGTTGGGCCGCTACACCACGGGTCCTCGGCCGGTGGCGGATCATAGCAGGGACCCCCGGATGCCGCCACACGGCTTTCGCCGACAGGTTTCGGCGGCTGCCATACTCTGGGCGACCTCGGCACCGCGTCACTGGCGCCGACGGAGGAGTCGCATTGGCCGTTTCCGGAACAGCAGACCGCGCCGCCCATGCCGCCGGACGGTGGTCGGCCCTGCGCGCACGCCTCCAGACCGTCACGCCCGAGGCGGTGGGGCGCATCGCCGTCGCCCTGACCGCCGTGGGCATCTCTACCGCCCTCGTCGTCGGGACCTGGCCGGCGCTCCTGCCGTTCGTCGCGGGCGCGGTCCTCGCCTACGCGGTGCTGCCGATCGCGAACACGCTCGACCGGTTCATGCCCCGCCTCCTCGCCGCGATCCTGGCCGAGCTCGTCGCGGTGTCGATCATCGTCGGCATCGCGGTCCTCATCGTCCCGCCGTTGATCAACGGGCTCTCGCTCGTCGCGACGCGCCTGCCGGCGCCGGCCGTCATCGACCAGCGGCTCGCCGACCTCCAGGCGCAGCTCGGCACGCTCCCGGAGCCGATGCGCACCGTCGTGACGAGCGTCGTCACCGACGTCGTCGGCAACCTCCAGTCCGCGCTCCAGGGGTTCGTCTCCGGGCTCGCCGCCTTCGTGACGAGCCAGGTCCTCGGCATCCTCGAGACGGCGAGCTTCCTGCTCGGGCTGCTCGTCGTCCCGATCTGGGTCCTCACCGTCGTCGCCGACGAGCGCCGGATCAAGCAGCGCGGCGCGGCCGCGGTCGCCCCCGCGATCCGGCAGGACGTCTACGCGCTGTTCCGGATCGTCGACCGCAGCCTCGGCACGTTCCTCCGGGTGCAGGTGCTCGTCGCGATCGCCGTGGGTGGCCTGGTGTTCGCGGGCCTCAAGGTCGCCGAGGGGCTCGGGCTCATCGAGGTGCCGTACGAGGTCGCGGCGGCGGTGCTCCTCGGCGCGCCACAGGTCGTGCCGCAGCTGGGCTTCCTGCTCGGCTTCCTGCCGCTCCTGCTCGTGCTCGCCGTCTCCGGGCCCGCAGACGTTCCTCGTGGTGCTCGTCGTGTACATCCTCGCCAACCGTGCGGCCGGCACGATGGTCAACACGTCGGTCTCGCGTGGCGTCCTCGACGTCCACCCGGCGCTGATGATCCCCGGGCTCGTCGCGATCGGGCAGCTGGGCCTGGTCCCGCTCCTCGTCGGCGCCCCGCTCATCGTCATCGCCCGCGACACCGTCCGGTACCTCAACGGGCGGCTCGGCGAGCCGGCGATGCCGGCCAACCTGCTGCCGGGCGAGCGCGGCTGGGTCGCGCGGAAACGCGGCGCGCGGGCGGCGAAGGCCGTGGTGCCATCCGCCTATCGGACGCCGGCCGCCGCCTCGGTCGCTGCCGCCGCGGCGTTCGTCCCGTCCGTCTACCGCGCCCCGACGGCCCCGACCACCACGATGGCGTCGTCGTCCACGGCGGACCGCTTCTCGCTGCCCGACGCCCCCGCGCTCCTCCGGGCCGCGGCCCTGCCCGCCACCCAGCCCCTGACGCCCGTCACCGAGTGGAGCACCCGACCGTGAGCGACGACCTCTCCCGCCAGACGGCCGTGCCCGGCGACGCCGACGGTCCGGACCAGCCGATCGCGGTCCCGTACATCCAGATCACCGAGACGACGGCGCCCCAGGTCCGCGCGGCCGAGGCGCTCGACACGCGCGACGCGTACGGCCGCGTCCCCGTCGTCGTGCGGATCCGCCAGCGGCCGCCGCTCCGGGTCGAGATCCTGCTGTTCGCGGGCGCCCTGCTGCTGGTCGCGCTCGTGGTCCCCGCCGACGCGCTGCTGCGGGTCCTGCTCGCGGTCATCGCGGTCGTCGCGCTCATCGCGTCCGTCGTGACGCGGGCGATCCTGCGCATCCCCGCGGGGTCCGTGGGCCTCGTGATGCGGGCGGGCAAGCACGATGCGGTCCTCCCCGAGGGAATCCACCGCGTCAACCCGGTCCTCATCCTGACCCACCTCGTCACGACCCGCGAGATCGCGTTCGACGTCCCCGTGAGCGAGGTCCGGTCCGCCGATGGCGTGGCGGTCACCGTCGACCTGCTGCTGACGCTCGGGATCTCGGACCCCGCGAAGCTCGTCTACACGATCACCCCGAGCGACCTCGACCAGCTGACCCAGGCGGCGACCCAGGACGCCGCGCGGACGCTCGTGCGGGGCATCGACGCGCTGTCCGCGCTCGACCTCGGGGCCGCCGAGGCGGACCGCCTGCGCGAGACGATCGACGCCAAGCTGGCCGCGTACGGCGTCGACGTTCGGGGCGCGGCGTTCACCAGGGTCACGCTCCCGGCGCCGCTCACCGCGTCGCTCGAGGCGCGTCGGCTCGCCTCGGTCCAGCTCGCCGAGGAGGACGAGATCCACGCGCTCGCACAGCGCCGGCTCTCGGACCGGACCTCGCTCCTCGCGCAGGAGGCCGAGGCCCGTCGCGCGGCCGTCGAGCACGAGGCCGCCGCCGAGGCGGTGCGGCTCCAGCGGCTCGAGGAGCGGCTCGCGGCCTCGCCCAAGGCGGCGCGCTACGACCTCGAGATGGAGCGCATCCGGGTGGCGCAGGCGCTCGCGACGAACACGCGCGCCGTGGTGTCGTTCGGCGGCGGGGACCTCGTGCAGGACCTGCTCGTCGGCGGGGCGGCATCGACCGACGGCCCGCCTGCGGCGCCCGCACCGGCCCCGTCCGCAGCGGCGCCGGCGCCCGCGAGGACGACGACGCCTCGGGGGACGCGCGCCAAGGGCTGATCGCTCCGGGGCCGATCGCCCGGATCGCCCAGCGTTCCAATCGTCCGCGAACGCCATCGTCCGGGTCGCTGTGCGTTCCAGGCGAGCCCGAACGCCGCCAGTTGGAACACGCCGCGTTCCAGACGACCGCTGGCGGCGCGGTTTGGAACGCCACGCGATCCACGGACGGCGGAGGACGACGCCCGAGCACTGACCCTCGCGCCCGCGCGCGAGAGCCCGCCGGACGCAACCCGCGCTATGCTCCCCCGGCCATGGCCCGTATCGATCTCCGCTCGGACACCGTCACCCATCCCACCGACGCGATGCGCGCCGCGATGACCTCGGCAGAGGTCGGCGACGACGTGTTCGCGGACGATCCGACGGTCAACGCCCTCGAGGCGCGCGCGGCGGCGCTCCTGGGCAAGGAAGCGGGCCTGTTCGTGGCCTCGGGCACGATGGGCAACCTCGTCAGCCTCATGGCGCACCTCCCCCGCGGGTACGAGGCCATCGCCGGCGCGAGCACCCACACCGTGCTCGACGAGGCCGGCGGCCATGCCGTCGTCGTCGGCGCGACGATCCGCGCCCTCCCCGAGCGACCGGACGGGACGATGGACCCGGCCGCCGTCGCCGACGCCTGGCGCGACCCGACCGACCTCCACGAGCCGCTCACCGGCCTCGTGATCCTCGAGCAGACGCACGCCCACTCCGGCGGGCGGCCCCTCCCGCTCGACTACGTGCGCACGATCTCGGCGATCGCCCACGAGCGCGGCGTCCCGCTCCACATCGACGGCGCGCGGTTCTTCAACGCCACGGTCGCCCTCGGCGTGAGCCCGCGCGAGATGGCCGCTCCCGCGGACTCGGTCACGTTCTGCCTGTCGAAGGGCCTGTCGGCCCCGATCGGATCCGTGGTCGTCGGCTCGGCGCCGTTCATCGCCCGGGCGCGCCGGGCGCGCAAGCTCGTCGGGGGCGGGATGCGCCAGGTCGGCGTCCTCGCAGCGGCGGGCCTGCTCGCCCTGGGCGACGGGCCGGACGGCGAGGGCGGGCTCATCGCGCGCCTCGCGGACGACCACGCGAACGCACGCCGGCTGGCGAACGGGATCGCCGGCCTCGACGGGGTCCGCTCGCCCGGCGGGATCGCGCAGCCCGAGGAGCTCGGCGAGCGCCTCGATCCCGCGCGCATCGCGACCAACTTCGTGCTCTTCCGCGTCGACCGGGATCGTGCGGCCTTCCTCGACGCCCTCGAGGCGCGGGACGTCCACATGGTCCCGTACGCGCACGGCCAGGTCCGTGCGGTGACGAACCGCGGCGTGACCACCGACGATGTCGACCGCGTCGTCGCCGCGGTGGCCGAGGCCCTGCGCGAGACAGCTCCCCATCCTGCCGGCGAGCCGGCTCGGACCGCGGTCCAGGCGTAGCGGCACCTGAGCGGCCACCCACAACCCGGGGCACTGCCGGCCCACCAACGAGGCGCCCGGAGGTGGGCGCCGGAGGAACGATGATCGACCTGCTCCCGGGCGTCGCGCTCCCGCGTCCCGCGCCCGCGGCCGACGCCGGACCGCTGGACGAGCGTCTCTACGACCTCGTCGAGGCACGCGTCCGCCGGCTGTTCACGCACAACCCGGCGCTCGCGACGATGCGCGGCATCCACACCGAGGACCACCACCTCGGCGACGGCAGCCGCGACCGGATCCTCCACGAGATCGCCGCCGACCGCGCCCACCTCGCGGCGGTCGAGGCGCTCGACGACGCGGGCCTCTCGCGCGCCGCCCGGTTCGAGCGCGACCTCGAGGTCCACAACCTCCGCTACGGGCTGTTCGAGGCCGACGTGTTCCGGCGCTGGGAGCGCACGGGGACCGCGACCGACGCGATCGGCGACGGCGTGTTCCTGCTGTTCGCGCGTGGCGCCGCCCCGATGTCCGAGCGCCTCGAGCGGATCGCGGACCGGCTCGAGCTCGCCCCGGCCTACATCGAGTCCTCGAAGTCGCGGCTCGTCGGCGCGCCGGTGCGGACATGGCTGGGCGTGGAGGCTCGGACGGCGGACGAGCTGCCCACGATGTTCGACGAGATCCTCGAGGTGTCGGCCGACCAGCTCGCGAGGCCCGAGCAGGCGCGGCTGCGGCGGGCGATCGAGGCAACCAACGAGGCGCTCGGCGACTACACCGCCTGGCTGCGCGAGGCGATGACCGACGCCACCGACGACTGGGCGCTCGGCGGGGAGCGCTACGACGAGCTCGTCCGGCTGCGCGCCTTCGGCGACCTCGACGCGGACGCGATCCTCGCGATCGGGACCGACCAGCTCCGCACGAGCCTCGAGGCCCGGCGCGCGGCGGCCCGCGAGCTGGACCCGGACGCGGACTTCGTGACCGTTCTCGAGCGCCTCAAGAGCGACCACCCGGCAACGTTCGAGGAGGCCCTCGACGGCTACCGGGACGCGATGCGCCGCGCGCGGGCGCACGTCATCGACCACGACATCGCGACGATCCCCGCGGACGAGCACGTCGAGGTCATCGAGACGCCGGAGTTCCTGCGCGCGGTGATGCCCTTCGCGGCGTACTACGAGCCGGCCCGGTTCGATGCCGACCAGCGCGCGCTGTACATCGTCACGCCGTCGATCGACGACGACTCGGACGCGATGCGCGAGCACTACTGGGCGTCGATCTCGAACACGAGCATCCACGAGGCGTACCCGGGCCACCACCTCCAGCTCGCGATCGCCGCGCGCCACCCGAGCCTCACCCGGATGCTCACCGAGGCGCCCGAGTTCACCGAGGGCTGGGGCATGTACAGCGAGCAGATGATGCGCGAGACCGGCTTCGACGACGGGCCGGCGTTCCGCATGGCCATGTACACGGACATCATCTGGCGGGCGTGCCGGATCATCCTCGACGTCCGGATGCACCGGGGCGAGATGTCGCCCCACGAGGCGATCGACTTCCTCATCGAGCACACGGGCTTCGAGCCCGCGAACGCCCGGGCGGAGGTCCGCCGCTACACGTACACGCCGGGCTACCAGCTCTCGTACCTGCTGGGCAAGGTCCTCATCCTCGGCCTGCGCGAGGAGGAGCGCCGGCGGCGTGGCGACGCGTTCAGCCTCAAGACGTTCCACGACACGCTGCTGCGCAACGGGTCGCTGCCGATCTCGTTCCAGCGCCGCCTCCTGCACGAGGCGGGCTGACGCCGTGGCGATGGACGTGATCCCGTCGATCGACGTGGAGAAGGGCCGCTCGCGGGTCGTGTACTGGCCCGGCGCGTCGGCCGGGATCGGCGCGCCGACCGACCGCCCGGACCGGATCGCGGAGCAGTTCGTCGCGCAGGGCGCGCGGATCATCCACCTCGTCGACTTCGACGGCGCCAAGCGGCAGTCGCCCGCGGACCTCGAGGTCGTCGGCGCGGTCGCGGGACGGGTCGCGGTGCCGCTCCAGGTGGCGGGCGGGCTCGAGGAGGCGGACCACGTCCGGCTCGCGTTCGCCGCCGGCGCCACGCGGGCGGTCGTGTCCGTCGCCATGATCGAGCGGCCGGACGTCCTGCGCGCCTGCATCGGCGTCGCGGGCGACTGGCTCGCGGTCGGCCTCGACCCGAGGCCGGAGCGGATCGCCGCCTTCGGGTGGCGGCGCCCGGTCACGCCGACCCTCGAGTCCCTCGTCGAGGAGCTCGTCGCGTCCGGCGTCAGCCGGCTCGTCCTGAGCCACGGCGGCCACTCGCCGGACGCCGCGCTCCTCGAATCCCTCGTCCGGCGCCACGACGCCGATATCCTCGTCGCGGGCGGCGCCACCGACCTCGACGGGGTCCGTCGCCTTCGCGACGCCGGCATCGCCGGCGTCATCCTCGGGGAGGCCCTCCTCTCCGGAGCCATCGACTTCCCACGCGCCCTGGAGGCCGCCGCATGACCCGACACCGTTCCGCCCGACTCGCCGTCGCCCTGCTCGCGATCCCCGTGCTGCTCGCCGCGTGCACCGGCGGTAGCTCAACACCGACGGCCGCGCCGGTGACCGCGGCCCCGTCTGCCGCGCCGCCCGCCGCACCGACGCCCGTCGCCGCCGGGGTGTACCCGGACGGCTGCCCGACCGCGCAGCCCGCCGCGCTCACCGCCGACGACGTCCGGAACGTGACGATCAAGACGGACAAGGGCGACATCGTGGTCGAGATCAAGGGCGCGCTGTCGCCGATCGCGACCGGCAACTTCGTGGCGCTCGCCGAGTGCGGCTACTACGACGGCGTCGTGTTCCACCGGATCGTGCCGGGCTTCGTCATCCAGGGCGGCGACGGCCTGTACGGCCGCTCGCCCAACGTGGATCCCAGCCAGGTCGGGACCGGCGGCCCGCCGTACACGATCCAGGACGAGCCGGTCACCGCGACCTACGGCCGGGCCGTCGTGGCGATGGCCCGGACGGCGGCGCCCAACTCCGTCGGCTCGCAGTTCTTCATCGTCCTCACCGACGAGGCGCCGCGCGCCGCTCCAGGCCGCGAACACGTACCAGATCATCGGGACGGTCACGTCCGGGATGGAGGCGGTGGACGCGATCGCCGCGGCCGCCGACCAGGAGATCCCGACGAACCCCGTGCCCATGACCTCGGTGACCGTCGCCACGCCCTGACCGCCAGGCGGCGCTCGATCGCGACCCGTCCTACCCTGTCCCCACTCGACCAGCAGGAGATCGCCCATGACCCGCGCCATCATCACCACGGACCTCGGTGACATCGAGGCCGACCTGTTCACGGAGGGCGCCCCGAAGGCCGCCAAGAACTTCATCGACCTCGCCAACAAGGGCTTCTACGACGACGTGATCTTCCATCGCGTCATCCCGGGCTTCGTCATCCAGGGCGGCGACGGGCAGCACGGCAAGAAGTCGGCGCTCAACGCGGGCGCGGTCGGGACGGGCGGTCCCGGCTACAAGTTCGAGGACGAGCCGATCATCGGCGACTACGTGCGCGGCACGCTCGCGATGGCGAACTCGGGCCCCAACACGAACGGCTCGCAGTTCTTCATCTGCCACCAGGACCTGTTCGGCCAGCTGCCCGAAGAACTACACGATCTTCGGCCAGGTCACGAAGGGCCTGGACATCGTCGACAAGATCGCGGCGGCCCCGCGCAACGCCCGCGACCTCCCCGATCAGCCCGTCGCGATGACCAAGGTGGCGATCCTCGAGGACGAGAGCTAGGCCCCGGCGCGTCGGCCGTCCGCGGATCGCCGGGCGTTCCAATCAGCGCCTGAACCGGTCCACCGGAACGCGGACCGTTCCAGCTGGCCTCGACCGTCCTTGGATGGAACGAACGCCGTTCCAATCGACGGCTTCTGAGCACGAATGGGACGCCGAGCGATCCGCGCGGGCGTTGATTCAGGCCTCGCAACATTCGGCGCCACGGACGAAGTTCGACGTTCCAGCGTGACGCCGGGAACGTTAAGAGTTTTTCACCGAAAGGCTGGATAAACCGCCTTTCCCAATCCACACCCGCCCGCTACAGTATCCCTGCTGCCAGTCAGCCATGGCTGCCCCAGCATCAGGATCATGGGTAGGTTGGGTTAGGGTAGTCGGTTAAGCCGACGCGATAGATGATCCTGGCGCGTGGCAGAAGTGCCGGTCCGCCGGCACCTTCACCGGGACAGCAACGAGGCGGCTCCTTCGGGAGCCGTCTCGGTCTTTAAGCCGCCTGGGCCGCTCGTTCCGACGTCCGCTCCCGGAGGAACACGAGCGCCGCGATCCCGCACAGGACGTAGATGCTCCCCTGGACGTTGAGGATCGGCAGCACGCCGAGGCGGTCCGCGAGCGCGCCCGCGACGACCACGCCCACGGCCTGCAGCGCCCCCGCGCCGGTCTCGAACGCCGCGAACACCCGGCCGAGGTGCGTCGGTGGCGTGATCGCCTGGATCATCGACTGCAGCCCGACCGACGTGGCGACGGCGGGGATGCCGACGATCACGAACAGCATCACGTAGACCGCGACCGCGTCCGTGACGGCCGACAGGTTCCACGTGACGAGCGAGATGAGCCCGAAGGCGATGAACCCGACGCCGACGAGCGCGCGGTTGCTCACCCGCCCGTGGAGCAGGCCGATCCCGATCCCCGCCACGATCCCGCCGATCGCCTGGACGCCGCGGATGAGCCCGACCGCGGCGCCGTCCGCGCGGAGCACGTCGAGCACGAACACGACGAACAGGACGACGAACATCCCCTGCGCGACCTGGCTCGCGGCGCCGATGGCGATGGCGGGCCCGAGGCGTGGCGTCCTGACGATCGTGCGCAGCCCGTCGACCCAGTCCGCGACGAGATGCGGCCGCTCGGGCCGGGGTCGTTCGGGCCGGGATCGCTCGTCCGCTGCCTCGCCGGCCGCCGCCGGCACGCGGATCGCCGCGACGAACAGCGCCGACACCACGAACGTGGCCGCGTCCACCGCCACGATCCCTCCGAGCCCGAGCAGCTGGACGGCGAGGCCACCGAGCGGCGAGCCCACGAGGCGGGCGATGTTCGAGCCGACGGCGTTCATCGCGTTCGCGGAGGCGAGCTCGTCGCGGGGCACGAGCGCGGGGATCAGCGCCGCGGTCGCCGGGCTGCAGATCCGCGCGAGGCCGGACTGGGCGGCCGCGACGAGGTAGACGATCCACAGCCGGTCGGCCGAGTCCACCGCGAGCAGCGGCAGGAGGAGGACGGCCTGGAGGAGGCTCGCCGCGATCAGGATCCGGCGCCGGTCCCAGCGGTCCACGAGCACGCCGCCGAGCTGCCCGACGATGAGCGCCGGGACGAGCTCCGCGACGAACACCGTCGAGGTCGTCAGCGCGGACCCCGTGAGCTGGAACACGAACACCGGCAGCCCGATGAGCAGCATCCAGTCGCCGAGGTCGCTGACGAGCGCCCCCGCCCACAGGAACGCGAACGGACGGCGGCGGAGCGGTGACCGGGCGGCGGTGGGCGCGGTGCCGGCCGTCACGCGTCCCCCGGCAGCCGGAAGGCCTGGAACGCGACGTGGACCGGGGCCGCGTCCGCGGGCGCGTCGTCACGGGTGAGCCCGATGTACGGGCGGAGCAGGGCGTCGACGCCCGCGACGAGGGCCGCCAGCTCGGCGGGCGAGACCCGCAACCCGTACGAGTTGAGCGCGGCCGCATCGCGCCACTCCTCGGGGAGTGCTTCGTGGGCGTCGGTCGCCTCGTGGGCGAGCGCGGCCGTGTCGTCGATCCCGAGGTGGATGAGCTGGGTGCTCGCGAGGCGGGCGGCCGGGTCGTCGCGCTCATCCTCGCCCGGGTGGAAGCTGAACCCGGTCCCGACCGTGCGCCAGGGCCGCTCACGCCCGTCCCCCGCCGCGTCCGCGACGCGCTCGACGAGGCCGAACCGCTCGAGCTCGCGCAGGTGGTAGCTGCAGTTCGACGCGCTCGCGCCGACGACGGCCGCGCACTCGCTGGCGGTCTGCTCGCCCGCCGCCATGAGGTGGCTGAAGATCCGGTAGCGGACGGGGTTGGCCATCGCGCGCAGGACACGCAGGTCGGTGACGTGGCGGCGCTGCTCGGCGGGCATCGAGGACTCCGGCGCTGTTGTGAAGTGGTTCCTTCATGATTGCGCGGTGGCGGACAGTTGTCAAGGAGATCCTTCAGGTCTGCCGGCGACTGCGCACGGCGCGGTACCGTGACGGCGTGTCGCTGCCCGAGGTCCTCTGGTCGCCGCCCGCGGACGCCCGCAGCCGGTCGCGCATGGGCCGCTTCCTCGACTCGGTGACGGCGGCCGGCGGACCGGCCCTCGCGGACTACGACGCGGCGTGGCGCTGGTCGGTCGACGACCCCGGCGCGTTCTGGCAGGCGGTCTGGGACGTCGCGGGGATCCGGTCCTCGACGCCGACCGGGCCCGCCCTCGCCGAGGCCCGGATGCCCGGCGCCCGCTGGTTCCCCGGCGCGACGCTCAACTACGCGGCGCAGGCGCTCGCGCTCCCCGACCGCGAGGGCAGCGACATCGTCGTCGTCGGCCGATCCCAGTCGCGCGGCCCGGTGGACCTCACCGCGGACGAGCTGCGGGACGCCGTCGCGCGCTGCCGGGCCGGGCTCGAGCGCGCGGGCGTCCGACGTGGAGACCGCGTCGCCGCCTTCCTGCCGACGATCCCCGAGACCCTCGTCGCGTTCCTGGCCACGGCGTCGCTCGGCGCCACCTGGTCGTCGTGTGCGCCGGAGTTCGGGACGCGGGCCGTCGTCGACCGCTTCGGGCAGATCGAGCCGGTCGTGCTGCTCACCGTGGACGGCTATCGCTACGGCGACCGCGACATCGACCGCGCGAGAGAGGTCGCCGAGCTGCGCGCGGCCCTGCCCACCGTCCGGACGACGGTCGTCGTCCCCTACCTGCGCGACGAGGCGGGCGCCCTCGGGGCGGTGCCGGGCGCGATCGCGTGGTCGGAGCTGCTCTCGGAAAGCGGGCCGCTCGCCTTCGAGCCGGTCCCGTTCGACCACCCGTTGTACGTCCTCTTCTCATCGGGGACGACCGGGCTCCCGAAGGCGATCGTCCACGGGCACGGCGGGATCCTCCTCGAGCACTGGAAGGCGCTCGCGCTCCACACCGACCTCGGGCCGACGGACCGCTTCTGCTGGTTCACGACGACCGGCTGGATGATGTGGAACTACCTCGTCTCGGGGCTGCTCGCGGGCTCGACCGTCGTCCTGTTCGACGGGAACCCCGCCTGGCCCGACCTCTCGACGCTGTGGCGCCTGGCCTCCGACGAGCGCGTCACGTACCTCGGCCTGAGTGCGCCGTTCCTCATGGCCTGCCGGGCCGCGGGGCTCACGCCCGGCGAGGACGCGACGCTCGACCTGGGCGCCCTGCGCGGCATCGGCTCGACGGGCGCCCCGCTGCCGGCGGCAGGCTTCCGGTGGGTCCGCGACGCCGTGTCGGACGCCATCCCGGTCGGCTCGCTGTCGGGCGGGACGGACCTGTGCACGGGCTTCCTCGGGCCGTCGCCGCTCGTCCCGGTCTGGGCGGGCGAGATCAGCTGCCGGATGCTCGGCGCGAGGGTCGAGGCGTTCGATCCCGACGGCCGGTCGCTCGTCGGCGCCACCGGGGAGCTCGTGATCACCGCGCCGATGCCCTCGATGCCGGTCGGCTTCTGGGGCGACGCCGACGGCTCGCGGATGCGGGCGGCCTACTTCGACGCGTTCCCCGGCGCATGGCGTCACGGCGACTGGCTGACGATCACCGAGCGGGGCTCGTGCGTGATCAGCGGCCGCAGCGACGCGACGCTCAATCGCGGCGGCGTCCGGCTCGGCACCGCGGAGTTCTACGCGGTCGTGGAGGCGCTGCCCGAGGTCGCGGACTCGCTCGTCGTCCACCTCGAGGACGACGCCGGCGGCCCGGGCGAGCTGCTGCTGTTCGTCGCCCTCGCCCCGGGCGCCGCCCTGGACGAGGCGCTGCGCTCGCGGATCGGCGCCGCCCTCCGCGCGGACCTCTCCCCGCGCCACGTCCCCGACGCCATCGAGGCCGTCCCGGCGATCCCGCGGACGCTCTCGGGCAAGAAGCTCGAGGTCCCGGTGAAGCGGATCCTCCTCGGCCAGCCGGCCGAGACCACGGCGTCCCGCGACGCGCTCGCGGACCCGTCGTCGCTCGCCCCGTTCGAGGCGCTCGCCGCGGCCCGCCGCTGAGTTCGGCGGTCAGGGGATCGAGGCGAGCGCCCGGACCGGGAACGTCCCGGTGCCGACGACCGGGGCCGGGATCGCGCTGAACAGGAACCCGTCGACCGGCAGCTGCTCGAGGCCCGTGAGGTGCTCGACGATCGGGATGCCGGCCCGGAGCAGCTCCGAGTGGGCGGGTCGGGTCGGGTCCGCCGTCGAATCGATGTTGAGCGAGTCGATCCCGACGAGCGCCGCCCCCTCCCTGACGAGGTGCTCGACCGCGTCCGGGGCCAGGAACGGGTTGTCGCGCAGGTAGGCGTCCGTGCCCCAGTTGCTCGCGAAGCCCGTGTGGACGAGGACGGCCCGCCCGCGGACGTCGTACGGGAGGAGCTCGCGGGCGCCGATCCCGAGCGACGTCGAACCCGTGACGTCGACCCGGACGCCGGGCAGGTCATGGAGGCGCTCGAGCGGCAGCCCGGCGAGGTCGGCGCCGTCCGCGTGCCGGTGGAACGGGCTGTCGATGTAGGTGCCGGTGTTGCCGCACAGCTCGATGACGTCGATCGCGAACGTCACGCCCGGCGCGTACTTCCCCTCGCTGTCCTCGCGCCGGAGGTGCGGGCGGATCGTCGGCGCGGGGAGCCCCGGATAGGTCGTCATGCCCTCGACGATCGGGTGGCTGAGGTCCACGAGGCGTCGCGTTGCGGTGCCGCTCGCGCCGTCCGGCGCCGCGCTGACGCCCCGCTTGTGCGCCTCGGCGAACACCCGCCGGTTCGAGATCCGCACGTCGCCGACCATCAGCAGCCGGAGGTCGCGCACGAGGGCGTCGGCGATCCAGGCGTCGCTCACGTCCTCGCCCGGGATGTCGAGGCGGAACCCCGTCCCTGACAGCCCGCCGCCGTTGGTGAACGCGATCTCGAAGTCGAACTCGACCCTGTGGTCCATGGCAGATTTCCCCACTTGCATCCGTGGCTGGAGTGTGGTATACGTATACGTCTACATATCACTACCGCAGCGATGGGACGCTACGATGCAGCTGTGCCGAACAAGACCATTTACGTCTCCGATGGGGACCTCCCCGTCTACCGTCGAGCCCAGGAGCTCGGCGGGGGCAACCTCTCCGCGGCGATCGCCGTTGCCCTTCGACGCTATGTCGAGGTCGAGGAGAGCCGCAAGGAAGGCTTCGACGAGATCATCGTACGAGTGGGGCCCGGCAAGGGTCGCAAGGTGCGGTTCGTGGGCGTCCTCCTCGGCGAGTGGCTCAGCACCACGTCCAGCCGGGTCGACACGTTCCGGGTCTACCGCGGCCGGAGTGGCAAGCTCGTCCTCCACACCGAGCACAGCCCGAGCTTCACGACCGTGGACGCCGAGGGCAAGCCGGCCGGGTGGCGCGGCTATCTCGGCATCGGGAACATCAGCTACGGCAGCACGCCCGGCGAGTCGACGCTCGAGGTCTTCGAGTCCTTCGAGGACCTCCGCGAGCACATCCCGGCCCAGCTGTTCGAGATGGTTGCCGACAGCGGGCGCAAGCCTCCGATCGAGGACCTCGACATCTGATCTGCGGCTCGTCGCGGCGGGCACGGGAGGTGCGGCATGACGGCCGTGGCCGTCCCGTCGGCGATCCGGGCCACGGGCCTCCGCAAGTCGTACGGCACGCAGGTCGTGCTCGACGGCATCGACCTCGAGGTCCCCGCGGGCTCCGTGTTCGCCCTCCTCGGGCCGAACGGCGCCGGCAAGACGACGATCGTCCACATCCTCGCGACGCTCCTGGCCTCGGACGGCGGCACGGTCCTCGTCGGCGGTCACGACGTCGCCAAGGACCCCAATGCCGTCCGCTCCCTGATCGGCGTCACCGGCCAGGTCTCGGCCGTCGACAAGCAGTTCACGGGCGAGGAGAACCTCCGCCTCATCGCGGACCTCCGCCACCTCGGCCGCGAGGAGGGCCGACGCCGCGTCGCGGAGCTGCTCGAGCGGTTCGACCTCGTCGACGCGGCGGGCAAGCCCGCCTCGACGTACTCCGGCGGCATGCGCCGCCGGCTCGACCTCGCGATGACCCTCATCGGCGACCCGCGGATCATCTTCCTCGACGAGCCGACGACCGGCCTCGACCCGCGCAGCCGGCGCGTCATGTGGCAGGCGATCCGGGAGCTCGTCGCGGGCGGCGTCACGATCCTGCTCACCACGCAGTACCTCGAGGAGGCGGACCGGCTCGCCGACCGGATCGCGATCCTCGACCAGGGCCGGATCGTCGCCCAGGGCACGCCCGCGGAGCTCAAGCGACTCGTCCCGGGCGGCCACATCCGGCTGACGTTCCCGGACGCCACGGAGCTCGAGCGTGCGGCCGGTGTCCTCGACGTCGCCGACCGCGACGACGAGGCGCTGTCGCTCCTCGTGCCCGGGACCGGCGGGGTCGGCTCGCTCCGCACGCTCCTCGACCAGGTCGACGCCGGCTCGCTCGTCGTGAGCGAGCTGTCGGTCCAGACCCCCGACCTCGACGATGTCTTCCTGACGCTCACGGGCGGCCAGGACGCAGCAAAGGTGGCATCACGATGACCGCGCTCCCGATGGTCGCCGACTCGGCGACCATGCTCCGCCGCAACCTCCGCCGGATGCGGCGCTATCCCTCGCTGACCCTGTTCATCGCCGGGCTGCCGGTCGTGTTCCTGCTCCTGTTCGTGTACGTCTTCGGCGGCGCGATCGGGGCCGGGTCTGGGCGACGTGACGGCCGGCCGCGAGGCCTATCTCGCGTACGTCATTCCCGGGATCCTGCTCATGACCGTCGCCGGCGGCGCGCAGGGGACGGCGATCTCTGTCGCCATGGACATGACCGAGGGGATCATCGCCCGCTTCCGGACGATGGCCATCGCCCGGGGCGCGGTCCTCACGGGCCACGTCGTCGGGAGCGTGATCCAGACGATGCTGGCGGTCGTGATCGTGACCGCCGTGGCCCTGCTCATCGGCTTCCGTCCGACGACCGGTCCCCTCGAATGGGCGGCCGCGGCCGGCCTCCTCGCGCTCGCCGCGGTCGCGATCAGCTGGCTGTCGGTGGCGCTCGGGATGGTGCCCAAGGACGTCGAGACCGCGAGCAACCTGCCGATGTTCCTCGTCATCCTGCCGTTCCTCTCCAGCGGCTTCGTGCCGACCGCGACGATGCCCGGCCCCCTCGCCTGGTTCGCCGAGCACCAGCCGTTCACGCCGATCATCGAGACGATCCGCGGCCTGCTGCTGGGGACGCCGATCGGGAGCGACGGCATCGTGGCCGTCGCCTGGTGCGTCGGGATCTCAATCCTCGGCTACCTGTGGTCGCGGCGCCTCTACGACCGCAACCCGGCGTCATAGGCCGGACTCGCGGGCGGCGGGTATCATCGCCCGACGCGCGCCTGTAGCTCAGTGGATAGAGCGTCGGCCTCCGGAGCCGAAGGTCGCAGGTTCGAATCCTGTCGGGCGCGCCATTTCAACCTTTTCGGGCAGCGCCAGCGCCAATCCGTGCGCGCAGGCCGCCGATGACGCGATCGCGCGTCTCGCGGCCAGGCGTCGTCCGCGCCGCTTCGGCGCGCGTCAGCCGGTCGATGGCCTCGTCGCGCAGGCTTCGACCCGCGTCGCTCCAGGGTGAGTTCGCGGATCTGGCGATCCATCCGAGCCCGGCCGATCTCGACGGGCTGGCGGTTCGACCCGAGGCTGCGACGACCGACACCATCGTGTCCTCGTCGAGCGCGATGCAGGCGACCTGGGGCCAGCACCCGGCGTCTCCCAGCTCTCGTCACCGAGGCGTGCCTTGCGGCCCCGTCCCAGCCCACCGGCTCACGGCTGGGCGCGCGTCCTGGTGGCGTTCATCTCCTGGGCTTCAAGGAACAGGGCGTACTCAGGGTAGCGGTCCCGAAGGAACTGTTCGCGCCCCCGCCAGCGCCCAAGAGCCGCCAAGGAACCCATCAGAAGCCGGAAGAGCCACCTTGGCAGCGGCGGAAAGTAGAGACCTCCCTGCTGGATGACCACCGCTCCGAGCAGCACATTCTTGGGCGGTCCACTTCCCGGCACCGGGATGTATCCGTCACGCGACATAAGGAACTTCAGCCGAAGGCCATACTCCGCTTCGGCCCCGGGGGTCGCAACGATGCCAAGCACCGCTGGCTGGTCGGTCGCGTTGTGGAGGCCGTGGATACGGTTGGGGGGGACCGTTACCGTGCTGCCCGGACGGAGTTCGATCGGATGACCGTCGAGCTGGAAGTCGACCGTCCCCTCCTGGCACTCGAAGGCCTCCTCCGTGGGGTGAGCGTGCGGGCGCACGACCGTTCCCGGTGCGAGCTCGAGCCGCATGACGACTCGATCCCCGCTCGATTCCGCGGCCGTCTCCACGAAGGTGAGCGTCTCGCCGGTGTTCGAGTCCGCGATCGTGCGATCCAGCGGAGCATCAGTCACGGTGTGGCTCTCCTTGGGGATCTGTTCATGAGTGGCTCTCTCCCCCGAGCGTCGCTCTCGCCGCCGCGCTGTATACGGCGACACCCGCGACAGCACCTATCGCGATCAGGAAGACGTCCGTCGCCCATGCCGCGATCTCGCCAGCCTGCTGCACGGTGAGCCCGGCATAGAGGACGATCCACACCACGGTGACGACGTTCGACGCGGACACGACCCGGGCATTCGGGCGCGCCATCAGCCAGACACCCAGGATCGCGGCGACCACACCCACCGAGGTCGTGACGACGATCTGAGCCGGGTCCGTCCTGAAGATGATCGTCATCGCGATCGCGGATCCGGCCGCCACGAGCCACAGGACCCCAGCGATTCCGAGCCTGTTCATCTCTGCCTCCCTCACCGTGCAGCGCCACGGCCGGCGGCGTCGCAGGAGTCTTCTGCCAGGCAAGTCTGTGAAGTCTACAGCGTAGACCTATGTCTACGGCGTAGACTAGCGAGCATGGTTCGTGACGTCAAGGCCCACCGCGGACTGACCACGGAGCGTGTGGTGGATGCCGCGCTGCGGGCAGCGGATGAGGGTGGCATCGAGGCGGTCAGTCTGCGACGGCTCGCCGCGGTCCTCGAGGTGACACCGATGGCCATCTACCGGCACGTGCGGAACAAGTCCCACCTGCTCGACCTGATGGCCGAGCGGCTGCTGGATCAGGTGGACCTTGCGCCTGTCGAGGCGGCGACCTGGCAGGACCGGCTGCGCCGGCTGCTGGCCAGCTTCCAGGCGGTTGCGGCGGCACACCCGGCAGCGGCCTTGCTGCTCTCGCGACCGTTCGTCTCCCCGGCCGCCCTGCGCGTGAGCGAGGCGCTGCTGGCGACCCTCCACGGCGCGGGCTTCGACGCCGGCCAGTCAGTGCGCTTGCTGCAGGTGATCACCGGCATCGTCCTTGGCCCGGCCATCAATCGAGCCACGTGGGCGGCGGCGTCGCGCGATCGTCCGCCGGACGCCGACCGCCAGCAAGCGTCCACGGAATGGCTGTCCGCTGGCGAGCTCCCCCACCTCGCGGGCGCCACGGACCAGTTCATGGATTGGTCCGCGGGCGCGGACGCCGATCGCCTCACGATCGACCTCCTGGTCGGCGGTCTGGAGGCACTCGCCGGTCAGCCGAATCGAGGCGGGGCTGTCGAGCACGGTGAGTCGTGAATCGAAGAGGTCGTCACGACTTCCCCTGCGTCGTCCATGCGCGTCCGTCGGGGAACTCATAGTCCTCGAGGGTGGCGGGAAGCATCTGGCTGCTGAACCCCGGCATGGTCGGCGCGACGTAGTGCCCGTGCACGAGCACCGCCGGGTCGAGGAAGTGCTCGTGGAGGTGGTCGACGTATTCGATGACACGCCCTTCGGTGCTTCCACTGACCGCGACGAGGTCGAACATCGCCAGGTGCCGCACGAGCTCGCACAGCCCGACGCCACCCGCATGCGGGCAGACCCGAACCCCGAACTTCGCCGCGAGCAGGAGAATCGCGATGTTCTCGTTCACCCCGCCGACCCTGGTGGCATCGATCTGCAGGATGTCGAGGGAGCCAGCGGCGAGCATCTGCTTGAAGACGACGCGATTGGCGACGTGCTCACCGGTCGCAACGAGCACCGGGGCGACCCCAGCGCGGATCGCGGCGTGGCCCAGGACGTCATCGGGGCTGGTCGGCTCCTCGATCCAGTAGGGATCGAACTGGGAGAGCCTGTTGATCCAGTCGATGGCCTCGGCGACCTCCCACCGCTGGTTGGCGTCAACGGCGATCGCGATGTCCGGGCCGACGGCAGCGCGCGCGATCGCCATCCGTCGGACGTCCTCTTCGAGGTCGCGGCCGACCTTGAGCTTGATGAACCGAAAGCCATCCTCGACAGCCTCGACGGAGAGCCGGGCCAGCTTCTCGTCGTCGTAGCCGAGCCAACCCGGGGTGGTGGTGTAGGCGGGGTATCCCGTGCTCAGGAGCTGTGCGGTGCGGGCCGCGCGGCCCGGCTCTGCCCCTCGGAGGATGCCCAGGGCCTCATCGCGGGTGAGCGCATCGCTGAGGTAGCGGAAGTCGACCAGATCGACGATCTCCTCGGGGGACAGGCCCGAGAGCAGCTCCCAAAGCGGTTGGCCAGCACGTTTGGCGCGCAGGTCCCACAAGGCGTTGAGCACGGCACCCGCCGCCATGTGCACGACGCCCTTCTCGGGGCCGAGCCACCTCAGCTGGGCGTCGCCGGTCAGCTCACGACCGAGATCTCCCAGTCCGTCCAGCGTCTCCTCGACGTCGCGTCCGACGACCCAGCTGCCGAGGGCCCGGATGGCTACGGTCTGGATGTCGTTGCCACGACCGGTCGTGAAGACGAAGCCGTGGCCCTCATGCCCGTCTCCGGCGTCCGTCGTGATGACCACGTAGGCCGCGGAGTAGTCCGGCGCCGGGTTCATGGCATCTGACCCGTGCAGGCCAACGGACGTGGGAAACCGGATGTCCCGCGTCTCCATGCTGACGAATCGCGTCATCGATGCGGGCCCCTCGTGACTGCGGCTGCGGGGCGGCTGCCGGTCGGGTTGATCTTCATCTGGACTCCCAGGCCCGTGCGTAGACCTCCAGCGCGGTGCCCCGCATGACTCGATCCCTTTCAGCCGCGGCGAGGTCCGACACCGAGTCGAGGACGAGGGCGACCCACCCCGCGTAGGAGATCTGGAGGCCGGCATTGGGCCAGTCGCTGCCGAACATGCAGCGCTCCGGCCGAAAGGCGTCGACGGCTGCCCGAAGATACCGACGGATGTTGTTCGTACCGCGAGTGCCTTCACCCGCCTCTGTGGTCAGGCCGGACAGCTTGCAGCGGACGTTGTCCAGGCGTGCCATGGCCTTGATGTCTTGGAGCCAACCGGTCCATTCGCCGGCTGCGATGTCCGGCTTGCCCAGGTGGTCGAGCACGAATGTGACCTCCGGGCAGCGTTCGGCGAGCTTCGTTACCTCGGTGATCTGGTGGCTCCGGACGCAGAGGTCGACCGTCAGCCCGAACTGACCGGCCAGTCGGACGGCCTCCACGAACGGGGCTTGCAGGGAGAACCCTTCGGGTTCGTCCTGAATGAGCTGGCGCACCCCCGCCACCCCCGACTCGTGACTGAGTCGTTCAAGCGAGGCGTTGACCGCGGCCGCGCCGCGGTCGAGGGGCACACCGGCCACCAATGCCTGGATCCGTCTATCGCCCTCGCGAAGGTGCTGGACCCACGCGGTCTCCTGGTCCACCTCGTCCCAGACGGGGTTGGCCTGGACGAAGATCAGGGCTTCGATCTGGACCTCGCCCACGTCGAGGTCTGCGGGGACGAATGGGCGGTTCAGCTCGCTGAAGCCCTGGAGCCAGGGGTAGTCGAATTGGCCGGTGTCCCAGAAGTGGATGTGGCTGTCCACCACGGCCTGAGCCGTTGTCACGAGTCGCACTCCGAAGCTAGGACGATGAGGTCGTCGAATGGATGTGTGCGGATGTGGGTTTCACGGGAGCACGTGGCCCGGCACTCACCGGTAGTGCCGGGCCCTTCGGATGCCCGTTGAGCCGGCGTCCGAAGCGTGCTCCCGTGCGGAAGGAGTTACTGCCAGGCTGACGTGAAGTCGGCCGCGTTCTCCTTCGTCACGAGCGTGGTGCCCGTGTCGATGGCCTTCACGTAGTTCTCGCCCTTGAGCGACTTGACTGCTGCCTCGACGCCGAGGTTCGTCATCTTGAACGGCGACTGCGCCATCGTGGCTGTGGTCTTGCCTGCCTCGATGAGCTTGGCCATTTCCGGGTCACCGTCGTAGCCGAAGATCAGCAGCGGGTGCTGCTTGGACTCCGCGACCGCCACGGCACCCATCGCCGGGGAGTCGCACGCCGAGTAGATCGCTGTGAGGTTCGGGTACTTGGTGAGCAGGTCCTGCGTCACCGAGGCGCCGGTCTTGGTGTCGCACAGGGTCTGCTGAGCCCCGATCACGACGTTGACGCCAGTACCCTCGAGCGCTGCCTTGACACCGTCGATGCGCTGGTCGAGGTTCGGCACGCCACGCACGGCCTCGAGCAGACCGATGGTGTCGCCCGACTTCAGCTGGGTCTTGATGTACTCGCCGGCAGCCTCGCCGCCCTTGACGTTGTTCGTAGCCGCAACCGCGTCCGGCACGACACCGGGGATCGTGTTGTCGACGAAGACGATCCGGACGCCTGCCTGCTGAGCCTCATTGAGGGCATCGGTGACGCCAACGCCCATCGGGGAGATCACGATCGCCTGGGCGCCCTTGGTGACAGCGTCCTGGATCTGCGCGATCTGGCAGGGGGTGTCGTCGTTGGTCTTGCACGCGTTGGTCGTGAGCTCGATGTCGGTCGGGTGATCGGTCTCATACTGCTTGGCGCCCGCGATCATGGCATCCCAGAAACCGCCCGTGGCCTTGGTGAGAAGCGTGACCTTGATCTTCTCGGTCGCGGCTGCGCTGGCGCTCGCGGGCGGCGCCGCGGTCGCGGCTGCGGGGGCGCTCGCGGACGGCGCCGCGGTCGGGGCTGCGCTGCTGCCGCACGCGGCGACGAGCATCGCCGCCGCTCCGAGCACGATCGACGCCTTCAATCGAGTCGACATGGTGTGTTGCTCCTTCTTGTCGGATCTTTCTTGTCAGGTCTGCCGCACGTGCCGTGCGTCCAGGTGGTGCAGGTTCAAACGGTGGTGCTCCCTCGGGCCCCGACGATCCAGGACACGAGTTGCTCTTGGTTGTCCGCGGTCGCTGGCGCCTCGCCGATCTTGCGGCCGCGGCGCATGACCATCGCCCGGTCCGCGACCGCCATCACGTGATCCATGCTGTGAGAGATCAAGATGACCGCGACGCCGGAGGTTCGGAGCCGATCGACCAGCTCCAGGACCCGCGCCGACTCCCGAAGCCCGAGGGCGGCAGTCGGCTCGTCGAGGATGACGAGCTTCGAGGAGAACGCCACGGCTCGCGCGACTGCCACCGCCTGGCGTTGGCCCCCCGACATCAGCGCCACGTCAGCGTCGAAGTCAGGGAGGCGGATCTGCAAACGGTCGAGAAGGTCCTTGGTACGTGTGGACATCTCCTTCTGCTTCATCCACTGGAGACCGCGTGGCAACCAGGACGGTCCCGCCACTTCGCGGCCGGCGAAGAAGTTCGCCGTCGGGTTGAGGTTGTCGAACAGGGCCAGGTCCTGGTAGACGGTCTCGATCCCGTTTGATCGGGCATCGGCTGCCGAGGTGATCTGCACGGGGACCCCGTCGATCTGGATCTCGCCTCGGTCGAGCTTGTGGACGCCGCTGATGCACTTGATGAGGGTCGACTTGCCGGCGCCGTTGTCGCCGAGCAGGGCGAGAACCTCACCGGCGCGGACCTCGAGGTCGACGCCCTCGAGTGCAACCACGGCCCCGAAGGTCTTGGTGGCACCACGAACGCGCAAGACGGGTTCCACGTCGGGGGGCACCACGACGTGATCGGCGTCAGTCATGCGAGCCTCGCCTGCATGCTTCGGAACCGGTTCTCGACGAGGGCCCGCAAGACGTCGAGCTCGACCGCGACGAGGACGACCACTCCGACCGCGATGTACTGGAAGTTCGGGTCGAGTCCGAGCAGGTTGAGACCGTTGTGCATGACCCCGAGGATCAACGCACCTGTCAGGGCGTTCAGGACACCGCCACGGCCGCCCAGGAAGCTGCCGCCGCCGATGATCACCGCGGCGATGGCGCTGAGCTCCATGCCCTGCCCGGTGAACGGCGAGCCGGCGTCAGCGGTTCCGACGAAGAGCATGCCGCCGATGGCCCCCGACAGCCCGCTCATGACGTAGACCGAGATCAACGTCCCGTTCATCGGCACGCCCGTGCGGACCGCGGCTTCCGGGCTGCCACCGACGGCGTAGATCCATCGCCCCCAGACCAGCTTGTGCAAGATGACAGCACAGACGACCGCGAAGACGATCACCACGAGCGTGGCGTAGGGAAACCATCCGATCTGGCCTGCGCCCGGGATCGCAGCGATACGTCCGCCGCCGAGCAGGTGCACGATGTCCGGGGAGCCCATGACGGTGGAGCCACCGGCGATGTAGAGGGCCAGGCCGGCGCAGATGCTCAAGGTGGCGAGGGTGGCCATGAAGGGGTGCGGCAGGCGCCCCCATACCAGCAGCAGCCCGTTGACCAGACCGACGGACAATCCCGTCAGCAAGGCGACCGCGATGGCCAGCGACGCCGAGTTGGTGTTGCGGTAGACGACAGTCACCATGACGCAGCACAACGAGACGTTCGAGCCGATCGACAGGTCGATGCCCCGGGTCAGGATCACGAGGAGCTGGCCCAACGCGATGATGCAGACGCCGGCGGACTGCTCGAGGACGTTGCCGATGTTCCCGAACGTCATGAAGACGTGGCGCTCGGTGGCCGCCCAGAGGAACAGCATCATCAGCCCCAGGATGAACAGCGGCCCCGCCTTCAGCGCCAGCAGGACTCCCTTGACCGCGCGCGACGATCGGTCCTTGGCCGTATCCGGACCCCTGCCGATCTCAGGCTCTGGTGCGACGTCGGCGACGTCGGCAACAACGCGAGTCACCGACTCGTCGTCGAGCACGTCGCGCCCTCCCTTGTCCGTCATCGTCGGCGACTATGCCAGCACGCCAGCCTATTGTCTATAGGATAGACGCGATAGGGATGCTGTAGGATAGCCGTCGAGTACCCGAGACGCGAAGGCCGAGATGGACCGTTCTCAAATCGAAGCAATCCATGAGTCCGCCGCAGGACAGCGCCTGGCGCACCGGCAACCGCTGCCCGGCTCGGTCTACGAGATCGTCACCGACATGCTCATGACCCACGCGTTCGCACCCGGCGCCAGGCTCAACATCGAAGAGCTCGCCCGCACCCTCGGCGTGTCGCCGACACCGGTGCGCGAGGCCTTGGCACGCGTCGAGGCCGACGGTCTGATCGTGAAGCAGCCAGGGCGCAGCTACACGGTGGCGCCCCTCATGGGGATCGAGCAGATGCGCGAGCTCATCGAGCTGCGGCTGCTCGTGGAACCCGCACTGGCCGCCAAGGCCGCTGCTCAGGCGGAGCCGAACGAGATCAAGGAGCTGCGCCGCGCTGCCCGGGCCGGTGGAGCCGGCGGCGAGGTCACGGCTGCGGCGAACCGGTTGGACATGGTCTATGACTCGAACTTCCACGCCATGGTCGCCGACCTCGCGGGCAACCAGATCATCAGCGACATGCTGGCCCGACTGCGCAGCCACCTCCACACCTTCCGGCTCTACTACCACGCGGGCCTTCATTCGGTGACCAAGAACGAGCACCTGGCGGTGGTCGATGCGGTCGCCAAGCACGACCCGGATGGCGCCGAGCAAGCGATGCGCGCCCACCTGGTGGCAAGCCTGGAGCGGCTCGAGACGTTTGTCGACGGTGGGAGCGCGAACGGAGAAGGCAGGCAGATCCCGAAGTTCACCGCTGGGAGCGTGAAGGAGCGACCCGGGCAGTGAACGACGACAGGACTGGGGCGACGTTGGCCGGTTCCGACCGCGTGTTGTTCGGTGCGGCGTACTACCACGAGTACCAACCGTATGACCGGCTCGATGTCGATCTCGATCTCATGCAGGAGGCGCACTTCTCGGTCATCCGAGTCGGTGAGTCGGTCTGGTCGACCTGGGAACCGGAGAGCGGCCAGTTCAATCTGGACTGGCTCGAGCCGGTTCTCGACGGTGCCGCGCGGCGGGGCATCTCCGTCATCCTTGGCACACCGACGTATGCCGTGCCGCCCTGGTTGGCCCGCCAGTATCCGGAAATCGCCGGCGAACGATCCACGGGCGAACGGATCCCTTGGGGGGCTCGGCAGGAAGTCGACTTCACGCACCCAGCCTTCCTCTTCCATGCCGAGCGGGTGATCCGAAGGATCCTGGATCGCTATGCGGGCCATCCCGCCGTCGTCGGCTTCCAGGTCGACAACGAGCCCGGCCTGCATCTCCTTCACAACCGCGGCGTCTTCCAGCGCTTCGTGGACGACCTGCGTCATCGTTACGGCGATGTAGACAGCCTCAACCGTGAGTGGGGCCTCGTCTACTGGTCGCACCGACTCTCGACCTGGGACGATCTCTGGGCACCAGATGGCAACAGGCAGCCCCAGTACGACGTCGCCTGGCGTCGCTTCCAGGCCGCGCAGACCACCCGGTTCATCAACTGGCAGGCCGACATCGTCCGGGAGTACTCCTCCCCCGAACAGTTCGTCACGACCTGCATCGCCTACGAGTCGCCCGCCGTCGACGACGATCTGGTCACTGACGCCCTCGACACCACTGGGGGGAACCTCTACTACGCGATGCAGGACGGGCTACAGCTCCCGGACGACGGCTCCGGACCGCACGATCAGGGCTGGGCCACCACCGGAACCTGGGCGCTGTACTTCTCCGCGGACCGGATGTACTCCTCGCGCCAGGAGGGCTTCCTCGTCACCGAAACCAATGCCATGCACATCGGTCCTCCCTGGGACAACCGCCCGGCCTTTGACGGCCAGTGGCGTCAGGTCGCGTGGGCGCTGGTCGCCCGTGGAGCGCGGATGATCGAGTACTGGCACTGGCACTCGCTGCACTTCGGTACCGAAACCTCCTGGGGCGGGGTCCTTCCCCACGCGGGTCACCCGGGCCGGACCTACGACGAGCTCCGCCAGGTCGGTGACGAGTTCCGGCGCGCAGGCGCGCGGGTGGCGGGATGTCGACCCGACGCAGACGTCGCCTTCCTGTATTCGCTCCCGAACCGCTGGCTCATGCAGAAATACCCGCCGTTGGCGGCAGCGGGAGGCGGACCCGATGCCCGCGCATACGACGGGATCTTCGGCCCCTTCTACCGCGGCGCGTTCGACGCCGGACTCTCGGCCCGGATCCTGCATTCCCGGAAGGCGACCACCACCCATCCGGCCGAGTTCGCCGCGAGTCATCCGCTCCTCGTCGTGCCCGGCCACTACATGAGCCCGGACGACCTGCTCGACTGGCTGGCGGACTACGCGGCCGCGGGAGGGCATCTCGTCATCGGGCCACGGACCGGCTACGCGGATCACGAGGCGCGCGCTCGGACAGAGACGGCGCCCGGCCGCCTGGCACAGGCGTCAGGCGTCCACTACGACGAGTTCAGCAACCTGAACAGCCCGATTCCTGTTCATCCTGCCGACGGGGCCACGATCAAGCTCGACGCGGCCACGGCCACGCGATGGTGTGACGGACTGCTCGTAGACGACGCGCAGGTCGTCGCGACATACGAACACCCGCACTTCAGCCAATGGCCGGCGATAACCACGCGTGACCACGAGAAGGGTCGCATCACAGTCGTCGGCACCATCCCCGACCCGAGCTTTGCCAAGTCCCTCTTCCAGTGGCTGGCAACCGACGTCGTTCAACCCTGGTGCGAGCTGCCGGCCACGATGACCTCGACCGGCGCAACCGCCATCGACGGAACGAGGCTCCGATTCCTGCACAACTGGTCCTGGCATCCCGCCTCAGTGTCCGTGCCCACCGAGGTGCACGACATCCTCACTGGGGAAACGTTCCACACCCAGGATCGCGTCCAACTCGGGCCTTGGGATGTTCGGGTGCTTGCAGTGAGACAACCGTGACCGCCGACGGTCGGGCCGCCGCG
>CAVYGJ010000010.1:0-242991 GCA_963768035.1 uncultured Chloroflexia bacterium
AAGTAGGGCTGACGTCCGCCGGGCGGGACGTAGTGAATCTCAATTGTTTTCGCATGTACGTGATCGGCGCCGACGGCAAAGAGATCGAGTAGCCCCGGCACCCGACTGATCGGGCCGGCGCAACGGCCCGCCAGTGTCCTCGTGAGTGCGTCCTGGACGATCACCCGTGCACTACGGCTCGACGATCACGACCTCGAAGGTGGTCGCGGCCGGCGGATAGCCCGTGTCGTATTTGCCGTTGACGACAGCGAGTCGGCTCCCGTCTCTAGCGACCGCCGTCGGGACCTGGAACCCGGGGTTGGTGATCACCCGTTCAACCGTCGCGGACGACAGGTCGGCACTCAGACGCAGCTCGGTCACCTGGTTCTGGAAGGTCTGCACGGCCCACAACCGGCCCGCCTCGAAGAGGATGCCGTCGACTTCCGAAACGTCCGCACCAGTGATCGCCGCGCTGGCTCCGGTCTCCGGATTGACGGTGTAGAGCCTTCCGATCGCGCTGTTCGCGACGATCAGCGTCTTGCCATCCGGCGAGGCGGCGATGCCGTTCAGCGACGGTGGCGGAAACGTGCCCGCGACCAGCGCGGCGGGGCCCGTGACGACCAACGTCGAGGGGCTACCGATCGTCCCGTCGGCCGCGATCGGGACCCGATAGACGTGCGGCTGGAGAGAGTCCGTGAACCAGGCGGCGCCATCGGCTACGACAACGTCGTTGATGAGCGTGCGCGATGTCGGTTCTGCCAACCGGACGACCCTGACGTCCGCGCCTGTCCGCGCGTCGTAGACGTATGCGTCGCCGCTGGAACCGCCCGCCACGAAGAGCAGGTTGTGGGGAACGTCGACCTTGATGCCCATCGCCATCCGTCCCGCGGGGGCCTGGACGAACACCGAGACTGCGCCCGAGCGGAGATCGCCACGGTAGATGTCGCCGGCAAACAGGTCGCCGGCGAAGAAGGTCGAGCCCATCCCGGTGGCGATGCCCTCAGCCGACGTCGCTCCGGGGAGCATGATCACCTCGGAAGGATCCTGGCTCGCCGTGACGGCGGACGGCGTGAGCGCCGATTGCGTCGGCTGAGGCGTCGCAGGTGTCGGTGCCGGAGTGAGCTGACCAGAAGCGGGTGAGCCTGCGCCCACACTCGTCGTCGCAGGCGCCGCGCCGGAACCGCAGGCTGCGAAAGCGACCATGCAGGCGACCAAAGGGACGGCCCGGCGACCAATCAAGGGTCTACTCCAGTTGTGGCAACGCGAGGCCTCACACCCTACACGGCGCCGAGGACTTGGCGTTGCCGCGGGACGTCAGTGATCCGAGCAGTGGCCTAAAGGCCCGCCGGTCCCGCCCGCACGAGACTATTTGCGCGTCATCGGAGATTGCCGATTGCCCCCGATGGCAGCACGCCCGCCGACGCCTACCTTCGCGATGGATCCGATGACATGGCGGAAGCGCAGGCCACTCGCGCCAACGGGAGCAGCGATCCGGTCGCGTGTCGGGTCAAGCTCGAGAAGAGCGTGGGCATCGCCACCGTCTCGGCCGGCAGCAACCACGTGACCGTCACACCGGGCATCGACGTGACCACGACATCGGCCGTCGTTGCGACGCTCCAGGGCAGCGCGGGTGGCAAGACGACCGTCCACCGGGTCGCGGTCAGCACGACCGGCGACACGTTCACGATCTACCTCACCGCCAACGCCACCGCGAGCGTCAAGGTCGCCTGGCACGTCTTCGGGTAGGCCAGGGCGGGCTGAAAACTGGCGAGCGACGCCCGCGCCGCGGCTACTGCGTGGGGATCGCCGCGATCATCCCGAGCTCCGCGTGCGCCTTGCCGGTCGCCGGATCGGGCACGAAGCAGATGAACGCGTACTGGGCGCCGGCCTCCAGGGTCACCTTGAAGGTCGCCGTCGTTCCCGGCGCGATGGCCCCGATGCCACCGTAGTCCTCGAAGGGCGGCGGGCCCTGCGGCGCCTCGCCGCTGGGTGCGGGCGACGCCGTGAACATCCCCTTCAGCTGATCGACGGTCGTCCCGGCGGCCAGCTTCACGATGCCGGCCTCATGGGGTTGCGGCCCGTTGTTCGTGAAGGTGAAGGTGTGCTCGCCGGTCGACACCGGTGTCGGTGCGTCGAAGCTGAAGTCCTTGGCGACCACGGTCGCGTCGCCGGCCGGAGGAGTGCCGCCCGAGGCGGTTCCGGTGACGGTCAGCGGCGAGATCATGCCCTTGGCGACGTGCGGGATGCCGTCGGCGCCCGCGATGAAGCACAGGAAGGCGTAGTTCCCGGCGTCGAGATTCTGCGTCGTCTCCCCCGTCTTGCCCGCGGGGACGGCGGTCGGGCCGCCCGAGAGGGTGACGATCGCGAGCGCCGCGCTGGGATCGCCCGTCGCAAGGGCCGTGGTCAGGTCGCTGAACGCCTTGCCATCGTTGATCTTGACGAGCTGCGCCTGGTGGGTCTCCGCGCCGGTGTTCTCGAGCGTGACGGTAGTCACGCCGGCCTCGGCCGTCGTCGGTCCCAGGTACGAGAAGTCCTGGGCCTGCAGCGCGAGCGTCGATCCGCCCGTGCCCGCCCCGGCGCTCGCGGAGGCGCTCGCGGATGCGGCCGGGCTCGCGGATGCGGCCGGGCTTGCGGATGCGGCCGGGCTCGCCGGCGCAGGCGACGCCGTCGCGGCGGACCCGCCGCACGCGGCCACTAGGAGCAGCACGCCCGCGACGGGCAGGGTGCGGAGTGCGTTGTGGGGACGCGATCGGGCCATCGGAAACCTCGCTGATGGGATGCGCGACGGTCATTGCGGGCCCTGCGCAGCGGCCGCAGCCTAGCACGCACGGACGTTGCAGGTGCCTTGCAAATCCGTGCCCGTTGCCGAACCTCCTGGTGCGTCGCGCGGCCTCCCCGAAGGCTACCTGAGGACATCGGTCGTTCGACCGATGATGGCCACGGCTCAGTGCCCGAGTCTTCGGCATCGACCGGTGGCTCTTCGCCGCCCCACGATTCCTTCCGAGGAGCTCGCGATGACCCTGGACAAGGCGCCCTGCGGCCCAGGCGGGCCGTCCTCGCCGCTGCGCTCGGCGGCATTGCCGCGACGGTCGCCACGGCGGTGGCTCGGCCGGATGTGGTGCGGGCCGGTTCAGACGGAGACGTCGTGCTCGGGGCCAGCTCGAGCGTCAAGGTCGCCTGGTTCATCCTGGGCTAGGTGCGGGCTCAGCGCTCCAGCGCCGCGTCGAGCGCCACCTCGTCGTCGATCGTCCGGATCCGGGGCAGCGGCGAGAACACCAGGAACAGGATCGAGATCGCCATCCCGGCCCAGCCGACCGCGATCCCGCCGCGCACGCCGATCACGCCCGCGACCGCGGCCGCGGCGAGCGCGCCGATCGGGTAGGCGATCCCGTGTGACAGGACCTCGAGCGTGGCGTTGACGCGCCCAAGGACGCGGTCCGGGCTGAGGCCCTGGATGAGCGACAGCTCGGCCACGCCCTCGATCGTCTGCAGGCCGTCGCCGACGAGCTGCGGGATGAGGACCATGACCGTCGCGAGCAGGACCGGCCCGCCGGCGAGCGGCGTCAGGATGCCGACCACCGACGCGCCGGCAGCCGTCCAGATCAGCGCCGGGCCGAGCCCGAACCGGCGGATGGCCCGGGCGGCGAACAGCGAGCCGACGAGCGACCCGACGCCGCCCGCGGACACCACGATGCCCAGCAGGAGCGGCGGCAGATGCAGGTCGTCGATGAGGTAGATCACGTAGAGGACGCCGTAGAACGAGCCCGCCGTGTGCGCGACGACCGACCGCATCGCGATCGGGAGGAGGACCCGGTGCTGCCGCACGACCCGCAGGCCCTCGACGATCTCCTGGCGGATCGCCGTCGTCGTCGCCCGCGGCGGCCGCGGCGGCTCCGGGCGTCCGGATGAGGAGGATCGACACCGCCGACACCGCGTAGGACACCGCGTCGACGAGGATCGCGAACGGGGCGCTGATGAGCTGGACGAGCGCGCCCGCGATCCCCGGCCCGCCGATCTCGGCGAGCGAGGAGCTCGTCGCGAGCTTGCTGTTGCCGTCGATCACGCGATCGACGCCGATGAGCGACGGGACGTAGGCGGGATAGGCGGCGTCGAACAGGACGCCCAGGCAGCCCTCGAGGAACACCACCAGATAGAGCTGCTCCATCCCGAGGACATCGAGGGCGAACGCGACCGGGATCGAGAGCAGGAGCAGCGACCGGAGGATGTCCGACGCGACGAGGAGCGGGCGACGCGGGAGCCGGTCGACCCAGGCGCCCGCGAAGAACCCGACGAGCAGCACCGCCAGGCTGCCCGCGACGACGAGGAGCGCCATCTCCGCAGGACCCGCGCCGAGGACGAGCAGCGCGACGAGCGGCACCGCGGTGCGAGTCACGACCGAGCCCAGCTCGGAGATCGTCTGGCCCGTCCAGAGCTTCAGGAAGTCGGCGTGCCGCCAGAGCGACGGGGGCGGCACGGCGTCGGGTTGATCCACGGGCCGTAGCCTAGGGCCCCGGTCGCGGTCGTTGTCGACCCCCGGCGCGGTCGATCGGCGTGCCGACGCCACCGGCAGGTGGCTACCATCGCGCGGTGACCACCGATCGCGGAGCCGGCTCGCCGACACCGGGCACCACGCCGCCGGTCGCGGCCGAACCGTCCGCGGACCCGGGCCGGGTGCTGCGCCTCACGATGGGCATCGCGATCGACATGCTGGGATCGGGCGCCCAGACCGACGACGTCGAGGCGGCGATCGTCCGCGTCGCACGCGCCCTCGGCGTCAAGGGCGCCCAGGCCGCGGTCACGTTCTCCACGATCGCGATCTCGTACGACGCCGCCGACGACGAGCCCCCGACGACGCTCATGCACATCGTGCACACGCGGGAGGTCGACTTCGACCGCCTCGCCTCCGTCGCGGCGGTGGCGACCCGGATCCACGAGGGCGGGCTCGACCTGCCGGGCGCGGAGGCCGAGCTCGCCGGGATCGAGGCCGGCGTGCCGCCGTACGGGCGGATCGTGATGTTCTTCGCCCCGGCCGTGTCGGCCGCCGGCTCGACGATGCTGTTCGGCGGCGGCGTCCTCGAGGCCGCGGTGACGCTCGGGCATCGCGCTCCTCGTGCAGCCCGCGCTGGTCGCCATCGACCGCTCGAAGCTCCCGCCCTTCTTCCGGGTCGTCTTCGGATCGGCGGCCTCGACGTTGCTCGTGACGCTCGTCGTGGCGCTCAACGTCCCGGTCAGCGGCGGGCTCGTCCTGACGGGCAGCCTGCTGCGGTTCCTGCCGGGGTACGCGCTCGTCTCCGGCTTCCGGGACCTCATCGGCGAGTCGATCATCTCCGGCACCGCACGCCTCGCCGAGGCCCTCCTCCTGGGCGCCGGTATCGCGCTCGGCACCGCGGTCGGCCTGCGAGTCGGCGCCTCGTACGGCGTCGAGCTCTCGATCGTGACGGTCGGCCAGGAGGCGTGGACCCAGGTCGTCCTCGCGCTCGCCGCCGCCGCTGCCGTGGGCGCCTATGCGATCCGGCTGGGGGTCACCGGGAGCGCGGTCATCGAGGCAGCCATGCTGGGCGCGGGCGGCTGGCTGCTGTTCCAGGCCGCTGCGTCCCCGGCGGCCGCCATCGGTCCGTCGATCGCGACGCTCCTCGCCGCGATCGGCATCGGCGTCGTCGCCCGAATCCTCGCCCGGATCCACGGCGCACCCGCGGCGCTGTGGGTGGTCCCGGCCATTCTTCCCCTCCTCCCCGGCCTCCAGCTCGTCCGGGCACTCCTCGCGGACACGGACCCCGCGCGGATCGCCGGGCTCATCGACGCCACCGCCACCGCGTTCCTGCTGGGCACCGGCGTCGCGACGGGCGACATCATCGTCACCACGGTCCGGCGGATCCGGGAGCACATCGTCGTCCCGGCGATCGACGCGCTGGCGGGCGGCGTGAACGTGCTGGTGGTGTCACCGGTCGGTCGCGCGGTCACCGCCGCTCTCGAGCGGACCGACGACGACGCGGACGACACCGAGGCGGGCGAGGAGCCGACGCCGGAACGCACGACCCCGGCCGACACCGCCCCCTGAGGTCGGCGGCGCGTCGCGGCGACCGTCCGTATCATCGGAGAGCCGCCCATCGACCGGGCGGGTGCCACCGCGACTACAGGAGACCTCATGGCGACCAAGCAGGACTTCACCGAGACCGAGTGGGCGACGCTCCAGAAGGGCATCACCGGGAGCGGCATGCTCGTCTCGCTCAGCGACCGCGACTTCACGGACTCGTTCGGGGAAGCGGGCGCGATGGGCAAGTACCTGTCGGGCCAGCAGCTCACCGGCGCGACCGACCTGATCCGCGAGCTCGCGAAGGTCCGTGGGACCGGGTTCGGGCTGACCACCCCGCCCGACCGGCTGCGCAACGAGACGATCGCTGCCGTGACCGCGTCCGTGGAGCTGCTCGGCACGAAGTCCCCGGACGACGTCGAGCCCTACCGCGCGCCTCGTCCTGGGCCTGGCGGCCGCCGTCGCGGACGCGAAGTCGGGCACGTCGGCCATCGAGACCGCGGCGATCGAGCAGATCAAGGCGGCGCTGGGCGCGGCCTGAACGGCGCGCCCCGGGTCAGCCCACCTCGACGTCGCGCACGAACGGTCCGACCGTCAGGCCTGCGACCGCATCGGCCTCCTCCAGCGACGTCAGCGGCCGCCCGTTGACCACGACGTTGCGCAGCCGGAGCCCATCGACCTGGTGTCGGTCGTCCGCGCCGGAGAAGACCGGGACGGGCCTGCCCTCGGTCGGGCGTCCGGGGCGGAACTGGGCGTACCAGGTCCACGCCCCGGCGGGCACCCGGTAGTCGGGCGCCGTGATGTCCTCGAACGCCAGGTCCCGGATCGACCCGAGGCGAGCCTCGGGATCGCGCACGCCGATGACCTGCTCCACGAGGTGCTCGACGTCGCGGTCGACGAAGATGTCCCGGAAGGCGATCCGCTCGTACGCCGCGCCGTCGCGCACGACGACCGACATCGCCCGCCCCGATTCGAACACCCAGCAGTGCTCGAAGGCGATGTCGCGGAAGACGGCGGCGCGCGACTCCGTCCCCACCTTGAGCGCCGCGTCACGCGAGCTCAGCACGCTGTCGGTGACACGGACGTCCACGACGTCACCCTCCAGCTCGCCGTTCCGGCTCGCCTTGATGCAGATCGCGTCGTCCTTCGTGTAGACGAACGCCCGGTCGATGCGCACCCGGGTCGACATGTCGGGGTCGATGCCGTCGGTGTTGAGGTTGTCGCGGTCGTTGAGGATCTTCACGTTCGACACCTCGACGTCGTCCGAGGCGAGCAGGTGCAGCGTCCATGCCGCCGCGTCGCGGAGCAGCACGTCCCGGATCGCGACGCCGCGGCTCCGCCGCACGCGGACGAGGTTGGGGACGGCCTCGTGGTGGGTCCGCAGGAGGCGTCCGCTGCCGCTGATCGTGCCCCGGCCGCGGATCTGCACGTCGGTCGCGTCGTCGACGAGGATCAGCCGCGAGAAGGTCATCGTGCGGCCGTCGTAGCGGGCGTCGGCGCCCAGCGTGGTGTCCCGGCCGCGCTCGGTTCGCCCGGGGTCGACGGGATAGTCGGCCGGGTCGTCCGACCCCTCGAGCAGCGCGCCGGCCGCGAGGTACAGCGTCACGTGGCTCGCGAGCCGGATCGTCCCGCTGACGTACCGCCCGGGCTGCAGGACGACCGTTCCCCCGCCGGGTCGCGCGGCGACCTGGTCGATCGCCGACTGGATCGCATGCGTCGCGAGGTGACGGTCTTCCGGTGGGTCAACGGCGACGACGGCTGCCCCATCGGCGATCGGCGGTGACTCGGGGTGGTCCGCGAGGACGAACAGCTTCTCGCGATCGCCGATCCAGGCGACGAAGGGTCGCGGCTCGGTCAGCGTGAGCCGCAGGGTGCCGCTCGTGCCCGCCTCCGAGGTGGCAGCGTCACGGGGGAGGAGCCTGACGGCGCCGACCTCCCCGTGGAACGCCACCTCGACCACGACAACGCCGCGAAATGCGAAGCGGACGTAGCTGACACCCGCGTAGGCCTCGACGAACGCGGGCGTGCCATCGACGGTCACCCGGAACGCCCTGCTCGCGACCGCGCCGGGCGCCGCGGGATACGTCTCCACGACGTGCTCCTGATGCGAGTCCGCCATCGTCAGACTCCTCACCCCGGCGGTCTACGTGACGGGCCGGACCACGAGCGTCGACTGGACCGCGTCAGCAGAGACCACTGTGGCGACGATCCCCTTGGCATAGCGGCCGTACTTCGCGTGGTACGCGGCGGTGATCGCGTCATCCTTCGCGCGATCGGGCGGCTCGAACGTGACGACCCGCTCCAGGCCGGCGACGCGGATCCGACCGCCCGGCGACGCGAGCGCCCGGCGGTACCACCCGTTGTCCGGGCCGTAGGCGGAGCGGACGTAGACCTCGTCGCCATGGCGCACGAACCAGATGCGCGCCCACGGGCGCTGCGATCCGTCGGGGCGGCTCGAGGAGAGCTCGAGCTCGTCCTCGCTGTCGAGCCGCGACGCCTCCTGGGGAGTCCACGCGCTCATCGGCTGGACTCGGTCCCGGTGCCCTCGTACTCGGCGTCAGTCACGAGGGCCGCCCACTCCGTCTCGTCACCGTCCGCCGGCGCCTCGAAGATCGCGAGGTGGGTCATGAATCGGTCGGGAGCGGCACCGTGCCAGTGCCACTCGCCGGGCGGCGTGTAGATGGTGTCGCCGGCGCGGATCTCGAGGACCTCGCCGCCACGGGCCTGGGTTCGCCCGACGCCCTCGGTGACGTGGAGGGTCTGGCCGACCGCGTGCGAATGCCAGCCGTTCCGGGCGCCGGGCGCGAACCGGACCACGCTCACGCGGATGCGCGACGGCGCCTCGCCGCGGACGATGACGTCAAGCCAGGCGTCGCCGGTGAAGCGCTCGGCCGGCGCCTTCTCGGTTGCCCGGGCGTCGATGATCTTCATGCTGTCTCCTGGGTGGGTCAGCGGCCGGTCAGCCGCTCGAGGGACTCGGGGTAGCGGGCGCCCTCGATGGTGATGCGGGCAGCGGCCGACTCGATCTCACGCAGGTCCTCCGGCGACAGGTCGAGCGTCGTGGCGGCCATGTTCTCATCGAGCCGCTCGAGCCGGCGCGTTCCCGGGATCGGCACGATCCACGGCCGCTGCGCGAGGAGCCAGCCGAGCGCAACCTGCGCCGGCGTGGCCCCGGTCCGCTCGCCGATCGAGCGCAGCAGGGCGACGAGCGCGCCGTTCGCTGCACGCGCCTCCGGCGTGAACCGCGGCAGCGTGCGCGCGGAAGTCGGTCGCGTCGAACGTCGTCGTCTCGTCCATGGCGCCGGTGAGGAAGCCCTTGCCGAGCGGGCTGAACGGCACGAGGCCGATCCCAAGCTCCTCGAGCGTGGCGAGCAGCCCGTCCTCCGGCCCTCGGGTCCACAGGGAGTACTCGCTCTGGACCGCCGTGACCGGCTGCACCGCGTGGGCGCGCCGGATCGTCGCGGTGCCCGCCTCGGAGAGGCCGAAGTGGCGAACCTTGCCCTCGGCGATGAGGTCGCGCACGGTCCCGGCGACGTCTTCGATCGGGACGTCCGGGTCGACGCGGTGCTGGTAGAGGAGGTCGATCGCGTCCACCCGGAGTCGCCGGAGGGAGCCTTCGGCCGCCTCGCGGATGTGCTCCGGCCTGCTGTCGAGGCTCGACCAGCGGGCCTCGCCGGCGGCGTCCGGGGCGAACCCGAACTTCGTGGCGATCACGACCTGGCCGCGGAACGGCTCGAGCGCTTCGCCGACGAGCTCCTCGTTCACGTACGGCCCGTAGACCTCTGCGGTGTCGAAGAACGTCACCCCGTGCTCCACCGCCTCGCGGAGGAACGCGATCATCTCCGACCGCTCGGGAAACGGGGCGTACGAGAAGCTCATGCCCATGCAGCCGAGACCGATCGCCGAGACCTCGAGGCTGCCGCCCAGCGTCCGGTGCGGGATCGCCGCCAATGTCATGCCACGCTCCCCACTCGCACGAGCGCCTTGATCGCGCGTCGCTCGTCCATGGCGGCGTAGGCGTCCGCGACGTGCTCGAGGTCCGTCTCGAAGTCGAACACCCGGCCAGGGTTGATCGTGCCGGCGAGGACATCCGCGAGCAGCTCGGGGAGGTAGGCACGCACGGGGGCGGGGCCGCCCTTGAGCCCGACGTTGCGGCGGAACATCTGCGGCACCGAGACCTCGACGCCGTGCGGAACGCCGACGTAGCCGACGGTCGAGCCGGGCCGGACGATCGCGAGCGCGGTCGTCATGGCCTCGTTCGTGCCCACACACTCGAGCGTCGCGTCCACGCCAATGCCGCCGGTCAGCTCCAGCACCGCGGCGATCGCCGCGTCGGCGCGCTCGGCAACGGCGTCGGTTGCACCGAACTCGCGGGCGAGAGCCTGGCGGGCCGGGTTCCGGGACAGGGCGATGATCCGCGCGGCGCCGAGGCGCTTCGCGGCGAGGATCGCGCTCAGGCCCACCGCCCCGTCCCCCACCACGGCGACCGTGTCGCCGGCCTGCACCCCGGCGCTCATCGCCGCGTGATGGCCGGTGCCCATGACGTCCGAGAGCGTGAGGAACGAGCGCATCGTCGCGTCGTCGTAGGCGCCCGTCGGAACGGCAACAAGCGTGCCGTCGGCCTGGGGCACCCGGACGAGCTCCGCCTGGCCGCCGGCGTCGTCGCCGCCACCGAAGAAGCCACCATGCAGGCAGGCCGTCTGGACGCCGGCCAGGCAGTTGGGGCAGGTCCCATCACTGAATGCGAACGGCGCGATCACCAGGTCGCCGACGGCGATGTTGCGGACGGCCGCGCCGGCCGCCTCGACGATACCGACGAACTCGTGGCCGATGCCGTCGCGGTCGTGCGGCGACTCGCCGCGGTAGTACCAGAGGTCCGAACCGCACACGCACGCGAGCACGACGCGCACGACGGCGTCCGTCGGGGCATCGACGACGGGGTCGGGGCGATCCGCGACGCCGATGTCGCGGGGTCCGTTGAAGATGGCAGCGCGCATGGTCAGGCGGCCTGGCAGTGGAAGGGTGCCGGACACGGCCCGATGGCGACCGGCCGGGACAGGTCGACGGTGAGGTCGAGCGGCCCGACGCGCATCGACATCGGGATC
Organism: uncultured Chloroflexia bacterium; assembly: GCA_963768035.1. Classification (GTDB taxonomy): domain Bacteria; phylum Chloroflexota; class Limnocylindria; order Limnocylindrales; family CSP1-4; genus CAIXZV01. Next base: position 11,116 of record CAVYGJ010000010.1, read on the forward strand.
CGCGGCACCGTGCTCGTGCGGAGCGTGTCGGTGCGGCGCGGGTGGTTGCGGAAGGCCGGGTGCTCGACGATCTTCACGGGTCGTCGCGTCCCGCCGACGTGGGCCAGGTCGAGGATCGCCGGATCCATCGGCTCGGCGCCCGGGAGTGCTGTGGTGTTCGTCATGGCCACATGGAAGCAGCCAGCCCGGACCCGTGGAAGTCACTGGTCTTAGGGGTATTGGCAGTACCTCCCACATCGTGCACCTCGGGGCGTAGGGTTGGTGGGTCATGAGCACCGAGACCGACATCCGCGAGTTCCTCACCACGCGACGCGCCAAGCTGACGCCGGAGCGCGTGGGCCTGCCGACGTTCGGGCGTCAGCGCCGCGTCGCGGGCCTGCGCCGGGAGGAGGTCGCGCTCCTCGCCGGCATCAGCGTCGAGTACTACACGCGGCTCGAGCGCGGCAATGCCCGCGGCGTGTCCGAGAGCGTCCTCGAGGCGGTGAGCACCGCCCTCCAGCTGGACGAGGCCGAGCACGGCCACCTGATCGACCTGTGCCGGACCGCCAACGCGGAGCAGCAGCCCCGCCGGGTCGCGACGCCGCAGAAGGTCCGGCCGAGCATCGCCCGGATCGTGGACGCGATCGTCGGCATGCCCGCCGCCGTGCGCAACGGGCGCCTGGACATCGTGTACGCGAACGACCTCGGGCGTGCCCTCTACTCCGACCTCTACCGCGACCCGCGCGGGCCGAACACGGCCAGGTTCACGTTCCTCGACCCCCGATCGCGCCTGTACTGGATCGACTGGGAGCGGGCCGCGAGCGATACCGTGGCGGTGCTCCGCGCCGAGGCCGGGCGCAACCCGTACGACCGGTCGCTCTCGGACCTCATCGGCGAGCTCACGACGCGCAGCGAGGAGTTCGCGGTCCGGTGGGCCGCCCACGACGTGAAGAACCATCGGAGCGGGACGAAGCAGCTCCGCCATCCCCTCGTCGGGGAGCTCACGCTGACCTTCGAGGCGCTCGAGCTGCCGGCCGATCCGGGGCTCACGCTCCAGACCTACGCGGCGGAGCCGGGCACCGTGTCGGAGCAGCGGCTGCGCGAGCTCGGCGAGTGGGTCAGGACGCGGGCGAAGCTCGCCGCCGTCGATGAGATCCCGTCTGCCTGACGCCTGGCGCCAGGAGCCCGAACAGCCAAGCGAGAGGTGCACCGATGGGCGACAAGAGACTCACCGCGCGAGCCTTCCACGAGGCCGATGGCGTCGACGACTGGCGGGTCCTGTACTCGGGCGCGAATGCCTACTACCGGGTCGCATCGTTCGCGGAGGGCGCCCGATTCGTCGCCGCGATCGCAGACGGTTGCCGACGATGTGGGCCACTTCCCTGACGTGGACCTGCGTCCCGAGGGCGTGACCGTGCGTACCTGCTCCGGAGACTACGGAGCGCTGAGCGAGCGTGATGTCGAGCTGGCCCGCCGGGTGTCAGCCGCGGCTCGGACGCTCCACCTGGAGACCGACCCCTCCCAGGTACAGGCACTGGGCATCGCCGTCGCTCAGGATGCCGGCAGCGACGTCGGTCCGTTCTGGGCCGCCGCCCTCGGGTACAGGAGCCTCGGGGCGAACGAGGACGTCGTCGACCGGCACCGACGCCACCCGCACGTTGCGTTCCAACCGCTCCATCCACCCAAGCCGGGCCGGGGCCGGATGCACATCGACGTCAGCGTGCCGGCAGAGGTTGCCGAGGCTCGCGTCGCGGCCGCACTCGCAGCCGGCGGGCGGCTGGCCGACGATCGCACGCGCCGCAACTGGTGGACACTCGCCTCGCCCGAGAACCACGGTGTCGACATCGCCGCGTGGCCCGACACCGAGGACTTCAAGGACGACGGGGGCTGAGCCGCCCGCCAGGTCCCGACGAACCTCAGCCGACCGCCTTCTTCACCAGCTCGGTGATCCGGGCCTCGTTGGCCGCGTTCAGCTCGGTGAGCGCGAACGCGACGGGCCACATCGTGCCGTCGTCGACCATCGCATCCGGCTGGAACTCGAAGGTGGCGTAACGCACCTTGAACTTCGACTTCGGCTTGAAGAAGCAGATCGTCTTGCCGTCCCTGGCATAGGCAGGCATGCCGTAGTAGGTCCGTCGCTCCAGGTCGGGGCCGGCGGCCATCACGACGGTGTCGACGCGCTCGGCCATCGAGCGATCGGGCTCCGGCATGTCCGCGATCTTCTGGCGCAGGTCGCGCTCCCCGTCCGCCTTCGAGGCGGCCGACTTCAGCTCCCTGGCGCGGTCCTTGACCGCCGCCTTCTCCTCCGCCGAGAAGCCTTCGGTTTCCTTGGCTGCCTTGGTCGTGTCAGTCATGACGCGTCTCCTGCGTGGGGTCGTCGGCGGTCGATGCACGCGCGACCCGGGCCTCTCTGTCGGGCGATCCGCCCGTCCTCATGCCCGCAGAATACGTGACCAATCAGTCACCTGTCAAGATGTCGCGGGATACCTGACCATCTGACTGCGAGTCGCGTCAGTGGGCCTGGCGATCACGCGGGCCGAGTGTCGGCACCCCCGCCCACAGCCTTCCGCCGACGGAGCATGACGAAGGCGACGATCGCCACACCGATCGAGACGCAGCCTCCGATCACCGGCATCCATAGGTCGCCGCCGGGAGCAGCGAATGCGGTCAGGATCACGAGGGCGTAGAACAACGCGATCGAGGCGATCAGCGGGTGCCTGATGGCGAACGGCATTCGCGGCGACAACGCGACGAACAGTGCGCAAGCGAGGACGGGCAGTAGGACCTGCCCGGCAGCGACCCAGATGACTGTTCCCATCTCCCCCTCGGAAGGTGCGTTCTCGTAGCGGCTCCAGCCTATTGATTGCTGCCGGCCCCTCGACCGTCGCGCATCTTGGCCTTCACGTCGACCTCGGTCGCGTCCGCGCTCATCGGCCGCCGTGCCATCGATGTCGGGTGGCGGAGCGTCACTCGACGGAGGAACCGGCAGGAGATCGCCGACGAGCGCCGCAGCCTTCCGAAGCGCCCGGCCGATCGAGTGGCCGATCGATGTCAACGTCGCCTCCTCACCGGGCGGCCCGGCCGTTCAGGCGCCCTTGACGATCAGGCGTGCCTCGAGGGCGCCGGCCCCGTTGTCGCGGACCTCGAACATCGGCTGGTCGAAGACCGCGGGGCCGCGCCGGACGTGGCCGTCGGTGAGCCCGAACTGGGAGCCGTGCCACGGGCACTCGACGCAGCCATCCACGATCGATCCCTTGTCGAGGGGACCGCCCGCGTGCGAGCACGTCGCGTGGAGCGCGGAGATCGGGTCGGCATCGGTCGCGCGGTACAGGACGAGCGTGTCGGTCGTCGTCTTCGCCCTGACGAGCGTCCCGGCGGGAACCTCCTTGACGTCGAGCTTCTTCCACTTCGTGCTCGTGCTGTCGAACGCGTGGCGGTCGACCTGGTTACCGGCCCGGTAGGTGAGGTCGCCACCGACGTACGCGCCCGCTGTCAGCACGCCGTAGCCCGCGAACGAGAGCAGCCGCGCCAGTGGCCGGCCCTGGCGCGGACCGAGCCGCAGGAGGAACGAGACGAGATAGGCGCCGAGGCTCGTCACCATCAGCGTGGCGTGGACGGTCGCGAGCAGCCGAGGACGGTCGTAGGTGTCGACGGCATCGGCGGCTCCAGTGACGGCCGACGCCGCCATCCCCGCGATGCCTGTGGCCACGGCGACGTCGGCCGCCCCGTCCTTGCCCGCGAGGTCGAGGAGCGCCGCGACCGTCATCGCGCCGACGGGCACGTCGGTGACCGCGGGGTGGACCGGATGGCCGAGCCAGGTGCCGTTGAGCGCGTTCTTCAACGGTGTCCGGCCGTCGAAGAGCTTGCCGAGCAGGTCCTGCGCCCACTCCGCGAGCGGCGTCGCCCAGCCCGACTGTCGATCGATGAGCGCCGTGATCATGCGATGCACGCCTGTCCTCCAGTACTGGGCTGTCACCCGGATCGTCGCACCCGCAGCCGCCGCGCGCGCGCCATCCATGACGCCGGTGCATTGCAGGGTTCGTGCGGATCGTCCCCGCGGTTCGCGTAGGGTGTGCGCCATGCACGAGCCCGACGCCGCATCGCCGTCACGCGACGAGCTCGAAGCAGCGTGGTGCTGGGACCCGGACGACGCGGTCCCGCGGCGGCCGGCGATGACCGCCTTCCGTCGTCGCGCTCGGCTCGAGCAGGCGCGATGGCGCGAGAAGAACGGCCACCCCATCGGGACCCAGCCGCACGTGCCCGTCGAGGGTCGCCCGGTCCGCCTCGTGGGCAGCCGGATCCCGCTGCCGTACGCCCGCGAGACGGGCGCGAACCTCCTCACGCCTGGCGCGCTCGACGCGGCGCGGACGCGGACGTCGTTCGTCGAGCGCCATCAGAGCTTCGATCACCAGCGGCTGTGGGCCGACCTCCTCTCGTCCGAGGCGCTCGCCTTCAACCTGTTCGGCGACGCCGCCGCGGACCTGCGGCTGGCGGACCGGGCGGCCCACGTCCTCGCCCCGGACGCGCCGGGCCGCGTCACCGAGGTGCGGTTCGCGCACTCCCCCGGTCGGCTGGACCCGGCGTGGCTCAACAGCCTCCGCGAGTTCGACGCGGCGTTCGTCCTCGACCGTGGCGACGGGACGCGGGGGATCCTCGCGGTCGACGTGACGTACCACGAGCGACTCGCGCGCGAGCAGCCGAAGCCCCAGAACCTGTGGCGCGTCCACGAGGTCGCCGGGCGCTCGGGCGCGTTCGATGCGCCGACGATCGATGCGTTCAGCGCGCGCAGCGAGTTCGCGGTCCTGTGGCTGGAGCACCTCCTGCTGTGCTCGATGCTCCAGCACGAGTCCGGGGAGTGGACCTGGGGCCGCTACCTCGTGGTCCACGCGGCCGGCAACCCGGATATGACGGACCTCGTGACCCGCTACCGCGGGCGCCTCGCCGACGAGGCGACGTTCGCGACGATGACGCTCGAGGAGCTGGTCGGATCGGACGCCATCCCGCCCCGGACGGCGCGCCTCGTGCGGGGCCGCTACCTGCCCGTCTGACTCCCGGCGCTCGCCCGGAGCCGCGCGGCCTGCGCTGCGAGGTGACGCTGCTCCGCGAGGTTGGTCGCGAGCCGGGCCGCCTCGCGGTAGGCGGCGATCGCACCGTCCGTGTCGCCATGTCGCTCGAGCAGGTGGCCGCGGACGGCCTCGAGCCGGTGGTGCCCGGCGAGCGGCCCCTCCACCCGGGCAAGGACCGCGAGCCCCTCGGCCGGGCCGTTGGCCATCGCCTCGGCGACCGCCAGGTTGAGGGTCACGACCGGGTTGCCGGTCATCCGCTCCAGCAGCCCGTACAGCGCGGCGATCTGGGGCCAGTCCGTCGCGTCTGCGGTCGGCGCCCGGTCGTGGATCGCCGCGATCGCGGCCTGGAGCTGGTACTCCCCGACCCGCCCCCGCCCCACCGCGCGGTCGAGGATCGCGGTCCCCTCGGCGATGCGGGTCGCGTCCCACAGCGCGCGATCCTGGGCGGGCAGCGGGACCGGGTCGCCGGTCGCCGACGTGCGCGCCGGGCGGCGTGCGTCGAGGAGCAGGAGCAGCGCCAGCAGGCCCGCGGCCTCGGGGTCGTCGGGCGCGACCCGCGCGATCATCCGGGCGAGCCGGATCGCCTCCTCGGAGAGGTCGGTGCGCTGGAGGTCGGACCCGGCGCTGCTCGCGTAGCCCTCGTTGAACACGAGGTAGATGACGCGCAGCACGAGCGCGATCCGTGCGGGCAAGTCATCCGCGTCGGGGAGACGGAACGGGACGCCCGACGACTTGATCGTCCGCTTGGCGCGCGAGATGCGCTGGGCCATCGTCGCCTCGGGCACGAGGAACGCGCGCGCGATCTCGGCGGTCGTGAGGCCGCCCGCCGCGCGCAGCGTCAGCGGGATGGCGGATCCCGGCGTGAGCGACGGATGGCAGCACATGACGAGCACGGCGAGGGTGTCGTCCGCCTCGGTCTCGGGGGACGACGCCGGTGACGGGTCGCGGAGGGCGACAAGGCGCTCGCGGCTGGACCGGGCCTGCTCGCTCCGCCGCTGGTCCAGGAGCCGGTTGGCCGCGGTCCGCACGAGCCAGCCGAACGGGTTCGCGGGGATGCCCTCGCGGGGCCAGTGGTCGGCAGCCGCGATGAGCGCCTCCTGGGCCGCGTCCTCGGCGGCATCGAAGTCGCCGCTCCGGCGGGCCAGTGCGGCGACGACCCGTGGCGCGAGCTCCCGGAGGAGCTCGTCCACGGGCGGGTCCGCGTGCGGGGACGCGGTCAGACGGCCCTCCCCGAGGCGGTCTCGAGGAACGCGTCCATCTCGGAGGCGTTCGACGGCGCGTCGTCCATGATCCGGCGGACCTGGATCGGCTGCTGGGTCGCGCGCCCGCCCGGCCCCGGCACGGCCGAGAGCCGCGCGGCGATCTCGATCGCGCGTGCCTCCGAGTCGACGTCCACGATCTCGTAGCCCGCGACCCATTCCTTGAACTCCGCGAACGGGCCGTCGGTCACGACCGGCGGGTTGATCCCGTCGGACGTCACCACGTGCGCGAGGTCCGGGCCGGTCAGCACCTCGGACTTGAGGAGCTCGCCACTCGCCTGGAGCTCGCGCAGCAGGACGCGGTAGTAGTCGAGGTGGGCCTCGACCTCGGCGGGCTGCCAGTCCTCCATCGAGCCCTCGGCGACGCCGGGCTGGAAGTCGACGATGAGCAGGTACTTCGTCATTGCTGGGTTCCTCGATCTGCTTCGGGTGCGGGATGCCCCCGTTGACCCGATGACGGAGCCGGCGAGACGTTCTCGACATGGTACGGTCGGAGGGCTGCCACAACGATCACAGGGGAGCGAATGACCGCCATCTCGCCGATCGACCGCGCGTCCTGGGACGCGAGCGTCTCGCCCGCCGACGACTTCTACACCCACGTCAACGGGGCGTGGCTGCGGGAACACCCGGTGCCGCCGGAGTACGGCGCATACGGCGCCTTCCACGAGGTCAACCGGCGCAACCAGGACCTCCTCCACCGGCTTCTCCACGAGGCGGCCGACCATCCCGGCGAGGACGGCTCCGTCCGCCACAAGGTCGGCGACTACTTCATGGCCGGCACGGACGAGGCGACGATCGAGGCCGCCGGCATCGGGCCGCTGCGCCCGCTGCTCTCGCGGATCGACGCGATCGAGTCCGTCGCCGACCTCCGGGCGCTGGCGCCGGACCTTGAGCGCCACGGCGTCGGCGCGCTGTACGCCATCGGGATCCTCCCCGACTTCGAGGACGCGGGCGCGTACCTCGTCTACGTGGACCAGGGCGGCCTCGGGCTGCCGGACCGGGACTACTACCTCGGCGAGGACGAGCGGTCGGTCGCGATCCTCGACGGGTACCGGGCCCACGTCGCCGCGCAGCTCCGCAACGTCGGCGTCGACGAGGCCGAGGCCACCGGCGCGGCCGAGGCGATCCTGCGCGTTCGAGCGCCGCCTCGCGGCGGCGTCGCTGACGATGGTCCAGCGGCGCGACCCCACGCTGACGCTCAACCGCCACAACGTCGAGGCGCTCGACGAGCTCATGCCGACGTTCGGCCTCGCCGGCTTCGTGCGCGAGATCGGCGGGACGCAGGCCACCGTGAGCGTCGACTGCCCGGCGTTCTTCCGCGAGCTCGAGGCGGCGCTCGCCGAGACGCCCGTCGCGACGCTCCGGCACTACCTCCGCTGGCACCTCGTGCGGAGCTACGCGTCGAGCCTGCCCAAGGCGATCGAGGACGAGGCGTTCCGCTTCTACGGCACGCTCCTCGGCGGCCAGCAGGAGCAGAAGCCACGCTGGAAGCGGGTGCTCGACGTCGCGTCGCAGGACATCGGCGAGCTCGTCTCGCAGCTGTACGTCGACGAGGCGTTCCCGCCCGCGGCCAAGGATCGCTGCGAGCACCTCGTGGAGCACCTGCTGTCCGCGATGGGCACGGCGATCCGCACCAACCCGTGGATGACCGACGAGACCCGCGAGGAGGCGCTCCGCAAGCTCGCCGGGTTCTCGTTCAAGATCGGGTACCCGGACGAGTGGAAGGACTACTCGTCGTTCGTCCCGGTGCACACCTCGTTCGCCGAGAACCGGATGCGCGTCGCGCAGTTCGAGCACGACCGCCAGTTCGGGCGCCTCGAGCAGCCCGTCGACAAGGGCGAGTGGCTCCTGCCGCCGCACATCGTCAACGCCTACTACCACCCGCTGCTCAACGAGATCGTGTTTCCCGCGGGCATCCTCCAGCCGCCGTTCTTCTGGGCCGACGCCGACGACGCCGTCAACTACGGCGGGATCGGCACCGTGATCGGCCACGAGGTCACCCACGGCTTCGACGACCAGGGCTCGCAGTTCGACCGCGACGGCGCGCTGCGCAACTGGTGGACCGAGGCCGACCGCACGGAGTTCATGCGACGCGCGCAGGTGCTCGTCGAGCAGTTCAACGCGTGCCCGGTCGCTGACGACGTCACGGTCAACGGCCAGCTCACCCTGGGCGAGAACATCGCCGACCTCGGTGGCGTCGCGATCGCGTACAACGCCCTCCAGGAGGCGCTCCACGACGGGGCGACGCTCGTGGACGGCATGACGCCCGACGAGCGGTTCTTCGCCTCCTACGCCTCCATCTGGCGGACGAACTACACCGAGGCGTACCTGCGCATGATGGCGAACACGGACCCGCACTCTCCGGGTCGCTACCGGGCGAACATCCCGCTCGCGAACTTCCCGCCGTTCGCGGCGACGTTCGGCGTCCCGGAGGGCTCGCCGATGGCCCTCGCCGATGTGGAGCGCGCCCGGATCTGGTGACCCGTCCCCGCCGTCAGCTCCCGAACGGCCGGAAGTCCCCGCTCGTCGCGAGCACCGTGTCGTCGGGCCCGACGACCTGGATCTGGTAGGCGTAGTCGGCGGGATCGACGCCCGCGTCGAGCTCCCAGCCGAGCGTCGACTGGTCACGCTTCCCGGCCGACCACGGGATGTCGGCGTACCACATCTCGAGGACCCTGCCCGGGTCACCGAGCGGCGCGACTCGGAACTTGATCCGCGTCCCGTCCACCGCGCCGCCGGCGTTCTCGAACTGGGCCCACATCACCATCTTGTCCTCGCCGTTGGCGGTCATCCGGTACGAGCCGCTCGCCGGGACCGCCAATGCGGGCGGACTCGCCGGGTCCCTCGCGCCCGGCAGCCAGACCGACGCGGGCACTGGCGCGGGGACGGCGCAGGCGACGACGAACACGCCGAGCAGCACCGCGCTCGTGATGGCGACGACGTTCGAGGCGCGGTCGCGCGAGCGGGTCGCGAGCAGGCCCGCGAGCGCGATGACGAGGCCGATGGCGAGCAGCAGCAACGGCTCGAGCCCGCTGAACGCCCCACCGATGCCACGCGAGGCTGTCGGCGAGATTGCCCGACAGGAGGCGGGGGACCCAGAGCTGGATCAACGGGTCCTCGTAGAGCTCCTGGGCGTTGGGGCGGGTCGTGGTCGCGGCAAGCATGATGACCACCGAGTACGCGACGAGGAGCAGGGTCACCGGGCGGATCCGGCGCGGCGCGAGCGCGACCAGCACGGCGGCGAACGGCAGGGCGGGCGCGAGGAACCGCGGCCCCGGCGTCCATCCGCCGAACGGCAGGTAGTAGCCGGCGTTGAACAGCAGGAACGCGACGCAGATCGACGCCGCGACGACGACCTCGGCGCGGACCGCGCGGCGGCGGAGGGCGACCAGCCCCAGCGGGGCGAGGACGAACCACGGCGTGAGCCGCAGGAGCCCGCGTGGGCCGATGGTCAGGTCCCCGAACACGTCGAGCTTGGGCATTGTCACGCCGAGGATCCCCTGGCTCATGCCCGACGCGAAGCCACCGTTCTGCAGGTTCGAGTAGCCGAGGCTGAGCGGGCTGCCAAACGCCAGCGTGTTGTGACCGAACAGGAGGAGGGCGGGCACGATCCCGCCGAGGACGAACAGCGTTGCGGCGCGGAGGTCGAGGCGGCGGAGGAACGGCCGCGCGACCTGGCCGACCCTGGGTCCCGCGAGCAGCGCGTACATGGCCAGGACGGCAACCCCGAGGACCACGGAGAACTCCGTGATGACGCCGAAATCCACCGAGGAAGCCTGCGAGCACCACGCGCCATGCACCGGTGCCGCGCCGACGCGCGGACCACAGCGCATAGAACGCCGCGAACAGGAAGAACGCCGAGGCCGCGTGGCCGAAGAACATCGTCGCGAACGGGAACAGGATTGACCCGAGGCCGAGGGCCACCCCCATGGTCAGCGCCCACGGCTCGCCCGTGTACGGGATGAGGAACCGGACGAGCAGGACGACGAGGAGCACGGTCGGCACGCCGCTGATCGCGAACGCGAGGGCCGGAACCGCCGCCTCCTGGGGCGGCTCGTCGATCCCGACGAGGTGGTTCAGGCCGAGGTAGGCCGCGTACACGGGGACGCCGAGGATCGCCGTCCCGGGCGCCTTGTCGGAGTAGTAGTGGCCGTCCTTGAACGCCTTGTCGCCGGTGTTCTTCTCGAAGCTGTCGATCTGGACCGTCCCCTCCTCCACGAGGGCACGGATCAGGTCGTACCGGCTGTACTCGTTCCAGGCCGGCTGCTGGAGGAAGAACCCGTAACAGAGCAGCAGCCCGAGCGCCAGGAACACCTGGCGACGGAGCTGGAGGGTCCGGACCCGCGCGCGATCGGGCCCCTCACCGGCCGGCGGCGGGGCCTCGTCCTGGACCGGTGCCTGCTCATCCATCCGGCGCGAAGGATGCCACGGGCGGGCGGACGCGCGTATCCGCCCCATCGCGAAGCCCTAGGACGCGGCGGTCCCCGCTCCGCGGTACCGGTCGGTGAGCCGTCCCGACAGGCCCGACGCCGACGCGGCGCTCACGAGCTCGAGGAAGTCGGCGCCGGCCAGCGAGAGCAGCGTCCCGTCCGTCTCCGCCGTCACCGTTGCCGTGCGCGGCGTCCCGTTCATCAGGCCGAGCTCGCCGAAGACCTCGTCGGGCCCCATGACGCGCAGGCGGTGGGTCGCGCCGATGGCCGACTCGGTCTGGTCGACCGCGAACCGGCCGGCGCCGATGATGTAGAACAGGTCGGACGGGTCGCCCTGGCGGATGACGACGTCGCCGGCCTTGACGGCGATCGGCGTCAGGCGGCCTGCCGCGGCCTCGAGGGCCGGGACGGGTACGCCCGCGAACAGCGGCAGCCGGCTGACCCGGGTGAGCGTGTCGACCGCGGCGTCGTCCTCGCGGGTGAGGTACGGGCGCAGGATCGAGAACGAGATGAGCGCGGCGACGATGATGATCGCGCCGCCGATCGGCAGCATGAGCCGCGGCCCGACGACGGTCACGAGCACCGGGAGCAGCAGCGATCCCAGGGCGTACGTGCCGGTCATGATCGACTGCATGCCGCCGAGCACGCGGCCGCGGAGCTCGTCGGGGACGATGCGCTGGAAGACCGTGGTGCTCACGACGTCCGCCACGAGCGACCCGGCGGCGATGATCGCCATCGCGAACAGGGCGGGCGGCAGCGACGTGGACAGGCCCAGGATCACGAAGCCGCCGGCGAGGATGGACGCGCCGCCGAGCATCGCGGGGGCGAGGCTCTTGCGCGCGAGGATCGCCCCCGAGCCGATCGCGCCGAGGACGCCGCCGACGCCGACCGCGGCGTTGAGATAGCCCGTGCCGGCCTCGCCGGCGTTGAGCTGGTCCACGGCGATGATGACGGTGAGGACCGACAGGCCGCCGAACAGGAACCCGGCGGTCGTGTCGAGGGCGAGCATCCCGATGAGCGGCCGGCGGATCGCCATGATCCGCGAGCGGGCGCTCAGCTCGTCGACCTTCGGCTCGGCGGCGGCCGTCGACGGCGATCGCGTCAGGCATGGCACCCTCGGCCGCCGCGGCGGCAGCGGCAGCGTCCGCGGCGATCGGCTCGAGGTCGTCGGTGGGGAGCGCGGGATTGACGCCCCCGGAGGGCTTGCCCGGGAGGCCCGGCGGCAGCGTGGCGAGGGTGATCGCCACGACCGCGAACGTGACCGCGTTGATCGCGAACGCGAGGGTGAGGTCAGCGGCCGCGATGATGATCCCGGCGAGCGCCGGGCCGACGATGAACGACAGCTCGCCGAGGGTCGCGAACAGGCTGTTGGCCGGGCCCAGCTCGCGCTCGTCGCGAACGAGGCTGGGCAGGTACGCGCCGATCGCGGGGCGGAAGAAGCACGAGAAGCAGGTCGCGAAGATCGCGAGGCCCACGACGGCGAGGAGCGGCCCGTCGTTGGCCACGATGATCGTGAGCGCGACCATGATCAGGCCACGCGCGACGTCGGTGACGAGCAGCACGAGCCGCCGGTCGAAGCGGTCGACGATGATCCCGGCCGGGACCGAGAGGAGCACGTACGGGATGATCCGCGCCGCGCCCACGATGCCCAGGAGCAGCGGGTCCTGGCTCTCGTTGTAGACGATGACCAGCAGGGCCACGAGATACAGCCAGTCGCCGATCCCGGAGATGAACTCGCCGACGAACAGCCTGACGAGCGCGCTGTTGCCCAGGACGCCCCGGTAGGCGTTCATCATGCCGATGGCCGGTTTCCTCACTCACCCGTCGATCCGCGCGCCGCCCCCGGCGTGCACGCGAGTGTATGGCCACGCCGCCCGTCGCGTGGCGGGAATCGAGACGGCCGGCCCCTCGCGGAGCCGGCCGTCGTCGTTCGTTCCGGAGAACGTGTGGGCTCTAGTTGCCGCCCGGGGTGACCTCGACGGTCCCCTTGGTGAAGTCGGCACCCTTGGCGTCGTCAGTGATGCCCGAGAGGGCCTCGGTGACGATCGAGGTGTCGTAGGCGCTCGTGGACGGGTCGAGCTTGATGATCCCGGCGCCCTTGGCGACCTGGACCGTCTGGTTCCACGAGATCGGGTCGAGCGCACCGACGCTGCCCGGCGACGGCCAGATCAGCGCGTTGATCTCGTTCATCATCCACGCCTGGTGGCCGGCGCCCAGCTGCGAGCCCGCCTGCGTCGTGTAGTTCACGCAGTCGGCGGGGTTGGCGCGGCAGTAGATCCAGCCCTTGAGCGACGCACGCACGAAGCGCACGGCGACGTCACGGTTGGTGCCTTCCTTGAGCCATGCCTCGCGGGCGAAGATCGCGTCCTGGAGCATCGCGCTGCGCACGTCGTTCCAGTTGATGACGTTGAGATCCTCGGGCTTGTAGAGCTCGCCCGTCGTCGGGTTGGTCGCCTCGAGCACCTGTGCGTACTCGTTGTAGATCATCGCCTCGGCGGCGTCGATCTCGCGGTTGAGGAAGGCGACCATGTCGAAGGCCTGGATGACCTTCTGGTACTGGGTGGCCGGATCGCCGTTGTTCTCGAGGCCCTGCGTCAGGCCGCACGCGGACGACAGGCCCGGCGGTGACCTCGAACTCGTTGCCGAAGTCCCAGACGCCGACCTTCTTGCCGGCGAGTCTGCACGGATCGTCGATGTCGCTGTCCTTCCAGGTGACGCTCAGGGTGCCCGAGCGCTGGAAGATCTGGGCGATGTCGACGAGGTCGGAGCCGGACTCGCGCGCCTCGAGGACCTTGGGAACCCACGAGATCGTGAACTCCGGGCCGTCCGGCGCGGAGCCGACCTGCTGGGGGACGATCGTCGGGCCGCCGTCGAGGAAATCGACCTCGAGGTTCTCTGCCTTGTAGAAGCCCTGGGCGTCGGCCGCGAAGTAGCCCGCGAACTGTGCCTGGGGCGCCCACTGCAGCTGGAGCCGGACCTTGGCCGCCTCCGCCGCCGGGCTCGCCGGTGCCTCGCTCGCCGCCTGGGAGGCCGGCGCGGACGCCGGTGCCTCGCTGACAGGCGCCGTTGTCGCCGTCGAACCGCTGCACGCCGCGACCAGGATCGTCGCGAACATGCCCAGCCCGAGGACGCGCATCTGCTTCCTCATGCCTCTCCTCTACTCAGGCGCCCGCTCGGGTGTGGGACGCCGGCTCCTCCTGCGGCACGCAGCCGCGGTCCGCGGAACGATACCGAATCCGGACCGTGCCGGGATAGTGCGTGCGCGATCCGCTGTGGATACGCGGCGGGTTCGGGTCCGTCAGCCGTCGTTGCGCGAGGACGCGTGCCAGGGGATCACGAGCCGCTCGACGAACGCGATGAGCAGGTAGAACGCGATCCCGGCGACCGCGGCCAGCGAGACCGCCGCCCACGTGATGTCGAACTTCAGCGCGGACGCGCTCTGGACGATCATCCGCCCGAGCACCGACCCCTGGCCGCCGAAGTACTCGGCCACGATCGCGCCGATGAGGCTGAGCGTGGAGGCGAGCTTGAGCGCCGTGAAGAAGTACGGCAGCGCGTTGGGGACGCGGACCTTGCGCAGGACCTCGCCCTCGGTCGCGGCATAGGAGCGCATGAGCTCGAGCGCGGACGCGTCCACGCCGGACAGGCCGCGGGTCACGTTCGCCATCACGGGGAAGAACGAGAGGACCGCCGCCATCATCATCTTGGACAGCGGGTTGAGCAGCCCGAACCAGGTGTTGAACAGCGGCGCGAAGGCGATGATCGGGATCGCGTTCGCCGCCACCGCGAGCGGCAGCAGGAGCGCCCGCATCCCCGCCCAGCGTGCGGCGAGGAAGGCGACGACGACGCCCGCCGTCGTCCCGATGAGGAAGCCGCCCGCCGCCTCGACGATGGTGTTCTTGGCCGACTCGAACAGCGGGAACCGCTCGCCGTTCCAGTTCTCGACCAGGGCGGCCCAGATCGCGGTCGGCGCCGGCAGGACGAACGAGTTGAGCTTCAGGAGCCGGATCGACAGCTCCCACAGCACGAGCCCGCCGATGATCACGACGATCGCCGGGACGTACTCGCGGAGGACCCGCCCCACGTCGTAGCCCCGGCGCGCGCGCGGCGCGGCGGCCGGGGACGGTCCCGTTGGCGTTGCCACGCCCTGTGCGGCGCTCACCCGACCGCGCCCTCGGCCATCGTGCGGGCCGCGGACGGGATGCCCGAGTCGTCGACGTCGCCGCCACCCGCGCGGAGCGCCTCGCGGACCTCGGTGATCAGCTCGAAGTAGCGCGGCGTCTCGCGCGACGCGTCGTCGCGCGGCCGCGGCAGGTCGATGTCCACGATCTTCGTGATCCGGCCCGGCCGCGCGCTCATGACGACGACGCGCGACGAGAGGTACACGGCCTCCGGGATCGAGTGGGTGACGAACACGACCGTGGTCCCGGTCTGCTGCCAGATGCGCAGGACCTCGTCGTTCATCCGCTCCCGGGTCATCTCGTCGAGCGCCCCGAACGGCTCGTCCATGAGCAGGATCCGGGGCTCGAACGACAGGGCACGCGCGATCGCGACCCGCTGCTGCATGCCGCCCGAGAGCTGGTACGGCATGTGCTTGGTGAAGTCGCCGAGCTCGACGAGCTCGAGCATCTCCTTGGCGCGCTTGTTGCGGTACGCCTTGTCCTTGCCCAGGATCTCGAGCGGCAGCTTGACGTTGTCCTCGACGCTCCGCCAGTCGAACAGGACCGGCGCCTGGAACACCATCCCGTAGTCGCGGTCGCGGCGCGCCTGTGGCGCAGGCTTGCCGTTGACGACGACCGTCCCCTTGGTCGGCTGGACGAGGTCGCCGATGACCCGCAGGAGCGTGGACTTGCCGCACCCGGACGGGCCGATGAGCGAGACGAACTCGCCCGGCGCGACGTCGAGGTCGATGGCCTGGAGCGCCACGGTCTGGCCGCGGTCGCGGCCGGCGAAGACCTTGTCGACCCCTCGGATCTGGACGACGGACGTGGTGGCGGGTCCGGTCATGGGGCGGTCGGCTCCTGTGGTCATGCGTCGATGCCGGGCCGGTGGCGGAGGGCGAAGATCTCCGCGACCCGGACGAGGAGGAAGAACACGATGCCCAGGATCGCCGCGACGAAGATCGCCGCCCACAGCTTCTCCGGGCCCGTGGCGTAGTACTGGTTGAAGGTCGTGATGACGCGCCCCAGGCCGGCCTGGATCGCGCCCGGTGTCCTCGCCGATGATCGCCCCGACGATGGCGGCGGTCGCGGCGATCTTGAGGGCCGTGAACAGGTACGGCACCGAGGCGGGCAGGCGGAGCTTCGTGTAGGCGCCCCAGCGCGACGCGCCGTAGGAGCGGAGGAGCTCGAGCGCGCGGGGATCGAACGAGCGGAGGCCCCGGAGCATCGCGATCGTGACCGGGAAGAACGTGAGGTACGTCGCGATGACGACGACCGCGAGCACGCCCTGCCCGAGCGCGAACACGATGAGCGGCGCGAGCGCGATGATCGGGATCGTCTGGCTCGCGATGACGTACGGGACGAACGCCCGCTCCGCGAGCCGCGAGTGGACGAACGCCGTCGCCAGGCCGAGGCCGAGCAGGCTCCCGAGCACGAACCCCAGGAACGCCTCGCGCCAGGTGTAGAACGCGGCCCCGACGAGGTACTCGATCAGCGTCTGGTCCGCGCCGCGCTGGAACGGCTGGCCCATCGCGTACACGATGTTCCAGACGTGGGGCAGGTTGAGGTCGTTCGCGAACGGCCAGCGGAACGGCGGGTTCCAGATGACCGGTGAGCCGGGCCCGGCGCCGACCGGGTGCCACGGCGTGCCGCCGAGGAGCTTCACGCCCTCCCACAGGAGCAGGATGAGGGCGATCACCATCAGGAAGGCGACCGGGCGGCGCCACCGCAGGCGCGGGATGCGCGGCTGGGCGGCCTCCATCTCCAGCTCGAGCTCCCGCTCGAGCAGGTGGATCTCGTTCCGCTCGGCGCCGGCCGACACGCGCTCCTCCTTGTCGGTCGTCGGGGTGTGGCGCTAGCCCGTGACCGCCTGGTCGGCGATGTCGAGCGCGCGGTCGATGACCTCGAACCCCTCTGCCAGCTGCTCCTCGGTGATGCACAGCGGCGGGTTGGTGTGGATCGAGTTGTTGGCGATCATCGTGTACACGCCGTTGTCGCGCAGGAACTTCCCGATCGCCTTCATCTCGTCCGAGGTGCCGTTGAACGGGGTGATCGGCGTCCACGGGTCGCGCGAGCGCACGAGGTCGAGGATCCCGAACAGGCCGAGGTTGCGGTGCGCGCCGACGCTCGGGTGCTTCGCGGCCAGGGCCTCGTGGTGGCGGCGCATGACGCCGTCGAGCCGGGCCGCGTTCCCGATGAGGTCGTCCTCCTCGTAGACGCGGATCGTGGCCAGCGCGGCGGCGAGGCTCACCGGGTGGGAGCTGTACGTGAGGCCGCCGTAGAACATCTTCTGCTCGAGGCCGTCGGCGATGTGCTGGCGCATCGCGACCGCGCCCAGCGGCAGGTAGCTGCTCGTCAGGCCCTTGGCCATCGTCATGAGGTCCGGCACGACGTCCCAGTGATCGACCGCGAACCAGCGCCCGGTCCGCCCGAAGCCCGCCATGACCTCGTCCGCGACCATGAGGATGTCGTAGCGGTCGCACAGCTCGCGGACGCCCTTGAGATACCCGTCGGGCGGGATGAGGATGCCGTTCGTCCCGACGATCGTCTCGAGGAAGATCGCCGCGATCGTGTGCGCGCCCTCGTACTTGATGACATCTTCCAGGCCCTGGAGCGCCTCGTCTGCCGAGCGCGGCTCCGCCTCGCCCCAGCGGTGCGTGTCCGGGTAGCGGACGACGCCGACGAGGCCCGGCTCGTTGGCCCAGCGGCGGTAGTCGCCGGTGAGGGTCATCGCCCCGAACGTCGCGCCGTGGTAGCTGCGGTAGCGGGCGAGGAGCTTGTAGCGGCCCGTGTGGTGGCGGGCGATCTTGATCGCGTTCTCGATCGCCTCGGCGCCGCCGAGGGTGAAGAACACCTTGTTCATGTCGCCGGGCAGGATCTCGGCGAGCTTCGCGCCGAGCCGCGCACGGATCTCGGTGGCGAACGCCGGCTGGACGTACTGGAGCTTCGTCGCCTGCTCCGTGATCGCGTCCACCACGCGCCGGTCGCCGTGGCCGATGTTGACCGACATCAGCTGCGCGTTGAAGTCGAGGATCCGGCGTCCCTCGGGGGTGTAGAGGTAGACCCCCTCGGCGTGGTCGATCGCGATGGGATCGAGCGCGCCCTGGACGGACCACGAGAACAGGGTGTGCTCCCGGGAGAGGGCGACGATCTCCTCGCTCGTCATGCCGGGCGCGGCGCTGATGCCCATGGGGATCCTCCGTTCCGGGCGGCCCTCCGGCGGCCCGCGTGTGCTCGGGGTCTGGCGTGGCGGCCATTACAGCACAGGGCGGCGGGCAGGGGTGAAGGCAGCGAGCCGTCCCGCGCCCGCTCGCCGGCCGCACGGTGGCACGCCGATCAGGACCGCCCGCTCGATGGGACAACGGTGGCTCCCGAGCGGCCGTCTGCAACGGCTCGCCCGGTGCGCGGGCAACCGGCTACTGCCGCGCCACCGTTCGCCCGCCCTGGGGGCGCCGGAGGTCACCCGGCGGGGATCTCCCCCGCGATCCGGCGGATCACCGCGACGACCTCGTCGCCGATGGCGTCGGTCGTTGCCCAGTTCGAGACCGAGATGCGCATCGCGCGCCGGCCGTGCCAGGTGGTCCCGCCGAGCCAGATCGAGCCGTCCTCCTGGACCGCCGCGACGATGGCCGCCGTCCGCGCGTCGCCGAGGGCCGGATCGCCCGACGGGTCGTCGAACCGGACGAGGACCTGGTTGAGCACGACGTCGTTGAGGACCCGGATCCCGGCCTCGCTCGTCGCGAGCCCCGCCCCGATCCGGGCCGCCACGTCGGAGGTCCGCCCGATCATCTCGGCGAGGCCGGACCGCCCGAGGCTGCGGAGCGCCGCCCAGACGGCGAACCCGCGGGCACGCCGGGACGACTCGGGGACCCAGTTGTAGTTGTCGCGCTCCCCGCCCGACGTCTCGACGTAGTACGCGGCCCCGAGCGTCATCGCCGCGTGGTGGGCCGCGGCGTCGCGCACGAACGACAGCCCGGAGTCGTAGGGCACGTTGAGCCACTTGTGGGCGTCCGTCGTCCACGAGTCGGCGTCGCCGAGGCCCTCGACGAGGTGCCTGCGCGCCGGATCCGCGGCGGCCCACAGCCCGAACGCGCCGTCCACGTGGAGCCAGCCGCCGTTCGCCCGGACCGCCGCGGTGATCGCGGGCAGCGGGTCGAACGCGCCCGTGTTGACGTTGCCCGCCTGCGCGGTGACCAGCGCGGGGCGGTCGAGCCCCGCGAGGACCTCGGCGAGCGCATCGGCGCGCATCCGGCCCTGCTCGTCGGTCGGGACGCGGATCACCCGATCGCGGCCCATGCCCAGCATCTGGAGCGCCGCGAAGATCGTCACGTGCGACTCGTCGCTCACGACGACCGGGAGCTCCGGCGCGCCGAACAGCCCCTGCCGCTCCACGTCCCAGCCCTGCCGCGCGAGCAGCGCGCTGCGACCTGCTGCGAGGCCCGTGAACGTGGCCATCGTCGCGCCGGTCGTGTACCCGACGCTGGCGCCCGCCGGCAGCCCGAACAGCTCCGCGAGCCACGCCCCCGCGACCTCTTCCGCGACCGCGGCCGCCGGGCCGATGACGTACAGCCCCGCGTTCTGGTCCCAGGCGCTCGTCAGCCAGTCCGCGCCGAGCGACGCCGGCACGCTCCCGCCGATGACGAACCCGAAGTAGCGCGGTCCCGCGCTCCGGACGAGGCCGCCCTCGTGCGTTCGCGGCGAGCTCGTCGATGACGCCGGCCGGGTCCGTGGGCCCCTCCGGCAGCGGGCCGCCGAAGCGGGCGCGGAGCTCGTCGAGGGAAACGGTCGGACCGACGGGCGTCTCGCCGAGGGCGGCCACGAAGGCGCGGGCGTGGACCACGGCGCGCTCGAGGACGGCATCGGTGGCATCGGCTGGCGGGGGTGGTCGGCTCGGCGGGCGCGGTCATGGGACGTCTCCGGTCTCGGTTGCGGGTCGTGCGGCCATTCTCACCCCGGGCTGTCCGCCCGTCATCGGGCGATGTCGTTAGATGACTTGCGCGTAACCCTTTAGGGCGTCAAGATAGGTTACCGCGGCGCCAGACACGCGCCACGCGCCCAGAACCCGGAGGCAGTCATGACCCACGACGACGTCACCCGCTGGCTCGACGGCTACATCGACGCCTGGATGACCTACGACCCGGACAAGATCCGCGCGCTGTTCAGCGAGGACGCGGAGTACCGCTACCACCCCTGGGACGAGCCCGTGCGCGGCCGCGAGGCGATCGTGGCGGACTGGCTCGACGACCGGATGCGCCCGGGACGTACATCGCGACATACGGCGCGTGGGCGGTCGACGGGAAGCGCGCCGTGGCCACCGGCACGAGCCGCTACGACGACCCGACGCACAAGCGGACCTACCACAACGTGTTCCTGCTCGAGTTCGACGACGCCGGGCTGTGCAGCTCGTTCACCGAGGTCTTCCTCCAGGAGCCCGACCGCGCCTAGCCCGGGTCGCCCGGACCGGCACCTGCCACTGACCTCCGCGACGGGCATCGCGCAGCGTATCCTTCCCGTCTCTCGTGACCCGGCAGTGGCCGGGCCGCCGTCCGAGCGCGACCCACCCCGACGGGCGCGCCCAATCCCCGAGGAGGGTGATGCGATGTCCCGGATCGTCCGAGGCGCGCTCCTGCAGGCAACCTGGACCGGCGACAAGGAGTCGATGATCCAGAAGCACGAGCAGTACGCGCACGAGGCGAAGCAGGCGGGCGCACAGATCATGCTCTTCCAGGAGCTGTTCTACGGCCCCTACTTCTGCCAGGTCCAGGACCCCGAGTACTTCGGCTACACCGAGTGGATCCCCGACGGCCCGACGACCAAGCGGATGCAGTCGCTGGCCAAGGAGCTCGGGATGGTCCTCGTCGTGCCGATGTACGAGGAGGACAGCCAGACGACCGGGATCTACTACAACACCGCCGCGGTCATCGACGCGGACGGGAAGTACCTCGGCAAGTACCGCAAGACGCACATCCCGCACGTCCAGGGCTTCTGGGAGAAGTTCTACTTCCGGCCCGGGAACATGGGCTACCCGGTGTTCGACACCGCGGTCGGCAAGGTCGGCGTCTACATCTGCTACGACCGGCACTTCCCGGAGGGCGCCCGCGCGCTGGGCCTCAACGGGGCCGAGATGGTGTTCATCCCGTCCGCCACGAGCCGCGGCCTGTCCGAGTACCTGTGGCGCGTGGAGCAGGTCAGCCACGCGCTCGCGAACGGCTACTTCGTCGGGACGATCAACCGGGTGGGCATCGAGCCCCTCGGCTCGGACGACTTCTACGGGCAGAGCTACTTCGTGGACCCGCGTGGCCAGTTCATCGGCGGCGTCGGCAGCCCGCACGACGAGGAGCTGCTCGTCCGGGACATGAACCTCGACCTCATCACCGAGGTCCGGCAGACCTGGCAGTTCTACCGGGACCGCCGCCCCGACCAGTACGACGACCTCGTCCGACCCTAGCCGCGCGACAGATCCGCGTCTTCGGGTATGATCCCGCGCGGCTCGGCTGCCAAGGAGGAGGGCAGCCGAGCCGCCTGATTCCCGGGGACGGGACAGGAGACCGCCCATGCAGTTCGGGTTCACGCTCAAGCCGGACCACTCGATCGATCGGACGCTTGCGCTCGCGCGGCAGGCCGAGGCGGCCGGGTTCTCCCACGGCTGGCTGTTCGACAGCCACGTGCTGTGGCGCGACCCGTATCCCCTCCTGACGCTCATCGCGCAGGCGACGACGCGGCTCCGGCTGGGCACCTGCGTCACGAACCCGGCGACCCGCGAGCCGTCGGTCACGGCGTCCACGCTCGCCGTGCTCGACGAGGTGTCGGGCGGGCGCATGGACCTCGGCATCGGGCGCGGCGACTCCGCGCGGCGCGTCCTGGGCAAGCAGCCGACGTCGATGAAGGACCTCGAGACCGCGGTCCACGTCATCCGGGCGCTCGTCGAGGGTCGCTCGATCGAGTTCGAGGGCGCGACGCTCGAGCTGCCGTGGGCGAGCGGCTACCGGCTCCCGGTGTGGATCGCGGGCTACGGACCCGTCGCGCTCAAGCTCACCGGCCGGATCGCGGACGGCGCGATGCTCCAGATCGGCGACCCGGACCTCGTCCGCTGGTTCGTGAGCCAGGTGCGCGCGTCGGCGCGCGAGGCAGGACGGGATCCCGACAGCGTCGCCGTCATGGCCGCCGCCCCGGCGCACGTCGGCGACCTCGCCGACGGCCGCGACCGGACCCGCTGGTTCCCGGCCCTCGTCAGCAACCACGTCGTCGACCTCGTGAACAAGTACCCGCGCGAGGACCTGCCCCCGGAGCTCACCCAGTACGTCCGCGACCGCGAGGGCTACGACTACCTCCACCACGCCGAGGTCGGCTCGTCCAACGCCGGGTTCGTGACCGACGACATCGTCGACCGGTTCTGCCTCGTGGGGTCCGTGGACGCGCACATCGAGCGGCTGCGCGCCCTCGCCGAGGCCGGCGTGGACCAGTTCAACCTCTACCTGATGAACGGGGACGAGGAGGAGCAGCTCGAGATCTACGGCACCCAGGTCATCCCGGCCCTGCGTGACGTGGCGCCAACCCGCGCGTGACCACGCCGAGCGTCGCGCGGATCGCCATCGCGCCGGTCAAGGCGCTCGCGCTGCTCGCGCCGGACGAGGTCGTGGTGACGCCGACGGGCGTCGCGGGTGACCGCCGGTACGCGCTGCTGGACGCGGAGCACCGGCTGGCGAACGGCAAGCGCCTCGGGCCGCTCGTCCGGATCGTGCCGGAGATCGGCGAGGACCCCGAGACCCTCCACCTGCTGTTCCCCAACGGCACGCGGATCGGCGGTGAGGTCAGGCTCGGCCGCGAGGTCGGCGCGGTGTTCTACGGCTACGAGCGGCCGGCGCGCGTCGTCGAGGGACCCTATTCGGAGGCCCTCAGCGCGGCGACCGGGCAGCCGCTGACGCTCGTCCGGATGTCGGAGGAGGGCGCCGGCATCGATCGCGCCGACGAGGGCGGCTCGGTGTCGATCCAGTCGATGGCCGCGCTCGAGGCGATGGCCGCGGCCGCCGGGCTCGACGCGCCCGTCGACTCGCGCAGGTTCCGGATGACGTTCACGCTCGATGGCGTCGAGGCGCACGCGGAGGACGGCTGGATGGGCCGCCGGGTCCGGATCGGCGACGCGATCGTCCGGCCGGGCGGCAACATCGGGCGCTGCGCGGTGACGACCCAGGACCCCGACACGGGGATCCGCAGCCTGGACACGCTGCGGCTGATCGCGGAGACGCGCGGCCACCTGCTCGCGACCGAGCCACTGCCGTTCGGCGTCTGGGCGGAGGTCCTCGTCGCGGGCCGCGTCCGCGTCGGCGATCCCGTCGAGCCGCTGCCGGACGACCGGACACCCGCGTGATCGACGGGGCGACGGCGGCGCGGGACGTCGTCCTCGTCGCGGTCGCGCTCCTCGGGGGCTATCTCGTCGGCTCGATCCCGACCGGACGGCTCGGCGGCCGCGACGCGGGCCCTGGCTGGGCGTTCCTCGCGCTGACAGCGGCCGTCGCGACGGGCGTCGTCCCGGTCGCCGTGGGGATCGTGACCTGGTCGTGGGGGATCGGCTGGGTCGCGGGGCTCGGGGCGGTCCTCGGGGCATGCTGGCCGAGGTTCGGGCGGGCGGGCGGAGGTGCGGGCGACGCGACCAGCACGGGCCTCGCGACGCTCGGCGGCGCCGCGTTCGCGCTCGCGCCAGCGGCCGGTTCGGTCAGCCTGCTGCTCGCGCTCGTCGTCCTTGGCGTCGGCCGTGTCCTGCGAGCGCGACACGCGGGATCTCGCGGGCGTCGTGGGGTTCGGCACGTTCCCGGCCCTGTTCCTCGTCGTCGAGCAGGACCTCGCCCGCCTCTGCGCGCTGCTCGGTCTGTACCTGGTCGTCCTCGCCCGCTCGGTCATCCGGCATGGACCGGTGACGCCGCGCACCGGCGATCGAGCGGCGAGCATCGCGGATCGGTCGGCGTGGTGCGGTCCGGGGTGTTGCGGGACGGGGTCCGGGGACGTTGGTCACCCTCGACCGCAGGGCGTGCGGCGCCGACACTCGACGGCATTCGGAGGTGTTCTGCATGTCGTCGCTGTCCCTGTTCCGCCGTCGCGATCCCTGGTGGGAGGCGGACGGTCCCGCCGCCCGTCGCGAGCGCCGCAAGCAACGCGCGATCAACTCTGCCGCGTTCGCCGCGGCCGTCGCCGCGATCGGTGCCACCGCCCTCGCCTGGTCCATCGAGCTTGGCGTGGCAGGGGCCATCGGGATCCACGCCGCCCTGCCGTTCGGGTAGCGCGCGGCTCCCCTCCTCTCCCCGCTCGCGTTCTCCTCCCGTCCGCCACGCGGACCCGCGCCACACCGTCTCCGCGCGCCTCGGTACGATTGCCGCCACGTCGCGGCCCGCCGGCCGTCGCCCGTCCGGACCCACGGCACGCGAGGAGGCACGATGCGCACCCTGATCGCCAACGGCACCATCGTCACGGCCGACGGCTCGTACCGCGGCGACGTCCTCGTGGACGGCGAGACGATCGCCCAGGTCGGGACGGACCTCGCGGCCGCCGGCGTCACGGCCGACGAGACCATCGATGCCGGCGGGAAGTACGTCATCCCGGGCGCGATCGACGTCCACACCCACATGGAGCTGCCGTTCGGCGGCACCTTCGCGAAGGACACGTTCGAGACGGGCACGCGGGCGGCGGCGTTCGGCGGGACGACGTCGATCGTCGACTTCGCGGTCCAGTCACGCGAGGCGAGCCTCCGCGCGGGCCTCGACGCCTGGCACGCGAAGGCCGAGGGCAACGCGGTCGTCGACTACGGCTTCCACATGATCATGAGCGACGTCAACGACGACACCCTGGCCGAGATGGACCAGCTGGTGGCCGAGGGCGTCCCGGACTTCAAGCTGTTCACGGCCTACCCGGGCGTGTTCTACAGCCCCGACGACCACATCTTCCGGGCGATGCAGCAGACCGCCAAGAACGGCGGGCTGATCATGATGCACGCGGAGAACGGGCCGGCCATCGACGTCGTCGCCGCCCAGCTCGTGGCCGAGGGCAAGACCGACCCGTACTACCACGGCGTCGCCCGCTACCCGATCTTCGAGGGCGAGGCGACGAGCCGCGTCATCCGCCTCGCCGAGGCCGCGGGCGTGCCCGTGTACATCGTCCACCTGTCGGCCAAGGAGGCGCTCGATGCCGTCCGCGGCGCGCGCGACCGCGGCCAGCAGGCGTTCGCCGAGACGTGCCCCCAGTACCTGTTCCTCTCGCTCGACGACCTGGGCAACGGGTTCGAGGGCTCGAAGTTCGTGTGCTCCCCGCCGCTCCGCGAGAAGGATCCGCACTGGCAGGAGCTGTGGGCCGGCCTCAAGAAGGACGACCTCCAGGTCGTGTCCACGGACCACTGCCCGTTCGACTTCCACGGGCAGAAGGAGCTGGGTCGCGGCGACTTCCGCAAGATCCCGAACGGCCTGCCGGGCGTCGAGGACCGCGTCGACCTGCTCCACGACGGCGGCGTCGTCGCGGGCCGGTTCTCGAAGGAGCGCTGGGTGGACGTGATCTCCACCGGCCCCGCGAAGCTGTTCGGGATGTACCCGAAGAAGGGCTCGATCACCGTCGGCGCGGACGCGGACCTCGTCGTCTACGACCCGAACCGCAAGCGGACGATCTCGGCCAGCACGCACCACATGGACGTCGACTACTCGTGCTACGAGGGCTGGTCGATCCAGGGCGCGTCGGACGTCGTGCTGAGCCGAGGCTCGGTCGTCGTCCGCGACGGCGAGTTCACCGGCCGCAAGGGCCATGGCCGGTTCATCAAGCGGGCGCCGGCGGACTACGCCCGCCTCGCGTAGCGCGATCCTCCCAGCGCCCGAGGAGCACCCGATGTTCGTCACCCTCGTCCACATCCACATCAAGCCCGACCAGGTCGACACGTTCCTCGACGCGACCCGGGCCAACCACGAGGCCTCGATCCGCGAGGACGGCAACCTGCGGTTCGACGTCCTGCGCTCGGTCGAGGACCCGCTCCGGTTCGTCCTCTACGAGTGGTACGCGGACGAGGCCGCGGCACTCCGCCACCGGGACACGCCGCATTACGCCGTCTGGCGCGACGCGACGGTGGACGTGTTCGCGGAGCCGCGCTACGGCGTCCGCTACGAGGGCCTGTTCCCGGAGACGCCCGCGGGCTAGCGCAGGATCGCCTCGCCCGCCGACGCGCGGAGTCGCGCAGCCGACACCCGGCTGGCCACGCCGGGCGGGTACGCTCCGGCGAGCACACCACGCGCACCCGCGATGTGCGACCCGTCACACCGGCCCGTGCCGGCCCATCCCCGAGGAGCACCTGCATGGCCGTCGATCCGTCTGCCCCGCGAACGCGCGCGCTCCTCGGAGCCGCGCTCGGCGCGCTCGGCCGCCACCGTGGCGCCACCTGCTGGCGGTCGACCGGATCGCCGCGCCCGGCGACGCGCAGTCGCGAGCGACGGCGACGAAGATCCAAGGGGGAGGTCGAGGGCGATTGGAACAACGCGATAGGACAGGCGGCGCGACCGCTCGACGGCGCCCGGCGACCGCGCCCGGCGGCGGACGGCGACGCGATGGTCGTCGGGGGCGAGTACACCGCGACCGTCGGTCACGAAGATCACCCAGACCGGGGCGGGGCTGGACGCGATCTTCGGCATGACGGGTACTGGCACTGGCC
Organism: uncultured Chloroflexia bacterium; assembly: GCA_963768035.1. Taxonomy (GTDB): domain Bacteria; phylum Chloroflexota; class Limnocylindria; order Limnocylindrales; family CSP1-4; genus CAIXZV01. Next base: position 37,684 of record CAVYGJ010000010.1, read on the forward strand.
ATCGTTGGCGGCGCCACGGCGCATCCGGCTCGGCGGTGCCGGCACGGGCGTCTGGGGCAACGCGGCCGCGGCGAACGTCACTCCTGGGCACCGGTGTCCTCGGCACGGGTGCCGGCTGGGGCGTCTGGGGAGAGTCGACCAGCACCACCAAGCCGGCGACGACCGGGTGGTCCAGGGGCAACAACGTCGGCGTGCTCGGCTGGTCGGGCAACCAGGAGGAGCTGACGACCTTCCCTGAGACCAGCCTGGTCAGCGACATCGGTGTCTACGGCCGCTGCGACACGAACGCGGGCTCCATCGGGGTGTTCGCGAAGTCGCAGCTGGGCACGGGCATCCGCGCGTCCGGCGGCGCCGCCGGCATCGAGGCCGATGGGCTCCTGATGGGCATCTCCGTCGACAGCGGGCAGGGGCCGGCCATCATGGCAACGTCGTCGGCGATCGACCGCCCGAGTGTCATGTCAGTCGCGTTCAACGACCGGACCGGCGTGTACGGGCACAGCGGCAGCGGGGACACGCGATCCTCGCGGCAGACGAAGCGGCGTGCTGGGCACGGCGAGCCAGGACACGGCGTCCATCGGCGTGGAGGGCATCAGCAGGGCGCGGGTGCGACAGCTCGATCTCACCGGTGGCAAGACGAAGACCGGCGTAGCTCGGCACGGCGAACCGGACACGGCGTCCAGCGGCGTCCAGGGCATCAGCACCCGCCGGGCGCCGGCGTCCGCGGCAGCTCGACGACCGGCACCGGTGGCGCGTTCACCTCGACGTCCGGGTACGCCATCAAGTCGTCGGGCCGCGTCTCCCTCGCGAAGGCCTCCGGCTACACGACGATCGCGGCGGGCTCGAAGTCGAAGACGGTCACGCCCGGCACGGACCTCGGCACGTCGTCGATCGCGATCGCGACCCTCCAGGGCTCCGCGGGCGGCACGATCAGCGTCCACCGGGTGGCCGTGAACGCGACCACGAACAAGGTCACGATCTACCTGACCGGGACCGCGACCCGCAGCGTGCGGGTGGGCTGGATCGTCCTGAACTGATCCGGGCCGGCGGGCCCGCTCAGCGGGTCCGGGGGAAGCCCAGGTCCACGGAGCTCGTCGACGGGTCGGGCCAGCGCGAGGTCACGACCTTCGACCGCGTGTAGAACTGGATCCCGTCCGGGCCGTACATGTGGAGGTCGCCGAACAGGCTCGCCTTCCAGCCGCCGAAGCTGTAGTACGCGACCGGCACCGGGATCGGCACGTTGACGCCCACCATGCCCACGTTCACGTCGAACTGGAACTGGCGCGCGGCGCCGCCGTCACGGGTGAAGATCGCGGTGCCGTTGCCGTACGGGTTGTCGTTGATGAGGCCGAGCGCCTCCTCGTACGTCTCGACGCGCATGACCGTCAGCACGGGGCCGAAGATCTCGTCCCGGTAGCAGTCCATCTCGGGCGTCACGTGGTCGATGAGCGAGGTGCCGAGGAAGAACCCGTCCGAGCCCGCGTACAGCGGGTGCTCGCGGCCGTCGGCGACGATCGTGGCGCCCTGCTCGACGGCGCTCTCGAGGTACGAGGCGACCTTGTCGCGGTGCTGCTTCGTGACGAGCGGGCCCATCTCGGCGGTGGGGTCCGAGCCCGGGCCGACCTTGACCTTGGGCAGGCGGGCCTTGATCGCCTCGACCAGCGGCTCATGGACGCTGCCCACGGCGACGACCGTCGCGATGGCCATGCACCGCTCGCCGGCCGAGCCGTAGCCCGCTGAGACGGCGGCGTCGGCGGCCATGTTCACGTCGGCGTCGGGGAGGACCAGCATGTGGTTCTTCGCGCCGCCCAGCGCCTGGACGCGCTTGCCGTTCTTCGTCCCGGTCTCGTAGATGTAGCGCGCGATGGGCGTCGAGCCCACGAACGAGACGGCCGCGATGTCCGGGTGGTTGAGGATCGCGTCGACGGCAACCTTGTCGCCCTGGACGACCGTGAACACGCCCTCGGGGACGCCCGCCTCGCGGAGGAGCTCCGCGAGCAGGAGCGAGGCGCTCGGGTCCTTCTCGGACGGCTTGAGGATGAACGTGTTGCCGGTGGCGATCGCGTTCGCGAACATCCACATCGGGACCATCGCCGGGAAGTTGAACGGCGTGATGCCGGCCACGACGCCCAGCGGCTGACGGATCTGGTAGACGTCGACGCCGCTCGAGACCTGCTCGCTGAAGCCGCCCTTGAGCAGCTGCGGGATGCCGGTCGCGAACTCGAGGTTCTCGATGCCCCGGGCGAGCTCGCCCAGCGCGTCCGACGGGACCTTGCCGTGCTCCGCGGTCAGCAGCGCCGCGAGCTCCGTCCGGTGCGAGTCCACGAGGTTCCGGATGCGGAACATGACCTCGGTGCGCTTGGACAGCGAGGTCGCGCGCCAGCCCGGGAATGCGGCCTTCGCGGCGGCGACGGCGGCGTCCAGCTCCTCGGTCGAGGCGAAGTCGACCCACTTCTCCTGTGCGCCCGTCGCGGGGTTGAACACGGGGCCGCGGCGACCGGACGTGCCGGCGACGTGCGTGCCGCCGATCCAGTGGCCGATGGTGGGCAGCGAGGTCGAGGTGGAGCCCGCAGGCTCCGCGAGCTGGGTCATTCGGGTGTCTCCTCCTGCGGAGGCTGGAAGTCGAGGATGGTGACCGCCACTGTACCGCCGACCGTTCGCCCGAAGCACCGGGTCGCGCCCCGCGGGCGCCTCAGATGCCCGGTCGCGACGCCGGGTCGGGCCAGTCCGGCTCGTCCTCCCCGGCGAACCGGGCGCCGCCCTTGCCGACCGCTCGACCCGCCCGCGCCCGGCCCACGACGACGCCGGTCCCGAGCAGCACGAGCGAGACGACCGCGATCGCGAGCGAGAGCACCTGGTCCAGCGCGAGCGGCCCGATGACCGCCGGGTCGCGCCACGTGAACGCGACGGCCGTGCGCGCGACCGCCCACAGCGCGATGCCAACCAGGAACAGCGAGCCGTTTGGCGCGCGGAACAGCCCTGCGCCGCGGAGGAGCGCCAGCACCACGATGACGCCGGCGGTCGCGAGCGCCTCGTACGCCTGCGACGGGTGCGACGGCACCGCGGGCGCGAGCGAAAGCCACGGGCCTGCCCCGAGGTAGGCGGTCGCCCACGGCCCATCCCACGGCACGCCCTGCCCGTCGCCGCCGAGGACCATCGCGAGCTTCCCGCCGGCGATCCCGAACAGCAGCGGCAGGATCAGGGCGTGGAGCCAGCGCGGGATCGGCGTGTCGAGGAGCGTCGCGACGAGCGCGGCGGTCAGCGTCCCACCGACGACGGCGAGCGGCAGCCCGAACCCGCCGACGGCCGGGTCGAGCATGGCGCCCGGGTTGGCCGTGACGTACTCGAGGTGGACGAGCGCCCAGCCGAGCCGGCCGCCGACGACGGCGCCCGGGAGCGCCGCGACGGCGATGTACAGCAGGTCGTCGCGCCGGAGGTGGTTGTGATCGCCCGTCGCCGGGTCGATGGCATCCGGGGGCCGGGCGGCGTGGATCGGCGTCCGGCTGGCGATCCGCGCCGCGAGCAGCAGCGCGACGAAGATGACGACGGCCAGGCCGATCGTCTGGAGCCGCACGTGCCAGTCGCCCAGCGTCACGATCGGGTCGAACGCGAGCTCGATGACGGGGTGGAACGGGAGCGTCGGCACGACGGGAGTCTACCCGCCGGCCTGCCCCCGGAATCGACGAGGCCCCCGGCGGTGCCGGGGGCCTCGTGCGGTGGTTCTGGGTTGGTGGTCAGTGGCTGGCCGGGACCACGATGGTCTCGGTGTCTCCCCTGCCGTTGATCACGCGGATCTGGACGCCCTGGTCGTCGGCACCGGTGCCGTCGGCCCCGATGTCGAGGACTCCGAAGGGCTCGGAGGCCCCGGCGCCGATCGAGGCGTAGTACGGGTTGCCATCGACAAACCCGTAGTACCGCTCGTTGCCCGGGACGGCCTCGAACGCGACCTCGTCGCGCGTCTCGCCGCTGGTGTAGTAGTCGACGGCGAAGCCGGCGACATCGTACGTGGCGCCAACGTCGTCGAGCGTCACGCCCATCTGCTCCGAGCAGAACACCAGCGCAGTGTTCGCGCTGTTGGTCTTGTGGTCGGTGGCGAAGAAGGCAGTCTCGTCGCCGGTGGCGAGGTCCTGCACGTAGGTCAGGTTCCGGCCATCGGACAGCGAGGAGAGCCCTGAGATGTCGCGGTTGTAGACGGCGTAGTCGGGCGTGCCGTCACGGTCGAGGTCGAAGTCGAACTCGAACAGAACAGGCGCAGCCGAGTGCGTCTGGCGCTCCCACGTGGAGACGTCAAGGACGTAGATGTAGCCGCAGCCCTCGCCGCCGAAGAACGAGGCGGTACCCACCGAGCGGAAGTCCGCGTCGGACTTGTTGTCGCCGGGGGTCGTGGTCTCGGGGTCCTTGGCGCTCTGGGCAATCAGCGTGTACAGCTCGAGGTCCCCGGCCTGGCCGGCATTGTCGAGCTGGTCGCCGTTCTCGTTGAGCGTCACGACGGCCGCCGAACGGGGGAGGACCTGCCACGCGAGGTGGGCGGGATCCGCGTCGTCCGAAGCGTCGCCCTGGAGGTCCAGGTTGACGTAGCCGTCGTACTCGAGCGAGGTGAGGATGTCGGGGTTGGCGCCGTTGAGACCGCTATCGAGCGTCCACGGACGGAGCGCCGTGGGATCGATCGTGATGCTGACGTCGAAGGTCGCGGTGCCGCTGGCCGGGACCGTGACGCTGTCAGGCGCGTCGATCGTGACGGCGCCGTTGTCCACGTCGTCCTGGTAGCGGAACGTCGGCTCGATGTCGTATGTCTTGGACGAGGCGGTGTAGTTCTTCACCGTCACGGTCTTGGTGAGGGTCGTCTCACGGGTGACCTCGACGAAGCCGAAGCCGACGGCGCCGGACAGGTCCGAGGCCACGTACGCCGCAATCGGCGAGTGGTAGGCGCGGTCCACGCGGACCTCGCCGCCGCCGATGCGGGTGATCGCCGCGATGTATCCGCCGAAGACCTCGGGCCGGTTCATGATGTCGGTCTCTGCCGTGTTCATGAGCACGGCCTTGATCTCGAGCGGCGAGCGGCTCGAGAACGCGCCCTGGAGCAGGGCTGCCGCGCCAGAGACCATCGGCGCCGCGCCGGACGTGCCGCCGAACGGTTCCGTGCCGGTGCCGGTGCCTGCGACCGCGGAGACGGAGGCGCCGGGGGCGCCGATCTCCGGCTTGAGCAGGTTGCCGAGGTTGGACGGGCCGCGCGACGACGAGCCGACCATGTGGCCGACCAGCGCGATGCCGTTGGCCGGGTCGAAGGTGACGCGCGTGGTCGCCAGCTTCATCGCCGTCGACGTCGCCTGGCTCACCATGAAGCCGGGGATCGCCGCGCACAGGTTGTTCGGGCAGTCACCGAGCGAGCCGTCGAACGGGTCGCCCGGTGTGATCAGGCCGATGACGCCGATCTTTGCACCGCCGGCCGCGATGTTGGCGATCTTGAGGCTGAAGTTGCAGACGCCGCGGTCGACGAGGACGACCTTGCCGGTCAGCGTGCCGGCCGCGAACGGGAGACACCCGTCCAGGTTGGCGCCGGCGCCGTTGCCGTACTGGACCGGGACATTGGTCACCGCATCCGCCGCCGCGATCGGCTTGGACCACGACTGGGCGACCGCCTCGGTGGGGACGAACGGCCCACCGTTGCGGGACAGGCCCATCGCGAAGCCCGTCGAGGACGGGACCGCGGTCTGGGCGACGGAGATCACCGACTTCGCCGAGGACGGCGAGCCGACGATGTACGGCTTGTCGCCGCTGTTGCCGGCGGACGCCACGACGAGGGTGCCCGCCGCGCTGGCGTTGTCAGACGCCGCAGAGAGGTCGTCGTCCTTCGCGGGGCCGTACGGCGAGCCGAGCGACATGTTGATGATGTCGACGGCGTCCGAGGTGGAGCCGTCGCCGTTGGGATCCATCGCGAAGTCCATGCCCTGGATGAGGGCGACGCCGGAGCAGGACGTGCTCACGGAGGAGCAGATCTTCACCGCGAGGAGCTTGGCAGCCGGCGCGACGCCGAGCTTGCCCGCGATGATGTCGGCGACGTGCGTCCCGTGGGTGCCGTCGCAGACGTCCTTGATCGTCGGGCCGCAGGGGATCGGGTCCGGGTCCGGCGCGAGCGGGCCGTCGGGCCACGCCTCGCCGACGAAGTCGTACCCGCCGTAGACCTTGCTCGTCGGGAACTGCTTCACGCCCTTGTAGACGTCGTTGATCTTGCGGTTCTTCTCGTGCTGGAGCTTTGTCCCGTAGGCGTTGTAGTACGCCTCGAGCGTGCCCGGGCCGCCGAACGCGGCGTGCGTGTAGTCGATGCCCGAGTCGAGGACGGCGACCTTGACGCCCGCGCCCTTGATGTTGAGGCCCTGGAGCGCCGTGCCGCCGATGTAGGGCACGGTCTCGGACAGGTCCTGCTGGTAGTCGACCACCGGGTTGATGCTCTCGACCGCGGCGTCACGCGAGAGCCTCGCGAGGGCCTTGGCCGGGACCGACGCCATGACGGCGTTGAGTGCCGTCTGCGTCCGGCCGAGGACCTTGAACGACGCGCTGACGCCCTTGGCCCGCGAGATGAAAGCGGCCTGCTGGGCGTTCACCCGGGTGAGCTGCGCCTTCTGCTTCGCCGATCCCTTGATCAGGGCGGTCGGCTTGACCTTCAGGCGGATGACGACCTGCTGCTTGCCGGTCGCGCTGCGCAGTGAGGCGGCGAGGGCCGTGGGCCGGACGCCGTTGGTCGCGGTGACCGGCGTCGCGAGCTTCAGGTCCTTGATGCGCTGCGGCACTGGTGCCGTGGGGCGCTGCTGCTTCGGCCCTGCGGCCATGAGGGGCGCCGGCACGACGGCACCAATGAGCAGTGCCGAGCCAACGAGGGCAGCGGCAATCCTGCGACGGTTCATGAACCTCCCTTTCGGATCAGGCACCCACGCGGGTGGCACGCAGCGACCCGGACCGGCTCCTCCGGTCTCCCCCGGCGTCGCTAGACCCTTGACGACGCGGTCCTCCCGTGACCGAGCGTCGGATGCCGGTCAACGTACCGCTACCGCGGTGGCGGGTCAACGCGATTTCATCATCCGAAATCGTTACAACGGTGCGCGGCGGCACCGTCGCGGTGCGCGCAGGCGACATTCCGTTGCCCGGCGCGCGCCGGCCGCGCGTCGCGTCAGGCCGGGAGGGCGGCGACGAGCTCGCGGACGGCGTCCACGGACTTGTCGAACGCGACGCGCTCCTCGGCCGTGAGCTCGATCTCGAACACCCGCTCGAGGCCGCCCCGGCCGAGGACCACGGGCACGCCCACGTACAGCCCGTCGACGCCGAACTCGCCCTGGAGGTACGTGGCGCAGGGCAGGACGCGCTTCCGGTCGCGGAGGATCGCGTCGACCATCTCGAACGTGGACGCCGCGGGGGCGTAGAACGCGGATCCGGTCTTGAGCAGGCCCACGATCTCGGCGCCGCCGTTCGCGGTGCGGTCCTCGAGCGCCTTCACGCGGTCCGCGGACAGGAGCTCGGTGATCGGCACGCCCGCGACCGTCGAGTAGCGGCTGAGCGGAACCATCGTGTCGCCGTGGCCGCCGAGGACGAACGCGTGCACGTCCACCACGGACACGCCCAGCTCCTGGGCGATGAACGTGCGGAACCGGGCGGAGTCGAGGACGCCGGCCATGCCGATGACGCGCTCGCGCGGGAAGCCCGACGCCTGCTTCGCGACGTGGCACATGACGTCGAGCGGGTTGGTGACGACGATGATGATCGCGTCCGGCGAGACCGCCGCGGCGCTCTTCACGACGCCGCCGACGATCCCGGCGTTGGTCGCGATGAGGTCGTCGCGGCTCATGCCCGGCTTGCGCGGGATCCCGGACGTCACGACGATGATGTCGGAGCCCGCGGTGTCCGCGTAGTCGTTGGTGCCGAGGATCGCGGCGTCGTGGCCAACGACCGGCGCCGCCTCCGCGAGGTCGAGGCCCTTGCCCTGCGGCAGCCCGTCGACGATGTCCACGAGCACGACGTCGGCCAGCCCGGCCTCGGCGATGCGCTGGGCGGTCGTGGCGCCGACGTTGCCGGCGCCGATGACGGTGACCTTGTTGCGTGCCATGGGTGTGTGCGTCGCCTCCGGTGGGACCGCGCTGGAGCGGCGGGTCTAGGCCTGGTCGTCGGGCTGGCGTCGATCGCGATGGGTCCGGCGTTGCGGACGGCCTCGCTGACGCCGTCCGCGTACTTCGCGAAATTGTCGTGGAACATCCCCGCGATCCGCAGGGCCGCCACGTCGTAGGCGTCCGGGTCGGCCCAGGTGCCCCGGGGCTGGAGGACCTCGTCCGGGACGCCCGGGACGCTGACCGGGACCGCGACCCGGAACACCGGGTCGATGACGGTCTCGATGCCGTCGAGCTCGCCGTTGATCGCGGCCCGGACCATGTTCCGGGTGTGGTTGATGTTCATCCGCTCGCCGGTGCCGTACGGGCCGCCGGTCCAGCCGGTGTTCACGAGCCACACAGGGACGTCGAACTCCTCGAGGCGGTCCATGAGCATGTGGGCGTACTCGCCCGGGTGGCGCGGCAGGAACGGCGCGCCGAAGCCCGCGGAGAACGTGGCCGTGGGCTCCTTGACGCCGACCTCGGTGCCGGCGAGCTTCGCGGTGTAGCCGCTGATGAAGTGGTACGCCGCCTGCTCCCGGGTGAGCCGGCTGATCGGCGGCAGCACGCCGAACGCGTCGGCGGTCAGGAACACGACGTTGCGCGGCCCGGGTCCGATGCCCGTCGGGTCGGCGTTGCCGATGAAGTGGAGCGGGTACGCCGCGCGGGTGTTCTCGGTGAACCGCTCCGAGTCGAGGTCGAGCTCCCGGGTCTCGGGGAACATGTCCGTGTTCTCGAGGATGGTCCCGAAGCGCTTCGTCGTCGCGAAGATGTCGGGCTCGTACATCGCCGACAGGCGGATCGTCTTGGCGTAGCAGCCGCCCTCGAAGTTGAACGTGTAGCGGTCGCCCCAGCCGTGCTCGTCGTCGCCGATGAGGCTGCGCAGCGGGTCCGCGGAGAGGGTCGTCTTCCCGGTCCCGCTGAGGCCGAAGAAGATGCACGCGTCGCCCCGCTCGCCGACGTTGATCGAGGAGTGCATCGGGAGCACGCCCTCGTCGGGCATCAGGTAGTTCATGACGGTGAACGCGGACTTCTTGATCTCGCCCGCGTACTTCGTCCCGACGATGATGATCTCCATCCGCTTGAGGTGGAGGAGGATCGCGGTGCCGGTGCGGGTGCCCTCGGTGGCGGGATCGGCCTCGAAGCTGGGCACGTCGATGATCGTGAAGTTCGGCAGGAACGACGCGAGGTCCTCGCGCGGCGGCCGGCGGAACAGGTTGCGGGCGAAGATGCTCGCCCAGGCGGTCTCGGTGTAGACGCGGAGGCTCCGGCGGTGCGCCTCGTGCGCGCCGATGTACATGTCCTGCGCGTACAGCGAGCGGTCCTTCAGGTAGCCCATGAGGCGGGCGCGGAGCAGCGTGTAGTGCTCCTCGCTGATCTCGTGGTTGACCTCGCCCCACCAGACCTTGTCCTGGCTCCACGGCTCCCGGACGATGAACTTGTCCTTCGGCGATCGGCCGGTGTGTGTTCCCGTGCGCACGACGAGCGGACCGTCGGCCGCGAGCGTCCCCTCGGCATCGCGGATGGCGCGCTCGTACAGCTCAGCGGTGGAGAGGTTCGCGAGCACGCTGCCGCCGATGGTCGACGTTGGGGCTGGGCTCGTCATCGTCACGGACCGGTACCTCGACTGGCGCGCAGGCGTCACCGCCCACGTAGGATCGGTGACCGGCCGCGCGTGACGGGCGCGAGGCCCGGGAGTCGGCTTCCACAGTCAAGGTTGCGTTTCGGTTGCGGCGCATTCTAGCCCATCCGGGCGAAGGGGCAACCCGGCCGAAGGTCCCGGGGCCAACCGATGCCCCTGTCCGGCGCCCTTCGATCAGGGGCCGAACCACCACTCGGTGAGCGTCCCCAGCCACGGTTGCGTCGGCTCGACCGAGAGGTCCTGGTCGAGCAGCACCCGCGTGCCGTCCGGCTTCACGCCGACGAGGACCCGGACCGTGTCCACGGTGTGCCTTGGCGTGGGCACGAGATAGACCAGGCTCGTCTCTGCCAGCGCCTGCTCGACCGCGGTGACGAGCGGCTCGGGTCCGAAGCGCATGACCTCGTCCTGGACCACGACCGGCCAGACCTCGACACGCAGGGACTCCAGGCTGCCGGCGGTGTCCTCGGTCATCGAGACGTCCACCACCCCGTGCTCGCCCCACGTCTGCCAGTCGGCTTGCACCGTGGCCATGCCAAGCCCCACCTCCTCCGCCGGCATGCCGAGACCGCCGAGGTCCGCGGACCACGCGTCCTCCCGGGGCGAGGTCGCCGTGACGACGCCGAGGAGCGCGACGGGCGCGATGAGGAGCAGCCCGATCGCGAGCGTCTCCCGGACGCCGATCCGGATCCGTGGCTGCGCCGGCACGGCGAGCGCCACGAGCGCGAACACGATCGGCGCCAGCGGGAGGCCGATCGCCGTCAGCGCGTCGAGCTCGAACGCAAGGACGAGCCACAGCACCAGCGACGACACGACAAGCCCCGTCACCGCGACGGCCGGACGGACGGCGTCGTGGTCGCGGCCGGAGATGTCCGTGATCCGTCCCGGGAGCGCCCATCCGACGGCGGCGAAGCCGAGCCACACGAGCCCCACGGTGACCGCGCTCAGGGCCGGGCCGGTGAGCATCGAGCCGTAGTCGCGGCCGACCGCGTGGAGCACCCAGCCGGCGATGGCGAGGCCGAGCGGGCCCGCGACGATGATCACGAGGATCACCTGCATCCACGCTCGCAGGGACTCGCTCGTGGCCGCACGGACGGACCCGCCGATGACGGCGAGCAACGGGCGCCGCGCCCGGTACGCGCGGGTGAGCTCGCGGCCGAGCAGGTCCGGATCCCCGATCCGCTCGACCGCGTGACGCTCGGCGTCGGCCGCCGACTCGCCGTGGTCGCGGCGGTTCGCCGCGGCGTCCTCGAGGTGCCCGCGCAGCTCGTCGATCGTCTCGAGCGCCTCCGCGGCAGGCATGTCCAACCGCGCGGCGACGTGCGCCAGGAACGTCTCGCGGTCCATCGGCTCAGGCACCCGCCGTCTCCCCGGCCGGACGCGAGACGCGGACCACGGCGCCGCTGAACGCGTCCCACTCCTGTTCCAGGTCGGCCAGCCGGGCAACCCCCTTCGGGGTGATCCGGTACCAGCGCCGCCTCGGGCCCCGCTCTCCCTCGCGCCACGCGGCCTGTCAGGGCGCCCTCGGCCTCGAGACGGTGGAGCGCGGGATAGAGCGAGCCCTCGCTCGGCGCGAACGCGCCATCACTGCGCGCCGAGATGTGCTGGGCGATCTGGTAGCCGTACTGCTCGTCGTCGCGCAGCACGGCGAGGACGAGGTAGGTCATCGCCCCGCGGAGGAGCTCGTTCCGGATCCCGTCGCGACCCACGCCCACTCCAACTACATCGACTGTCGAGGTAGGCAGCGTGCGCCCTACGTGGCGCCAAGTCAAGGTGTCCGGACTCGCCTCACAGTCAACCAAACCGGTCCCGGGAAGCGTCGAGCTCGACTTCGATGTCTATGGGGCACCGAACCCGGTCTTCATGTGAGTGCGGGCGTGAATTCGATGCGGCAGGGACAACGATCCGGCGCCACGGGAACGGACCGCGTTTCGTTGACCGTGGCGCCGGTCGCCGTCGCTACGCCCCGTCGAGCGCCGCGGCGAGGTCGGCGATGAGGTCGTCCGCGGCCTCGATGCCCACGGACAGCCGCACCAGCGCCGGGTCGACGGCGAGCGGCGACGAGGCGACCGACATGTGGGTCATCGCGGCCGGGATCTCGATCAGCGACTCCACGCCGCCGAGCGATTCCGCGAGGGCGAACAGCCGGGTGGACTCGCAGACCGCGATGGCGCGCTCGGCCGCGGTGCGCCCATGGACGCCGCCCGGCGCGGGCACGAACGAGACCATCCCGCCGAACGCGGGCTCGTCGCCGAGGCGCATCTGGCGCGCCGCGACGGCCGCCCGGGGATGGGCGTGGTCGCCGAGGTCGAGGCCCGGATAGCTGACCGATGCGACGTCCGCGCGCGACGCGAGGAAGCGCGCGATCGCGAGCCCGTTCGCCGAGTGGCGCGCCATCCGCAGCGGCAGCGTCCGCAGCCCGCGGAGCACGAGGAAGCAGTCGAACGGGCCGGGCACGCCGCCCATCGCGTTCTGGAGGAAGCGCAGCCGCTCCGCGACCGCGTCGTCGCTCGTGACCGCGACGCCCAGGACCGTGTCCGAGTGGCCGCCGAGGTACTTCGTCGCGGAGTGGAAGACGATGTCCGCACCCAGCTCGAGCGGCCGCTGGAGCGCCGGCGACGCGAACGTGTTGTCGATGACGAGGAGCGGCCGCGCGCCCCCGGCCTGCTCGGCGCGCTCGCGGAGGATCTCCGCCGAGGCCGCGATGTCCGTCACCTTGAGCAACGGGTTCGACGGGGTCTCGAGCCAGACCAGCCGGGTCCGCTCGTTGAGGCCCTCCCAGAGCGCGTCGGGGTGGCCGGCGAGGTCCACGTACCGGGCCTCCCCCGCTCCGGCCGGGCGGTGGACGCGCTCGAAGTAGCGGAACGTGCCGCCGTAGACGTCGTCGCCGACGAGGATCTCCTCGCCGGTCGCGGCGAGCTGCGCGATCGCCGCCGTCGCCGCCGAGCCGCTCGCGAACGCGATGCCGTGGCGGCCGCCCTCGAGGTCCGCCACCGCCCGCTCGAGGCGGGCGCGGGTCGGGTTCTGGCTGCGCGCGTACTCGTACCCGGCGCGCGGCCGGCCCACGCCGTCCTGCACATAGGTGCTCGTCTGGTAGATCGGCGGGGAGACGGCCCCGGTCAGCTCGTCCGGCTCCGCGCCGGCGTGGACCGCGCGCGTGTCGAACGCGTCCTGGGCGGGATCGGGGTCGTGGGCCATGGGAGCGATGCTACCCGCGGTGGGCCAGGTACTCCAGCAGGTCGAGCTTGGTCACGATGCCCGGCCGGCCGGTCGCCGCGGACCGCCAGCAGCGCCGCCGCGCCGCCCGACAGCAGCGAGAACGCCTCGTCCACGGTCGCCGACGTGTCGATGATCGCGAGCGGTCGCTCCATCACCTCGCCCACGGTCCGGTCCACGATCTCCGGGTTGCGGTACGCCCGGTCGAGCAGCGACTTCTCGCTGACCGAGCCCACGATCCCGGCGAGCGCGTCGCCGTCCGGCTGCTCGGACACCGGGAGCTGGCTGATCCCGTACTCCTGGAGGAGGTCGATCGCGACCCCGACGCGGTCGGTGGTCCGGGCGAGGACGACGTCGGGGATCGGCTGGTCGTGGTGGCGCTCGAGCAGGAGCTCCTCGACCCGGGAGACGGCGCCCGTCCCCGCCATGAGCCCGTTGGCGCGCATCCACTCGTCGTTGTAGAGCTTGGACAGGTAGTTCCGCCCGCCGTCGGGGAGGATCACGACGAACACCGCGTCCGCGGCCGTCGACGGCTCCTCGCGCATCAGCCGGCGCGCCTCGTCGATCGCGGCCAGCATCGCCGTCCCGCACGACTCACCGGCGAGGATCCCCTCCTCGCGCGTGATCCGGCGGGCCATCGCGAACGCGTCGCGGTCCGAGACGCGCACCCAGCGGTCCACGGCCGAGCGGTCGTACGTGCCCGGGAAGAAGTCCTCGCCCACGCCCTCGGTCAGGTACGGGCGCGCGGCGTCGCCCGACAGGACGGAGCCCTCGGGGTCCGCGCCGATCACCCGGATCGCCGGGTTCTGCGCCTTGAGATAGCGGGCGATCCCGCTGACCGTGCCGCCGGTCCCGACCGACGCGACGAGGTGCGTGATCCGGCCCTCGGTCTGGGTCCAGATCTCGGGCCCGGTGGTCCGCTCGTGCGCGGACGGGTTCTCCGCGTTCCAGTACTGGTCGGGCTTGAACGCGCCCGGGATGTCGCGGGCGAGGCGCGCGGCGACCGAGTAGTACGACTCGGGCGAGTCGGGGTCCACGTTCGTCGGGCACAGGACGACCTCCGCGCCGTACGCGCGCAGGAGCGCCTGCTTCTCGGCCGACTGCTTGTCCGCCATGACGAAGATGCAGCGGTAGCCCTTGAGCGCGGCGGCGATCGCGAGGCCGTGCCCGGTGTTCCCCGAGGTCGGCTCGATGATCGTCCCGCCCGGCTTGAGCAGGCCCGCCCGCTCGGCGGCCTCGATCATCGGCAGCCCGATCCGGTCCTTCACGGACCCGCCGGGGTTGAGCATCTCGAGCTTCGCGAGGATCAGCGGCTGGCGGTCGGCCGGCCCGAGGTCGCGGGTGACCCGCGAGATCCGGACGAGGGGCGTGTCCGCCGACGAGGTCGAGGATCGAGCTGGCGTATTCCACGCGGCGGAGGATACCCCGCGGTCAGTCGACGTCGCGGTTCATCTCCAGGTGGCGGTCGATGACCGCCTGGGCCGCGGCGCGGCTGCGCGGCTGCCCCGTGACCGCCTCGAGGAACGGCGCCCGGTCGAGGACGAACAGCTCGACCTCGGTGATCGCCCGCACCGTCGCCGTGCGGGGCACGTCGTTGAGCAGGGCGATCTCGCCGAAGCCGTCGCCCGGACCGATCACGTTCACGGCCCGCCCGTCCACGAGGATGGCGCACGTGGCCCTGGCCGATGATGTAGAACCGGTCGCCCGTGTCGCCCTGGCGGATGATGTCGCCGTCGGGCCGGACGTGCATGTGGTCGAGCTCCTGCGCGAGGCGCTCGAGCGCCGTGACCCGCAGCGGCGCGAACATCGGGATCGCGCGGATGAGCCCCAGCTCCTCCTCGTGGACGATGCCGGAGGCATCGGCGCGGGCGAGGAACGGGCGGAGCACGATGACCGCGGCGGGGATGATCGAGGCTGCGACGACGAGCGCGCCCGCCGTGCCGAGCAGCCGGACGAGGATCGGGGCCGCGAGCGTCCCCAGGGCGAGGGCCGCCATGTTCACCCCCTCGAGGACGCCGAAGATGCGGGCGAGCGTCTCGTCCGGGGACACGCGCTGGAGCATCGTCCGGCCGGCGACGTCGAACACGCTCTTCCCGATGCCGCCGGCGAGGAACCCGAGCAGCGCGACGACCAGCAGCGGCACGAGGCCCGACGCCCCGATCCCCAGCCCGACGACGACGGCCGCGAGGAGCATCGGGGTGAGCAGCCGGTGGCGGCCCACGAGGCTGATCGCGATCGCCCGCGCCGAGCAGTCCGCCCGCGCCCATCGCACCCGAGATCAGCCCGACGCCCTGGTCGCCCGCATCGAGGACATCGAGCGCGAGCACGACGCCGAGGACGTCCAGGATCCCGACGAGCGACATCGACAGCCCGAGCACGAGCACCACGACCCGCAGGTTCGGCTCGGCGCGGATGACGCGCAGGCCCGCGAGGATCTCCGCGAGGACGGCGCCACCGCCACGGGGCGAGGCCACGAGTGCCGCGTCCGCGGCGTGGACGGCGTCGATCGCGCCCGGCACCGGGATCGCGGGGCCGGGGCCGACGTCGTCGAGCGTGAGCTCCAGTCGCTGCCGCCGCACGACGACCGCCGGCCGCATCCCGACGACGGCAAGGAAGCCGAGCCCGAGACCCACGCCCGCCGCGAGCCACACGCCGGCCGTGCCGGCCTCGGCGAGGAGCACACCGCCGGCCACCGACCCGACGAGGACGCCGACGTTCTCGACCGTGCCCGTGGCGACGTTCGCCGCGGTGAGCTCGGACGGCGTCCGGGCGATCGTCGGGAGCACCGAGGCGTGCGCCGGCCGGACGAGCGTCAGCGCGAGGCCCGCGAGGATGGCCGCCCCGTAGACCAGGAGCGCGTCGGCGCCGGCGAACAGGAGGGCCGCGCCCAGGAGCGTGGTCGCGGCGAACGACGCATGCGCCAGGGCGAGCATCCGGATCCGCGGGATCCGGTCCCCCATCGCGGCCCCGATCGGCGCGAACACCACGGCGGGCGCCAGCTGGGCGAACGCGACGAGGCCCGACTCTGTCGCGCCGCCCCGGTCGTAGGCGTACACGAGGATCGCGATCCAGCAGGCGATCTCGCACAGCGAGAACAGCAGCAGCGCGAACTGCACGCGCAGCAGCGACGGGCTCCGGACGACCGTCGCGAAGACCGCAAGCGACTCGAAGCGGTGGTCGTGGCGGGGCGCGTCGGTCATGGGGTGTGGGCAGGATGCCACGACGGCGGGGCGTCGGGGATCGTTTCCCGGCGTCCCGACCGCAGGACGGAACGTGAGCCGCGGCCTCGCTCAGCCGGTGCCCTCGTGGTCGCGGTCCAGGCGGCCCGGCCGCAGGAACAGCCAGGTGAGCCGCTTTCGAAGCCGGCGCGGGTGTCCGGGCGGGTCGACCGTGCCCGGGTGGAGCCGCTCGACGGCCGGGCCGAGCAGCGGCCTCGAACCGCTCGCTGAGCGCCCGCGCCAGCGCGAGCTCCTCGCGCGAGCCGGCCGGCGGCAGCGTGCCGTCCCAGGCGTCGCCCAGCAGCTCGCGCGCGCTCGTGGGCGCGAGCACCTCGGACGCCATCCGCCGCCCGATGTACAGCTCCTCGGTCCCCGCCATCGCGAGCGGCACCACCGGGGCGCCGGTCCGGAGGGCGATCAGCGCGGCGCCGGTGCGGAACGGCCCGATCCGGCCCGGCGGCCCGCTGACGGTCCCCTCGGGCATCTGGGCGAACACGGCCCCGTTGCCGACGACGGCCCTCGCCGACGCGACGTGGGGCTCGATGCCGACGCCGCCCCGCCACACGGGGAGCAGCCCGCCCATCCGGTGGATCAGGACCTCGCGCCAGCGGGCGGTGAACGTGGACGGGGCGCTGCCCAGGAACCACGCGCGGGGCTCGAGCGGCAGGGCGTGCATCACGAGGAACGGGTCCATCCACCCCCGGTGGGCCGCGCCGATGAGGAGATAGCCGCCCGTCGCGGGGAGCCGCTCCCGGCCCGTGGCGGTGATCCGGAAGCGGAACAGGCCGAACAGGACGAAGCGCGCGAACAGGCGCACGAGCCGGTAGAGGATCGATGCCCGGGCCTCGGGCTCGCGGCCGAGCCACGCCAGGCCCTCCATCGCGCCGCCGGGCCGGCTGCGGGCGAGGGCGTCGGGCGCGAGACGCGACGGGCGGCGGGCGGCGACGACGGGGCGCGGGCGCGGGCTCGCCGGGTGGTTCGCCGGTGTCGGGCTGCGGGTCAGGCGTCGGGTGCGGGTCGGGCGGCATCGCCGCCTCCGTCGCCAACCCCGGCCTCGACAACCTCGTCGGCCTCGACCACCTCGTCGGCCTCGGCCTCGGCCTCGACCTCGTCGTCGTCGTCGACCTCAACGAGCTCCTCGTCGTCGTCGACCTCGAAGGTCTCCTCCTCGCGTGCGGGCGGCTCGCCCCAGCGGTCGTCGGGGGCGCCCGGCCGGTGGCGGAACGCGAGCGCGATGAGCGAGCCGACGACGATGACGATCGAGACCAGCATCGCCGTCGGAAGGCCGAAGAACGTCCAGTTGCCGGTCCGCAGCGTCTCCAGGAGGAAGCGGACGACCGCGTACCAGATCAGGAAGATGAAGAACAGGTCGCCGGGGCGCATCCGGGCGCCCCAGCGCCGGGCGATCCAGAGCAGCGTGAACGCGCCCACGATGCCGCTGATCGACTCGTACAGGAACAGCGGGTGGAAGAACGTCGTCTCGGGAAACGCAGGGCACGCGTACTGCACGATGCCGTGATCGCTGACCCGGTGCGCGCAGTCGATGGCGATGCCCCAGGGCAGGTTCGTCGGCGGCCCGTACAGCTCCTGGTTGAAGAAGTTGCCCCAGCGGCCCACGGCCTGCATCACGAACAGGCCGGGGGCGATGACGTCCGTCCACTTCCAGAACGACTGCTTCCAGAGCCGGGTGACGACGATCACGGCGATCGTGCCGGTCAGGATCCCGCCATAGACGCCGAGGCCGCTGTAGGGCGGCAGGACGATCTTGAGCGGGTCGTCCTTGTACAGGCCCCACTGGTCGATCACGTGGTACAGCCGGCCGCCGATGAGCGCGGCGATGCCGACGATGATGATCCCGTTGTCGACGATCCTCGCGTCCAAGCCCCGGCGACGCGCCTCGCGGGTGATCACGAGGTACGCGAGCGCGAGGCCCACCGCATACGCCACGCCGTACCAGTAGACCGGGATCGGCCCCAGCTGGAAGGCGACGGGATCCGGCGTCCAGGTGATCGCGGCGAGGACGTGGGCAAGCGCCGCGAGCGGCAGCGTCGGGTCAGGCATCGTCGCGGAGTGTAGCCCGGGCGCGGCGCCGCGCCCGGTCGGTTATCCTCGGCCGCGATGCACGCCACCCCCCGCCCGAGCAATGCGCGCCGCTGATGGGCGACTTCAACTGGTGGCTCCTCATCATCGGCGTCGTCGCCGGCGGGCTGCTCACGTGGCTCGTCCTGGCCGAGTCGAAGCGCGAGGAGGGCGAGATCGGCGAGACGGAGCTCCCCGCCGAGGCCGCGTGGATCGCGCGGACGCTGGCCACGCCGGCCGTGGACGCGGCGCTCGCCGAGGATGTCCTGCGGGCGCATCGCCGATACCTCGGGTTCCCGCCGCCCGACGTGCTCGTGGCGCCGGAGGATCTCGCGTCCATCGGGGAGCAGGGGTTCGCGACCGAGCCGCCGGCCGACCTCGTGTCCGCCGAGCCCGAAGCCGTCGCGGAGGACGAGCCGGAGGCCGTCGCGGACGAGCCGGCCGCCGATGCGCCGGTGCGCGACGACGTCGAGGCGCCCGGCGCCTGACGATCCGCCGGGCTAGAGGCTGCCGGCGAGGACCTGCGTGGAGTCCCCGCCCCCGCCGATCGGCCCGAGCGAGACGCCGAAGATCGATCCTGCGGGAAGGTCCGCGAGCCCGTTGACGGGGCCCGCCCAGGTCCACAGGTCGCCCGCCCAGTACATCTTCCCGAGGCGCGTCCGGGTGCCGTCCACCTCGACCCAGCAGCCGTACTCCTGGCCGTCGGCCTCGGGCTCGAGGTCGCTCGCGACCGCGACGAGCTCGCCCGTCGCGGGCGAGAACAGCAGCGTCCCGATGGCCTCGGCAGGCGCCCCGGGAGTCGCCGCGAGGGCCACCCGCTGCGCGTCGGGCTGCGCGGTCACGCGGAGCGTCGCGCGGTTCGTCTCCTCGAGGACCGCGACCTCGTCAGAGCGCTGGGCGAGCTCGGCCTGTGTCGTCGTGGCGTTGCGGTAGATGGCGACGCCGCTCCCGATCGCGATGACGAGCGCCGCCGCGAGGGCAACCACCGCGTAGCGCAGGCGGGTCATCGTGCGGCGTTCGCGGGCAACGGCGAGCTCGACGGGCGCGGCCGGCTGCGCGTCGACACGCTCGGCCGCGGGGACGGGCGCCTGCGGGGACGCGGCCGCGGCAGCCGCGCCCCTCGGCACGCCCGCCGCCTGGACGTAGGCGAGCGTCCGGGCGCGGAGCGCGGGGTCCGGCGCGGTCGAGATGACCTCACGTGCGATGGCCGCGGTCCGCCGGATGCGCGCGAGCTCCGCGGTGCACGCCGGACAGCCGGCCAGGTGGCCGGCGACCGCGGCCGCCTCGGCCGTGTCGCCCGCCATCAGCCGGTCGAGCCCCTCGGGCTCCGCCGCGGCGATCTCGATGCGCTCCAGCGCGTCTGCGTGCTCCATCACCATCCGTCTCGCGGGCCGCCGCCGGTGCGCACCGGCTCGTCGCCCGCCTCGAGCGCGTGACGCAGGTGGGCGAGCGCCCGCCTGGTCCGCGTCTTGACCGTGCCCAGCGGCCAGTCCAGCCGCTCGGCGATCTCGCTCTGTGTCAGCCCCTCACGGTACGCGAGGACGATCACCGCCCGCTCCACGTCGGGCATCGTCGCGAGTGCGGTCGCGACCGCCGCGCGCATGTCGGCCGCCTCGGCCGCCGCTTCCGGACCCGGCTCGCCCGCCGCACCCCCGATGACGATCGCGTCGACGCCCACTCGGTCGAACCCCGCGTCGGGCTCGCCCTCGTCGCCGTGACCCGGGAGCGGCACCAGCGGTGGGCGCCGGCCCGCGGCACGCAGCCGGTCCACCGTCCGGTTCCGGGCGATCGTCCGCAGCCACGTGGCCAACGACGCGAGCGCCGGGTCGAACAGCTCGGCACGGTTCCAGAGTGCCAGGAACGTCTCCTGCACGACCTCCTCGGCCAGCTGACGGTCATTCGTGAGCCGGAGGGCAACGGCATGGATTCCGTTGACGTGCCGGTCGTAGAGCGCCGCGAGGGCATCCTCCGACCCCGCCGCCACCGCTCGCACGAGGACTGCGTCGTCGGGCTCGCCCACGTGGCGGTCCGCCATCTCCTACGTCTCCGCGCGGCGTGCGGTTTCGCGCTCGCCGCCCGTGCCCCGATCGAGCGCCAGCGGCCGGCCCTCGAACCCCGTGCTGAACACGACGTCGGTCTCGGTGGAGAACACGTGCGGGGCGATCTGCACCTGGCGCACCACCTCGCCCAGGTGCTCCATGTCGCGCGCGCGGATCTTGAGGATGTAGTCGGCCTCGCCCGCGATGTAGTGGCACTCCTCGATCTCCGCGATCGCGGCGAACTCCGGCGTCAGGTCCTGGGAGATCGTCCCCGGCGCCTGGGTGACCCACGTGAACGCGAGCACGTTGAGGCCCACCGTCGACGGCTCGACCGTCGCCCGGTAGCCACGGATGACGCCCTTCGACTCGAGCTTCTTGACCCGCTCGTGCGCCGATGGCCCGGCCATGCCGAGCTCCGTGCCGAGGTCCGCGTACGAGCGGCGGCCATCGGCCTGGAGGATCGACACGATTCGCGCATCGGTATGACTGAGAGCGTCGTTCTTGCTCACCTAGTACCTATTCATCAGGCAGTACGTCGTCATTACCTTCGATTCTCAGGTATATTGCCGCCGACGGGTTACGAAGAGCGCCGACCCGCCGGAATCCACCGGCGGACCACGTCCGGGTCCACGGCAGCTCTCCTGCAGCGAAGGGTGTACGTGATGGCAATCGTTGTCGTGTTCGCGCTCCTCGCGCTGTTCTCGATCGTCAGCATCGTGATGAGCGCCGGGGAGTCGGAGCGTCCGGCCGACCCACGGGAGAATCCGCTCCTCTGGGCGACGCTCGGCCGCCGCTAAGGGCGACCAACAGCCTAACGTATGAACGCCCCGGCACCCGCCGGGGCGTTCGTCGATTCCGGGGCCAGGAACGCCTACCAGCCCCCGGCCCGCGTGTGACGCACCGCCGGCAGCGTCCCCGCGGGGACGTGCGCCTCGAGGCAGGTCACGCCGTCGGCGCCCACGAACGCGTCGTGGACGGTCCCGGCGGGCAGGTCCAGGCGGTCGCCCGCGCGCCATGTCCACGGCCTCGCCGCGCGCCGGCAGCCCGAACCGGATCGAGCCGCTCGCACACACGAGCACCTTGTCGTAGCCGTGGTCGTGCGCCGCATAGCGGTCGTGCGGCCCGTTCGACCAGGCACCGGCGTCGAGGCCCTCCTCGCGCAGCCGCGCCTCGAGCTCGCCCCGCGTCGCCACCGTCCGCTCCCTCAGCCCGCGACGCCGACGCCGATGAGCGTGCCGACGGCGAAGGTCACGCCCGCGGCCGCGGCGCCGATCGCGACCTGGCGGAAGCCGCTGAACAGCAGGCCGCGGCCGGTGAGGAGGCTCACGCCGGCGCCGACGAGGAACAGCGCGGCGAGGCTCGCCACGATGCTCACGGCGAACACCGCCGGGCCGCTCCCGAACAGGTAGGGAACGACGGGGATCGCGGCGCCCACGGCGAACGCGACGAACGACCCGACCGCGGCGCCCATCGGCGACCCGAGCTCGTCGGGGTCGAGGCCGAGCTCCTCGCGGACGAGCGTGTCGAGCGCGGTCTTGGGGTTCTCGAACATCCGGGCCGCGATCCGCTGCGCCTCGTCCCGGGTGAAGCCCTTGGCCATGTACAGGGCGGCGAGCTCCGCCTCCTCCTCCTCGGGCATCGCCTCGAGCTCGGCCGCCTCGAGCGCGATCTGGCGCTCGAACAGCTCCCGCTGGCTCTGCATCGAGATGTACTCGCCCGCGGCCATCGAGAACGCGCCGGCGAGCAGCCCGGCGATGCCCGTGAGCAGGATGAGCCGGCCGTTCGCCGAGGCGCCCGCGACGCCCATGACCAGGGCGAGGTTCGACACGAGGCCGTCGCTCACCCCGAAGATGACCGCGCGCAGGGTCCCGGAGCGGCCGCTGCGGTGCCACCGCTCGCCCTTCGTGATCGCGTCGGGGCTCTCGGCCTCGCCGACGACGACCGCCGGATGGGTCGCGGCGGACACGACGTCGGTGGCCGCGGTCCGGCGCGCGGGCCTGCGGTTGCCGTTGGCCGCCTCGTCGTCGAGCCGCTTCCAGATCTCGAGGTGCTCGCGCTCGTCCGCCGCGATCGCCTCGATCGCCGGGTGCGCGTCCTGGTCGCCGTAGATCGCCTCCTCGTCGCCCTCGAGGGCCTTCACGAGGTCGGACACGGCGCGCGTCCCGAGGACCCGGGCGATCGCGATGATGAACCGGATCCGGACCCGCGGGCGACCGGCCGGCGGGACCGAGGCCCCGAGCTCGCGCAGGCGTCCCGCCCAGATGTCGGCGTGGCGGCGCTCGTTGTCCGCGATGTGGCGGAACGCGTGCGCGCGACGCGGGTCCTGCTCGATCCCCGCGAGCGCGTCGTACAGGACGATGGCGTCCTGCTCCAGCTTGAGGTTCTCGAGGCTCTGGGCGATGTTCACCCGAAGAGCCTAGCGTGCATCGGCCGCCCTACACTCGGGCCACAAGGAGTGCCGATGCCATCCATTCCGCCCCTCCGGTACCTCGCCGGGGCCGACGTCATCGCCGCGATGCCCGCCCCCGACGAGCGCCTGGCGCTCGCGGAGCTCACCCTGCGGGGGCTCGCCGGCGACGCCGAGATGCCGCCCAAGATCGGCGTCCACCCGCGGCCCGACGGCGCGTTCGGGCACGCGATGCCGGCCTACCTCCCGGGCGACGACGCGACCGGGGCCGGAGACCTCGTCGGCATGAAGTGGGTCATGGGCTACCCGACGAACACGGCGCTCGGCCTGCCCGGCATCCACGGCACGCTGCTGCTGAGCGACCCCGTGACCGGCGTGCCCGTCGCGCTGATGGACGCGAGCCCGATCACGGCGGAGCGGACCGCCGCCATCTCCGGCGTCGCGATCCGCGCCTGGGCGCCGCTGGTCGTGGGTCGGGCATCGCGCGCGGCGGTCATCGGCGCCGGCGTGCAGGGGACGAGCCACGTGGCGATGATCGGGCACGTCCTCCCGGGCGCCACGCTCGTCGTGTTCGACCGCGACCCCGCCCGCGCCGAGGCGCTCGCGGCGCACGCGCGGGAGACTGCCGGGATCGGCGGCGCGGCCACGGCCCGGACTGCGCGCGAGGCCGTCGAGGGCGCCGACGTCGTCGTCACCGCCGCGTCGTTCGTCGCGCCGCCCGAGCGCCAGGTCATGACCGGCGACTGGCTGGGGCCCGAGACGCTCGTCGTCCCGGTCGACTACGCCACGTACTGCTCCGCCGAGGTCGCGCGCGATGCCGCGCTGTTCGTCGTGGACCACCGCGAGCAGTTCCTCGTCAACCGCGACGCCGGCCAGTTCGACGGCTACCCGGACCCCGCCGCGATGATGGGCGAGGTCCTCTCGACGACGGCCGGCGCGGCGCGGCCGCGGGGCCGGATCGTGGCGACCCACCTCGGGACCGGCCTCGCGGACGTGGTCTTCGGGAGCGCGATCCTCGCCGCGGCGACCCGGCTCGGGCTCGGGACCGAGCTGCCGCGGTGAGCGCGCCGGATCTGCTCGTCGTCGGTGCCGGGGTCATGGGCGCGTGGACGGCCCTCGAGGCGCGACGCGACGGACGGACCGTCACGCTGCTCGACGCGTTCGGCGCGGGGCACGCGCGGGCCACCTCGGGCGACCAGACCCGGATCAGCCGCTGCGGCCACGGGGCGGACGCGCTGTACTCGCGCTGGGCCCGCGACTCGCGGACCGGCTGGCGCCGGCTCGAGGACGAGACCGGCCAGGTGCTGTTCCGCGAGGCCGGGGCGCTGTGGTTCACGGGCGAGGACCGGGCGTTCGCTGACGCCACGGTGCCGACGCTGCGCGCGCTGGACATCCAGGTCGAGCAGCTCACCCCCGACGAGGTCCACGCCCGCTGGCCGCAGATCGCGACGGACGACATCACGGGCGCGGTCTACGAGCCGGAGGCCGGGCTGCTCATGGCCGCCCGCGGGTGCGCGACGGCGGTGCGACGGCTCGGCGAGCTCGGGGGCACGTTCGAGATCGGCGCCGTCCGCCCGGGCGCGGGTCGACGGCGACCGGCTGCTCGACGTCGAGGACGCCGCGGGCAGGCGATGGGCCGCGGAGACGTTCGTGTTCGCGGCCGGGCCGTGGCTGCCGCGGCTGTTCCCCGATGTCGTGGGCTCGCTGATCACCGTCACCAAGCAGGACGTCGTCTATCTCGGCCCGGCGGCGGGCGACGAGCGCTGGTCGGACACGGCGATCCCGTGCTGGGTCGACATGGCCCACCCGTTCTACGGGCTCCCGTCGGCCGAGGGCGGCGGGTTCAAGGTGGCGCCCGATCGCTTCGGCCCGGCATGGGACCCCACCGACGGCGACCGGCTCGTGGACCCCGACGCGGTTCGCGTGGCGCGCGCCTACGCCGAGCGGCGGTTCCCGGGCATCGCCCGCCAGCCCGTCATCGAGGCCCGCGTGTGCCAGTACGAGATGACGCCCGACAGCCACTTCCTCATCGACCGCCATCCCGCGTTCTCGAACGTGTGGCTCGTCGGCGGCGGCTCCGGCCACGGGTACAAGCACGGCCCGGAGATCGGGCGCCACGTCGTGGGCCGCCTCGACGGCGGATCCCGCGCCCGAGGACAACCGGTTCGCGCTCGACCGCGCACGGAACGACGCGGGCGCGATCCGGATCGGCGGCGACGGCCTCGTCGCCGCGTGGGAGGGATACTGACGGGCGACATGCAGCCCGACACACGCCCTGACACCGGACCCGCAGCGGGTCCCCAGTCGCCGCCCGACGCCGCCACGGACATGCGCCAGTGGATGCGCTGGCAGCCGACGGGTGCGCAGCGGCGGTTCTCGTCCCTCGTCCTGACCCCGGCCCGCGTGACGGTGGGGATCGGCGCGCTCATGACCGGGATCGCCGGCCTCATGCCGTGGGCCGAGGGCACGGTCCCGGGGCGGACCGGGTTCGAGCCCGCGTTCTACTCCGGCCTGGGCGGCGCGGGCGACGGGATCATGCTCATCCTCCTCGCCGGCGGCACGGCGTTCTTCACGCTCCACGAGACGCCGGCGATGTCGCGCGTGCGGCTCGTCCACCTGATCCCCTACCTGCTCACCCTCTTCGCGGCGTTCACGGTGATCAACGGCTACCGGGCCGCGAACCTCGAGATCGAGGCCTGGGAGCGCAAGGGCGGGTCCGGCGCCATCGCGCCCGGCCTGTGGATCGCCGCCGCGGGTGTCGCGGTCATGGCCGTCGGGCTCGCCGCGCTGCTCCCCGGGATCCTCCGCTGGACGCGGCACTCGGACGACCCGGCGGACCTCATGACCGTCTCGAGGCGCGGCGTCGCGGAGGCGATCGCCGGGTTCGTCGGGCATCCTGGTCGGCGGCGCCGTCGGCATCGCGTTCGCGTCGTCGCTCACCGCCGTGCCCGTCATCGGCCTCATCTCGCTGGGGGCGGTGTTCGGCGGGCTGCTCGGCGCGTACGGGGGCTCGTGGCTCGTGCGCGTGGTCGCGGACAACCTCGCGGCACGCGGTGCGGCGGGCCGTGGTCAGGGCTGAACCCGTGTGGTATACCGGCGCCTGAAACCGTTACCGGGATGCTGCAGAGTCGCCGCCTCCGCCGCGTGACGGCAGCAGGTTTCGGTCGTGCAGGACGACGTGGCGCGGGCTCACCCCCGCCGGCGGAGCAGCATGCGGGAGGTGGCGGCAGCCGCCGACGTCGCGATCTCGTCCGTGTCGCGCGTGCTGTCGGGCCACCCTGACGTCAGCCCCGAGATGCGGGACCGGGTCATGGACGCCGTCGCGCAGTCTCGACTACGAGAGCGACTTCCTCGCCCAGAGCCTGCGTCGCGGCCAGACCCTCTCGATCGGCTTCGTCCTGGGCGACATCGCGAACCCCGTGATGGCCGATCTCATGCTGGGCACGGAGGCGGATCTCCGCCAGGCGGGCTACACGATCCTGCTCGCGCTCAACCCGGACGGGCGCCCCGGGGTGGACGCGGAGCGCATCCGCCTCCTGCTGTCGCGACGCGTCGACGGCCTGATCCTGTCGTCGGCGAGCGAGGACGACCCCACGACCCTCGAGGCGCTCCGCCAGGCGCGGGTGCCGCTCGTCGTCGTGGACCGCACGCTCCCGGCCGGCCTGTCCGCCGGCGCGGCGCTGACGGATCACGGCACGGGGATCGCCGCCGCCGTCGACCACCTCACCGCGCTCGGCCACCGGCGGTTCGCGTTCATCTCGGGCCCCGCCGACACGTTCCCCGTGCGCGCGAGGCTCGCCGCCCTTCGCGAGTCGCTCGACGGTCGGGCGGACGTCGCACTCACGGCGATCCACGGACCGCTGAGCGTGGAGCACGGCCGGCGCGCCGCGCTGGACCTCCTGTCGCGGAGCGACCGGCCGACCGCGCTGATCACGGGCGGCCTCCGCCACCTCGCGGGGGCGCTCGAGGCGGTCCGCGAGCTCGACATGCGCCTGCCCGCCGACGTCTCGCTCGTGACCTGCGACGACACGCAGCTCGCGCGCCTCCACGCCCCGGCGATCGCCTGCGTGGCGCGCGACGCGGTCATGCTCGGCACCGAGGCCGCGCGGATCGTGCGGGCGATGGTCGCCGGCGATCCCCCGCGGACGTCCTATCGGCCGACGACGTTCATCGCCCGGGGGTCGTGCGCGCCCGCACCCTGAGCACGCCGGTACGATGGGCAGCCATGTCCCGTGACCGCGACTTCCTCGTCGGCACCGCGTCCGCGATCGTCGCGGCGACCCTGTTCGGCATGCTCGGGCCGCTCGCGCGCTTCGGCGCCGAGGCCGGGGTGGCGGGCGTGGCGTTCACGGCCTGGCGGGCGACCCTCGGCGTCCTGTTCCTGGGCGTGCTCATCGCCGTCCGCGGCGGCACGAGGCCCTCGATCGCGGCCCTCCGCGGCCTCTCGCCGAAGGGGCGGGCGTCGCTCGCGATCGCGGGCGCCATGGGCCTCACCCTCAACGCGTCGATCTTCACGGCCTTCGGCCTCATCCCGATCGCGCTCGCGCTGATGCTGTTCTACACGTACCCCGCGGGCGTGGTCGTCGTGGACGTCCTGCTCGGCCGGGAGCGGATCACGACGTCCCGGGTGCTGGCGCTCGCGCTCTCCTCGGTGGGCGTGGCGCTCGTGCTGTTCGGCGGCGCCGGCCCCGGGACGGCCGAGGGGATCAACCCGCTGGGCGTCGTCCTCGGCCTCGGCGCGGCGGCCAGCCAGGTCGTGTTCGTCAGCGTCAGCCGGCACGGCTACCGGTCGGTGCCCTCGGACGCGGCCACGCTCGTGAACCTGTCGGTGTCGGTCGTCGGGGCGACGGTCATCGCGATCGCCGTCGGCCAGACGGAGGACCTGCTGACCCCGTTCCGGTCGCTCGACCCGCTGCCGATCCTGCTCCTCGCGGGCGTCGTGGCGGCCGGCTTCTCGTCGTTGCTGTTCCTCACGGCGATCCGCAAGCTCGGCGGGACGCGGACCGGGATCCTCATGCTCCTCGAGCCGGTCATCGGGGCGCTCCTCGCGGGCCTGTGGCTCGGGGAGACGCTCGGACCCGATCCAGTTCGCGGGTGGGGCGCTGGTGCTGCTCGGCGCGCTGGTGCTCCAGCTGCGCTCGGACCCGGAGCTCGAGCCGGTCACCGAGGCCGGCGCCGGGCCGGCGGTCTAGCGCCCGGCGCCCGCTCGCGCGATCCTGCTCCCACTCCTCGCGCGTGATCGCGTACTCGACGTCGCCGTGCTCCTCGCCCTCGATCCGGTCCGGCCAGGGCATCACGAAGTTGCGCACGAACCGCAGGCCGGACTTCTCCATGACCCGCCACGAGCCCGTGTTCACGACCATCGTGCCGGCGTAGACCCGCCGGGCGCCCAGCTCGGCGAACGCCTTGTCGACGAGGGCGCGCGACCCCTCGGTCGCGTAGCCCTTGCCCCAGGCCGACTGGACCAGCCGGTACCCGAGCTCGGGCTCGTCGGGCGGGTCCTCCTTGTTCGGCCGGAGATGGAACCAGCCGAGGAAGTCGCCGGTCTCGCGCTCGATCGCCGCCCAGAAGCCCCACGCGTCGCCGCGGTCGTAGTAGGCCAGCCACCACGGGAGGTAGTCGTCGCGCATCTCGTCGTGGGGCGTCGGCCGCCCGCCGTTGATGTAGCGCATCACCGCCGGGTCCGAGTCCAGGGCCACGAGGTCGTCGAGGTCGTCCGGCGTGAACCGGCGGAGGGTGAGGCGCTCGGTCTCGAGATAGACGACCATCGGCCTAGGTCTCCTCGTTGAGCTCGAGCGGCCCGTCGCCGACCTCGATCGTGACCCGCCCGTCGGCGATCTCGACCGGGTAGACCGCGAGCGGCAGCTCCGCGGGTGGATCGAGCGCCTCGCCGTCCGAGAGGTCGAAGCGCGACATGTGGAGGGGACACGTGAGCGTGCCGGCGGTGAGGAACCCGCGGTCGAGCTCGTAGTACTCGTGCGAGCACGTCCCCTGCATCGCGTGGAACTCGCCGTTGATGTGCACGACGAGCACCGGGTCGGTCTCGTCGACCCAGACCATGCGCATCTCGCCCTCGGCGAGCTCGTCGACGCCGAGCAGGTCGATCCGACGTGTGGTCACGGGCGCGATGGTACCGGTCGGGGTCGGTGGGAGCGGACGGTCCGGCGCGCCGTCAGGCGGCCGCGGACCCGTCGCCCGAGGCCGCGGACGAGATCCACTTCGCCTCGAGGGCCTCGCGCAGCCGGTCCCGCGCATCCTCGAGCGGGACCCGGGCGACGACCGGCTCCAGGAACCCGAGGACGATGAACTTGCGCGCCTCGTCGGGCGGGATCCCCCGGCTCTCGAGGTAGAACAGCTGCGTTTCGTCGATCGGGCCCACGGACGAGCTGTGCATGGCGCGCCGGCAGTCCGGCTGGTCGATCTCGAGGCTCGGGATCGCGACCGCGCGGGCCGCCTTCGAGAGGTTCATCCCGAACTCGCCGAGATAGCTGTCCGTCCCGATGGCCGTCTTCTCGATCGAGATCAGGCCCTTCATGTACGTCCGGGCCTTGTCGGTCAGCACGCCCTTCGCGAGCAGCTGGCCCGTCGTGTCGCGGCCGACGTGGCGCGTGTACGACGTGAGGTCCATGAGCTGCTCGTCGGAGCCGAACACGATCTCGACCTGCTCGACGGTGCTCCGGTCGCCGGCGAGGACGTTGTCCACGCGCGAGCGCACGAGCCGGGCGCCGAGCTGCGCGAGCGCCCACCGGAGGTCGGCGCCCTCGCCGATCCGGGCGAGCCGCTGCTGGAACACGACGTGGTCCGGGCCGAGCTCCTGGAGGCTGGCCATCGCGAGGCGGGAGCCCGCGCCCATGCGGATCTCGGTCGTGGCGGACAGCATCGCCTGCGAGCCGGCGACGACGCCGGTCGAGGGCACGAGCTCCTCGACGATCGAGGCGTTGGCCCCGTCCTCGAGGACGATCAGCGTCCGGGTGACGAGCGCGCGCGGCGCGCCGGCCCGCCAGCGGAGCACGATGGGCTTGGCGACGTGCACGTTGGCCGGCACGTGGACGACGATCCCCTGCGACCAGGCCGCGCGCGAGAGCTGGCCCAGCTTCTCGTCGTCGGGCACGAGGCCACCGTCCGCGAGCAGGGTCCGGGCGAACGCGTCGTCGGTCCGGACGAGCTCGGCGAGGGTGAGCAGCCGGACGCCGGACGCGCGTGCTGCGTCGTCGAGGGAGACCGCGGTCACGCCGTCCTCGTCGAGCTCGAGGAGCCCGGCGATGTCGTCGGAGAGCGTGGCGGGCGAGCCGGCGTGGCTCGCCGTCGCGGTGTACGGGGCGGCGCCGTCGATCGCGGCGGCGCGCAGGTCCACGTACGGGGTGTACAGGCGATTGCTCTCGACCTCGAGCCCGGCGAACGTCTCGACCGCCGCGAGGCGGTCGTCGCGCAGCCAGCCCGGCTCGTCGCGCTCGGCGACGAGCGCCTCGACGAACTCGCGGTCGAGGAACGAGACCTGGAGCTCGGTGGGCGAGCGGCGCACGCGCGCCGGTCGCGCGATCGGCGAAGGTTCGGCGACCTCCGTCATCCGAGCGACCCCTCCATCTCCAGCTTGACGAGCCGGTTGAACTCGATGGCGTACTCCATCGGCAGCTCCTTGGTGAACACCTCGAGGAAGCCCTGCACGATGAGGTTCGTCGCCTCGTTCTCCGTCAGGCCGCGGGACATCAGGTAGAACACCTGCTCCGCGGACACCTTGCCGACGGTGGCCTCGTGGGTCATCGTCGTGTCGTCTTCCTGGATGTCGATGTAGGGGTACGTGTCCGAGCGGCTCAGGTCGTCGAGCATCAGCGCGTCGCAGCGCACGGACGCGGTGACGCCGGTGGCGCCCGGCGCGACCTTGAGCTGGCCGCGGTACGTCGCCCGGCCGCCGTCCTTGGACACCGACTTGGACACGATCCGCGAGGTCGTGTTGGGCGCCAGGTGGACGGCCTTCGCGCCGGTGTCCTGGTGCTGGCCCTTGCCCGCGACCGCGACCGAGATGACGTCAGCGCTCGCACCCTCGCCGCGGAGGTAGATCGCCGGGTACTTCATCGTCAGGCGCGAGCCGGTGTTGGCGTCGATCCACTCGACGTGGGACCGCTCGTGCGCGTGCGCACGCTTGGTCACGAGGTTGTAGACGTCGTTCGACCAGTTCTGGATCGTGGTGTAGCGGACCTTGGAGCCGGGCAGCGCCACGACCTCGACGACGGCCGCGTGGAGCGAGTCGGTCGCGTAGATCGGCGCCGTGCAGCCCTCGATGTAGTGGACCTTCGCGCCCTCGTCGACCACGATCAGCGTCCGCTCGAACTGGCCCGTGTTCTCGCCGTTGATGCGGAAGTACGCCTGGAGCGGGAGCGGGACCTCGACGCCCTTGGGGACGTACACGAACGAGCCGCCGGACCAGACCGCGCTGTTGAGCGCTGCGAACTTGTTGTCCTCGGGCGGGACGACCGTGCCGAAGTGCTGGCGGAAGATCTCCGGGTACTCCTTGAGCGCCTGGTCGGTGCCCATGAAGACCACGCCGATGTTCGAGAGCTCCTCGCGGACCGAGTGGTAGACCACCTCGGAGTCGTACTGGGCGCCCACGCCGGCGAGGAACTTGCGCTCCGCCTCGGGGATGCCCAGCTTCTCGAACGTCGCCTTGATCTGCTCCGGGACGTCGTCCCAGGACTTCTCCTCGCGCTCGGACGGCTTCCGGTAGTAGACGATCTTGCTGAAGTCGATGTCGTCCAGCCGGCCGCCCCAGCTCGGCATCTTGCGCTTGAGGAAGTGGTCGTAGGCCCGCAGCCGGAACTCGAGCATCCACGCCGGCTCGTTCTTGAACCCGCTGATCTCCTCGACGGTCTCGCGGGTCAGGCCCCGCTTGGTCTCGCGCAGGTAGACGATGTCGTCGTGGAAGGCGAACTGGTCGCGCTCGTCCTTGACGAGGTCACGGGTCGTGGTCATCGGTGCTCCGTTCGGAGCCGGCAGTGGCCGGGTGGGAGGCGGTTCGTTCGGGACCGCCGCGGCCGCGGGACGGGGGTCGCGGGCTAATCCCTAGTGGAATTATCGGAATTCCGCGCCGTTCCGTCAACGACGGGCAGAAGCGGGCCGCGCGGGCGTCCACTGTGCGATCATGCGGGCGTTTCCGGCGGCGAGCCGCGAGGTCGGCCCGTGACCCGGGACGCCAGCGGCGGACCACGACGTGACCGACGAGCAGCTGACCGATACCGTCGTCGCGGGCCCGGACGGATCGACGCCCGAGGACCGCGCGAAGGCGCGCCGGAACGCGATCATCCGGACGCTCCTCGTCGGCGGCTACCTGTTCGTCGTGTTCGGGATCCTGCTGCCGCGGATCGTCAGCTACAGCGACGTCATCGACGCCTTCCGCGCGGCGCCGCCACAGGCGCTGTTGATCGTGGCGCTGATCGGGATCCTGTCGTGGATCAGCGAGGGCATGGCGATCAACGCCATCCTGCCGATGCTCGGCATCTGGCGCGCGACGGTCACCTGGCTGTCCATGACGGCCGTCGGGAGCACGATCCCGGGTCCCGTGAAGATGGCCTTCGGCTACCGGCTGTACCGCAACTGGGGCCTGTCGGCCGAGACCGCGGCGCTCGGCCTGTCGCTCAACGGCCTCGCGACGCAGGCGAGCAAGCTGATCCTGCCGGCGATCGCGACCCTGTTCCTGACGCTCGCCGGCGTCCTGCCCTCGTGGGGCTATCTCGTCGCGGTCCTGATCTCGCTGCCGGTGGCGCTCGGCTCGCTCGTGGGCATCTGGGTCCTCCGCTCCGAGGACTTCGCCCGTCGCGTCGGCGCCTTCGCGACCCGGACGACGGACGCGGTCATGCGTCGGGTGGGCCGGCCCGAGCCCGACGACCTCACGCCTCGCCTCATGGGCTTCCGCGAGAGCGCCCGCGTCATGCTCCTCGCGCGGCTCGTCCCGACCGTGCTCAGCCAGCTCGTCGCGCGGTCGATGGGCTACGTCCTGCTGCTCGCGTCGCTGCGCGCGGTCGGCGTCCCGACGGAGATCCTGCCGCCCGAGATCGTCCTTGGCGTCTACGCCGCCGTGATGACGATCACGCTGCTGCCGATCGCGCCGGGCGGCGCCGGCCTGCCGGAGCTGCTGTACATCACGTTCTTCACCAGCATCGTGGCCGACCCGGCCTGGGACGACGCCATCGCCGCCGGCGTCATGCTCTACCGCGGCATGGCGTGGTTCGTGCCGATCCCCGTCGGCTACCTCGTGCTCTGGGTCGCGCGCCAGCGCGAGAAGCGCCAGGCCGCGGCGACGGCGGCGGAGACGGCGGACCCGAGCCTGGAGCGCCCGTCCGCCTGATCGGCTTCCTGCCGAGCGGCTAGATCCCGCGCTCGACCGGGACGCGGCCGCTCTCGATCGCCGCGAGCAGGGCCGCGTGGTCGCGTGCGTTCTGCTCCGCGTAGGCGAGGCCGAACTCGAGCATGCTCCGCTCGAACCGGCCGCTCGTGCCGATGTACGCGGCGATCGCCGGTGCGCTCCCCGACCGGGCGTGGGCACGGGCGAGCGCCCAGCCGCAGATCCGGGCGTACGCGAGCAGGCCGGCGGGCTGCATCCCCTCGAGGTTCGCCGACAGCTTGGCGTCCCACAGCTGGCGCCAGTAGTACTGCGGGCCCTCGGGCCCCGTCATCCAGCCGAGGAACATGTCGCTCGCCGCCTGGGTGAGCTTCTGGCCGAGCACGACCCGCTGGCCGTGGTGGCGCTGGGCGGCCTTGCCGAGGTGCGCCTCGAGCACCGACGCGTTCGCCTCCTTGACCTGGAGGAACAGCGGGTCGTCGCCGTCCTTGCCCTCGAGGTAGACGACCCAGCAGCGCGTCCCGACGCTCCCGACGCCGACGACCTTGCGGGCGAGGTCGACGAACCGGTAGC
The DNA here is from genome assembly GCA_963768035.1 of uncultured Chloroflexia bacterium. Classification (GTDB taxonomy): domain Bacteria; phylum Chloroflexota; class Limnocylindria; order Limnocylindrales; family CSP1-4; genus CAIXZV01. The sequence goes on from CAVYGJ010000010.1 coordinate 71,317, forward strand.
GGTCGAGCAGCGTCCGGCGGTCGGGCGACAGCGTCCGCCGGTACGAGCGGAACAGCTCCTCGAGGACCTCGCGACCCTCGTCGGGCATCCGCACGAGGAGCGGCGGCGCGTTGCGGAACTGGCGCCGCCCGTCCACGACCTCGGTCAGCTTGTTGAGCGCCCCGAGGTTGTCCTTCTTGACCGCGAGGCGCGCGATCACCTCGACGCCGCGCGAGTCGCGCGTCAGGTACGCCGCCACGTCCTCGAGCGTGATCCGCGAGTACCACGTGTCGAGCGCGCCCTTGGTCGCGTACTCGGTCATCCGCAGGCGGTAGCTGCCCATCCCGAACAGCGTCATCCGCCGGACGAACGCCTTCGACCAGCCGAGCGACTGGCCGGCGACGACGAAGCTCGCGGCGAGCCGCTTGGTATCCCACTCGAACGGCCCCGGGAGCGTCTCGTCGAAGTCGTTGAGGTCGAACACGAGGTTGCGCTCGGGCGAGGCGTAGACGCCGAAGTTGGACAGGTGCGCGTCGCCGCAGAGCTGGACGTGGAGGCGGGTCCGGGGCTGCGTCGCGAGGTCGGCCGCCATGACCGCGGCCGCGCCCCGGTAGAAGGTGAACGGCGACACGGACATGCGGCCGTACCGGATCGGGAGCAGGTCGGCGAGCCGGTTCGCGCCCTGCGCCTCGAGGATCGCGATCGGATCGGCCCGATCGGGCGCCGGCTCCCAGGCGGCCTGCGCCTTGCGCGGCACGCGGTCCCGCTCCGCGCGACCCGCCGCGGCCTGCGCCGCGCGACCCGCCGGGAGGACGGGCATCCCGAAGGCGAGCGCGGGCGGGGCGGCCTGTGCAGCGGCATCGTCGATCGGGTCGTTCTCGTCCTGGGTCACCGGCTCTCCTTCGCGCACGGGACGGTGCGCTGCGACGTGGAGGATGCCTGAGCGACGGCCGGCGCGTCCGCCGATAGTGCGCGGCTGCGCGCCTCGCTCAGAAGAACGTCGACGTCCACGGCTCGCGGATGGTGCGGAACATCGCGGCCGCCTGCACAAGCGCACCCTCACGGTGCTCGTCGGCGCCGGTCCGGATCACGACGTCGCGCAGGTCGTGCGCGCCGAGGTACACCGAGCCGAGGGCCGCGACCGGGAGCGTGAGGTCCGGCGCCCGGTCCGTCACCCGGCAGGTGGCGCCGTCGGGCCCACCGTCGAGCAGCACCCGGGTGGCGCCGCCCGGTGCCCGGTCGTCCACCACGTCGAGGACGAGGGATCCCTCGTGCTCGTACGCGCGCGCGGCGAGGGCGCGCGGGACGTCGAAGATCCTGACCCACATCCCGTCGACCGTGCCCGACAGCACGGCCGCGCGCGGGTTCGCGAGGAGCCACGGCAGGCGGTCGGAGGGCGAGCGGCCCGGCGCCTTGACCGAGGTCACGAGGTCCACCGACGCGAGGAACGCCCACAGGTCCGCCTCGACCGCGTCGCTCGCGCCGAACAGGTCCGTGACCTCGAGGGTGTTCCGCGGGAGGTTGTCCTCCCACTTGTCCTCGTTCCGGTAGCGGATGAACCCGTCGAGCCGCCCGGCCGCGTCCCGGTGGAGCGCGTAGAAGCCCTTGAACGGCGGTCCCCAGGCCTCCGGGAGGATGCCCAGCCGCGCCGCCCAGGACCAGCTCCGGCGCTTGATCTCGCCGGGCCGGCTCAGCCGCCACTCGTCGTAGAAGCCCCGCAGCTCGTCGGCGGTCGCCTGCGTCGGCGTGACGAGCTCCATCGAGCCCGTGTCGGCGTCGCGGGGCGAGGTGCGCGAGCGCATGAAGTCCACGGTCCACGTCGCGAACCGGGTCGCCGGGCCGTAGCCATACCTGCCGTAGATCGCGAACTCCGCGGCGTACAGGAGCGCGAGCGCCTCGCCACGCTCGACGAGCGCGTCGTGCTCGGCCGCCGTGAGCCGGGTGAGGATGCCCTGCCGGCGGTGCGTCGGGAGGACGGTCACGCCGGCGACCGCGGCCGCGGGCAGCGTGGCGAGGCCCGGGAGCGTCAGCTCGGTCGGCCACGACCGGAACGTGCCGCAGATGCGCCCGCCGTCGAGCGCGACCCAGGTGCGGGCGGGCTCCCACAGGTCCTGGACCTGCGCCCCGATCGCGGCGACGTCAGGGCGTTCGAGGAACGCCGTGCTCATCGCGTCGGCGACGGCGGTGTACTCGTCGCGCGTGGCGTTCCGGATCTCGATGGCCATGCGGCGGAGGGTAGCGCAGCGCCGCCACGCCGTTGACCGCAGTCAGGCCCCCAGTCGATGCCTGGCAGTACACGTTGGGGCGCTCAACGGCGAGTTGGCGCCGTCTCGAGCCCTCGTTGCGCGCTTCCCGATGCCTCGCGGGCATCACGACCGCTCGAACCGGACGTTGGGGCCGTCAATGAGGACCGACAGGCATCGCGGCGCGTATGGCCGACAGCAGGACAGCCCGCCCCGGCCGGCAATCGGAGGATAATGATTTGCGGCCACCGTGGATACTGGTCGTTGCGTCCAAGATTCGGGCGCTCCCCCATCTGTCCGGTACCCCCGCGACACGCCACCGTCACTCCCCACAGAGGAACTGCAGAATGGCCGTCGGACCCGTCGAGTACATCGTCATCGCGTTCCCGGGCAACGAGTTCAAGGGCGAGATCGCCCCCGCGCTCCGCGAGCTCGTGGACAACAAGACGATCGACATCATCGACCTCGCCTTCATCCACAAGGATGCCGCTGGCGACGTCACGATCCTGGAGCTCGAGCAGGAGGGCAGCGAGATCTTCGAGGCCTTCGAGACGCTCGCCGCAAAGCGCGGCGGTCTCGTCAGCGACGAGGACATGCTCTCCATCGCCGAGGCGCTCGACCCGAGCTCGTCCGCGGCGATCCTCGTCTGGGAGGACAGCTGGGCGGAGCGGTTCGTCAGCGCGGTCCGCAACGCGGGCGGCGTCGTCGTCGACCTCCAGCGCGTCCCGGCGGTCGTCGTCGAGGCGGCCATCGACTACCAGTCCAACCCGACCCCCGCCTGACCCGACAGCGAACGAAGGAGACCGCAAGATGATGCGAAGAGGACGACGGGGCCCCGGCCTCGTGGGCGTGATGGCCCGCACGGCAGTCATCGCCGGCACGGCGACGGCGGTCAGCAACAAGGTGTCGATGCACCAGGCCGAGAAGTACCAGGGCCAGCAGCAGGCCGAGTACGACGCCCAGGCCGCCCAGCAGGCCCAGATCGACGAGGCGGCCGCACGCGCCGTCGCGGCGCAGGTTCCGGCCGCGCCCGCACCGACGCAGATCGCCGCGCCCGCCGGCGACGACCTGATGACCCAGCTCACGAAGCTCGCCGACCTCAAGGCCGCGGGCATCCTCAGCGAGGACGAGTTCGCGGCCGCGAAGGCCAAGCTTCTCGCCTGATCCCTCCGGGAATCGAAACGGGGCGCCGCGAGGCGCCCCGTTTTTCGTGTCCGGCGGGTGGCCGCCGCTTGGGCTAGCTGCCCTTGATGAACGCGAGCGTCGTCTTGCCGGCCGAGTCCCACAGCTGGAGCTTGCCGTCGTCGAGGATCGCCACCTTGTCGACGACGTCGAGGGCCGCGAGATACGCGTTCTCGACCGACGCCATCGGCTCCGCGCAGGCCATCTTCGTGCTCGCGATCGGCCCGACGGTGATGTTCTCGCCGTCGATCTTGTAGGGGCCGCTGAACGTGTTGCAGCCCGCGTAGCCGGTCATGACGCCGTCCTTGAACGCCGCCAGCGGGGTCACCGCCGCCGGGACCGTGAACACCGCGCCGTCGGGGCTCAGGTAGTCGGTCAGCGCCCAGCTCGTGCCCTCGAGGTCGACGGCGCCGGCGGATGCGGAGGCGCCCGTCGAGGGGCCGATGGTGGGCGCCGGCGTGGCGCTCGGGCCGCATGCGGCCGCCGCGAGCGCGATGGCCGCCGCGCTTGCGATCAGGGCGACGCGGCGGAGGCCGTGTCGGCTGGTGGTTGTCATCGTCTGATTCTCCTCATCGGCCGCGCACCGGGTGATGCCCGAGGGGCGGGCACCGATGGTACCCCGCGGGGTCGCCGCAGGTTCCAACACGGGCTGACCCGATCCATCGTATCGTTGCGACCGAATGGTTTGGTGCGACCGAAGCATCAGCCGCAGCCGAAGGATTGACCGCCATCACGCTCACCGCCCGCGCCACCGCCGTCGAGTCCGTCATCGCCGGCTACGAGGCGCTCATGCAGCATCTCGCCGACCGCCACGCCCCGGAGTTCCTGGAGATCGACATCACGATGCCCCAGGCCAAGCTCCTGTACCTGCTGGGCGCGTCGGGCGAGCTCCACATGTCCGATCTCGTCCAGCGCCTCGGCGTGTCGCTCTCGACGGTGAGCGGGCTCGTGGACCGGGTCGTGGACCACGGCCTCGCGACCCGCCGCGAGGACGCCGTCGACCGCCGCCAGGTGGTGGTCGGCCTGACGCCCGCCGGCGCCACGTTCATCGACCGCTTCCGCGAGCTCAACGCCCGCCAGATGCGCGACCTCCTCCACGACCTCGACGACACGGAGCTGGCCCAGCTCCGCTCCGCACTGACCGCGTTGACCCGCTCGGCGAACCGCATGAGCACATCCCAGGCACCCCGGGCAGGCGCGACCGTCGCGCCCTCGCTCGCAGCCACGCGAAAGGAACCCGCATGAGCCGCCTGTCCCAGTTCGCCGTCTCCAAGCGGAGCGTCACGCTCCTGCTCGCCGGCGCCCTGTTCGTCGCGGGCCTGCTGGCCTGGGGCAACCTCAAGCAGGAGCTCCTGCCGGACATCGAGTTCCCCGTCATCACCGTCATCGCGCCGCTGCCGGGCGCCGGCGCCGCCGACGTCGCCGACCAGGTGACGAAGCCGATCGAGCTGGCGATCGCGGGCGTGCCCCGCCTCGAGGCCCTCCAGTCGACGTCCGCGAACTCGCTGGCGCTCGTGGTGGCCCAGTTCTCGTTCGGGTCGGACGTCAAGGAGATCCGCGCGGCGATCGAGCAGAACCTGCAGAACGCGGGGCTCCCGGCCACGGTCAACCCGCAGGTCACCGCGCTCAACATCAACTCGTCGCCGGTGATCATCGCCTCGATCGCGGCCACGTCCGAGGACGGGCTGACCGAGGCGGCGCGGGTCGCCCAGGAGGACATCAAGCCGGCGCTCCTCGCGATCGACGGCGTCGGCAGCGTCGACATCACGGGCGGCGAGGAGCAGCGCGTGCTCGTCACCCTCGACCCCGACAAGCTCGCGGCCAACGGGATCTCGATCAGCCAGATCACGGGCGTCCTCGCGGCCAACAACCTCACCTTCCCCTCGGGTGAGATCACGAACGACACCTCCAAGATCTCGGTGTCCACCATCGGCCGGATCGAGTCCGTCGACGCGGTGAAGAACCTCGTCGTCGGCGTCTCGACGCCGCAGGCCGGCGCCCCGGTCGACCCGACCGCGTCCGCCGACCCCGCCGCGTCGCCCGTCGCCCCGGCACCGGTCGCCCCGACGCCGGTCACGATCGGCGACCTCGGCACGGTCGAGATCCAGGGCGTCGCGACGACCGGCTACGCCCGGACGAACGGGCAGCCCGCGCTCTCGCTGTCCGTCTCCAAGACGTCCGACGCGAACACGGTCACCGTCGCCGACGAGGTCACCGCCAAGCTCCACGAGATCGAGGCGCAGCACGCGGAGAGCGTCAAGGTCACGATCGTCTCGGACCTGTCGGACTTCATCAAGGAGTCCCGTGACGGGCTGCTGCGCGAGGGTGGCCTCGGCGCCCTGTTCGCCGTCCTGACGATCTTCCTGTTCCTGTTCAGCATCCGCTCCACGATCGTCGCGGCCGTGAGCATCCCGCTCTCGATCCTGACGGCGCTCGTGATCATGCAGGCGACCGGCGTCACGCTCAACATCATGACCCTGGGCGGCCTCGCGGTCGCCGTCGGACGGGTGGTGGACGACGCGATCGTCGTCCTCGAGAACATCTACCGGCACCGCGCGATGGGCGAGAGCCGGCGCGACGCCGCGATCAACGGCCCGAAGGAGGTCGCCGGCGCCATCACGGCCGCCACGATCACGACGGTCGGCGTGTTCCTGCCGCTCGGCTTCGTCGGCGGCCTCGTGAGCCAGTTCTTCCTGCCCTTCGCCCTGACCGTCACGTTCGCGCTGCTCGCCTCGCTGGTGTGCGCGCTCACGGTGGTCCCGGTCCTCTCGTACCTCCTCATCGACAAGGTCAAGCTCAACGTCGACAAGGACGGCGAGCCGCACAGCAGCCTCTGGATCCGGGCCTACACGCCCACGATCACGGCCGTCCTGCGCAGCCGCCTGACCCGGATCGGCACGGTCGGCGTCGCTCTCGTGCTGTTCCTCATCACCGGCGCGCTCGCGCCGCTGCTCCCGACCGCGTTCATCAACGCGGGCTCGGAGAACATCGTCCAGGCGACGATCGCCCCGCCCCCGGGAGCGAGCACCGAGGCCGTCCTGGCCCACACCAAGCAGGCCGAGGAGATCCTGGCCCAGGATCCCAACGTCGTGCTCGTCCAGACCTCGATCCCGGGCGAGGGCGAAGCCGGCTTCCAGACCATCACCGCAGCGATGAGCGGCCGGCCGGCCAACAGCGCCCGGATGGCGATCCGCCTCGTGGACACCGTCGACCTGACGGAGTACTCGGTGGTCCTCTCCGACGCGCTCGCGCCGGTCAAGACCGACGGCTTCGACGTCGCCATCGCCCAGCTCGCGGGCTTCAGCTCGAACAACCTCAGCGTCGTCGTGGCGGGTGACAACGCGACCGACGTGGCGACGGCCAACGACGCCGTGCTCGCCGCGCTGTCGGACAACGCCGACCTGCTCAACCTCAAGTCCGACCTGTCGAAGGGCACGCCGGAGATCCAGGTCACGCCCGATCCCAACAAGTCGATCATGGTCGGCCTCACCGCCGCCCAGGTCGCGCAGGAGGTCCGTGCCGCCCTCGTCGGGTCCGTCGCGACGCGCGTCGTGATCGACGACAACGGGGCGACCGCCGACATCTTCGTCGAGCTCGACCCGGCAGCCGTGGGGTCCGTCGAGGACCTCCAGGCACTGCCCGTGGGCACCGTCGCCAAGGTGCCGCTCGGCTCCATCGCGACCGTCGCGCAGGTCGACGCCCAGGGATCGATCACCCGGATCGACCAGTCCCCCGCCGCGTCGATCAACGCGGAGATCGCGTCCGACGACACGGGCAAGGTCAGCAAGGACGTCCAGGCCGAGATCGACGAGCTCGTCGCCGCGGGCAAGATCCCGCAGGACGTCGACGTCCGGCTCGCCGGCGTCACGGCCCAGATGAACGAGGCCTTCAGCGGGCTGTTCTTCTCGATGGGCGTCGCCGTCCTCATCGTCTACGTGGCGATGGTCCTGACGTTCAACTCGCTCGTCACGCCGTTCATCATCCTGTTCAGCCTCCCGCTCGCGACGATCGGCGCCCTCCCGGCGCTGTTCCTCACGGGCCGGCCCGCTGGGCGTCAGCGCCCTCATCGGGTTCCTGATGCTCATCGGCATCGTGGTCACCAACGCGATCGTGCTCCTCGACCTCGTCGAGCGGCTCCGATCGCAGGGGATGTCGACCCACGACGCCCTGATCGAGGGCGGCCGGACCCGCGTGCGGCCGATCCTCATGACCGCGATCGCGACGATCCTCGCGCTCGTGCCGCTCGCGGCCGGGTTCAACCAGGGGTCGATCATCGCGGCGGAGCTGGGGACGGTCGTCATCGGCGGCCTGTTCACCTCGACGTTCCTCACCCTGCTCGTCATCCCGGCGATCTACTCGCTGGTCGACGGCATCCGGACGTGGGCCTCCGGCCTCCGTTCGTCCTCCTCGGACGAGGACGCGGCCGCGCCGACGCCGCCGGCCACGCCGTCGCCCGAGCCGGCCGCCTGACCCTCGCAACGGCCAACCGTGGCACGCTAGGGACCCGCGCCCAGCGTGCCACGCCCCCCACGCCGCCCCCCGGAGGAACCGATCGATGGAGATCACCCGCTTCGCCGAAGTCACCTGGAACGGGAGCCTGCTCGAGGGTTCCGGGACCATCAACTACGTCTCGTCCGGCGCGATCTCGCGCCTGCCCGTGACCTGGGCCTCGCGGACCGAGGACCACAACGGCCGGACGTCGCCCGAGGAGCTCCTCGCCGCGGCGCACGCCTCGTGCTTCTCGATGGCGTTCTCCGCGCAGCTCGCGAAGAACGGCACCGCGGCCACGCAGCTCGACACGAAGGCCGTCGTGACGTTCGCCAAGGGCGACGCCGGCTGGAGCATCGCGAAGAGCACGCTCACCGTGAGCGGCACGGTCCCGGGGATCGACCAGGCGAAGTTCGCCGAGCTCGCCGAGGCGGCCAAGGACGGCTGCCCGGTGTCGCGCGCCCTCGCGGCCGACGTCGAGGTCGCAGTCGAGGCGACGCTCGTCGGGTAGCGCTTCGTCCCGCACCGCACGATCGCGGCCGGTCCGGCGTCCCCGGGCCGGCCGTTTCGATTCCTCGGCCCTCGGCCCTCCCGAGCCCGCCGCTCTCCTGGCGGCTGAACCGTGCCGTGAGCGCACCAATTGGTCGCTGGGCGGGCGAGGCATGCCGTGTGCGGCCCTGCGACGCACGACATCGGCCGCCTGGCGAGAGAACCGTGCCGTCACTGCACCGTTCACCCGCCCAGCGGCAGGCGCGCCGGGCCCGGGTCCTAGCCGATCGTGAGCACGCGGCGCGGGTTGCCGATCGTGAGCTGGTCGATCTCCGCCTGGGACACGCCGCGCTCGAGCAGCCGGGGCAGGAACTCGCGCTGGAGGTACGTGTACCCGTTGCCCTGGTAGTGGCGCAGCTGGCTGTTGTGGCACACGTCCTGGCTGAGCAGGACCCGGTCGCCGTGGCCGCGGTGGAGGAGCTCGAGCAACAGGTCGACGATCCGGCCCTCGCCGTGCCGCTCCTGCGGCGTGAACGACATCCCGAGGAAGTCGAACTCGATCGAGGCGCCGCGCGCGATGAGCCCGAGGTAGTGGTCGAGGTGGGGATAGCTGTCCGCGTGCCCGATCACGACCCGCCCGGGGTCGACGCCCTCGTCCTCGAAGATCGTGAGCTGGGCCGCCCCGACGTCGGACATGACGGCATGGGTCGTGATCGCGAGGCCGGTCCGGCGCGACGCCCGCGCCGCCGCCCGGTGGACGCGCTCCTCGGCAGGCGTGACCCACGGCTTGTCCGTCCCGATCTCGCCGATGATCCCCGGTCGGATGCCGGTGTCCCCCACTCCCGACGTGATCTCGGCGACGAGCGCCTCCGCCAGCGAGTCGACCGAGCGCCGCTCCACGAGGAGCTCCGCCGGGTAGTACGAGCCGCGATACCAGCCCGATCCCATCACGAGGTGCAGCCCGCTCTGCTCGGACAGCGAGCGGAGCCAGGCCGGGTCGCGTCCGACGCCGTCGATCGTCAGGTCGACGAGGGTGCTCCCGCCCGCCTCGCGGAACGCGCGCAGCTCCTCGAGGATCACGGGCTCGTCGCGGGTGAGCTCCCAGTAGTCCCAGCGGTCCGGGATCTGCCACAGGTGGATCTGGGTGTGCTCGTGCGGGAGCGTGAACCCGAGCTCGCCCGCGTCGATCGGGCCACGGACGGTCATGGCGTGCGGCATGCGCGGATCGTAGCGCCGGGCGCCGGCCCGACGGCGGTCGCCGGCGCAGCGCGGTCGGCGCGGGCGCTCCGATACCCTCGCGCCATGGCCGATCCGCAGTCCGCCGTCCCCGACGTCCTGGCGCCCGACCTCAGGCTCGTGCTCGTGGGGATCAACCCGGGCCGCGTCTCGGCGGCCGCGGCCGCGCACTTCGCGAACCCTCGCAACGACTTCTGGCGGCTGCTCCACGCGTCGGGGCTCACGCCGCGCGAGCTCGCGCCGGCCGAGCAGCGGGAGCTCCTCGCGCTCGGGATCGGGATCACCAACGCCGCCCTGCGGACGACACCCGGCTCGGGCGACCTCCGCTCGGCCGACTTCGAGGGCTCCGCGGCGAGGCTCGAGCGCATCGCACGCGAGCTGCGGCCCGGCGTGCTGGCCTTCGTCGGCAAGGAGGCGTATCGCGGCGCGTTCGGCGAGCGGACGACCCTCGGCGCCCAGGCGCGCACGCTCGGCGACACGCGCCTGTTCGTCCTCCCCTCGACGTCGCCCGCCAACGCCGCGGTCCCCTGGACGGAGCGGCTGCACTGGTTCCGCGAGCTCGCCGCCTTCGTGGACGGGACACCGGCGCTACCCTGATTCCCGACGCCAGCAGGAGACACCAATGACCGAACGACGGGACGAGCCCGTGACCGGCGACGTGATCGAGGCCGGCGACGCCCGCGCCTACACCTGGGAGTGGTCCGAGATCCCCGGCGCGCGGGGCCGGAGCCGGCTGCCGTGGTTCGGGATCTTCCTCGTCGTGTTCGGCGCGCTGCTGCTGCTCCGGCAGCTGTTCCCGGCGCTCGAGACGGCGGGCTCGCTGCTGTTCCTCGCGATCGGCCTCGCGTTCCTCGTGTCGTGGCTGATCAACCGGGGGATGGGCTCGCTCTACCTCGGCGCGATCATCACGGCGCTCGCGGCGCCGGACCTGCTCGCGGCGGCGAACGTCGTCGAGGGGCCGGGCGTCGGGACGGCCTGCCTCGGCGTCGCGTTCCTGTTCATCGCCGGCGTGCGGGCGGCATCGGGCGCGGGCTGGGGCTGGCAGGCGGCCCTCGGCGTCATCCTGTTCGCGATCGGCGCGTCGAGCCTGGCCATCCCCGCCATGAGCGACCTCTTCTGGCCGCTGATCCTCGTCGTGCTCGGCGGGATCCTGCTGCTGCGGGCGAACGCGAGCCGACGGACCTAGGCGATCCCGCCTCGAGGTTGGCCGCCGGCGCCTCGAGCCCGGCGAGCGCGAGGTCGAGGCCTCGGCCAGCCCGTCGAGCGATGCGCACGAGCTCGTCGTCGGTGATCACGAACGGCGGGCCGAGCAGGATCGTGTCGCCGTCGACGCCGTTGGCGTTCCCGGTCCCCGAGTAGAGCAGCAGGCCGCGCTCGCGGGCGATCCGGACGACGGCCTCGGTCAGCTTCGCGGCGCGCGGGAACGGCTCGCGGGTGTCGCGGTCGCGGACGAGCTCCACGCCGACCATGAGGCCTCGACCCCGGATGTCGCCGACGGCGGCGTGCTCGCCGAGGCGGTCGGCCAGGAGCGCCTTGAGCCGCTCGCCCTTCGTGGCGGATGCCTCGACGAGCGACTCCTCCTCGAGGATCCGGAGCACCTCGCGGGCGACCGTCGCCGCGACCGGCTGGTGCGAGTACGTGAACCCGTGGACGAACCCGCCGGCGCCCGTCACGGCGTCGTGGACCTCGCCCGACGCGGCGACGAACCCGAACGGCCAGTAGCCCGACGTCGCGCCCTTCGCCGCGACGAGCAGGTCCGGCCTGACCCCGTAGTGGTCCATCCCGAACCAGGCGCCCGTCCGCCCGAAGCCCGTCATGACCTCGTCGGCGATGAGCAGGACGCCGTGGTGCCGGCAGAGGTCGGCGACCGCGGCCCAGTAGCCCTCGGGTGGCTCGACGGCGGCGAGCGTCGCCCCGACGATCGGCTCGCCCACGAACGCGCACACGGTCCGCGGATCGGCGGCGCTGAACGCGCGATCAAGCTCGTCGACGAGCTCCTGGGTCGTGCCCAGCGCCTGCGAGCCGGGCTCGCCGCTGCGGTACGGGTACGCCGCGCTGACGTGCCGGAACCGCCCGAGCCAGCCCTCGTACGGGCGGCGCAGCGGCTTGCGCCCGGACAGGTCGAGCGCGCCGAGCGTGTTGCCGTGGTAGCTCCCCCAGCGCGCGAACACGATGAGCCGGTCGGGCTCGCCGCGGGCGAGCTGCGTCGCGCGGGCGAGCTTGAGGGCGGTCTCGATGGCCTCGGACCCGCCGCTGACCGGGTAGATCGCGGCGTCGTCGACGGGAAGGTGCGGCCCGAGCTCCGCCGCGTACCGCTCGAGCGCCTCGGTCGTGAACGCGGAGCCGTGCGCGTACGACAGGCGGCCGGCCTGCTCGGCCATCGCGTCGGCGATCTCGCGGCGGCCGTGGCCGACGTTGACGACGATCGCGCCGCCCGCCGCGTCGAGATACTCGCGCCCGTCGGCGTCGACGATCGTCGATCCGTGGGCCTCCACGGCGACCGGCGGGTTGGCCGACGTCGAGCGGCGGAAGACGCGGGCGCTCACGACGGCGACGGCGGTGCGATCGGGTCCGCCACGGGCTCGATTGCAGGTTCCGCAGGAGCGTCGCCGTCCGGCTCACCCGGGATCGGGCCGAGCAGCGCGACGAACCATCGCGCGCCGTCGAACGGGGCGAGCAGCACCCGAACCGCGATCGTCAGCGGCACGGCGAGCAGCGCGCCGGCGGGACCGATGACCACGGTCCACGCGAGGATCGACACGATCACGACGACCGGGCTCAGGTCGAGGCTCGTCGACATCACCCGCGGCTGGAGCACGTAGTCGAACGCGAGGTTGATCACGACGTAGCCGACGACGACGAGGATCGCCGGGCCGATGCCGAGCGCGAAGTACGCGAACACCGTCGGCGGGACGAGCGCGAGGATGAACCCGATGTTGGGGATGAAGCTGAACAGGAACGAGACGACGCCCCAGAGGACGGCGTACGGGACGCCCAGGGCGAGCAGCAGGATCGTGTCGGCGAGGGCCGCGGCCGCGCCGAGGATCGCCCGGACCTTGATGTAGGTGACGAGGTCCTTCGACATGGCGTCGAAGCGCTCCATGCTCTCGGACGACGTCGCGCGGAGCATCCGTCCCCGCAGGTTCTCGGCGTCGAGCAGCAGGTAGATGACGATCAGGACCGACATCGCGAGGCCCGTGACGGCGGGGACGGCGGTCGCCAGCACCTGCCGGAGGACGACGACGATCGCCGCGACGTCGACTGCCGGGACGGATCCCGCCGGGAGGCCCGTGGCGGCCGCGAAGGCGTCGGCCAGGGACGCGAGGTCGGCACGAACGTTGGCCGACTCGTCCGCGAGCAGGTCGACGACGGCGAGGACCGAGGCGATCGCCGCGACCGCGAGCGCCGCCAGGATCAGGATGTAGACGATGGTCGTGACCGTCAGGGCGAGCAGCTTGCCCATGCCCCGCCGCTGGAGGGCGAGGTGCAGATGGCGGGCGAGGATCGCGGCGAGACCCGAGAACGCGATCAGCGCGAGGAACCCGTGGATCGCCTCCACGTACGCGAGCACGACGACGATGGCCGCGAAGACGAGCAACGGCGCCAGCATCGAGCGCGATGACTGCGGCGATCGGTCGAGGGAGTCCATCGCCGCATGCTACCGGTCGGCGACGCGTCCCAACCACTCGGAGGGTGCAACCGCGCGCGGCCCGGGCGTGTTCAACCGAGTGGTCGGCACGTACGATGCGTCGATCCCGGAGAGGACCCATGACCGAGCCCGAACGCGCCCCCATCGACCGCCGCGCCCTCGCGGCCGCCCTCGTCACCGTCGTCCTGTGGGCGTCGGCGTTCGTCGGCATCCGGGCCGCGTCCGTCGACCTGGCGCCGGGGTCGCTCGCGCTCGGGCGGCTCGCCGTCGGCGCGATCTCGCTCGCCGTGCTCGTGCTCGCCAGGGGGCTCGTCCGGCCGTCGCGGCGGGACCTCGTCCTCGTCGTCGCCTCGGGCCTCCTGTGGTTCGCGTTCTACAACGTCGCGCTCAACGCCGCGGAGCAGAACGTCGACGCGGGCACCGCCTCGATGCTCACCAACATGGGCCCGATCCTCATCGCCATCTTCGCCGGCCTGTTCCTCGGCGAGGGGTTCCCGCCGCGCCTCAGCGTCGGGATCGCGATCGCCTTCCTCGGGACCCTGATCATCGCCTTCGCGTCGTCGTCGGCGCCCGTGCCCGGCGGCAACGCGCCGCTGGGGATCGCCCTGTGCGTGGCGGCCGCCACGGCGTATGCGGGCGGGGTCACGCTCCAGAAGCCGGCGCTGCGGGCGTTGCCGGCGGCGCAGGTGACGTGGATGGCGTGCGTCGTCGGCGCGATCGCCTGCCTCCCGTTCCTGCCGTCGCTCGTCACCGACCTCGAGACCGCGCAGCCGGTGAGCATCGCGTGGATGGTCTACCTCGGCCTGTTCCCGACCGCGATCGGGTTCACGACCTGGGCGTTCGCGCTCAGCCGGTCGTCGGCGGGGCGCCTCGGGTCGACGACCTACCTCGTCCCGCCCGTCGTCATCGTCATGGCGTGGCTGGTGCTGGGCGAGGTGCCGCCGGCGCTCGCCATCGCGGGCGGCGCGCTGTGCATCGGCGGGGTCATCGTCGCGCGCTCCCGCGGCGCGCTGCCGTGGCGTCGCCGCGCGGTGGCCGCAAGCGAGTAGCGCAGCTGTGCGCTACCCCGTCGACGCGCGGCGCTCTGGGGATACATGCGTCTGCCGGCCGAGCTCCGCGGCGATCGCCTCCTGGAACGCCGGCATGTTGAGCCGGACGGAGCGCGACAGGGGTCGGCCGTAGCCGAACCGGCGGCCACCGATGCCGACGAATGATCCCTCGGGCAGCCCGCCCGGACGCAGGAGCGCGGCGAGGCCGAGCACCTGGTCGATCGGCAGCTCGTGCGAGGAGCGGGGTGTCGGCGCGGTCGCGTCGGCCGCGATCGCCGAGATCGGCATCGACACGACCTGGCCCGGGGCGATCCCGACCGCGGCGTCCACGACGATGGCGACCTCGTTCGCGGGAATGTCGGTGAGGTCCTCGACACGCAGGTGGCCGCATCGTCGGACCTCGAGCCGCTCGAGGAGGGCGGTGGGCAGCGACGGCAGCAGGGTCGCGACGGCGGACAGGGCGGCGCCGTCGTCCCCCCGATCCGCGTTGCCGCAGACCAGCAGGCGCACCGAGGGCGGTGCGAGATGGGTCAGCGGAGCGAGGTGGGTCATGTCTTCCCCTCCCCGCGGCCGGCCTCGACGATCCGGAGATCGAGGAAGTGGGTCGCGCAGCTGATGCACGGGTCGTATGCCCGGATCAGCATCTCGAGCTGGTGGGTGGCCTCCGCGTGGGGCAGGCCGAGGACGGATGGCGCGAACGCCGCGAGGTCGGCCTCGATGGCACCCTGGTTCTGGCTGGTCGGCGGGACGATCTGCGCGTGGACCACGTGGCCCCGCTCGTCGACCTCGTAGCGGTGGTGGAGGAGGCCGCGCGGGGCCTCGGTGGACCAGGCGGCGATGCCCGGCCTGGGCGTGAACGCGACCCGGGGCTCGCTCGGCGGGACGTAGCCGTCGATGAGATCGCGGGCCTCGGCGAGCGCGTGGAGGAGCTCCACGGAGCGGGCGACGATCGAGCGGTGGATGTTGACCCGGATCGCGTCGCGGAGGCCGGTCTCGGTGAGCGCCTCGAACGCGAGCGGGTGGAGCGTCTCCGCGGTGAGCGCGATCCGGGCCGTGGGCCCGAGGAGGTAGACCTCGCCGTCGAGCGTCCGGGCGTGGAGCGCGTTCGTGCCCTCGAGGTGGAGCTCCTCGAACCGGGTGCCCCACGCCTGGGGCGCGATGTCGAGGCCGTCGGTCGAGACGATCCGGCCGTCGTTGAACGGGTACTCGTCGGGGTGGCGCATCGCGACGAGGGGCTGCGGGTGGTCGAGCTCGGGCGGCGTCCACGTTGCGACGAGCCGGACGGTCGCGCGGGCGTGCTCCACGGCCGCGTCGAGGGCGTGGCGCACGTCCTCGAGGTCTGCCTTGCGCGGCGCGCGCGAGAAGCCGCCGACGCGGACCGACACGGGATGGATCGGCCGGCCGCCGATCGCCGAGATGAGCTGGTTGCCGACCTTCTTGATCGCGAGCCCCTGCTCCACGATCTCGCGGTGGTCGGCCGCCATCGCGAGCGCGGACGGGTAGCCGAGGAAGTCGGGGGCGTGGAGCATGAACACGTGGAGCGCGTGGCTCTGGATCCACTCGCCGCAGTACAGGACCCGGCGGAGCGCGCGGACCTGCGGGTCGACCTCGATGCCGTACAGGTCCTCGAACGCGTGGACCGCGGACATCTGGTACGCGATCGGGCAGATGCCGCAGATGCGGGCCACGATGTCCAGGGTCTCGTCGCCGGTCCGCCCGACCACGAGCCGCTCGAAGTAGCGCGGCGCCTCGAAGATCTTCAGGCGGGCGTCCACGACCTCGCCGCCGCGGACGGTGAGCGACAGCGACCCCTCCCCCTCCACCCGGGTGATGTACGGGACCTTGAACTCGTGGTCGCCGTCGCTCCCGGGCGCGTCGATCATGAGCGTGCCGCCGTTGTCGCCGTGCATCAGCGGCCTCCCTCGGTCGTGGTTGTCGCGGGGGTGGCCCCCGTGGTGAGGACGCCAACCCCGGTGTCGGGCTCGGCCCCGGCGGACCCGGCGTCCGGCGTGCGGCCGGGCGGGCCCCCGTACTCGGCGATGACTGCGCGGAACGGCGCGGACCAGCCGGCGATCCCGGCGAACAGGCGGGCGACGTCCTCGCCCTCGCGGCCGCCGCGCGCGAACGTTCGCGCGAGCGACGCCGCGTTGGCCTGCTCCCGCGGGCCGAAGCAGCCGTAGCAGCCGCGCCCGAACGTCGGGCACAGCGCGCCGCAGCCGCCCTGGGTCACGGGACCGAGGCACGGCGCGCCCTGCGCGACCATCACGCACACGGCGCCCTTGCGCTTGCACTCGAGGCAGACCGCCTCCTCGCGGACCTGCGGCCGGCGGCCCACGGCGACCGACACGAGGACCTCGCGCAGCTGCTCGGGCGAGACCGGGCAGCCGTTGAGCGCGAGATCCACCTTCACGTGCTCGGCGACGGGCGTCGCGGTCGCGAGCGACTCGATGTACTCGGGGTGGGCGTAGACCGCGGCCCGGTACGCGTCGTGGTCGGACCAGTTGCGCAGCGCCTGGATGCCGCCGTAGCTGGCGCAGGCACCGATCGTCACGAGCAGCGTCGCCTGGCGCCGCAGCTCCTGGATCTCCTCGGCCTGGTCCGGGGTGCTCACCGAGCCCTCGACCAGCAGGACGTCGTACGGGCCGGCCGAGCGGATCGAGCTCGCCTCGGGGAACTCCACGATCTCGAACCGGTCGGCGAGCGGCAGCAGCTCGTCCTCGAGGTCGAGGAGCGTGAGCTGGCAGCCATCGCACGAGGCCATCTTCACGATGCCGACGCGGAGACGCGATCGGGCGGCGACGGCGGCCATCAGGCGCCCTCCCTGCCGACGACGGCCAGCGCCGACTCCTCCGAGATCCAGGGCAGGAGCTCGTCGAGCATCTGGTCGATCGTCGTCGTCGCCTTCCAGCCGAGGACCGCCTCGGCCTTGCGCGTGTCGGGGATGCGGATCGGGACGTCGTAGGCCGGGGCGTCGTCGGTCGTGTAGCGGAACGCCTCGTCGCCGTGGACGCGATGCCAGATCCGCTCCGCGAGCGCGAGGACGGTCGTGCCCTCGGCGCTCGAGATGTTGAACACCTCGTTGCGCGCCCGGTCGGACTCCATCGCGAGCCGGATCCCGCGGGCTGCGTCCGCGGCGTGCGTGTACGGGCGGACCTGGTCGCCGCGACCCACGACGTGGACCGGATCCTCGCCGCGGATGATCCGCCGGGCGAGGTCGGGCACCGCGTTGTTGAGCGCGAGCCGGAGCTCGCCGCCGCGGATCCCGGGCTCGGGCAGCTTGCGCTCCCCCATCCCGACGACGTTGGACAGCCGCAGGATCGTGGACGGCAGGCGGTACTGCTCGAAGGCGCCCTGGGCGAAGTACTCGGAGCTCAGCTTCTGGAACCCGAACGTCGAGTGCGGCGGCGGGTTCGTCCGGGTCGCGTCCTCGGGCGTCGGGAACACGGTCGCCGACTCGTACACGAGCGACGAGCTGAGGATGACGATCCGCTCGAGGTGGCCGTCGAGGAACGCGTCGATCGCGGCCTCGAACGTGGCGGCCATGATCCGCTCGTTGAGGGCGAGCAGGTCGAACGCGAGCTCCTGGAGCGACGAGGACCCGCCGACGAGCCCGGCCGCGGCCACGACCTGGTCGCAGTCCGCGGCGAGCGCCCGGAGGAGGCCGGCGTCGGTCGCGTCGCCGGTGACGAACCGGTACGCGGGATGGCCGTCGAAGCTCCGCCGCGGGCGGCCGTAGGTCGCGAGGTTGTCGACGCCGACGACCTGGTGGCCCGCGTCGAGCAGCTCCGGGACGAGATAGCCGCCGAGGAATCCGGCGGCGCCGGTCACGAGGACACGCATCGGGTGCTCCCTAGATTCCTTCCCGGCCGAACTCGATCTCGAGCGAGGTGAGCCGGAACACGGGCCCGTCCCGGCACACGAACCAGCGGCCGAGCTGGCAGTGGCCGCACAGGCCGACGCCACACTCCATGTGGCGCTCGAGGGTCACCCACATCCGGTCGCGCGGGATCCCGCGCCCGGCCAGGGCGATCGCGGTCGCCTCCATCATCCGTTCCGGGCCGCACACGAAGGCGACGGCGTTCGAGCCGTCCCAGCCCGCGCGGTGGATCGCGCTGACCGTGGACCGGCCAGGGCCGGCGCCCGCGTTCGGGTCCACGTGGCCCGCCTGGTCGAGCCAGCGGCAGTACACGTTGATGTCGTCGCGCGCTGCCCACGCCTCCAGCTCGTCCGCGAACAGGATGTCGTCCGCGGTCCGCGCCCCGTAGTAGAGGTGGACCTCGCCGATCTGGTCGCGCGTCGCGAGCACGTGGTCGATGAGCCCGCGAAGCGGCGCGAGGCCCGTCCCCCCGGTGACGATGACGACGTCGCGGCCCGCCGTGACGTCGATCGGCCAGCCGTTGCCCACGGGACCGCGGATGCCGACGACGGCACCGGGCGGGAGCGACGTGATCTGGGCCGTCGCGGGACCGGCCGCGCGGATCGTGAGCTCGAGGCCGTCGGGCGGCAGGTAGCGGCTGACGGAGATGGCCGCGGGCGGCTGGCCCGGCAGCGAGACCATCACGAACTGGCCGGGGCCACCGCTCGCGTGGACCGGGTCCAGGCCCCGGAGGCGCAGCGTCCGCGTGTCCTTGGTCTCGTCGCGGATCGACTCGAGCGTCGCCGGCACGTACTCCTGGCGGGCCTCGGGGATCGACGGGACGGGCGGCGGGGCCGGGGGCGGCGGCGTCGCGGGTGCGATCGCGGCCAGCTCCTCGCGGATGTCGATGGCCGCGGGGCAGAACGTGATGCACCGGCCGCAGCCGACGCAGCCCCAGGAGCCGAACTGGTCCCACCACGTCGCGAACTTGTGGGTGAGCCACTGGCGGTAGCGGTCCTTCGGGCGGGGTCTCGCGTTCACGCCGTCCGCCATGATCCCGAAGTTGCCCGTGAAGCAGCTGTCCCAGACGCGGAGGCTCGTCGAGTCCGCGCCGTCGAGGTCGGTGACCCGCTCGATCGAGCTGCAGAAGCAGGTCGGGCAGACGAGCGTGCAGTTCGCGCACGAGAGGCAGCGCTCGGCGACCTGCGCCCAGCGGTCGTGGTCGAGGTTGGCGAGCAGCCGGTCGTGGAGGCCGGCGGTCGCGACCTGGTCGCCGATCCTCGTGCGCACGGCCGCGAGCGACTGGGCGGCCGCGACGGCCTCGTCGATCGTCATCGCCCTCGTCACCAGGCGTGCGACGAGCGCCTCGCCGGCGGGCGTCGCCGCGTCGACGAGGAAGCCGCCGTTCGCGAGCTCCGTGAGCGCGATGTCGTAGCCCCCGGTGACCTCGGGGCCGGAGCCCATCGAGGTGCAGAAGCAGGTCGAGGCGGCCGTGGTGCAGTTGACCGCGATGATCAGCGCCGACGCCCGCCGGGCGGCGTAGTCCGCGTCGACGTACGGGCCGGCGGTCAGGACCGTGTCCTGGATCCGGAGCGCCTCGATCTCGCACGCGCGGACGCCGAGGAACGCGAGCATCGGCGGCTCGGGCTCGGTGGTCCCGAAGGTCGCGCCGCCGTCGCGCGGTCATCCGGCTGGTCCCGATCGGCGTGCGCGAGGGGTAGGTCCAGCGCTTCCACGACGTCGGGCCCATGTTGTAGCCGAAGACCGCGTCGTCGGAGCGCCGCTCCAGCCGGTACGAGCCGGCCTGCTGGCGATCCCCCCAGCCGACCGGCAGCTGCGCGACCGAGGTCACCTCGCCGTAGACGATGGCGCCGTCGGCGACCGTCGGGGCGATGACGGTCCGGCCGTCCTCGCGGAGCAGGTCGATCAGCGTCGCGAGGCCCTCGCGATCGAGATGGGCGGGACCGGGCCGGGCGGCGGTCGCGGTCGAGCTCGCTGTGGCGTCGACGGAGACGGTCATCGGGGCTGTGCCTCCGCGACGGTGCGGGCCTTCGAGGTTGCGCCCGGCGCGACGGCTCGGGCGCGCGGCGCGTCCCCCACCGGCGTCACGCCGAGCGCAGCACGGACGTGCTCCGGGGCACCGAGCGCCACGAGCTCGAGCTCCGCGCAGAACCGGTCCAGGGCGGCGTCGCTTGCCGCCGCGATCGGACCCTCGAGCGCGACACGGAGCCAGGCATGACCCGCCGGCGCGCACGGCCCGGCGAGCGCCGGGTCCACGCCCTCGCGCGCGATCTCGAACAGCGCCTCGGCAAGCTTGGCCCTGGCATACGCCGACCCGATGCGGCGACGGATCGGCACGCCGGCGATGATCAGCACGTTGGTCCCCCGTGGCGAGTGGTTGCGGGCATCGGGTCTCCTTCGACGATGCTGATCGTCGGTCCGGGCGCCTCCCGCATCGCCTGCCGTTGGTCCCGAACGGGCCGCCCAGCGGGCCTCGCGTCACGTGACCGGTCCCGGCATTGGGTGCCCGGTGGTCCCGATCTGGGGTGGACGGCCTTGCGGGGGTCCGCAGGTCCCGGAACAGCGGTCCACTCGGCACTCACCGTCGATGGCGGCATCCCCGACGATGCGTGTGAGGTGGGTGCCGGAGGGGACGCCCGGCACCCACCCAAACATCCGGCCCTCGCCATGGCGAGGGCCTTCGTGATTCCGGCGCAGGCACGACGGATCGCGCCCGCGCGGGCCGCGCGGACGGACGAGCGCTAGAGGTCGTACTGCTGGCGTGCGTCGTAGGCGAGCCGGTCGCGATGGTCCGGGTGGGCGACGGCGATGAGCGCCTTCGCGCGCTCGCGCAGCGACTTGCCCCACAGCTCCGCGACCCCGTACTCCGTGACGACCGTCCGGACGTGCGCCCTGGTCGTCACGACGCCGGCCCCCTCCTTGAGCGCCGGGGTGATCCGGGACGTCGCGCCGCCCGAGCCCGCCGTCGACGGCAGCGCGATGATCGGCCGTCCGCCCTCGGCCAGCGCCGCGCCGCGGATGAAGTCCATCTGCCCGCCGACGCCGGAGTACATCCGGTGCCCGATCGAGTCCGCCACCACCTGGCCCGTGAGGTCCACCTCGATCGCGGAGTTGATCGCCGTGAAGTTGGCGAACGACCTGATGACGTGAGTGTCATTGGTGAAGTCGACCGGTCGCATCTCGACCATCGGGTTGTCGTCGACGAACTCGTACAGGTGGCGGGTGCCCATCATGAACGCGGTCACGATCTTGCCCCGGTTGCGCGCCTTCGCGGCCCCGGTCACGACGCCCGACTCGACGAGGTCCACCACGGCGTCGGTGAACATCTCGGTGTGGATCCCGAGGTCCTTCTTGCCGTCGAGGAAGGAGGCCGTCGCCGTGGGGATCGCCCCGATCCCCAGCTGGAGCGTCGCGCCGTCGACGACGAGGTCCGCGATGTAGGCACCGATCCGTCGCTCGACGTCGCCGATGACCGGGCGCGCGACCTCGTGGACCGGCTCGTCCACCTCGACCGCCAGGTCGATCTGGGAGACGTGGACGAACGACTCCCCGAGCGTGCGCGGCATCGCGCTGTTGAGCTGCGCGATCACGGTCGTCGCGGACCCGATCGCGGCGTGCATCGCCTCGACCGACACCCCGAGCGAGCAGAACCCGTGCGAGTCGGGCGGCGTGACGTTGATGAACACGGCGTCGAGCGGCAGGGCACCGGTCGTGAACAGCGACGGCACGTCCGAGAGGAACACGGGCACGAAGTCCGCGCGTCCCTCGTTGACCGCGCGGCGCGCGTTGGGGCCGATGAACAACGCCCGATGGCGGAAGTGCGGCGCCATCTCGGGCGCGAGGTGCGGCCCCGGGCCCTCCGTGTGGAGGTGGACGATCGCGACGTCCCGCAGCTCCGGGGCACGCGCCACGAGCGCGGCGAGGAGGACCTCCGGGGTGGCGGCCGCGCACTGGAGGTACAGCTGCTGGCCCGACTGGATCCCGGCGACGGCCTCCTGGGCCGTGACGATGCGCATGCCGCGAGTCTAGGGCGCGGCCGGGCGGCCGATCGAGCGCCGGATGGCCCCATCCGCACGAAGTTGGAACCAAACCCGTCGCGAAGCGCACTTCCATGTGTGACCCACCGGGCGGCGACCAAGACCGCATCGCGAGGGCACGCTCGGACCGGGGCGGTCCAGAGGGAGATCGACATGATCCACGCGCATCGCGCACCGCTCGCCATCGCCGTCCTGCTCGCCGCCGCGCTCGCGGCGCCCGTGACCGTCGCCGCGGCGTCCACGACCGTGGTGACCGTCACCCACGGCATCGTCCTCGACACGGCGGCTGCGGCCAGCGGCACGTGCGGCTTCCCGATCGAGCTCCACACGGTCGGGACGGAGATCTCGATCCGCCAGTACCGGTCCGATGGCTCGCTCCGCGCGGAGACCGTCGTCCAGCACTACGACGGCTACCTGCTGAACCCGGCGAACGGCAAGACCCTGTCGTCGAAGGTCAGCGGCCCGACCCGCGACGTCTACAACGCGGACGGCTCGATCACCGAGACGGGCTCCGGCGCCACGACCCGGACGGCGCCCGGCGCAGGGCTCGTGAGCGGCTTCATCGGGCACAGCTCGGTGACCCTCGTGCCGACGGGTGAGATCGACGAGGAAGGCTTCCCCGTGTACGACTTCACCGACGACACGTTCCGCGGCCAGTTCCTCGGCAACGCCGGGATCTGCGCGATCCTCGCCTGACGGGCGTTCGCTCAGGAAGCGCGGCGCACCAGCTCGAACGCCGGGCCCTCGCCCAGGCTCTCGGACGGTGCGCCGTACTTCAGGATCAGGTCGCGGACGGCCGCGGCGTGCTCGGCGCCGTCGAGCTCACGCGCGACCGCGTCCCAGGACCGGTCCTCGAGCGTGCACCGGCAGCGCGGATCCACCAGCAGGTTCAGGCCCCAGGCAGCGTCGCTCGAGCCGGCGGCAACGACGACCGCGCCCCCTTCACGCTCGACGAAGCCCACGGTGACGGGTCGGATGCGCCCCGTGACCCGGCCGGTGGTCTCGATGCGGAGGACGCGGCCCCACCGGACGAGGTCGTCTTCCATGGCGCGGGACGGTTGGGGCGAGGACCGGGAGGCTACGCCCCGCCGCGGTCCAGCCGGTGCTTCGCGACGAACGCCGCCGCCTGGGCGCGTCGCTCGAGGTTGAGCTTCGAGAGGATCGACGAGACGTAGTTCTTGACCGTCTTGTCGGACAGGAAGACGTCGGCGGCGATCTCCTTGTTCGTCTTGCCCTCGGCGACGAGGAGCAGGATCTTCTGCTCCTGCGCGGTGAGCGAGGCCATCTCGTCCGTGTACGCGCCGGTCGCGATCCGGCGGATCCGCTCGAGGACCTTCTCGGTCACCGCCGGGTCGAGCAGCGACTCGCCGCGACCGACGTTCTCGAGCGCCGCCACGAGGTCCCGGGCCCGGATCTGCTTGAGCAGGTAGCCCGACGCGCCGGCCACGATCGCGGACAGCACCGCCTCCTCGTCCGGGTAGGAGGTGAGCATCACGACCCGCGTCTGGGGCAGCTCCGAGCGGATCTCGCGGCAGGCCTCGATGCCCGAGCCGTCCGGGAGGCGCACGTCCATGACCACGATGTCCGGCTGGAAGCGGCGCGCCTGCTCGATGGCCTCGGCGACGGTGCCTGCCTCCGCGACCACCTGGAACCCGTCGCGACGGTCAAGCAGCGCGACGAGGCCCTGGCGCACCACCTCGTGGTCGTCGACCACGAGGAGACGCAGCGGATGGGGAGCGAGGTCAGTCACGGTGAGCTCTCTTCGGTGGCGGCGACGGCGCGCCCTGCTAGGCCTGCCCCGGGTGACGCGGGGACAGAGGGACGATGACGATGATACGCGTGCCATCGCCGTCGGGCCGTCCGAGGCCAAACGTCCCGCCCAGGGCCACGGCCCGGTCGCGCATGTTGCTCACGCCCTGGTGCCGGCCGTCGGCGTCCGGTCCCGGCAGCGCGGCCGGGTCGAAGCCCCGCCCGTTGTCCTCGATGGTGAGGACCAGCTGCCCGTCGTCGTCGAGCAGGGCGAGCCCGGTCCGCGTCGCGCCGGAGTGGCGGGCGACGTTCGAGAGCGCCTCACGCGCGATGAACAGGATGTCCGACTGGCGATCCGGCGGCAGGGACCGCAGGAGCGCCGCGCCGCTGTCGAGGTCGACCTCGAGGTCGATGACCGCGTGCATCCCGAGCTCCTCGACGAGCCGCGCGAGCGCCTCGACCGGGTCCTCCTCCCCGCCCATCGTCGGTCGCAGCCGCAGGATGTACGAGCGGATGTCCGCGATCACGAGGTTCAGCGCGTCGATCGCGCGGTCCACGCGCGCGACCGCCTCCTCGCGGCCGCCCTCGTCCTCGACGAGCTCCGGGACGACCTCCAGCGACAGGCCGACGGCGTAGATCGACTGGATGATCCCGTCGTGGAGGTCCTTCCCGATCCGCTCCCGCTCCTCGACGATCGCCAGGCGCTGGACCTGGTCGTGGAGCCGGGCGTTTTCGATGGCGATGCCGGCGTGGACCGCGAACATCTCGACCAGCCGCTCGTCCTCGTCGCTGAACGAGCCCGTCGACCTTCTCCGCGAGATACAGGTTGCCGACCGAGCGACCCTTGACGACAACCGGCACCCCGAGGAACGAGTGCATGACCGGGTGGTGCTCCGGGAAGCCGTAGCGCGCGGGGTGCTCCGCGATGTCGGGAGCGCGGATGACCGTCGCGTCGCGGATGATCAGCCCCAGCATCCCTCGTCCGTGCGGGGCGTCGCCGATGAGCGCCCGCGCCTCGGGCGAGATCCCGGACGTGATGAACCGCTCGATCCGCCCGCGACCGTCGGCGATGCCGAGCGCGGCGTATGTCGCCCCGATGAGCTCCCGAACGCGGTCGACGATGACCTGGAGGACTCGATCGATGTCCAGCTCGGCGGCCACCGCCCGCGTCGCGGCCTCGAGCGCCTCGAGCCGCTGCGCGCGGCCATGGACCTCGGCGCGCGACCAGGCCGCGTCGACGGCGAGCTCGAGCGTCCGCACGACCGGGCCGACGGCCCGCGCCGGCGCGTCCAGCAGCAGCCGGCCGAGCGTGTCGTGACCCTCGTGCGAGCCGAGGACGAACTCCGCCAGCCCGTGGCGCTCCGCCTCGGGCGGGAGTGGATCGAGCGTGCCGACGCCGATGGCGAGCCTCGGGAGCGGGGCCGCGGTGATCTCGAGGACGGCCCCGCGCGCGCCGGCGATCTGGAGGACGCCCGCGAGGGCCTCCGCGACGATCTCGAGGTGCGCCTCGTCCGGGTTCCGCTGCCAGCGCTCGAGCGCCTCGAGCGTGCGCACCAGCGGGAACGCGTCCGCGATCGGGGTCGCGGCGTCGCCCCGCGGCTGCTGCGACTCGGTCATCGCCCGCAGCCTAGCAGCAGGGTCCCTTGCGCAGTCCCGCATGCTGACAGAATTAGGGCCATTGTTCCCTGACGCCCCGTGGGGGTCGCGAGCGACCATGCACCATCCAACCGTCCCCCCTGCAACGGAGATCCCGTTCCCGTGGAACCCATGATCACCCCGCCCGCCGAGCCGACGCCCGAGGCCACGTCCGCGGCCCTGGGTCTCAGCGCGTCCCAGCTCACCCGCCGTGGGTTCCTCCGGGCCGCCGGAGTGACCGGCCTCGCCGGCGTCGCCGCGACCGTTGCCGCGTGCCAGGCCGCGGGCGCGCCGTCGTGGAGCTTCGGTCCGGCCCCGAGCGGCGGCGCGCCGTCCGCCGCCGCATCCGCCGCCGCGTCCGCGTCCGTGGCGCCGTCCGCTGCCGCATCGCCGTCGGCGGCCGCATCGCCGTCCGTCGCGCCGTCGGCGTCGGCGTCCGCCAACCCCGACATCCCCGCCGGCTGGACCGAGCACGACGTCGCCGCCCGGAACGTCGTCCGCCGCTACGTCGGCAACCTCGCCCCGGCCCTCGAGACGATCTACGGCGCGGAGGTGGCCGCGGCGTACGCCGACATCCTCGGCGTGGAGGACAACTACCCGGAGCTGACCGCCAAGCCCGCGTTCGTGCAGGTGCCGCAGGTCGTCCTCAACGACATCCTCGACCCGGTCAAGCCCGAGATCGACGGCGAGTGGAAGGTGTTCCGGATCACGGTCGACGAGATCGAGCAGGCCATCGACGAGCTGAAGCCCACCGTCGCCGCACTCGGCTACAACAAGCAGACGCCCGGGCCCGACGATCCGCGTCAACCAGGGCGACAAGGTCCGCGCGATCTTCACCAACAACCTGAAGGAGGCGACCGGCGTCCACTTCCACGGCGTCGAGTTCGACAACGTGTTCATGGACGGCGTGCCGTTCGTCACCCAGAAGCCGTTCGCGCCGGGCGAGTCGTTCACGTACGAGTTCACCGCGAGCCGGCCGGGCACGATGATGTACCACTCGCACCACAACGCCACGGACCAGGTGGGCCGCGGCCTGCTCGGCGGGTTCATCGTGGACCCGACGAAGCCGACGGCGGACGACGCGTACGACCGCGAGTACAGCTGGATCTCGAACGACGTCCTGGGCGGGTTCACGATCAATGCCCACGGCTTCCCGGCCGTCGTGCCGGTCCTGTCGGCCGTCGGCGAGACCGTGCGGATCCGGTTCATGAACGAGGGGATCATGTACCACCCGTTCCACAGCCACGGCTACGCGATGAAGGTCGTGGCCCGGGACGGGTATCCGCTGGGCCAGAACGCGTATCTCGCCGACACGATCACCGTGGGCCCGGGCGAGCGCTGGGACGTCAACATCACGACCGACCGCATCGGCGTGTGGGCGTTCCACTGCCACATCCTCCCCCACGTCGAGGGGTCGGACGGCATGTTCGGCATGGTGAACACCCTGTTCGTCGTGCCCAAGGCGACCGACATCGACGCGATCGTCCAGCTGCTGCTGGCGTAGCGGACGGGATGATGCAGGCCGTGCCGGGGACGCCGGATCCGAAGCCGGGCACACCGCCCGCGCCCGGGCGCCCGGGTCCCGCCGGGGCGGCCACGCGCCTCCTGCTGGCGACCGACCTCAGCGAGGCGTCGGCGTCGGCGACCGACCAGGCGTTCGAGCTCGCGGGTCGGCTCGGCGCGTCGCTGCTCGTGGTCTCGGTGATCGACCCGGGGTCGCTGCTGCTCCCCGGCGGGCGGTTCAGGGTCCGGATCGACCAGGTGCGCGAGCGCCGTGAGCAGCTCGCGCAGGTGCTCGTGGAACGCGGCCGCGAGGAGGGCATCGAGGTGTCGTTCCTCGTGTGGACGGGCGACCCGGGCGACATGATCGTCGAGGCGGCCCAGTCCGAGCGCGCGGACATGGTCCTCGTGGGCAGCCACGGCCGCGGCGCCGTCGGCCGGTTCTTCCTGGGCAGCGTGTCGGAGCACGTCGTCCGCCACGCGCCGTGCCCGGTGCTCGTCGTGCGCCCGAAGGAGACGCCCGCGCTCAGCTAGGTCGCCGCGCGTCGCCCGCGCGCCGCGCGTCGCCCGCGCCCGCCGCGTCGCCCGTGGAACGCCCAGCGTTCCAAGTAGCGCCGCTTGCCATCGTTTGGAACGCCAGCCGTTCCAGGCAGGGGGTTCCGACGCCAGTTGGAACACGCGGCGTTCCAATCGACCGTTCCGGCCGCTGCTTGGAACGCCCGGCGACCCAGGGTGCACGCGTCGCGACACGCGGCGCTACTTCGTGTAGACGCCCTCGGGGTCGAGCTCCTCGCGGACGAGGCGCAGCTCGTCGGCGGTCGGGGCCGGCGTCTCGGCGAGCGACGGCGCTGATCTTCGGCTCCCAGGCGATCGTCGCGCGGATCTCGTCGAGCGTCGCGCCCGGGTGGAGGGAGTCGAGCCGCATCTCGCCCGTCTCGTCGAAGTGCCAGATCCCGAGGTCGGTGACCACGACGGTCGGGCCGCGGCCGATCCAGCCGCCCGCCTTCCGGATGCGCTCCGCGGCCTCGGCGCCACCGAGGTTGCCGGGCGACGTCCGGAAGTCGATCTCCTCCACGAACGAGCGCGAGCTCTGGCGCATGATCACGAACACCTGGCGGGCGTTGATCGCGATCTCGCACGCGCCGCCGGACCCCGGCAGCCGCGTCTTCGGTGCGTCGTAGTCGCCGATGACCGTCGTGTTGATGTTGCCGAACTTGTCGATCTGCGCCGCGCCCAGGAAGCCCACGTCGATGAGGCCGCGCTGGAGGTAGAACGCGAACAGCTCGAACATCGAGACGACCGCGGTCGCGCCGGTGACGATCGTGGGATCGCCGATGGACAGCGGCAGCCGCGCGGGCCTCGCCCCGAACACGCCCGCCTCGTAGACGAGCTCCATGTCGGGCGCCACGGTGCGCTTCGCGAGGTTGACCGCGATGTTCGGCAGCCCGACGCCCACGAAGCAGACCTGCTGGCCCGCGAGCTCGCGCGCGGCCGCGACGATCATCATCTCGGACTTCGAGAACGCGTCGCTCACTCGCGGGCCTCGAACAGCTCGACGGCGTTGCCGGACGGGTCGTCGATGATGATCTGCTTGCCGCCGGGGCCGCTCACCACGTCGTTGCGGAACGTCGCCCCCACGTTGCGCAGCCGGGCGACGAACGCGTCCAGGTCGTCGACCTGGATGACGAGCCGGCTCCAGCCGCCGGGCACCGGCTGCCTGCCGTCGGGCATCGGCCGCGCGGCGGAGGACGCCGGGCCTGCGAGCCACAGGTCGAGATCGCCACGCCGCACGCGGGCAAACGCCGGGAGCATCTCCTCCTCGAGGTCGAACTCGAGCAGGTCGCGATAGAACGCCACCGCGCGGGCGACGTCGTTCACGAGGTAGCGCATGGTGGCCATCAGCGGTAGCTCCCATAGTCGACGGACCCCGACGGCGCGGGGCCGGGGCGGAGGGACGCGACGCGCGCGTCGCCCAGCTTCTCGACGTACGCGGCCCGGTCCGGCAGGTCGTAGACCCACTCGCGGAGCCACGCCTGGAGGGCGTCCTCGTCGCGCGAGATCGGGTCCCAGTCGAGGTAGAACCGGTTGTCCCGGTCGTAGGCGCCCTGCACGTACGAGGGGTGGGCGCCGAACGGGTCCACGACGACGGCGTCGACGATCAGGCCCGGGATCACCGTGCGGTTCGGGTCGGCGCGGATGACCGCCTCGTCGACCAGCTCCTCGACGACGACGATCACGCGGTCGGCGGCGAACGCCGCCTCCTTCTGGCAGCCCAGCAGCCCCCAGATCTGGGTGTTGCCCGCGGCGTCGGAGCGCTGCGCATGGACGATCGTGACGCCCGGGTTGAGCGGCGGGACCGCGTAGACCGTCTCGTCGGAGTACGGCGACGCGATCGGCCGGATCAGCGGGTTCGCCTTCGGCAGGTCCGTCTCGAAGTACGAGCGCAGGGGCATGAACGGCAGGTTCGCGGCACCCGCGGTGTACCGGGCGACCATCCCGAAGTGGCTGTACTCCTCGATCTCGAGCGCGGTCCCCTCGCCCACCGACGCGGGCTCGATGCGCCGCCGGATCGCGTTGAGCCCGCCGACGCCCGGGTTGCCCAGCCAGCTGAAGATGAGCTTGCGGGCGACGCCGCCCGCGATCATCTGGTCGTAGATCACGTCCGGCGTCATCCGCGCGAGCACGAGGTCGCGCTTCTGCTGGCGGATGATCTCGTGGCCGGCGGAGAAGCCGATGAGGTGCGTGAAGCCCTCGATCGCGACCGTGTCCCCGTCTCGGACCAGGTCGGCGATCGCGTCACGCATCGAGACGACCTTGCCGGGCATCGGCCGAGTGTATCCGTCACCCGCCGGCGGAGGCGGCACGTCGAGGCCGTGACGTCTCAGCCGATGTCGGTCACGAGCGGCAGGTGGTCCGAGGCGCGACTGACCATCGGCGCGTCGAGCGCGGGTGCGCACGCCCGGACGCGCGTCGACGAGCCCGGCCGGCACCAGCGTGTAGTCGAGCCGGACCTGGGGCGCGACCGCGGGCAGCGTGAAGCCCGGGTCGGCGGGGTGCAGGTGGCGGAACGCGTCGGTCCAGCCCGCGGCCGCCAGCTTGTCCTGGACGTCGGTCCGGATCCCGCCGTCGAAGCGGAGCAGCAGCCGCAGCCACAGGGGCATCTGGCGCACGCTCGGCACGTCGCCGCGCGCGACCGAGTTGAGGTCGCCCATGAGGATCGTGTTGTCGTCGGCGGCGCCACCGGCCCACTCGATCAGCGTGTCCACGCTGCGCAGGCGGGTGCGCTCGCCGCGGGCCGACATCCCTGCCGGCAGGTGGAGTCCCACGAGGCGGATGTGCGGCGAGCCCGCCGGGATCACCTCCACGAACCCGCGTGACCGGCCCGGCCGGTGCCACTCGTGGCCCACGAGCGCATCGCGGCTCATCGCGGCCACCGTCCAGCCGGGCCGGCGGTACACGTGGCCGAGCCCGGCGGCACGCGCGATGCGATCCACGGCGATCGGGTCGGTCGCCTCCTGGAGGAGCACGACGTCGGGCTCGAGGTGCGCGAGCACGGCGCCGAGGAACGCGAGGCGTCCCTCGCCGCCGAACCGGATGTTGTACGAGACGAGGCGCACGGGTACGGTCAGCCCCCGAGGACGACGTAGGGCGTCCCCTGCAGCCCGGACCGGAGGTCCAGGAACCAGCGCGCCATCGCCTGTAGCGCCACCGGCCGCCCGGCGACGGCCTGGGCCGCCGCGCGAGCTTGCTCGAGCCCCGCGTCCGCGATGTCGCGCGCCTCGTCGTACAGCGGCTGGGTGTTCACCCCAGGAAGATAGAACGCGTCGGGCGCCCATGCGGCCATCGCTCTCTCCCCGATCAGCACGATGTCCAGGTCACTGGTCCCGGGGCCTTTCGCATCGAACGGCTCGCCCGTCTTGTAGCTCTTCCCCTGCACCGCGGAGCCGCGGAGTACCAATCGCGTGCCGGTGGGGACGCCCGCCTGGAGCGCTGCCATGAAGCGGGCGAACCGGTCGAGATCGCCGCCGAACGCGCGGTCGATGGCACCCGCGAGCAGCGCCGGCTCCTCCGAGCCCGGCGGACGAAGGGCGGCAACTGCCGCCTCGAGGGCTGGAGCGTGATCGAACGGCGGCCCGACGTACTGGAGCTCGACGTCCGGGTGCTCGCGCCCGACCTCGTCGAGGCGGCGGTGGAGCTCGAGCAGGTCCGGGTCGCGCAGGCTGCCGCCGGCGTCGTCGACGGCGAGGCCAACGGGAACCACGGCGATCGCCGGAGAGCCTTCGTCGATGCGCGCCCGGACTGCGGCGGTCGCCTCCTCGACCGTCGCTGCATACACGACCGTCGGGTCGTCGTCGTCCGCGCTGATCGCCTCGGCCAACGCGTCAAGCCGGCCGGGACGGACCGTGGACTCGCCGCCCGCGTGCAAGGTCGCAACTTCGTCGCGGACGGCACGCCAGACGTCGGTGCGCGCACCCGCGTCACGTGCGACGGCGTCGAGCGTGGAGACGGTGTCGGGCGCAGGGCGCGGCGGTCTGGCGACCACGAGGACGAGGCTCACGCACGCATGCTCGCCTGCGGCCACTAACAGCCGCCCGCGGCAGACGCGGCCGGTGTTTGCGGTTGTGTATCGATCGCCGGCGGGTGAAGCCGGCCGGGGATCAGCCCGCGGACTCGATCCCCTGCACGTTCATGCCTTGGGCCGTGGCGAGCTCGACCTCGCGGAGGTCGGCGCCGCGGTTCGCCACGACGTGGGCGACCGACTCGGTGAAGATCCGCACCGCGGTCGCTGCCTCGGCCTGGGACACGACGAGCGGCGGCGACATCCGGACGCAGTCGTCGCCGGCCTCGAGCACGAGGAGGCCGCGGTCGAACGCCTGCATCTGGACGGCCTCGGCGGTCTCGCCGGAGTCGAACTGGACACCGATCATGAGGCCCTTGCCGCGGACGTCACGGACGATCCCCGGGAAGCGGTCCTGGAGCGGCGCGAGGCTGTCCATGATCTCGCGGCCGCGGATCCCGGCGTTCGCGATGAGGCCGCCCTCGAGCAGCCGGACCGTCTCCATGAGGGCGGCGAGCGCCACGGGGTTGCCGCCGTACGTCGAGCCGTGGGCACCCGGGCCCCAGCTCATGACCTCGCTCTTCGCGATCATCGCGCCGACCGGCATGCCCGGACGCGATGCCCTTCGCGGTGAGCAGGATGTCGGGCTCCACGTCCCAGTGCTGGATCGCCCACATCTTCCCGGTGCGGCCGGCGCCCGACTGGACCTCGTCGGCGATGAGCAGGATCCCGTGGCGGTCGCACAGCTCGCGGAGGCGCGGCAGGAAGTCGTCCTCGGGGACGACGTAGCCGCCCTCGCCCTGGATCGGCTCCACGATGACGGCGGCGAACTCGTCCGCCGGCATCAGGCGCTTGAAGATCCGGCTCTCCATCTCCTCGAGCCCCTCGTTGCCGAACGGCACGTGGTAGACGCCGGGGAGCAGCGGGCCGAAGTGCGCGTGGTACTTCGCCTTGGACGCCGTGAGGCTGACGGCGCCCATCGTCCGGCCGTGGAACGCCCCGAGGAACGCGATGACGTTCTGGCGACGCGTGTGGTACCGGGCGAGCTTGAGGCCGGCCTCGACCGCCTCGGCGCCGCTGTTGCCGATGAAGGTGCGGGCCGGGCCGGTGAACGGCGAGATCCGCGCGAGCTCGGCGGCGGCCTGCGCGTAGATCGGCAGGTAGAAGTCGCTCGCCGACATGTGGAGCAGGTTCGCGGCCTGGTCCTGGATCGCCTTGACGACGTCCGGGTGGCTGTGGCCCGTGGAGTTGACCGCGATCCCGGCGGCGAAGTCGAGGAAGACGTTGCCGTCGATGTCCTCGAGCGCGCAGCCCAGGCCGCGGACGGGGACGATCGGGTACGCCCGCGGCAGGCTGGGGCTCGTCCATGCGTGGTCGAACTCGACGTGTGCCCGCGCCTTGGGCCCCGGGAGCTCGGTCACGATGTGCGGGATCTGGCTCGCCTCCAGCGGGGTCGTCACGGGGCCTCCTGGCGTTGCTCGAACGCATAGATGTTATGCAGAGTGCATACCGAGAATATCAGAGCGGCCGTCGTGTTCTCATGCGATCCCACCCATCTCGTGCGCAGCGTCCGACTCCTGGTCGCGCCCGTCCTCGGCGTACCAGCGGTCGCACGAATTCATCACCGATCGCCGCAATGTGGTGCCCGCGGATGCGGCACGTGCGGCGTCCGCCGGTCTACGCGCTCGTCCGACCGCCATCGGGCTGAACGATCTCCTTCACCACGGGCGCGTGGCGGGCGCGGCGGACGACCCAGGCGATGAGGAGCGCGACGAGCCCGCCACCGGCGGCTGCGAGGGCGAGACGCCCAGGATCGACGGGCTGCGCGACGCCGGTATCCACCTTCGCCGTGCTCGCAGCTGCTGCCGGCGGCACGGCGCCCCCGGTCGTCGGTGCGAGCGCTCCCGCTGGGTCCGCGCCGACGACGATCGCGCCCACCATTCCGCGATGGAGCGCGCACGCGTACGGGTAGACGCCCGCCTTGGCGAAGGTGTACGCGACGGTCCCGTTCGGCTGGAGGTCCTCGTCGCGGGAGCCCCACTCCTGGTTCGCGCCCGTGACGAGGTGCGCCCACGTGCTGCCGTTGGCGAACGTGACGGTCGTGCCGACGGGGACGTAGGTGATGGCCGGCGAGAAGGCACAGTCCTCCGCCTTGATCGACGGCGAGGTCGACACGGAGCGCGCGGGCATGGCGACGTCGTGGTAGCAGGGGTCACCCGCGAGGGCCACCGCCGGCATCGCGACGAGCGCGAGTGGGAGCCCGAGGGCAACGGTCAGCGGGACGAGGATCGCGCGCAGCAGTCGGATCATGGGAACCTCCGTCGGACGTTGACGGTGCTGGTACACCGCCCGACGGCGGTCGGTTCCCGGAATGCGGAGCACACTTGACGGCGGAGGCGTCGATCCGTGGAAGCGCTGCTGCTCACTGCCGGCATGCTCGTGGTCATCGCGGGCGGGCTGTACCTGTTCGCACGCGCGTGGCCGCGCCAGCGCGACGCGCCCGGCGTCGGCGGCTATCGGGCCGGGCTCCACGGCGCCCGGGATGCGGGCTCGGATCCCGCTCCCGCCCCCGGGGTCCAGGAGGACGACGACGTCCGCTGGTCGTGGGACGCCGAGGAGCCGAAGGGCTGAGCCGGAGCCGTCAGTCGACGATCGTGTGGCTCTGCTCGCGCAGGAACTGGCCGACGTAGTACATCGACAGGCCGGACTTGCCGGTCGAGCCGGAGCCCTTCCAGCCGCCGAACGCCTGGACGCCCGGCCACGCGCCTGTCGTCGCGCCGGCGCGCCGGTTGACGTACACGACGCCCGCCTGGATCTCCTCGAGGAACTGCTGGACCTCGGCCGGCTCCTCGCTGTACACGCCGGCCGTCAGGCCGTAGGTGTTGTCGTTGGCGAGCGCCAGCGCCTCGTCGAGCGAGTCGACGGCCGCGACCGCCGTGAACGGCGCGAACAGCTCGTCCTGGAACAGCCGGTGCGAGGCCGGCAGGCCGACGACCGTCGGCTCCACGTAGAAGCCGCGTCCCATCGCCCCGTCGGTGAGCCGCTCGCCGCCGGTGAACACGGTGCCGTCGCGGCGCGCCTCGGAGACCGCGAACTGGTGGCGGGTCACCGCGCGCTCGTCGATGACCGGCCCCGTGAACGCGGTCCGCGGGAGGGGGTCCCCCACCACGAGCTTCTCGGTCTTCTCGACGAGCTGCCGGACGAGCTCGTCGTGGACGGGCCGCTCGACGTAGACCCGGCTGTTGGCCGAGCACTTCTGGCCGCTGAACCCGAACGCCGCGCGGATGATGCCCTCGGCCGCCTCCTCGAGGTCGGCCGACTTCAGGACGATGGCCGGGTTCTTGCCGCCCATCTCCACGATGCACGGCCGCGGGTAGCGGGTCGAGAAGTTGCGGAACAGCTCGAAGCCGACCTCGTACGAGCCGGTGAACACGATCCCGTCGATGCCCTGGTTCGTCTGGAGCTCGTCGCCCACGGTGTCGCCGGGGCCCATGACGAGGTTGAACACGCCGTCGGGGACGCCCGCGTCGCGGTACGCCTCCTTGATCGCGGTCGCGGTCATCGCCGCGACGGTCGCCGGCTTGAACACGACGGTGTTGCCGGCCATCATCGCCGCCGCCGACGGCCCGACGGCCAGCGCCATCGGGAAGTTGAACGGGCTGATGATCGCGAACACGCCGTGCGGGCGGAGGATCGACCGGGTGTGGACCGTCGCGTCGCCGAGGTTGTCCATCGGGTGGTCGTAGAACGCGTTGTCCTCGGCCGTCTTCGCGTAGTAGCGGATGAGGTCGGCCGCCTCCTCGACCTCGCCGAGCGCCTCGAGCCGGGTCTTGCCCACCTCGACGGCCATCAGGCCGCCGTACTCCATCTGGCGCTCGCTGATCAGCTCCGCGGCGCGGCGCAGGATCTCGAGCCGCTTCTCCCAGCCGAGCCGGAACCACGCCGGCTGCGCGCGGCGGGCGGCGGCGATCGCGTCCTGGGTGTCCTTGCGCGTGCCCGCGCGCGAACGTCCCGACGAGGATCTCGCTGTCGATCGGCGAGCGGACCTCGAACTCGCCGTCGCCATCGCGGTCCGCGCCGTCGATGAAGTTGCGGTGGTGCTGGCCGAGGCGCGCCTTGGCCTTCTCGAGCCCCGCCTCGTACAGCGCGTGGAGCTCCTCGTTGTCGGCGCGGAGGGTCGCGTAGGTGATCTTGATCCGCTCGGCGGTCATCGGCAGGGCTCCCGTGCAGGCGCGTCGCGAGGTCTGGCGGCGCGCGTGTGAGGACGAAGTTGCGGCCACTCTACTCCGGGCCGCCGGCCGAAGGGGCCACGAGGGCACGGGACGCCCGAACCATTCCGTGCCGCGCCCGGATGGCCCATCCTCCACCCATGCATCGCGTGCGACGCGCCCTGGCGCCGGCCCTCCTCGGGGCAGCGCTCCTCGTCCCCTCCTCCGCCGGCGCCGTGTCGGCGTCCCAGTTCCCGCCGGGCTACGAGGGCTTCCACACCTACGCCGAGATGGTTGCCGACATCACCGCGGTCCAGGCCGCCCACCCGTCGATCGTCAGGACCTTCTCGATCGGGAAGTCGTACAAGGGCCGCACGATCTGGGCCGCCAAGGTGAGCGACAACGTCGCGGTCGACGAGGCCGAGCCGGAGGTCATGTTCGACGGGCTGCACCACTCGGACGAGCACATGAGCCTCGAGATGACGCTCCGCATCCTGCACTGGCTCGCCGACGGCTACGGGACGGACCCGCGGATCACCGACATCGTGAACACGCGCGAGGCCTGGATCATCTTCGCGGTCAACCCCGACGGCGCGGAGTACGACATCAGCGCAGGCCGGTTCCACCACTGGCGCAAGAACCGCCAGCCGAACGCCGGGACGACGGCGATCGGCACGGACCTCAACCGCAACTACGGCTATCGCTGGGGCAGCGGCGGGCGCACGAGCACGAACCCCGCGGCCATCACGTACGAGGGGCGGGCCGCGTTCTCCGCACCGGAGACGCGGGCCGTGCGCGACTTCCTCGCCTCGCGGGTCGTCGGCGGGCGCCAGCAGATCCGCGCCTCGATCTCGTTCCACGAGTTCGCACGGCTCGTCATGTGGCCGTACGGCTATACGACGACGAACGTGCCGTCCGACATGACGGCCGCGGACCACGACGCGCTGGCCACGATCGGCCGGCACATGGCGTCCACGAACGGCTACGTGGCGGAGCAGGCGAGCGACCTCTACCTGACCTCGGGCACGTCCCGCGACTACGCGTACGGGCGCTACCGGATCTTCGCGTACACGATCGAGCTGTCCGCGGTCGACTATCCGAAGGACACGAAGATCGCGACCGAGACCGGGCGCAACAAGGAGGCGGTGCTGTACCTGCTGGAACGGGCCTGGTGCCCGCTGTCGGTGCTGGGGCCGGCGGTGCGCGACGCCCGCTGCGGCGCCTTCGACGACGACCTCGAGGTGACCCGGGGCTGGTCCCGCGACCCGGACGGCACGGACACGGCCCCGGCCGCCGGCCGGTTCGCGCGCGGCGACCAGGCGGGCACGACGGGCGGCGGCACGACGATCCAGCCCGCCACGGGCGTCATCGGGGCGGTACGCGTACGTGACCGGGCTGGCGGCGGGCTCGACCCTGCGCTCGGCCGACCTCGACGGCCGGACGACGATCCGGTCGCCGCGGATCGAGCTGCCCGCGACGGCCGGCCAGAAGCTGACGTTCCGCTGGTTCTTCGCGCACGGGTCCGACTCGTCGGCCGCGGACCATCTCCGCGCGATCGTCGAGGGACCGGACGCGACGCAGACGGTCGTGTGGGAGCGGACGGGGTCGGCCACGCTCACCGGCGGGAGCTGGCGCACCGCGACCGTCAACCTGGACGCGTGGGCCGGCCAGACCGTGCGGATCCGGTTCGAGGCGCTGGACGCGGGCGCGTCCTCGCTCGTCGAGGCGGGCGTGGACGACGTGCGGGTGACCCGCCCGACTCCCTGACGACGCCGCGAGGACGAGACGCGCGAGGCAGATCCTCCCTGCAGCCATGCACGGAGCGGGTCGTCGCGGGTGGCGGCGTGGGGCATGATGCGGGGCACGAGCGTCGGGGGATGCACGGGCCACGACCGGGCCCGCACGAGGAGAGCCGCGGATGGGACTGCTTGACGGGCGCAAGGCGCTGATCTTCGGGGTCGCGAACGACCACTCGATCGCCTGGGGCATCGCGAAGGCGTTCCACGAGGCCGGCGCGACCGTCGGCTTCTCGTCCGTGGAGAGCCTCATCGAGCGGCGCGTCCGGCCGCTCGCGACCTCGATCGGTGCGACCTTCGTCGAGCCGTGCGACATCGGGTCCGACGAGCAGATCCGGGCCGTCTTCGACAAGTGGCACGCGACGTACGGCGAGGTCGACGTGCTCGTCCATGCCGTCGCCTACGCCAAGCGCGAGGACCTCGACGGGCAGTTCGTGGACACGTCGCGGGACGGCTTCGCGACCGCGCTCGACGTGTCGGCGTACTCGCTCGTCGCCGTGACCCGCGAGGCACGCCCGTACATGCACGCCGGGTCGTCGGTCATGACGCTCAGCTACTACGGGGCCGAGAAGGTCGTCACCCACTACAACGTCATGGGCGTCGCGAAGGCCGCGCTCGAGGCGACGGTCCGCTACCTCGCCGCCGACCTCGGGCCCGAGGGGATCCGCGTCAACGCCATCTCCGCGGGGCCGATCCGGACGCTGTCCGCCGGCGGCATCGCGGGCTTTCGCAAGCTCTACGGCCCGTTCAACGAGATCGCGCCGCTGCGCCGCCACATGACGATCGAGGACGTCGGCAACTCGGCGCTCTACCTCGCGTCGGACCTGTCGACGGCGGTCACCGGCGAGGTGATCTACGTCGACGGCGGGTTCAACATCCTCGGCGTCCCGACGCTCGACTAGCGTGGACCTCGTCCTCGTCGGTGTCGGCGGCTTCTTCGGCGCGATCGCGCGGCGCTCCCTCGACCTCGCGATCAGCGAGCGCGTCGAGGGCGCGTTCCCGTACGGCACGCTCGTCATCAACCTCTCGGGATCGTTCCTGCTCGGCCTGCTGTTCGCGTGGGCGATCGAGCGCGACGTCCTGTCCGCGGACCTCCGGGGACCGCTGATGATCGGGTTCCTCGGGGCGTACACCACGTTCTCGACGTTCATGCTCGAGTCCTGGCGCCTCGTCGAGGACGGCGCGTGGCAGCTCGCCGCGGTCAACCTCGTGGGCTCCGTGGCGCTCGGGCTCATCGCGGTCATCGGCGGGCTGGCGCTCGGGCGGCAGCTGCCGTGACGTGCGGGAGGGATCGACGATGACGATCGAGGGCGAGGCGCTGCTGGTCCGGATCTACATCGGCGAGTCCGACCACGTCGACGGCAAGCCGGCCTACGACGTCATCGTGAAGCTGCTCCGCGAGCGCGGCATCCGGGGTGCGTCGGTGTTCCGCGGGATCGAGGGCTTCGGGCGCTCGTCGCGGGTCCACACGACGCGGATCCTCGCCCTGTCGGAGGACCTGCCGATCCTCATCGAGGCGGTCGACGAGGCCTCGCGCATCCGGGCGGTGCTCCCGGACCTCGAGCGACTCGTTGGCGGCGGGCTGGTGACGCTCGAGAAGGTCGAGGTCGTCGTCTACCGCGCCGGGTCGTGAGGCCGGCGTGAGCGTGTGGCGATGAGCGCCTGGCTCCCCCGTTCCGCGCGGCCGTTCGACCGGGACGTCCTCGGTGCCGCGGACGCATGGGGCGCGGGACGGGCCGGCGTGGCGCTCATCGACCGGGACGGGCTCGTGGCCGAGCGCGGGTCGCGGGACGTCGCGCTGCCGTGGGCGTCGGTGACCAAGGTCGTGAGCGCGCTGACGGTGCTCGTGGCGGTGGACCGCGGGCTCGTGGGGCTCGACGATCCGGCCGGGCCGCCGGGGTCCACGCTGCGCCACCTGCTCGCCCACGCGTCCGGGCTCGCGTTCGATGACACCTCCGTCATCTCCGCGCCGGCGCGGACCCGGATCTACTCCAACAGCGGGTTCGACGAGGCGGCGGCGGTCGTGGAGCGGGCTGCGGGGACGCCGTTCGCGGAGCTCGTGAAGACGTCGGTGCTGGGCCCGATCGGGATGTCCGGTGCGTCGCTCCAGGGCCGCCCGTCCGAGGGGCTGCGGGGGACGCTCCACGACCTCGAGGCGCTCGCCTTCGAGCTGCTCGTGCCACGGGCCCTGCCGCCGTCGGTGGTCGCGCTGGGGTCGACGGTCGCGTTTCCCGGGCTGCGGGGCGTGCTGCCGGGGTTCGGCGTCCAGGATCCGCTCGACTGGGGGCTCGGGTTCGAGGTCAGGGGCACGAAGACGCCCCACTGGACCGGGGCCGGGAACTCGCCGCGGACGTTCGGGCACTTCGGCGGCAGCGGGACGTTCCTGTGGGTGGACCCCGATGCGGGCCTGGCGCTCGTGGCGCTCACCGACCGCACGTTCGGGGCGTGGGCGGTCAGCGCGTGGCCGGCGTTCTCGGACAGGGTGCTCGAGGCGGCGGGCGCCTGACGCGTACCAGTCACCCGGCGGGTCGTAGACAGCGGGGCGCGGGTCCCGGGCCGGGCGGCGATCGGCTTGCCACGCACGACCGCGCTCGGCCGTTGCTCATCCAGTCACCCGGTGGGTGTTATCCGCGGCGAGACGCCGTTGTAGCCACCCCATGACTGTATGAGCATGGAGCGCCGCCGCAGGGCGCATACCAGTCACGGGACGGGCGTATGACGGGAGCCCGCTGTCTACGACCCGTGGGGTGACTGTCAGACGGGAGGCCGGGTTCACGCCCTCGAGGCGGCACACTCGCTGCACAGCCCCGAGATCGACAGGTGCGAGAGCTGCACCCGGAAGCCACGCGACCGCTCGAGCGCATCGAGCAGCGGCTGCGCCTCCTCGAGCCCCACCTCCCAGGCCGCATGGCAGGCCGAGCAGTAGAGGTGGCCGTGCTCCGCGGCGGGCAGCACGTGGAACTCCTCGCGCCCGTCGGCGCCGTGCGCGTGCGAGACGATGCCCAGGTCCTCGAGGACGTCCAGCGTCCGGTACACCGTGGACGGGATCGTCGCCGGGTCGAGCTCCCGGCAGCGCTCGATGAGCTCGGCGCCGGTGACATGGCCGGTCGTCTGCGCGAGCACCTCGAGCAGGGTCCGCCGCTGGGGCGTCCAGCGCAGGCCGCTCGCCCGCAGCCGTCCCGGCAGGTCGGCCCACGGCCCCTCGTCGGCCGGCGACGCGACGGGGGTCGCGGCACCCGCGGGAGCCATCCCCGTGATCGCCCGGCTCACAGGCTGCCGCCGAGGAACTGCGTGATGTCGGGCAGCAGGCTCTCGGTGCCCATGAGGAACGCGAGCCCCACCGCGATCGAGAACGTCCCCGCCAGCACCCCGATCGCGATGTACACCGGCCGCCGGATCTGGCCCGCGACGAACCCGGTCGCCGACACGACGACGATGAGCGTGTTGGACGCGATGAGACCGACGCAGAACGCGATGAGCATCGGGATCCCGAGCCCGGCGCCGGACGCCCCGCCGACCGCGGCGATGAGCAGCGCCTGCGTCCCCGTCTCCGCCCCGACGCCGTGGATCATCCCGACCCCGAACGCCGTGCGTCGGCCGTAGGAGCTCATCTCCAGCGGCGCCACGTGCTCGTGCCCGTGCAGCCGCGCCTGGAACCGGCGCCAGCTGTAGCGGACGCCGTCGAACACGAGCATCCAGCGGCTGCGCATCCGGAACTCGGTCCCGTTGCGGAGGTACTGCCACAGCGACACGAACACCCAGATCCCGAGGATCAGCAGCGTGAAGCCGACGACGCGCGCCATGATCGGATCGACCCAGTCGGGCAGGATCGCCCCGAACGCGAGGGCAAGCAGCCCGAGGCAGAACACGACGAGCGCGTGCCCCAGCGCGTACAGCGTGCCGAGCTTGATCGCCTGCTTCTGCTCCGCGACGAGCCGCGTGCGGCCGACCGGCATCGACGCGAGCGTCGGCATCGTCGCCATGGCCGCCCCGCCGCCCGACGCGTAGGCGGGCGAGGACGCTGGCTCGGCCGGGGGGTGCGGCGCCCCGTGCGCATGCGGATGACCGTGCGGCTCCTCGATGACGTGGGCGGCCGCGATGGCGGTCGGGACGGCCGCGCCCGCGTGCTGCGTCCGCTCGCCCGAGCCGCCGTGCGCATGACCGTGCTCGTGCGGGTGGAGCTGGTGGTCCGCGGCGTGGATCTCCGTCCCGGCGTCGGCGGCCGCGGTCGTGGACGTGATGTCGGTGATCGCGGCGATGTGATCCCAGTCGAAGCCGTGGCGGAACCCGAGCAGCAGCCCCGTGATGAGGATGCCGAGGGCGCCGGCGCTGAC
Source organism: uncultured Chloroflexia bacterium (assembly GCA_963768035.1). GTDB lineage: Bacteria > Chloroflexota > Limnocylindria > Limnocylindrales > CSP1-4 > CAIXZV01. The sequence continues at coordinate 113,326 of CAVYGJ010000010.1, forward strand.
CGCCGCGAGCGGGACGTCGATGAGCGCGAGGTCGAAGGCGGGCAACCGTGTGTCTCCCCGGTCCGCTGCGAGCGGTATCAATTGCAAGTCGTTGCAATAGCATCGGGCGCAGACGTCCCGACGTCAACCTCTTCGCACGCGCCTCAGGCTCGGATCACCCGTCAGGGCAGCGCCACCAGGTGGAGCTCGCCCGTTTCCGCGAACATCCACGCGTCCCGCCCGTCGCGGACGAGGCCGATCGGGTACCCGGGCAGCGCCGTCGACGCGCGGACCTCGAGCGTCACCGGGTCGAGCGCAGCGATCCCGGCGCGACGCGTGACCCAGACGCCGTCGTCCCCGACGAGAAGCTCGCCGAGGGACCTCGGGTCCGCGGGGTCGGCGACGGTGACGGACGCCACCTCATCCTTCGCCAGGTCCACGCGCGTGACCGTCCCCTCGACGCCCTGGCTCACGACGAAGACGGCGGTCGAGTTGGCCCCGATTCGGGCGGCGTCGCTGCCGATGACGATCGTCGGGTCGGGCGCGAGCGTCCCGGCGTCGTAGGAGTGGAGCAGCGAGTCACCAGCGGCGACCCAGACCCGCCCGCCTGCCTCGACGATCGCAAGCGGCTGCGCGCCGAGCGGGATCGTGCCCGTTCGCTCACCGGTCGCCGGGTCGATCCGGATGACGGTGTCGTCCACGGTGCCGCCCCACAGCGCCGACTCCCCGACGCCGAGCACCTCGACGCCCGGAACGGGGAGCGTCCGTACCGGGCCTGCCGTCGGGTCGATCTCCACGATGCTCGACGGCCCGATCGCCCACGTGCCGGCAGGGCCGATCACCGGGACGCCGAGATCCGGGAACGTCGCCCCGGCGACCGGCGACGCGGTCCCCACATCGACGGCCCGGATGCCCGTGGCGCACCCGACCCACAGGTCCGGCACGATCCCCGAGAGACCGGTGCCGCTCCTGCACAGCAGCGCCGCAGGCGTCGGGATCGGCGTGCGGCTCGTCTGCGGTGCCGGTTGCGGAGGCGGCGCAACGAACCGGCCGCCGACGCCGCCGATGGCCACGAGCGACCCGAGCACGAGCACCGCCGCGATGACGAGCGGGGTGATCCGCCCGGAGATCACGGGCAGGCGCACGCCGCCGAGCAGGCCGCGCCGCGCCTGCTTCGTCTCGCGGGTCCGGCCGAACACCTCCTCGAGGAGCCGATCGGGGGCACGCGTCCGGCCCTCCGCCTCGAAGACCTCTCCGAGGATGCGGTCGACCTGCGCGGGCCGCTTGTCGTCGCTCACGCGGTCCTCCCTTCTCCGACCGCATCGGTCCCCCGGTCGTCGGACTCGATGGCCGCGCGCATCGCCGCGACCGCGTAGCGCATCCGGGACTTGACCGTCCCGAGCGGAATGCCGAGGGTCTCGGCGATCTCGGGATGGGTCAGGCCCTGGTGGTGGAACAGGACGAGGACCGCCCGCTGCTCGACGGGGATCCGGCGCAGGCCGCGGTCGACGCGGTCCCGGTCCACGAACGACGGGCCGGGATCGCCGCCGCCGGGCTCATGGAGCGGGATCGACCGCACCTCGGCCCGCCGGGTCGTGCGCCGCGCCTCGTCGTAGCAGGCATTGACGAGGAGGCGGCGCATCCAGGCGTCGAACTTGTCCGGGTCGCGCAGCCGGGGCAGCTCGCGCCACGCCTTGACGAGCGCCTCCTGCGCAGCGTCCTCCGCCCGGTCGGTGTCACGGAGGATCATCCGGGCGAGGGCGAACAACCGGTCCGCCGACGCGGCGGCCAGCGAGGCAAAGGCGTCATGGTCGCCCCGCATCGCCAGCTCCACCTCGCGGCGGCTGTCCATCTCCACTCCCGACTCCAGTCCCGAAGCCTACTGGGTCGGCAGCTCCCGGGACATGGTCGCCGCCGTCGCACCCATGACGGCCGGGGCCGGGTCGCTGGATCTATCTCCGGAGAGCGAATTCATCCACCGGCGTCGCCCGGTGGCGGCGGTCGCGGCTAGGCGACGCGCTGGATCGAGGGGACGTCCAGCGGCGCGAGCCCGTCCGTGCGGCGGAAGATCCGCGCGAACAGCGACGGGACGAACCAGCGCAGGAAGTACAGGCGGCAGCCGACGCAGATGCCGGTCACGGCGAGGAGCGTCTGGAGTCCCGCGACGGCGCCGACGAGCAGCCAGCCGAGAGTCGGCAGGCCGGTGATGAACGCGATCGCGGCGAGCAGCAGGAACGTCGCGCCGAGTGCCTGCGCGAACCGCGGCGGGTACTCGTGCTCGAGCTCCGTGGGGCCGAGCTTGAGGGTGCGCTTGACGATGGGCCACGCGCGGCCGGGCAGGAACAGCTTCGTGCCGAAGAAGGCGGAGATGCCCAGGTTGAGGCCGACGAGGACGGCGAGCCACGGCAGGTTGAGCAGGAACGCGACCGCGAGGATGACGGCCGAGATGCCGGCGCCGAGGCGCATGCCTCGGGGATCGATGGATCGGGCAGGGGTGGGCGTGAGCAACGAGGTCAAGAGAGGGCTCCGGGTCGGGGGGACGTGCGCGCGGCATGCGCGCCCAGGGCGGCGAGGAGGCGCGAGGCCCGGAGAGGAGGAGTGTGAGCGGCCCTGTTCAGGCGACCACGTGCTCGACCCTCGCCGACGCTCGCCGACGACAGGAGCACTGCTGGTCCATACAGCCCGTGAGGGCGATCCCGATCACGGGCCGAACCTTACGGGACGGCCCGTGCGGCGTCAACGAGTTGACGACGTAAGTGGAGATTGGAGCGGGAGACGGGGATCGAACCCGCGACATGCAGCTTGGAAGGCTGCCGCTCTGCCAGCTGAGCTACTCCCGCGTGTCGCAGATCCTACCGCGTCGCGGCGAACGATCGGGCGGACTGTGTCGGATCGGGCCATCGCTCTTCGTAGTACGGATGAGCGGCAGGCCACCTGGGCCGTCGCAAGGCGACAGACGCAGCGAGTGAGGAACCACGATCATGAAGCTGACGACCGTGACGCAGGTCACCGTCGATGGGGTGATGCAGGGCAATGGCGGCACGACGGACGAGGACCGCAGGAACGGCTTCGACCGCGGCGGGTGGGCCATGGGGACCGGCGACGACCAGACCATGACGTTCATCAACGAGACCTACGAGCGCGCCGACGCGTTCCTGTTCGGACGGCGGACGTACGAGCTGTTCGCCGACTTCTGGGGCGCGGACGAGCGGGCTCGCGCCGCCGCCGAGGATCCGGCCAACAACCAGATCGCCGCCGCCCTGAACACGAAGCACAAGTACCTCGCGTCGACGACGCTCAAGAAGGGTGACTGGGCGGACACGACCGTCCTCGCCGGCGACCCGGCGGCCGCCATCCGCGAGCTGAAGGCCGAGCGGGCTGGCGAGGTGCAGGTGCACGGCAGCGGGACCCTCGTCCGATGGCTGCTCGAGCGCGACCTCGTCGACGAGGTCACCCTGCTCGTGGTGCCCGTGATCCTCGGCCAGGGCGCGCGGCTGTTCGCCGACGCCGGCCGGGACATCGCGCTGGACCTCGTCGACTCGCGGACCGACACCAAGGGCGTGACGATCCAGGTGTACCGGCCCAACGGTCGCCCCCACTACGCAGACTGAGCGCACCGCAACCACGGGAGACATCCGACATGCAGTACCTCGTTTCCGTGATCGCCGAGGACACGGGCCTCGCGACCCCGGCCGAGATGGCGACCATCGACGTGTTCAACGAGCGGATCCAGGCCGAGGGGTACTGGGTCTTCGCAGCCGGCCTCGGGACACCGAGCACGGCGACCGTCATCGACAACCGGGGTGACGGCGCGGTGTTCACCGACGGGCCGTACGTGGAGTCGAAGGAGTACATCGCCGGCTTCTGGGTCATCGAGGCCCCCGACCTCGACGTGGCGCTCAAGGTCGCCGCCGACGGCTCGAAGGCCTGCAACCGGAAGGTCGAGGTCCGGCCATTCCTGTAACTCGACGCACCGGACGCACAGCCACACGACGAGAGGAGAGCATCAAGATGACGCGCTACATGATCCTGTTCGATGACGGCGACATGCGATTCCCGAGGGAGGACCTGCCCGCCGTCGGGAAGGCCGTGCGTGCCGTGGAGGCCGAAGGCAGACGGGAGGGCGTGTGGGTCTTCGCCGCCGGGCTGGAGCACCAGGACCCGAGCGTGGTGGCCACCGACGGGACGGTCACCGACGGCCCGTACCCGGAGAGCAAGGAGCACATCGGCGGGTTCACGGTCGTCGACGTCCCGTCACGCGAGGTCGCGCTGGAGTGGGCCGCGAAGATCGCCGCCGCCTGTCGGTGTGCGCAGCAGGTGTTCGAGCTGCTGCCCGACGACGCCCACTGCGATTGACGAGCAGGAGCGCGTGACCGACGTCCGGGAGGCGATCACCCAGGCGCACCACGGGGAGTGGGCGCGGCTGGTCGCCGCCCTGACGAGGCGGTTCGGCGACCTCGACATCGCCGAGGAGGCGGCCGCGGAGGCGTTCGCGACCGCCATCGCGCGCTGGCCGGACGACGGCGTCCCCCCGAACCCGGGCGCCTGGCTGACCACCACGGCCACCCGCAAGGCGATCGACCGGATCCGGCGTGAGCAGAAGCGCGACGACAAGCAGACCGAGGCGCAGATGCTGTCCGACGACGACCCGCCCGAGCCCACCGGCGCCATCGACGACGACCGGCTCCGGCTGATCTTCACCTGCTGTCACCCGGCGCTCGCGATGGAGACCCGCGTGGCGCTGACGCTTCGCATGGTCGGCGGCCTGACGATGCCCGAGATCGCCCGTGCGTTCCTTGTGCAGGAGGCCGCCATGGGGCAGCGGATCACCCGGGCGAAGGCCAAGATCAAGGCCGCCCGGATCCCCTATCGGGTGCCGGCCGCGGAGGATCTCCCGGTGCGCGTCTCGGGCGTGCTCGCGGTCCTGTTCCTCGTGTTCAACGAGGGCTACCTCGCGACCGGCCCCGACACCGATCCCGTGCGCCAGGACCTCACCGCCGAGGCGATCCGCCTCGCCCGCCTGATCCGCGAGCTCCTGCCCGAGGACGGCGAGGCGGCCGGGCTGCTGGCGCTGATGCTCCTCACCGAGGCCCGCCGCCCTGCCCGGGTGGCGCCGAACGGGGAGCTCGTCGCCCTCGACGAGCAGGACCGCGCGGCCTGGGACGCGGCGCTGATCGCGGAGGGCCATCGGCTGGTGCGCGAGCGGCTGGCGAGTGGCGTTGCGCCGGGTCGCTACCAGGTGCTCGCGGCGATCAACGCCGTGCACACCTCCGCGCGCGACGCACGCGATACCGACTGGTCACAGGTCGTCGCGCTCTACGACCAGCTCGTCCGCCTCGACCCGTCGCCGATCGTCGCCCTCAACCGGGCGATCGCGATCGCCGAGCTCGACGGCCCGAACGTCGCGCTGGCGGCGGTCAACCGTCTCGATGACCCGCTGGCCGGCTATCACGCCTACCACGCGACCCGCGCCGACCTGCTGCGCCGGCTGGGCCGCAGCAAGGAGTCGCGCGCGGCGTACGACAGGGCCATCGAGCTGGCGGGCAACACCGCCGAGACCGCCTACCTGGAACGCCGCCGCGACGAGCTCGCGTAAGTGCCTCCGTCGGCCCCGTCGGCTGCCCTATGCTCGCGACGGAGGTGAGAGGGTGTACCAGGTCCTGCTCTACGTTCACATCATCTGTGCGGTCATCTGGGTCGGTGGTGCGTTCTTCGCGCAGCTGCTCGCCCTGCGGGTCGAGCGCTCGACGGACCCGACCGACCTGCCCAAGCTCGCCCGGAACATCGAGTTCCTGGGGCTGCGGGTCTTCCTGCCCGCGTCGATCCTCCTGTTCCTCGCCGGCGCCGTGATGGTCGCCCAGCAGTGGAGCTTCGGCCAGACCTGGGTCGCGACGGCGGTCGCACTGTGGATCCTGTCCGTCATCGCCGGCTCGATCTACGTCGGCCCACGGACCAAGAAGATCGCGGAGCTGTTCGAAGCGGAGGGGCCGACCTCGACCGCGGCACGCGCCCTGCTGGGCCGGGTCTTCCTGGTCTCGCGACTCGAGCTCGTGAGCTTCGCGATCATCATCGCGATGATGGTCTTCAAGCCGGGTGCCGGGGCCGCCTGAGCCGCGCCTCGTCGCGCTACGGACAGGTGGGCTGCGGGTCCGAGATGTCGTAGATCGTGCGCTCCGCATCGTCCAGGTCGCGCCGCAACCGCACGCACACTGAGTCCAGGAGGGCGTCGCGGTCCGTCGGCGTCAGCTGGACGAAGCCGTCGTAGCTGCCGATCGCGACCTGGCTGCCGTCGGGCGAGACGGCGATGCCCGCGACGGCCGACAGGGCGTGCCCCGGGAAGTAGCGCAGCTGCTCGCCTGTCTTCGCGTCCCACATGCGAGCGCTCTTGTCCTGGCTCGTCGTGAACACGTACCGCCCGTCGGGCGAGAACGTGCCGCGCCACATGATGTTCGTGTGGCCACGGAACTCCTGCGCGACCGCGCCCGTTTCGACGTTCCACAGCCGGGCGACGTTGTCGCGGCCGGTCGCGAGGAACGTCCTGCCGTCGGGAGCGAACGTCGCATAGATGATGCCGCCGGGCTGCTCGAACTCGTACAGCTTCTCGCCCGATCGGGCGTCCCAGATCGCGCCGTTCGGCTCGCCTGCGATGTCGACGAAGGTGAGGAGGCGCGTGCCATCGGGCGAGATCGTCGCGGCGTCGAAGAGCGGGGTCTCGACAGCCGTGATGAGCGTTCGCGTCGCGACATCCCATACTCCGATCCCGTCGCCGACCGATGCGACCATCAGCCGTCCGTCGCGCGAGAAGTCCGCCGCCTCATGGCCACCGGAGCCCTCGAGAGAGCCAGCGAGCGCGCCGGTCGCGACGTCCCACAGCTCGGCCGGATGCCCTTGCGCCGCGGTCAGCACCAACTTGCCGTCGGGCGAGAAGGCGGCGACGTCCACACGCGCGTCATGGATCAGGACGTGCGCTGACCCGTTGGCTGGCGACGTCCCATAGCTGCGAGGTCCCATCGGCGTTGCCGGCGAACAGGACCTTCCCGTCGGGCGAGTACTCGAGGGCGTACATGAACGACGTCGGTCCCGCGAGCGTGTCGCGTTCCACCGGCGCCGTGATGTCCCAGAAGCGGATCGTGCCGTCCTTGCCGGTCGTGATCGCGTGCGAGCCGTCGCCGGTGAACCCGACCGAGTAGACCGATGCCGTGTGCCCCGCGAACCGGCGCAGGTCGGCACCCGTCGCCACGTCCCAGAGGTGGGCCGTCGTGTCCAGGCTGCCGGTCAGGAGCTGCGACCCGTCGGGTGAGAACGCGGACTGGAACACGATCTCCGTGTGACCGGCGAGCGTCTGCAGGGTCTCTCCGGTCGCGACGTCCCAGATGCGTGCCGTCTTGTCGTTCGAGCTCGTCGCGACGAGGCGCCCGTCGGGCGAGAACGTGGCGTGGGCGATGTTGCCCGAGTGGCCCTCGAACTCGCGGATGAGCGTGCCCGTCTCCAGGTCCCACAGGCCGCCCGTCGGGCCGGCGCTCACGAAGGCCGTTCGGCCATCGGGCGCGAGGAACAGCGCCCGGCTGTCGGGGATCGGCACCTGCCTGAGGACGTGGCCATCCGTGGCGTCCAGCCACGTCGCCGCGCCATCGATCAGGGACACGACCGAGCGGCTGTCCGGGGAGAAGCCCGCGTCCTGCTGACCCTTGGGGTCGTAGGTCCAGCGCTCGGTCCCCGAGGCAACGTCCCACAGGTGGATGGCCTCCTCGTCGACGGTCATGGCGAGCGTGCCGTCGGGCGAGAGGTCGGCGTCGGGGATGTAGTCGGACGCGCCGGGAAACGTGCGCTGGATGATCGCCGTCATCCAGTCGCACGAGGTAGGCGTTGCCGTCCCCGGATCCCGCGAGCAGCGACGTACCGTCCGCGGAGACCGCGAGCCCGTCGACGCGCTGCGGCAACGTGACGATGCGGTCGCTGAACTGCTGGCGGGAGGCACGCTGGAGGGCGGCGTCGGCTTGAGGCGTGTACTGCGACCGGATCCCGCGGATGGCAAGGAGCGCCGCGAGCTCGGCGCTCTCACCGCGCTGGAGGATGCCGCTCGCCTCCGCCCCGAGCCGCTGGCTGTCGGCGCCGGCGAAGCTGTTGCGGGCCTGCTGGCCGAAGGCCAGCGCGACGACCCCGAGCACGGCCGCGAGGCCGAGCGCGCCGCTCAGGGCGACCGCGCGCCGTCGGAGCCGGCTCGCCGCAGCCGCCTCCTGCCCCGCCCGGCGTCGCTCGGCGTCGGCAAACCGCTCGGCGGCCTCGAGCTCGCGTCGGTGCTGCGCCTCGCGTTCCTCGACCTCGCGCACGGCCTGCGCGCTCGACTCGGCGATGAACGCCAGCTCTCGCTCGTTCAGCGTTCCGGGATGGGAGTCGGCCCAGTCCATGACCCGATCGAGCCGCGTGCCGCGGTAGAGCGCCCCGGGATCCCGGTCCATCGCCTCCCACTGGTCGGCGGCCTCGGTGATCTGGCGGTGCATCCGGAGGCCGTCGCGGTCCTCGGACAGCCAGCCGTGCAGGGTCGGCCACTCGCGGATCAGCGCCTCGTGCGCCACCTCGGCGGTCAGCTCCCCGGTCGTCACGAGCCGTGCGTCCGTCAATCGGTTGAGGACCCGAGTGGCGGCCGCCGCGGCCTCGGGTGGCGAGGACGGGATCAGCTCCCGGAGGGCGACCCTGCGTCGGGTATCGGCGGTGCCGTCGCCCAGCTCGGTCAGCCGGAGGAGGAGGCGCCGCCCGATCTCCCGCTCGGCGACGTCGAGCTCCTTCTCGAACAGGCGGTCGGCCGTGCGCGCGATCGCCTTGCGGACGCCGCCCGCCTCCGCGTAGCCATCGACGGTCAGGGTCCTGCCCCGTCGCCGGTGCCACGTCTCGAGCAGGGCATGCGACAGCAGGGGCAGGGCTCCGGGCGCGTCCTCGAGATCGTGGATGATGACGTCGACGAGACCTGGATCGAGCTCCCAGCCGCCGTGCTCGGCGGGTCCGGTGATCGATCGGCGCAGCTCGTCGACCGTCATCGGGCCGATGTACTCCTGCTCGCTCGCCACGGCGCTCCGCAGGTCCGCATAGGCGGCGAGATGGGCGTAGAAGTCGGCGCGGAGCGTGATGACGATCGCGATCGGGCCGTCCATGGCGACCGCCGTCATGAGGTTCGCCACGAACGCGCTCCGCTCCCGCTCGTCCCGGCACAGCGTGAACAGCTCCTCGAACTGGTCCACGACGAGCAGCGTCCCGGTTCCCTCGAGCCGCGCCCGACCCTCGGCCAGTCGGTGCGCTGCGAGGTGGAGGGTCCGTGGCTCGGCGGCCAGGTCGTCGATCAGCGCGGCCGTCGACCGCAGCGGGCTCTCGGCGCCGCTCAGGCCCAGCGCGAGCGCCTCGAGCGGGTGTGCGGTGGGCGTGATGACGTAGATGCGGTGGGGTGCGTCGCCCTCGCGTCTCGCGCGTTGCGACGAGGCCGGCCCGCACGAGCGAGCTCTTGCCGCTCCCCGAGGCGCCGACGACGGCCAGCAGCCGCGTGGTCCGGATGCGCTCCACGAGGCGGGCGGTGAGGCGCTCGCGGCCGAAGAACCACGGCGCATCGTCGACGTCGAAGTACTCGAGCCCCCGATACGGCGCCTCCCCCGGCGCGGCCGCCTCGTCGGCCCCGGGCGCGGATGGCGCGGTCCAGTCGAGCGACGGATCCTGGGCGAGGATCGCGCGCTGGAGGCGCTGCAGCTCGGGCGACGGATCGAGCCCCAGCTCGTCACCGAACATCCGGTGCGTGTCGCGGTAGACCCGGAGCGCCTGCGCCTGCCGATCCGACCGGTAGAGCGCGAGCATCAGCTGGCCGCGCAGGCGCTCCCGCAACGGCTGCTCGGCGACCAGCGTCTCGAGCTCGGCGATGACGTCGGCGTGACGCCCGAGATCGAGGTCGGCGCCGATGCGCTCCTCGAGTGCGGCGAGGCGCATCTCCTCGAGCCGGGCGACCTCGGAGCGGGCGAAGGCACGGTCCGCGAACTCCTCGAGCGCCGGCCCGCGCCACAGGGCGATCGCGTCCCGCAGCGTCTCGGCGGCGTCCGGCCGCCCCTCGGCCCTCGCCCGGCGGCCCTCGGCGAGCAGTCGCTCGAACCTCGATGCGTCAAGCTCGTCCGGCTGGATGCGCAGCAGGTACCCCTGGCCGCGTGTCTCGATCCGCCTGCTGCCCGGCGTCGATTCGCGGTCGTCGAGCGTCGTCCGGAGCTGCCACACGTACTTCTGGAGCATCTTCGGGGCGGTCGGGGCGGGCTCCTCGTCCCACAGCTCCTCGACCAGGCGGTCGCTCGAGACCACCTGGTTCGGCCTGAGCAGCAGGAGCGCGAGGAGGGCGCGCTGTCGACCCTCGCCCAAGCGGACCGTTCGCCCGGCGTCAACGACCTCGAGGGGACCGAGGATGCGGAAGTCCATGGCTGCCAGCGCACGGTAACACCACGTTCTGCGCCAACTTCGCGCAAGGCGGCGCCGCCCGCGTCTACCGGCGAGTAGCGCGCCCGTCTACCGGGCCGACCGAGTGTCTGGCCATCGAGCCCAGCTGATGGCTCGGCTTCATTCGGGAGGCTCCGACCATGACCCGCACACGAAGTGTCCAGCGTGTCGCCACGGCGCTGGCGGCGCTCGCGCTCCTCTTGTCGCTGCCGATCACGGCGTCGGCGACCTACCCCGGCTCGGTCGACGGCCGCCTCGCGTCGGGCATCAACGTCGACGGCAACACCGACATCTACACGTTCCTGCCCAACGGGCAGGCGCTCCAGCGGCTGACCACCGATCCCCTGTTCGACGCCTGCCCGGCGTGGTCCGCGGACGGCAAGCGCCTCGCCTGGTGCCACGGCGTGCAGCGTGGCGGCGTGATCGAGATCTGGACGATGAAGCAGGACGGGTCGGACAAGCGCCAGGTCACCGACCTCGGTGGCCGGTCGACGTTCCCCGACTTCTCGCCCGACGGGTCGCGGATCGTGTTCGGGTCGCAGCCCGCCGGCGCCACCAACTTCGACCTGTTCGTGATGAACACCGACGGCTCGGGCCTCGTCCAGCTGACGTCCGATCCGGGCGGCGACGGCAACCCCGCCTGGTCGCCGGATGGCGAGCGGATCGTGTTCACGAGCGATCGCACCGGCGTGGGCCAGGTCTACGTCATGGATGCCGACGGCGACAACGTGACCCAGCTCACGTTCGACGACGCCTGGAAGGACCAGGTCCCCGACTGGAGTCCCGATGGGTCGAAGATCGCCTACGCGGCCGGTGATCCGGGCGACATCCTCGTCATGAACGCCGACGGCAGCAACCAGCACACGATCGTCGGCGGATCGACCGACGACTTCGGCAGCGCCTGGTCGCCCGACGGCGGACAGATCGCGTTCACCCGCTTCGACGATCGGACCGTGTACGTCGCGAACGCGGACGGCAGCAACGTGCACGCGGTGCTCGCGTACGGGCTGCAGGCCGTTCCGGGCTGGCAGCCGAAGGGCAACCGGTAGCCCGAGCCTCCGCACACGAGCCCCGGCGCCGCGGAACGTGGCGCCGGGGCTCACTCGCGCCCGGCGCCGGTCGGGGCGTCAGCCCGCCGCGTCGAGCTCGCAGCCGGCCGCGACGCAGTCCTCAGCGAAGCGCTCGAGCGCGCCGTCGTCGTCGGCGGACTTGCTGAGCAGTGTCATCACCCGGTCGACGCCCGCGTCCGCGTAGGCGCGGAGGAGGTCGATGCGCGGCGCGCCCTCGGGCTCGGAGTGCGGCCGCCCGATGTTGACCGACAGGCGCAGCGTGGCGGGATCGCGCCCGATCTCCTCGCACCGGCTCGCGATCACGGGCCGCGCGTCGCGGACCTCGTCGGGCGACAGCCAGTCGACGTTGAGCTCGTCGGCATACCGGGCGGCGAGCCGCCACGTCCGGTTGGGCCCGTTGCCGCCGACCATGATCGGGATCCGCGGCGACTGGATGCCCTTCGGGACGTTGATCGCGCCGGCGACGGACGCCTGGCGTCCCGGCGTACGTCGCCCGGCCGGGCGCGAGCATCCGCGTCGCGACCTCGAGCGTGTCCTCGAGCAGCGCCATCCGCTCCTTGAGGGGCGGGAAGCCGAAGCCGTACGCGGTGTACTCGTCCTCCTTCCACCCGGCGCCGAGGGCGAGCTCCGCCCGCCCGCCCGAGACGACATCGAGCGTCGAGATCATCTTCGCGACGAGCGCGGGGTTGCGGTACCCGGCGCACAGGACGAGGTGGCCGAGGCGGACCCTTGCCGTCTCGACCGCGAGCGCGGACAGCCCGACGAACGCCTCGAACGTGATCTCGTCGGTCGGGACGGGCTCGGTCTGGAAGTGGTCGAACAGCCACAGCGAGTCGAAGCCGAGCGCCTCGGCCTCGTGGGCCACGGCGACCGTGCGCGCCCAGGCGCGGGCAGGGTCCCAGCCGTCGTACTCCCCCGTCCAGCCCTGGGGGACGATGATCCCGACGCGCATCGCGCGGGCTACAGCTTCTCGAGGATCGCGCGCGCCTTGTCCGGGTCGTCGACGACGAACGCGAACGTCGCGCGGTCGCTCCAGCGGCCGAGGAACAGGTGGCCCAGCACGTTCACGTTCGCGTCCGCGAGGGCGCGCGCGACGCGCGCCATGCCGCCCGGCCGGTCGTCGACCTCCGCGAGCAGCGACTCGCCCTCGATGTAGTTCCACGAGCCGGCCTCGAGGACCTCGCGCGCCTTGTCGTCGTCGGCCGTGGTGAGGATGAAGTGGCCAACGTCGCCGAGCCCGCCGCCGCCGATCGCGCGCAGGTCGACGCCCGCGGCTGCCATCTGCTCCGCGAGGTCGGCCATCTGGCCGGGCTTGTTGGTGACCTGGACGACGAACTGCCTGGGCATCGGGGCCTCCGGGCGGCGGGGCCGCGGGGTGGGATCGGGATGGTGGGCGTGATTCTCGCATGCGCCGGGCGATCCGGGCTCAGCCTCCGCGTCGGATCTCGATGGCGCGCTGATAGGCCTCGAGGTACTTGGGCGCGGAGCCCGTGTCCCAGCGGAAGTCGACGGCCATCCCGCGATCGCGGAGCGCGGCCCACGCGCGCGGCTTCGCTCGAAGGGCGGCCGCCCGCCCGACGGCCGCGACGAGCGCCGCCGGCGTCGCGTCGTCGAACACGAAGCCGGTCCCGGTCCGCGGGTGCTCGCCCGCGTCCACGACCGAGTCCGCGAGGCCACCGGTCCGGCGCACGATCGGCGGCGTCCCGTACCGGAGCGCGATCATCTGGCCCTGCCCGCAGGGCTCGAACCGGGACGGCATGAGGAACACGTCCGAGCCCGCGTAGATCCGCCTGGCCATCTCGCGGTCGAAGCGCTCGATGAGCGCGACGCGGCCCGGGTTCGCGGCCGCCAGCGCCCGGAACGGGTCCGCGAGCGACGGGTCGCCGCTCCCCTGGACGATGACCCGCGCCCCCGCGGCGAGGAGGTCCGCGGCGCCGTCGGCGAGGAGGTCGAACCCCTTCTGCGGGTCCATCCGCCCGATCATCCCGAGCACGATGCCGTCGTCTGCGGGATCGAAGCCGTTGCGCCCGAGGAGGTCCGCGCGGCACGCGGCCTTGCCCGTCGTGTCGTCCCGCGAGTACGGCGCGGCGAGCGCCGGGTCGTCGGCCGGGTTCCACACGTCGGGGTCGATGCCGTTGAGGATCCCGACGTATCGGTCGCCCTTGGCGCGCAGCGTGCCGTCGAGCCCCATCCCGAACGCCGGCGTCAGCGACTCGCGCGCGAACCCCGGCGAGACGGTGTTCGCCATCTCGGCGCCCTCGATCGCGGTGAGCAGCAGGTCGATGCCGTGGGGGTTCGGGCCGGCGAGCCGCTCCCCCGCCCTGAGGCCGAGCTGCCCGAGCTGGTCGCTCGCCGTCCAGCCGTGGTAGGCGAGGTTGTGGAGCGTGACCATCACCGCCATGTCGCGGAAGAACGGGTCCTTGGCGGCCTCGCCGCGGGCACGCTCGATGAGCGCCGGGCCGGTGTGCCAGTCGTGGACGTGGAGGACGTCGATCGGCGCGCCGTCGCGCTTGAGGGCGGCGAGCGCCGCGCGGTTGAACACCGCGAACCGCCACGGGTCGTCGGGGAAGTCGTAGAACCCGTCGCGGTCGAAGGCAGCGGGGAGGTCCACCAGCCGGAGCCGGTAGCCGTCGGCGGCCACGTCGACGATGCCGACCTCGAGCGGCGCGCCGCCGCGGGGGTCCGCGATGACGAGCGCGGGCTCGCGCACCGCGTCCGCCGGGACGGGGACGGACCGGTAGCGAGGGAGGAAGACGTCGATCGGGGCGGCGAGCTCCGTGCCGGCCTCCGGCAGGCGGCCGAGCGCGCGCGCGAGCGCGTCCACGACATCGGCGAGGCCGCCCGTCTTCGCCCAGGGCTCGCACTCGGCCGCGAGCATCGCGACGCTGATCGTCATCGGGCGATCGTACGCGCCTCGTCGTGCGGCGGCAGGGTCGCGCCTCAGCAGGAGGTGCGCCCGGGGTGTCTGATGGACCAGATCGCGCCATTTGATGGACAGGATGCTCGTGGGTCGCAGGAACCGGCACCCGTGGGACCCCAAACCGTTCGCAACCGGCGCCTGCAACGGTGCCACCTCGCGATCTGGAGCACCTGGGACCCCGTGGCCGGGCCGCTATGCGGCCAGCGACTCTACGGTTCCGTCGCGGAACGGAATATGCGGCCGCCGACTCGGCTGTTCCGCGGATACGGCCTGCGACGGAACAGGCCAGTCCCCCGGCGACTCAAACGTCGCGTGGCGGAACCGTTGAGTCTCCCAGCGCATGGCGGCGGGCGAGGCACGAGCGGCGAAAACGCCTCGCCTAAACCGGTTCACAAGCATCCGCGACCCGGTCTATCATGTGCGCCCCATGGAGCCCCTCGTTCACGTGCCGGTTGCGCCCGGCGCTTCCTTCCACCTGCCGCCGAAGCTGGAAGGCCTCCGGCGCCTCGCCTACAACCTGTGGTGGAGCTGGCACCCCCAGGCGCGCGTCCTGTTCAGCAGGATCGACGCCGGCGCCTGGGCCCGGTACCGCAACCCGATCCCCGTCCTGTCGGGGCCGGTCGCCTGGGACCAGCTGCTCGAGAACCCGGCGTTCATGGCCGAGTACCACGACCTCCTCGAGGAGTTCGACGCGTACATGGCGAACGGCTCGGACCACTGGTTCGCGCGTCGCCACGGCGACGACCTCGAGGGTCCGATCGCCTACTTCTGCGCCGAGTACGGGTTCCACGAGAGCCTCGGCATCTACTCGGGCGGCCTCGGCGTCCTCGCCGGCGACCACATGAAGACGGCCTCGGACATGGCGCTGCCGCTGATCGGCGTCGGCCTCATGTACCGCAAGGGCTACTTCCGCCAGTCGATCGACGCCGACGGGCACCAGGAGCACGCGTACCCGGACTACGAGCTGAGCCGCCTCCCGATCCTGCGTGCGCTGGACCGCCTCGGCGAGCCGATGATGGTCAGCATCCCGCTCCCCGGCCGCGACCTGTTCGCCGCCGTCTGGGTCGCCCAGGTCGGCCGCGTGCCGGTGCTCCTGCTCGACACCGACGTCCCCGACAACGACGACTCCGACCGCCCGATCACCCACATCCTGTACGTCCGCGGCCGCGAGATGCGCCTCCACCAGGAGCTCGTCCTCGGCGTCGGCGGCGTCCGGGCGCTGCGGGAGCTGGACCTCTCGCCCGCCGTCTGGCACCTCAACGAGGGCCACTCCGCGTTCCTCCTCGCCGAGCGGGCGCGGGAGCTCATCGCGGGTGGGTCGACGGTCGACGACGCATGGACAGACGGTCCGCAGCGACGCGGTGTTCACGATCCACACGCCGGTCTCCGCGGGCAACGAGCGGTTCGACGCGGACCTCGTCCGGCGGGTCGCGCAGCCGCTGCTCGAGGGTGACGGGCGGCCCAACACCGGCGGCATCCCGACCGACGCGCTGCTCGCGCTCGGGCTGGGCGTCGAGGGCGATGAGACGCAGTTCGACATGACCGCGTTCTCGCTCCGGCTGACGCGCGGCGCGAACGCCGTGAGCCAGCTCCACGCCGAGACGGCCAACGCGACGTGGACCGGGGTCACGGACCACGACATCCTCGGCATCACGAACGGCATCCACACGCCGACCTGGCTCGGCCAGCCGATGCGCGACGTGCTCGAGCGCTGGTCGGACGCGAACCTCGACCGCATGGACGACATGGTCGAGCGGCGCCGGTTCTGGGACCGGATCGACAAGATCCCGGGCGAGGAGCTGTGGGAGGCGCACCAGCGCCAGAAGCTGGAGCTCGCGATCTTCGCGCGCGGCCGGCTGCGCAGCCAGTTCGCGCGTCACGGCGAGGCCCCGTCCACGCTCGAGGAGCTCGAGGAGGTCCTCGACCCGTCGATCCTCACGATCGGCTTCGCGCGCCGCTTCGCGACCTACAAGCGCGCCGCGCTCCTGTTCACCGACATCGAGCGCCTCGCGCGGATGCTGTGGGACGAGGAGCGCCCGATGCAGATCATCTTCGCGGGCAAGGCCCACCCGGCCGACCGCCCCGGCCAGGGCGTCATCCAGGACATCTTCAGCCGGTCGCGCAGCCCGAAGCTCCGGGGTCGGGTCTTCATCATGGAGGACTACGACATCCGGATCGGCCGGTTCCTCGTCCAGGGCGTCGACGTGTGGCTCAACAACCCGCGCCGGCCGCTCGAGGCATCGGGCACGTCCGGCATGAAGGCGTCCGCGAACGGCATCCCCAACCTGTCCGTCCTCGACGGCTGGTGGGACGAGGGCTGGAACGGCGACAACGGCTGGGCGATCGGCGGCCGGGAGACGAACCCCGACGACGGCGCGCAGGACTGGTCGGACGCCCAGGACCTCTACCGGATCCTCGAGCAGGAGCTGATCCCGGCGTACTACGAGCGCGACGCGACGGGCCTCCCGCCGCGCTGGACCCAGCTCATGCGCAACGCGATCGCCAGCAACATCTGGCGCTTCTCCACGACGCGGATGCTCCACGAGTACGTGGAGCGGCTGTACCTGCCGTCGCCCGACGGCGGCGATTCGGCGACGCCACAACGCCTGACTGCCGTCGCCGTCGAAGGACCACGCCAGCTCCTGACCCACCGACGGCCGCGACATCACCCGCGTGCCGGACCGAACAGAGGACCGCAGCCGTTGGCCCCCCGCATCTCGCTGGCCCTCGCGATTCACAACCACCAGCCGGTGGGCAACTTCGGCTGGGTGTTCGCGGAGGTCTACGACCGCGCCTACCTGCCGATGCTCGAGGCGCTGGAGCGCCACCCCGGCGTCCGCCTCTCGCTCCACTACACGGGCCCGCTCCTCGAGTGGTTCGCCGCGGAGCGGCCCGAGTTCCTGGAGCGGCTCCGGGCGCTCGTCGCACGCGGCCAGGTGGAGCTGCTGGGCGGCGGCCTGTACGAGCCGGTGCTCGCATCGCTCCCCGAGCGCGACCGCGTGGACCAGCTGTCGCGGATGGCGGGCACGCTCGAGCGGATCACGGGGACGCGGCCGCGGGGCGCGTGGCTCGCAGAGCGGGTCTGGGAGCCGGACCTGCCGACGGCGCTCGCCGGTGCCGGCTACCAGTGGACGATCCTCGACGACCAGCACTTCCGCGCCGCCGCGATCCCCGAGGAGAACCTGTGGGGCGCCTACACCACCGAGGACCAGGGCAACCTGCTGACGGTCTTCGGGACGGAGCAGGGCCTGCGCTACCGGATCCCGTTCGGCGGGGTCGAGGACGTGATCGGCTACCTGCGTGACCACGCGACCGAGGACGGGACGCGGGTCGGCATGATGGGCGACGACGGCGAGAAGTTCGGCGCCTGGCCCACGACCTACGAGCACTGCTGGGGCGAGGGCCGCTGGGTCGAGCGCTTCTTCGAGGCGCTCGAGGCGAACGCCGACTGGCTGACCACCGTGACCCCGTCGCAGTGGCTCGACCGGGAGCCGCCGATCGGCCGGGTCTACGTCCCGACGTCCTCGTACGCGGAGATGGGCGAGTGGGCGCTGCCGCCCGACGAGACGGTCGTGTTCACCAGGCTGCTCCACGACGCGGTCGCGGCGAAGCGCCCCGACGCGCGCTGGCTGCGCGGCGGGTTCTGGCGCAACTTCCAGGTCAAGTACCGCGAGATCAACGACCTCCACAAGCAGATGCTCCGGACGTCGCGCAAGGTCGCGGCGATGACCGAGGGACCGGCCCGGACGGCGGCGCTGGACCACCTCCACCGCGGGCAGAGCAACGACTGCTACTGGCACGGCCTGTTCGGCGGCATCTACATCTCGCACATGCGGCTCGCGACGTACGAGCACCTCATCGCTGCCGAGGACGCGGCCGACCGCTCGCTGGGCACGCTGCGGGTCGCGGAGACGCGCGACCTCGACATGGACGGGATCCCGGAGGTCTTCCTCGCCGAGCCCGGGCAGGTCGTCACGGTCAAGCCGTCCGAGGGCGCGGGCATCGGCTCGTGGGACCTCCGGGCCGCGTGGCACGCGATGGGCGCCGCGCTCCGGCGTCGCCCGGAGGCGTACCACGAGATCCTCCGCGCCCACGAGGCGCGGGATCCCAACGCGGATGCGCCGGCCGTCGAGGGCGGGGCGCCCGCCTCGATCCACGACCTCGTGATGGTCAAGGAGGAGGGCCTCTCGCGCCGCCTGTTCTACGACGACCACGAGCGACGGTCGGGGCTCGTGCGCTTCCTCGCGCCGGACGTCACCCCCGAGGCCGTGGCCCACGCCGCGGACGCGGAGCTCGGCGACTTCCGCGACGGCGCCTTCCGCATCGACCATCTCGCGGGCGGCCAGGTCTCGCTGTCGCGCGAGGGGCATGCGCTCGGCCAGCCGCTGACCGTGACGAAGACGATCCGCCTCAACGGCGACCGGCTGCGACCGGAGCTGGCGATCGAGGTCGAGGTCCACCACCGCGGCGACGCCCCGATCGACACCCGCCTGGGCATCGAGCTCTCGCTCCACCTGCTCGGCGGCGGCGGCAACCCGTCGGCCTGGTACGACGTCCGCGGCGAGCGCACCGCGCACGACGGCACCGGCACGGCCGAGGGGATCGACGCGATCGGCTACGGCAACGACTGGGTGGGCGTCGCGGTCGCCGCGACGATGAGCCCGGCCGCGGACGCGTGGTGGAGCCCGATCGAGACCGTCTCGAACTCGGAGTCGGGCTTCGAGCGCGTCTACCAGGGCTCGGGGCTGCTGCTCTCGTGGCCGGTCACCATCGCGCCCGGCGAGTCGCGCCGGTTCGCCGTCCGCCAGTCGGTCACCGTCGCCCGCGACCGCACCGCCGCGGAGGCCGGCACGCCCGCGTGACCGCTACCCTCGCGCGATGACCCGCGGCCGGCTCGTCGTCCATGCCCACTTCTACCAGCCGTTCCGGGTGGACCCGTTCACGGGCCACATCCCCGACGACCGCTCGGCCGCGCCGTTCCGCAACTGGAACGAGCGGATCACCGCCGAGTGCTACCGCCCGATCGCGGAGCTCGGGATCCCCGCCCGCGTCTCGTGGAACCTCGGCGCGACGCTGACCGCGTACCTCGCCCGCGAGGCGCCGACCGTCCTCGCCGCGTTCGCCGAGCAGGACCGCCTCGGCGGCGGGACCGGGATCGCGCAGAGCTTCCACCACTCGATCCTGCCGCTCGCGTCGCTCGCCGACCGGCGGACCGAGATCGCGTGGGGCCTCCGTGACTTCGCCTACCGCTTCGGCCGCGAGGCGACCGCGATGTGGCTGCCCGAGACGGCCGTGGACCTCGCCACGCTCCGGGTCGCGGCCGAGGCCGGCGTGAAGGCCGTGGTCCTCGCGCCGTGGCAGGCCGAGGCGGGACACGTCGACCCGCGTCGCCCGTACCGCGTGGACGTGGGCGGCGGCCGGCACATCACCGCGATGTTCTACGACGGCGACCTCTCCGGGTCGGTGTCGTTCGAGCCCGGCGCGACCGCCGACGCGGACCGCTTCGCGCGCGAGCGGATCGCGCCCCGTCTCGCGGATCCGCTCCCCGACGACGTCCGGCCCACGCTCGTCATCGCCACGGACGGCGAGCTCTACGGCCACCACCAGTCGTTCCGCGACCTGTTCCTCCAGCGCCTCGTCGCGCCGGAGGCGGACGCGGGCCGGTCGTTCGACGTCGTCGGCCTCAACGACGCGGTGGCCGAGCGCGAGGGCCAGGCGCATCCCGAGATCCGGATCCGCGAGCGGACGTCGTGGAGCTGCCATCACGGGCTGCTCCGCTGGACCGCCGAGTGCCCGGACGTCCCGGACGGTCGCTGGAAGGGACCGCTGCGCGCGGCGCTCGAGCGGCTCGCCGGCGGCATCGACGTCGTCACCGAGGCCGTCGCCCGCGACATCCCGGGCCTCGACGATCCGTGGGCGGCGCGCGACCGGTACGTGGACGTGGTGATCGGTGCGCAGAGCGGCGACGCGTTCGCGGCCGACTGCCTCGGGGCCCGCTCGACGAAGGCGGATCGCGCCCGGCTCCTCGACCTGATGGAGGCGCAGCGCTGGCGCCTCGGGATGTTCGCCTCGTGTGGCTGGTTCTGGGACGACCCGGTCCGGACCGAGACGGAGCAGGTCCTGCGCGCGGCTGCGCGTGCCGTGCGCCTCGTGGACGGGGTGGCGGGCTCGGGACTCGAGCATCGCCTCGTCGAGGATCTCGCGACGATCCAGTCGCCCTCGACCGGGCATCGACGGTGCCGCGATCTACCGCAGGGCGCTCGTCGAGATCGGCCAGCCCCCGCCCGCCGAGCGCCACCCGACGGTCCGCTAGCCCGCGTCCGGCGCACCCAGCAGGCGTCGCGCGAACAACGCCGTCGCCAGCCGCGCCCGGCGCGACGCGTCGAGCCTGCCCCCGAGCAGCCGCTCGATCCGCTCGAGCCGGTAGGCGACCGTCCGCGGCGCCACGCCGAGCCGGCGCGCCGCCGCCCTGACGTTCTCGCGCTCGGCGAGGTACGCCTCGATCGTGTCCGCGAGCCCCGCACCGCGCGGCGCCGACAGCAGCGGTCCCAGCTCCCGCTCGACGGCCGCGCGGAGCAGGTCGGGCTCGGCGAGCATCGCCCGCTCGAGCGCGAGCGACGCCGCCGGCACGATCGATCCCGCGTGCCCGCCCCGTCGGGCGACCGAGAGCGCCGCGGTCGCCTCGCGGACGGCGGCGGCCGTCCCGAGGAGCCCGGGCGCGACCGGCGCTCGTCGCGATCCAGCCGTCGCCGAGCGGCGCAAGGGCCTGGGCGACGTCGAGCGGGCGCCGCGTCTCGGGCACGAGGACGACGAGCCGCCCGGCCGATGCGGCGACGACCGGCCCGGGCTGCGGACCGCCGAGCGTCCGCGGGTCCCCGACCCGCGGCGTCATCCCGGGAGCGAGCCGGCGCGCCACCTCGGCGACCGCGGGATCACCGTCCTCGAGGTCGCGGCCGACGTCCGCGACGACGACGGTGAGCGGCCGGTCCAGGGGGATCGCGAGCTCGCCGGCCCGCCGCACGAGGCGCGCGCGGCCGGCCTCGTCGTCGTCGGACAGGTCGAGGATCGCGTCGAGCAGCTCGCGCAGCGCGGACGCCGAGCGGGTCGCGATCTCCCGCTCCGCGGCCGCGTGACCGTCCGCGATCGCCGCGGCGGCCGCGTCCCCCGTCCGCAGCAGCGCGTCGCCGAGCGCCCGCAGCGCGTCCGCCCCGAGCGTCTCGCGCGTGGTGATCCGGTCCCAGGTCACCCAGCCCGCGGACAGCGTCCGGTCGAGGACGGGCTGGAGCGGCCTCCCGGCGCGCGCCTCCGACGCGGCGCCCGTCGCGCAGGACGGCGAGCGCGTCCGCGTCCGGGACCGCCCCGACGCGGAGCGCCGCGAGCAGCCAGTCGACGGCGGCCCGCGACGCCACGACCTCGTCGCGGCCGGGCGCCTCGCCTCGGGCGACATCCCGCGCGACCTCCGCGCCGAGCTCGTCGAGGACGGCCTCATCCGCGGTGAGCGCGACGAGCGCCAGGAAGTACGGCGGGACGGCCCTATCCTGCATGGTCTCGGCAGGATAGCCGATCCCACGCTGCCACGGCCTGCCCTTGTCCTGCTCGGCATCGGCCACGACACTGGCCAGCACGGGCGTCTGCCCGCAGCACAACCACCGGGAGCGCCCCGAGGCAGCAAGGACATGAACAGCTTCTCCAACACCCTGCGAACCTGGACCCTCATGGCCGCGCTCGGCGGCATCCTCGTCGCCGTCGGCGGGCTCATCGGCGGGCAGTCCGGCCTCGTGATGGCCTTCGTCTTCGCCATCGCGCTCAACGGCTTCGTCTACTGGAAGAGCGACTCGCTCGCCCTCCGCGCCAACGGTGCGCGCGAGCTCCGTCCGGACGAGCAGCCCCGCCTGCGCTCGATCGTGGCGCTCCTCGCCGACCGCGCCGGCATCCCGATGCCGCGCGTCTACCTCGTCGAGCGCCCCGAGCCCAACGCCTTCGCGACCGGCAGGGACCCGAAGCACGCGGCCATCGCCGTGACGACCGGCCTGCTCGAGGCGATGGACGAGCGCCAGCTCATCGGCGTCCTGGCGCACGAGCTCAGCCACGTCAAGAACCGCGACACGCTCATCGGGACGATCGCGGCCACGATCGGCGGCGCGATCAGCTTCCTCGCCCAGATGGGGCAGTTCCAGCTCCTGTTCGGGGGCGGGGACGACGACGGCGGCAACCCGGTCATGGCGCTGGTCGCGATCATCCTGGCGCCGATCGCCGCGCTGGTCATCCAGCTCGCGGTGTCGCGTGGACGCGAGTACCTCGCCGACTCGACGGGGGCGACGCTGACCGGCGATCCGGAGGGCCTGGCGCAGGCGCTCGAGACGCTCCGCGAGGCGCAGCAGCGCCAGGGCGGCCTCCTCGCCCGGATGCGTGGCGTCCCCGGCCGGCGACCGCAGCCCGTGCCGCAGGGGAACCCGGCGTTCAGCCACCTGTGGATCGTCAACCCGCTGTCGGGCTCCAACGTGGCGAAGCTGTTCGCGACCCACCCGCCGCTCGAGGAGCGGATCGCACGCCTCCGCGGGATGCGCCTCCGCCGCGCCGACTGAGGGAACCGACACCCGACGTCCCATGCATGGGGTGGGGTCCGCAAGGCTCGGCGGGCCCCACCACACCACCTCGAGCCGCCCAGGCACACGACGACCCGCCACCGGACATCCGGGGGCGGGTCGACCACGTTGCGGCGAGTTGGGCCGTTAAGCGCCGCAACCCCCGGCGGACCGGAGGCTGCGGGAATGGACGTCGGTGGAGGGGGAGAACCGGCGCCCGGGAGTGTGCGAGGATCAGCGTCGCCGGTTGCCCGGCGACGGGCGATCAGGCGATGCCGACGGGATAGGCCGGGCGACGCGAGTCGTCCGAGAGGTCCCGGGAGTCCACGCCGATCTCGTTCGCCATGGTGGCGAAGGCCGCGAGGACGATCATGCCGATCGTGATGATGAAGAGTTCCATTGGGGCTTCTCGTGTTCTGGGGTTTCGAGGCCCCGTGGTTGATATAGTCAACTAGGCCAAGACCAACGATACTTGGACTACCTCACTATGTCAAGTAGTCGGAACGACCCGTCCGCGGCCGCCGAACGGCCCCCCGCGCCCGGCGACAAGGCGTCGTCGAGTGGCTCCGCGGGCGGCCACGAGCTCGACATCGAGCGCGACTCCGACGTCCCGATCAGCACCCAGATCTACTGGCAGCTCGCCTACCAGATCGAGTCCGGACGCCTCCAGCCCGGCACCCGTCTCCCGCCGGTGCGAGAGCTCGGCGCCGCGCTGCGGGTGAACCCCAACACCGTCCGGGCGGTCTATCGCCGGCTCGCCGACGCGGGCTACGTCATCGGCCGCCACGGCGCCGGGACGCGGGTCGTGGATCGCCCGCCGGTGCGGCGCGGGTCGGACGCCCTCGCGGGCATCGTCGCGGAGACGCTGCGCCGCGCCGCGCAGCTCGGCTTCACGCCCGACGAGGTCGCCCAGGCCACGTTCACGGCGGCGGCGGAGCGCAAGCGGCCCGGGCCGCTCATCCGCGTCCTGTTCGCGGAGTGCACGACCGCCGATGCCCACTTCGACGCAGACCGGATCGTCGAGGCGTTCCCGGACCGGATCGAGGCGATGGGCGTGCTGCTCGAGGAGCTGCCCGAGCGGCTCGGCCGCTACCACTACGACCTCGTCGCCACGACGACGTTCCACGCGGACGAGGCCCAGGCGTACGTCGCCGGCCGGGTGCCCGTCGTCGCGATGCTGACCGGTCCGGGCTACATGAGCCTCGTCCACGAGGTCTCGGGGCTGCCGCCGGGCTCCAAGGTCGGGCTCGTCTGCGGCTCCCAGCGGGGCATCGAGAACATCGCCGAGGTGCTCCAGCTCGCGGGCGCGTCGGACGTGGCGGTCATCCCCGCCGTGGCGCACACGGAGGCGGAGCTCGACCTCGTGGACCGCGAGGCGGACCTCATCCTGCTGTCGCGCGAGGCGATGGCCCTCGGCCTCGAGGCGCGCTTCGAGCGGCCGGAGCGACTCCGCGAGTGGACCTACGAGTTCGACCCGGCCGGGTTCGAGCTCCTCCGGCGCGCCATCGAGCGCGTGGACGCGCAGCGGGAGCAGGCGCCCGGCCTGAGCGCGGGCGCTGACAACCCGTAACGTTCCGCGAACGTCCCACCCCGAAGATCCGGTGCCATGACCGTGTCCCGCGCTTGTCTCGTTCGGCTGGAGGTCGTCCCGACGCGCAGGGCCGCGCTCTGGACACGTGCCGACCGGTGAGCGCACGGGACGACAGCGGGACGGCTGGATCGCTCGCGGGGCCGCGCGGTCGCGCTCACGTTCCTCGGCGCAGCGCTCCTGATCGCGATGCTGATCGTGGTCTTCGGCCCGCTGATGGCGCCCGGTGAGGCGGACGATGTCAGCTTCTTCGCGGTCCTGTTCGCTGGGCTGCTGCTGTACTGGGCGCTGGGCGCCGTCGTCGTCCTGCGTGCGGCCGGCCACGCGGTCGGCTGGCTGTTCGCGATCGCGGCCCCGATGACGGCCTGGGTGTTCGGCTGCTACGCGATCGGCTACATGCTCACAGCCCAGGTGCCACCGGAGCCGGCCGGCAGCTGGTTCTATCTCCTCGCCAACGCTCCTGTTCGACCCCGCGATCATGCTCCTGCTCCCGGCCGTCGCCCTCGTCTTCCCGACGGGGACGCTGCCGAGTCCCCGCTGGCGGGCCCCGGTCGCGGTCCTCGCCGGTCCTGGTCGCGGTGCAGGAGCGTTGCCGATCATCCTGCGACCCGGACCGATGGGCGACGACGGTCCCGTGAACCCCCTCACGCCGTGGCTCGCCATGGTTCCGCAAGGGGTGGCAGACCTCCTCGCCCTGCTCGACGCCATCGGCAGCCTGTCCATCCTGATCGGAGCCGCACTGGGCGTGGCCGCGCTGATGGTGCGCGCCCGACGCTCCCGCGGGGTCGAGCGCCAGCAGCTGAAGTGGTTGCTGGTCGCGATGGTGCCCGCGGCGATCCTGCTGCCGCTCAGCCTGCAGCCGGACATCTCGGCCGCCGTTCCGCTGATCAGCACCCTGAGCGTTGCGACCCTGGCGCTGGCGCCCCTGGCGGTGGCGGTCGCGGTCCTGCGCTACCGGCTCTACGACATCGACCGGATCCTCAGCCGCACGATCGGCTGGGCGCTGGTCACGATCATCCTCGGCGGTCATGTTCGTGGGCGTGATCATCGGCCTCCAGGCGCTGCTCGCCCCGGTGACGGACGAGAACACCCTCGCGGTGGCCGCGTCGACCCTGCTCGCGGCGGCGCTCTTCCAGCCGCTCCGACGGCGCGTCCAGCGATCGGTGGACCGGCGGTTCAACCGAGCGCGCGTGGATGCCCAGCTGGCGATCGACGCGTTCGGCGTGCAGCTGCGCGACGAGGTCGATCTCGCGACGCTCGAGGGGCAGCTCGTGCTTCGTGGCGCGCGACTCGGTCCAGCCGACCGGTGCCGGGCTGTGGCTCAGGGGGACCGGTCCGTGACGCGTCTCCCAGCTGCCGAGGACACTCGCTCGCGGCTGACACGTCGCACCGGGCCGATGTGATTTTCCGTGGCCCGCGAACCTGCGACACTGCAGCGATGCGCGCCCTGCCGATCTCGCGGACCGCTCGCCGTCGCTTCGCGCTCGATGCCGCGGTCGCGACACCCGCCGCGCGCACCTCGCGCCTCGCCGCCAACGTCACGGCGGCACGCAAGGTCACGGCGGCCGTCAACGCCACCCGCAAGGCGGGCGAGCCGAGCGCCCAGGCCGGCGAGCTCGCGGCGCTCGAGCTGCTCCACGAGATCTTCCACCTCGTCGTCGAGAAGGCGGCGGCCCTCGTGCCGGCGACCGCGATGGACGAGACGACGGCGGCCGTCGAACAGGCGCTCGGCCCGGCCGTCGCGACGGGCGTCCTCGATGCCGTCGGCGGCGAGTTCCCCGACGTCGAGGATCGGCCGACGCCCGTCCGCCTCGAGGAGCTGCTGCTCATCCGGGTCGCCAACGAGAACCCGGCGGCGAGACCGCTGCGCGCCCTCGTGGACGACGCGCCGCTGTCACCCAAGGCGCGCGACGCGGTCGTGGCGGCGGTCGAGGCGTACGAGGCGACGCTGCCGCCGATCGGGCCGAACGGCGAGACCCTCGTCGAGCTCCTGCGCGCGCCGGCGCGCGCCCACCCGACCTCGCTCGCGGGGCAGCTGCGCTACGTGCGCGACAACTGGGGCGACCTGCTGGGCGACGCCCTCGACGAGCTGCTCGCCCGGATGCTGCTCGCGATCGACGTGATCACGCAGGAGGAGCGCGGGCTCCACCTCCGGTTCGGCGGCGGTGGGGACGGCGGCGCGGGCGCGTTCGGCGGCGGCGGCGAGGCGCCGAGCCTCGTGGGCCTCGACGCGGAGCCCGAGCGGTTCTCGAGCGACTCGGCGTGGATGCCGCGGCTCGTGCTCATCGCCAAGAGCACCCACGTCTGGCTGGACCAGCTCTCGCGGCGCCACGGCACCGAGATCCGGACGCTGGACGCGATCCCCGACGAGGAGCTCGACCGGCTCGCGACGGTGGGGCATCACCGGGCTGTGGCTGATCGGCCTGTGGGAGCGCTCGAAGGCGAGCCAGCGGATCAAGGTCTGGCGCGGCAACCCCGACGCGGCCGCCTCCGCGTACTCGCTGGACGACTACGTCATCGCCTGGGACCTGGGCGGCGAGGAGGCGTGGGCGAACCTCCGCGGCCGGGCGTGGCAGCGCGGCATCCGGCTCGCCTCGGACATGGTCCCCAACCACATGGGCATCGACTCGCGGTGGGTCATCGACCACCCGGAGTGGTTCCTCCAGACGGCCGAGCCGCCCTACCCGGGCTACGCGTTCAACGGCGAGAACGTCGCCGAGCACGACCGGGTCGAGATCCGGCTCGAGGACCACTACTGGGACAACAGCGACGCCGCCGTCGTGTTCGAGCGGCGCGACCGGTCGTCGGGCGAGCGCCGGTTCCTCTACCACGGCAACGACGGCACGAGCTTCCCGTGGAACGACACCGCCCAGCTGGACTTCAGCCAGGCGGCCGTCCGGGAGCAGGTGATCCAGACGATCCTCGCGGTGGCCCGGCGGTTCCCGGTCATCCGCTTCGATGCCGCGATGGTCCTCGCCAAGCGCCACGTCCGACGGCTGTGGTTCCCGGCGCCGGGCCAGGGCGGCGAGGCGATCCCGTCGCGGGCCGAGTTCGGGTCGATGACCGACGCCGAGTTCGACGCGGCGATGCCCGAGGAGTTCTGGCGCGAGGTCGTGGACCGCGTCGCGACGGAGGTCCCGGACACGCTCCTCCTCGCCGAGGCGTTCTGGATGCTCGAGGGCTACTTCGTCCGGACGCTCGGCATGCACCGCGTCTACAACAGCGCGTTCATGCACATGCTCCGCGACGAGGACAACGCGGGCTACCGGCGGGTGCTCAAGGAGACGCTCGAGTTCGACCCCGAGATCCTCAAGCGCTACGTCAACTTCATGAACAACCCCGACGAGAAGACCGCGGTCGAGCAGTTCGGCAAGGGCGACAAGTACATCGGGGTCGCGACGCTGCTCGCGACGCTGCCGGGGCTGCCGATGTTCGGGCACGGGCAGTTCGAGGGCTTCGCCGAGAAGTACGGGATGGAGTTCCGGCGGGCGACGATGCAGGAGCACGTCGACGAGTGGCTGATCGCCCGCCACGAGCGCGAGATCGTCCCGCTCCTCCACCGCCGCGGGGACTTCGCCGAGGCGCACGACTTCCTGCTGTTCGACGTCGCGGGCGACGGCGGCGGCGTGGACGAGCACGTGTTCGCCTACTCGAACGGGAGCGGGCAGGCGCGGTCGCTCGTCGTGTACCACAACCGGTACGCGGAGACGTCGGGCTGGGTCAAGGACTCCGCGGCCTACGCCGCGAAGGAGGGCGACGGGTCCAAGAAGCTCGTGCGGCGGACGCTGGCCGACGGCCTGGGGATCGGCGACGGGTCCGCGGACGACCGCTGGCTCGTGTTCCGCGAGCAGCGCTCCGGGCTGGAGCACCTGCGGTCGGTCGCCGAGCTCCGCGAGCGCGGGCTGCACGTCCAGCTCCACGCGTACGAGACGCTCGTCTTCTGGGAGATGCGCGAGCTGTACGACTCGACCGGCGTGTGGCGCCGGCTCGCCGAGCGGCTCGGCGGCCGCGGCGTCGCCTCGCTCGAGGGCGCGCTCCGCGAGCTCCAGCTCTCGCCGGTCCACGACGCGCTGCGGGCCGTCATCGCGGACCCGGCTCGGCCGACGGTCGAGCGGTTCGTCGCAGCCGTCGCCGATGCGACCGGGACGTCCGACGGGGGCGCGATCCCCGCGACCGTCGACGCGGTCGCCGAGCGGGCAGCGCAGTCGCTGCCGGTCGTGGACGCGATCGAGGACCCGTCGCAGGCGGCCGCGCTCCGGGTGTGGGCGCTCCTGTCGCCGCTGGGCACGCTGGCCCCGGGTGCCCCGCTCGGACCGACGAGCCGGGCCTGGTTCGAGGAGCTGCGGCTGGCCGGCGTCGTCGCCGACGCGCTGCGCGCCCGTGGCCTCGACGAGGCGGCCGCGTGGTCGGCCGCCGAGCGCGTGCACCTGCTCGTGGACCTGCCGCTCGCCTCCGAGGTGGACGGCCCGACGGACGGACGCGCCGCGCGGCTGGTCGAGGCCTGGCTGGAGCACCCGGTCGTGCGCGGCTTCCTCCGGGTCAACGCCTGGGACGGCGTCGAGTGGTTCAACCGCGAGTCGTGGGACGAGCTCGTCGCGTGGGCGGACCGCATGGAGCGGGTGCTCACCCCGGCCGACGACCGCGCGGTCCGGCCCGTGGAGCGGAGCATCGTCGCGCGGGCGCTGACCGAGGCCGGCGAGGCGTCGGGCTATCGGGTCGACGGGCTGCGAGCGGCGCTGGCCGGGGAGGGCGCGACGCCCGGGCTGTCATCGACCCCGCGGCTGCCGAAGGCGACCGGCCTGCCGAAGGGTCCACTCGATCGTGCGAAGCCCGCCGCGACGGCTCCCGCGCCCCCGGCCGCGCCCGGCGAGGAGCCGCCGCAGGGCGACTGATCCCGGGCGGCCGCCCGGCACACGCGCGGCGCTGCCTGCCAGGCAGACACTTGGGGCCTCGACCGCCCGAGCCCTGCCTGCCAGGCAGCGTTCGGGTCGCGGGGCGAGCACAGGACGATTGCCAACCGTCGGAACCCTGCCTCCGGGGCAGCCGTTCGACGCAAGGGCATCGATCCGTCTGCCTGCGAGGCAGCGCGAAGGGCCAGCGGGACGACCGCAGTGTCCGAGCCCCTTGCCACGGTCCTGCATCATCGGCGGTGTCCACCGGTCGCACGGAGCCCCGCCGATGTACTCCTGGCTCGTCGTCCTGCATCTCCTCGGCCTGGTCGTGTTCCTCGCCTGCCACGGCGTCGCGATGTTCGTCGCGTTCCGCATCCGGCAGGAGGAGGACCGCACCATCATCGCGGCGCTGCTCGGCCTGGCCAGCCGGGGCAACCAGATGATGTACATCGGGCTGCTGCTGCTCGGCATCGGTGGGCTCGGGGCCGCGGCCTCGGCCGGCCTGCTGCTCGCGCCATGGGTGATCGCGTCGTACGTCGTGGTCGTCGTGACGCTGCTCGCCATGTGGGCGATGGGCTCGGGGTTCTACTACCCGCTCCGCGAGGGCCTCACGGGGACCGAGAAGACGCCCCGCCTCGACGACGCGGAGCTGCGGGCGACGCTCACGGGCTCCCGCCGGCCCGAGGCGCTCGCGGGGGTCGGGCTGACGGCCCTCGTGCTGCTGATCTGGCTGATGACGATCAAGCCCGGCTGACCCGGCGACGCTACTCCCCGAGCAGGATCCGGCGCAGGATCGGGATCGGCGGGGAGCCGTGGGAGATCACGGACTCGAGGTGGGCGCGCTCGTCGAAGCCCGGCGTCGCCGGGTAGCCGCCCACGACGCGCGGCGCCGGCACGGCATCGGCCGACGCCCCGGCCGCCACCGCGGCCCGGACCCGGAGCGCGTGCTCGAGGTCCCACATGCCCGAGCGAACCGGCGAAGTACGTCGACAGCTGGGTCGATGAGAGTCGTGCGCGCTCGTCCTTGTGGATCGCCTCGCCGCGCTCCTGGAACGCCTTGTCGACGAGGAAGTCGACGCACTCGTCGGTCGTCATGCCCATGGTGTGGATCCGGACGTCGATGATCGTGTTGGCGACCGACCGCAGGTAGAACTTCCAGTGGTTGAGCCACAGGGCGCCGTCGTCGGCGCAGTAGCCGCGGTCGAGCATGACCTGCGTGACGTAGACGGCCCAGCCCTCGGCGAACACGCCCGACGGGAAGGCGCGCCGCGCGAGCGACGAGCCGTGGTTCGCGTACGCGCCCTGGAGGTAGTGCCCCGGGACGGCCTCGTGGATGACGAGCAGCTGCATCTGGCGCGTGTTCATCTCGCGCAGGTACGACTCCTGCTGGTCCGCGGGCCACTCGTCGGGCACCGGGGTGATCGAGAAGAACGCCTTCTGGCCGTGGTCCAGCGGCCCGGGCGAGTCCAGCATCGCGCCGCCGAACGAGCGCAGGAACTCCGGGGTCCAGTCGATGACCAGCGGCTCGTCGGTGAGGCCGATGACGTTCCGCTCGCGGCAGAAGCGCTCGACCCGCTCGAGCTCCGCGTAGCACCAGCTGACGAGCTCGTCCGCGGCCGGGTGCTCGTTCGCGGTCTGGTCGAGGACCCGCCGGACGAGGACGCCCTCGTCGTCGGGCACCGGCTCGCCGGGCACCCACTCGGTCCAGATCTCGCGCGCGATGCGCACCATCTCGGCGCGGATGGCGTCGAACTCGCGCTCGGCGCGGGCCAGGATCGCCTCGGGCGTGACCTCGGGATCGCGAAGCGTGTGACGGAGCTTGGCCTCGAACAGGTCGTGGCCCAGGAGCGGGCTCCCGGACGCGTTGGGCGCGACCGTCGATGCGAGGTGTGACCCGATCGCCTCGAGCGCCGCCGACGCCGATGCCGCCGCGGCACGGAGCCGGGGCAGGAGCGCCGCGACGTCCGCGTCGCCCGCGTCCGCGGCCGCCTCCCCGGCCTGGACCGCCTCCTCGGCCAGCGACGTGACCCCACCGATCCGCTTCGCGGCGACCTCGGCCATGAAGCCGGACACGGGCCGGGTCGGGTGCGTGCCCATCACCTGCACGCGCGGCGTCGATGACCGCGGGCACGCCCTCGAGCCGGCCGGCGACGGACGCAAGCCTGACGTGGAGCGGCGCGAACTCGCGCGCGAGCAACGGGTGGATCCCGCCGCCCAGGATGTAGACCCACGCCAGCGGGTTCCAGGTGGGCTCGCGGAGGTCCCGCTCGGCGAACCGGAGCTCGGCGAGCTCGCCCAGCACGAGGTCGCGGTCGATCCGCTCGCCGGCGTCGAGCGTCGCGGCGTCGATCCCGGCCAGCTCCGCCTCCCAGCGGTCGACGAACGCGAGCAGCGCCTCGCGCCCGCTCGCGGTGAAGTCGGGCCAGCGGTCGTCGTAGCGGTGGTCGCCGATCCGGGTGGCGACATCGGGCAGCTGGACGAACAGCTCGTCGAGGAAGCGGGCGACGACGGGCTCGAAGCCGGGCACGGGCACCTCCGGGTGTGGCGACGGCCGCGCGGCCGCGCCGGGACAGGCAAGTGACCCCGAGTCTAGCCCGCACGGACCGTACACTCCCGCGATGACGCCCCCGGACGACGATCCCCGGCCCCTCGCCCGAACCAGCCCGCCGTTCGAGCCCGCGCCGGTGACGCTCCAGGGCCGCATCGTCCGCCTCGAGCCGCTCGGCGACCAGCATCGCGACGGCCTGCACGCGATCGCCCTCGACCAGGACCTGTGGCGCTGGACACGTCACCTCGTGCGGACGCCCGCCGAGTTCGACGCGTACCTCGCGCAGGCGTTCGCCGGGGCGGCATCGGGCGAGGAGATCCCGTTCGTCCAGGTCGACGTCGCGACCGGGCGCGTCGCCGGGATGACCCGCTACCACTCGATCGAGCGCGCGCACCGCCGCCTCGAGGTCGGCTACACGTGGCTCGCGGCGCCGTTCCACGGGGCCGGGCACAACGCGGAGGCGAAGCTGCTGCTCATGGCAAACGCGTTCGACGCCCTCGGCGCCCACCGCGTGGAGTTCAAGGCCGACGCGCTCAACCTGCGCTCGCAGGCGGCGCTCGAGGCGATCGGGGCGACCCGCGAGGGCACGCTCCGCCGGCACGTGGTCATGGCCAACGGCCGCGTCCGCGACACCGTCTACTTCAGCGTGACCTGGGAGGAGTGGCCCGCCGTCCGCGACCGTCTCGCCGCGCGTGTGGAGGCCGCCGTCAGCTCGCGGGCGTGAGCCCCGACCGGTCCGTGAGCACGATCGGCCCGTCCGCGGTGATCGCGACCGTGTGCTCCACGTGGACGCCGCGCGTGCGGTCGCCGGAGCGGATCGTCCAGCCGTCCTTGTCCATCCGGATCGACCCGTCACCCGCGAGGAACCACGGCTCGATCGCGATGACAAGGCCGGCCCGGAGCTGGAGCCCGCGGCCCGGCTCGCCCCAGTTCGGGACGTCGGGCGCCTGGTGCATCGTGTGGCCCACCCCGTGCCCGCCGAACGACGTGTTCACCGCGTACCCGGCGTCGTTGATGATGTCGCCGATGGCCGACGAGATGTCGCCGACGCGGTTGCCCGGCACGGCCGCCGCGATCCCCGCCGCGAGCGCCCGCTCGGCCGCCTCGTACATCTCGACGTCCTCGTCCGGCGGCGTGCCCACGAAGCAGGTGATCGCGGAGTCGGCGACCCAGCCGTCGACCTCGGCGGCGAAGTCCAGGCTCACGTTGTCGCCGTCCTTGAGCCGGTAGTCGTGGGGCAGGCCGTGGAGGACCGCGTCGTTGACCGAGGTGCACAGGACCTTGCCGAACGGCATCGCGCCGAACGAGGGGTGGTAGTCGATGTAGCACGAGGCCGCCCCGCGGTCCCGGATCATCGCGTGGGCCACGCCGTCGAGCTCGAGCAGGCTGACGCCCGGCGCCACGTGGGTCGCGAGCTCGGTGAGGACCTCGGCGACGAAGCGGCCCGCGGGCCGCATGGCCTCGATCTCGGCGGTGCTGCGCAGCTCGATCACGCCCTGATCGTACCGAACCCGCCGCCCGCGACCCGCCCGGCCGCGTAGCATCGGACGATGACCGACCTCGCGATCGTCAACGGGACCGTGTTCGGGAACCCCGGCGCCAGCGGCGTCGCCATCGATGGCGGGCGGATCGCCGCGGTCGGGGGTGACGAGGTCGCGCGCGGCGCGCGGGAGACCGTCGATGCGCGCGGTGGCCTCGTGCTCCCAGGCTTCGACGACGCGCACATCCACCTGCTGAGCGGCGCGCGCGAGGCGAACGGCGCCCTCCTCTACCCGCTCGAGACCGTCGCGGAGATCCAGGACCGGATCCGGGCGCACGCGGCGGCGCACCCGGAGCACCCGTGGGTCCTCGGCCGCGGCTGGCTCTACGCGGCGTTCCCGGGCGAGATGCCGACGGCCGCGCTGCTCGACGACCGTCGTCCCGGACCGGCCCGCCTGGATGAGCTGCTTCGACGGGCACACCTCGTGGGCGAACACCGCCGCGATGCGGCTGGCGGGGATCACCCGCGAGACGCCCGACCCGCCCGCCGGGGTCATCGTCCGCGACGCCGACGGGAACGCGACCGGCGCGTTCAAGGAGGAGGCGCAGTCGCTCATCGACCGGATCGTCCCCCAGCCGAGCGAGGCGGACGACCGGGTCTCGATCCGGCGGGCGCTCGCCGGGCTCCACGCCAGCGGGATCACCGCCGCGCAGGACGCGTGGCTCGAGCCGGCGGAGCTCGCCGCCTGGCAGCGGGTGCACGCGGACGGGGAGCTGGACCTCCGGTTCCGCGCCGCGCTGATCATGGAGCCCGGGCAGTCGCTCGCGGAGTGGCGCGACCGGCTCGACGCCTACGAGGCGCAGGCCTTCCCGCTCCGCGGCGGCGCGTTCCTCGACGCCGGGATCCTCAAGGGGTTCGTGGACGGCGTCATCGACTCGCGGACGGCGGCGCTCCTCGCCCCGTACGAGGGCGACACGAGCACCGGGCTCCCCGCGTGGGAGCCGGACCTGCTCGACGCGTTCGTCGCGGAGGCCGACAGGCGGGGTTGGCAGGTCGAGCTCCACGCCATCGGCGATCGTGGCGTCCGGATGGCGCTCGACGCGTACGAGCACGCGGCGCGGAGCGAACGGGCCGTGGGCGGGTGACCCGCATGGGCGCGGCGTCGCGCCCGGCACGCACGCCCGGCGGCACCGGGTCGAGCACGTCGAGATGATCGACGCGGCCGACATCGCGCGGTTCGGTCAGCTCGGCGTGGTCGCCTCGATGCAGCCGTACCACGGCGACCCGTCGCCGATGCAGATCGGCCCGTGGGCGGCGAACATCGGGCCGGATCGGGCGCGAAGCGCGTGGTCGTGGCGGTCGATCCGCGAGGCGGGCGGCGTCGTGGCGCTCGGGTCCGACTGGCCGGTGGTGCCGTACGACCCGATCATCGCGCTCAACGCGGCCGTCAACCGCACGACGACCAAGGGCGAGCCGGCGGGTGGCTGGTCGCCCGAGAAGCTGCCGCTCACCGACGCGCTCGAGGCCTACACCGCGGGCAGCGCGCACGCCGGCTTCGCCGAGCACCGGCGCGGCCGCGTCACGCCGGGCATGGACGCGGACGTCATCGTGCTCGACCGGGACCTCCTCGCGGCCGGTCCATCTGCGATCATCGGCACCGGCGTCGCACTGACCGTGCTCGACGGCCGGATCGTCCACCACACGGAGGCGCTCGCGTGAAAGGCTTCGTCCTGTCGATCGTCGCAACGGCGATCGCCTTCTTCGTCATCGCAACGTTCCTGCCGGACAAGTACATCGACTTCGCGGGCGAGACGGTGGCGCTCGTCCTGGCCGCGCTCCTGGTGGGCCTCGTGAACGCGGTCGTGAAGCCGGTCGTCAAGGCACTCTCGTTCCCGATCACGATGATGACCCTGGGGCTGTTCAGCTTCGTGATCAATGCCGCGATGGTGCTGCTCGTCGCGTTGCTGGCCCAGAGCATCGACGGCCTGAAGCTCACGATCGGCGGCTGGCCGACGGACGGGTTCTCGATCGAGACGATCGTCGGCGCGTTCGTCGTGTCGATCGCGCTGTCGATCCTTACCTCGATCGTGGGCCATTTCGTCCCCGACTGAGGACGTGGCGCCCGTGGCACTCGACGACGCCCTCGTCCGTGCCGCGCGGCGCTTCGGGACCCCGCTCTACCTGACCGACGTCGCCGCCCTCGAGGCGGCCGCGGCCGAGCTCCGGGACGCCTTCCCGGACCCGTGGCTCCGGGCGTACTCGGTCAAGGCGAACGATGTGCCGGCGGTCATCGCCCGGCTCGGCGCGCTCGGCCTCGACGCGAACGTCGTCTCGCGCGGCGAGTGGGCCGCGGCCCGGTCCGCGGGCCTGCCCAACGACCGGCTCACGCTCGAGGGGATCGGCAAGAACGCGGGCGACCTGCGCGCCGCGGTCCGGGCGGCCGCCGACGGCTCACCGCTCCGCTGGGTCGCGGTGGAGAGCCCCGAGGAGCTCGACGCGCTCGTCGCCCTCGCCACGCGCGCCGGCCTCGGCCGCGACGGTCGCGCGCCGCTCGAGGTGCTCGTCCGGCTCAACCCCGACGTCTCCCCGGAGACCCACGCGGGCCTCGCCGTCGGCGCCGGGTCGTCCAAGTTCGGGATGACCGAGACCGAGCTGTCGGGCGCCGTGGCGTCGCTCGCCGAGGACGGCCCGG
The DNA here is from genome assembly GCA_963768035.1 of uncultured Chloroflexia bacterium. Classification (GTDB taxonomy): domain Bacteria; phylum Chloroflexota; class Limnocylindria; order Limnocylindrales; family CSP1-4; genus CAIXZV01. Next base: position 149,538 of record CAVYGJ010000010.1, read on the forward strand.
TGCGTGCGCGGGGCATCCACCTCCACGTCGGGTCGCAGCTCGGCGCGGTGGACGCGTGGCGCGACGCCGTCCGGCGCGGCCTCGCCCTGCTGGCGCTCGTCGGGGCGGGGCTGCCAGGCTTCGACACGCTCGACGTCGGCGGCGGCTTCCCGGTGGGCGAGCCCGGGACGGTGCCCGGGGCCTGCGCGCTTCGCCCGGGAGCTCGCGCCCTTGCTCGATGCGCTGCCGGTGGAGCGGCGCCCGGCGCGGCTCGCCGTCGAGCCCGGACGGTTCCTCGTGGCGCGCGCCGGGTGGCTCGTGGCGTCCGTGCTCCATGTCCGCGACCGCGCCGACGGGGACCGGGTCGTCATCCTCGACGCGGGCATGACCGAGCTCATCCGGCCCGCGCTCTACGGCGCACACCACCGGATCGCGGCCCTGACCTCGCTCGGCACGGCGGTCGACGCCGCGACCCCGCGCTCCCCCGCCCGCGTCGACGGCCCGGTCTGCGAGAGCACCGACACGTTCGACCGCCACGACCTGCCGGCGCTCCGCCGGGGCGACCTCGTCGCGATCGCGGACGCCGGGGCCTACGCGGCGTCGATGGCGATGACCTACAACGGCCGGCCGCGCCCGCCGCAGGTCCTGCTCGAGCCCGACGGGTCGCTCACGCTCGGTCGCCGGCGGGGCTGATCGGCGGTCGGGCCCGCGCGAACCCGCTAGGCTTGCCGACGTGAGCCTGCCCAGGGACCGTTTCGCCGCCCGCCTCGCCGCCGCGCCGCTGCTCGCGGACGGCGGCATGGGCACGCTCCTGTTCTCGCGCGGGATCCCGCAGCGTGCCTGCCTCGACGAGCTGGCCACCAGCCGCTCCGGACCTGGTGGGGACGCTCCACCGCGAGTACCTCGACGCGGGCGCGGACCTCGTGGAGACGCTGACGTTCGGCGCCAACCGGTTCCGGCTCGACGCCTACGGGCTGGCCGCGGAGGCCGGCCGCTTCAACCGTCGCGCGGCCCAGGTCGCGCGCGAGGCCCGCGACGTCAGCGGCCGTGACGCGTGGGTCGGCGGGTCGATCGGCCCGCTCGGTCCGCCGACGCGCGAGCTCCGCCACCCGGACGACGCCGCGATCCGGGCCGCGTTCCGGGAGCAGATCGACGGCCTCCTCGAGGGCGGCGCCGACGTGCTCGTCATCGAGACGTTCTTCGACCTCCACCACCTGCTCCTCGCCGTGGCGGAGGCGCGGGCCGCGGGCGACGTGCCGGTCATCGCCTCGATGACGTTCGGCGACGACCTCGTGCTCGCGGACGGCACCACGCCGGCCGCGGCGGTGGCCGCGCTCACCTCGGCGGGCGTGGACGCGATCGGCGTGAACTGCGGGGTCGGGCCGGTCGCGACGCTCGATGCGCTGGCGGAGCTGGGCGCACCCGCCGACGGCGAGCCCGCGCGCTCGATCATGCCCAACGCGGGCCTGCCGCAGCGGACCGAGGGCCGCTTCGTCTACGCCGCCGAGCCCTCCTACTTCGCGTCGATGGTTCCCCGGATGCTCGACGCGGGGGCGCGGATCGTCGGCGGCTGCTGCGGCACGACGCCGGCCCACATCGCGGCGATGCGCGCCGCGCTCGAGGCGCTCGGGACCGCGGAGGCGCGACGGGCCGACGCGCGGGCGGGCGGGCTGGCGTCGGGCGGCACCACGACGAGGATCGAGACGGGTGCGAGCCCGCGGACCGCGTTCTCGGAGGCCGCCGGCAACGCCGAGGCCGCGCTCCGGGCGCCGGGGTCGAGGCTCGGACAGGCGCTCGCGGACGGGCGGTTCCTGCTCTCGGTGGAGATCGACCCGCCCCGGAGCATCAGGATCGACCGCACGCTCGAGGCCGCGCGCCTGCTGCGCGACGCGGGCACCGACGTCGTGAACATCAGCGACTCGGCGATGGCCCGCGTGCGGATGGGCGCGATGGCCGTCGCGTTCGGGATCCAGCACGACCTCGACCTCGAGTGCGTGGTCCACGTGACGACCCGCGACCGGAACCTCATGGCGCTCGAGTCCGAGCTCCTGGGCGCCCACGCCCTCGGCGTCCGCAACATCCTCGCGCTGACCGGGGATCCGCCGCGCGTCGGCGACTACCCCACCGGCACCGGCGTCTGGGACGTGGACTCGATCGGCCTCATCGAGATCCTGACCCGCCTCAACCGGGGCGAGGACCAGGCGGGCTCGGCGATCGGCCAGCAGGCGTCGTTCACGATCGCCTGTGCGCTCGACCCGACCGCCGCGGACGCCGCCACCGAGTGGGACCGGCTCGAGCGCAAGCTCGAAGCGGGGGCCCAGCTCGTCATGACCCAGCCGCTGTACGACGAGGCCCAGGTCGAGGCGATGCTCGCCGAGGCGCGCCGCCGGTTCGGGCCGCGCGGGTTCCCCGTGCCGCTGCTCCTCGGGGTGCTCCCGCTCGTCTCGACCCGGCACGCCGAGTTCCTCCACAACGAGGTCCCGGGGATCACGATCCCGGACGCGGCCCGGGCGCGGATGCGCGACGCGGGCGCCGGCGGCACGGAGGCCGGCATCGAGATGGCCGACGCGCTGCTCGCCGCGGTCGAGGGCGAGGCCGCGGGCACCTACCTGATGCCGAGCTTCGGACGCTACGAGCAGGCCGCCGAGCTCGTCCGCCGGATCCGGGCGCGTCACCCCGCGCCGGTCGAGGCACCGGCGGCGGCCGCGACCGCCGCCCACGCACACGGCTGACCGTCTCGCCGAACGCCACGAGCCTCCGCCGCGCCTCGCGGTTTCGTATCGTGCATTCGTGCGCACCACCCTGAGCCGACTCGCCGCCCTCGCGGCGCTCGCCCTGATCCTCCTCGTCCCCGCCGGCGTCGCCGTTGCCGAAGGGCCGCCGTTCCCCGAGCCCGTCGACGGCCAGGCGGTCTACGACACGGCCGGCGTCCTGCGCGACGAGACGAAGGCGTCCGTGGAGCAGACGATCGACGAGATCGAGGCACGCACCGGCGCCGAGGTCGTCGTCTACACCCAGCTCGTGCCCTCCGGCGTCACGACGCTGCAGGCCGAGATGGACGCGATCGCGCTCATGGACGAGTGGGGCGTCGGCCGGGCCGGCATCGACGACGGGCTCGTGATCCTGTTCGACCTCCACGAGAACGACCCGTGCCACGGCCAGGTGCAGCTCTACGCGGGCCCGGGCTACGCCGCGACGTACCTCTCGAACGCCGAGCGCCAGGCGATCTTCGACGACGACATGCTCCCGTATCTCCGGGAGTGCGACCTCGACGGCGCGCTGCTCACGGCGATGGACAAGGTCGACAACAACGCCACGGCCGGCCACGCCGCGATGATCACGTTCTTCCGCCAGCTCAACGCCGTCCTCGGGCTGATCGTCGCGCCGCTGCTGTTCGTGCTCGTCATGTCGTGGGCGATCCTCACCTGGTTCCGCCACGGCCGCGACCCGATCTACCTCGACGACCCCTCGATCCACATCCCCGCGCCGCCGCCCGGCCTCACCCCGGCCGCGGGCGCGACGATCCGCGACGGCAAGGTCAGCCGGCGGGCGCTCACGGCGGCGAGCCTCGACCTCGCGGTCCGCGGCCTCATCTCGTTCGAGGCCGAGGACAAGCCGGGCATCCTCGCGAGCGGCACGCAGATCGGCATCCACACCGACGGGACCGTCCGCGGCGACCCGAGCGACCAGGCCCGGACCCGGTGGGCCCGCCAGCGGCCGATGGACGACGGCACCGCGTTCCTGCTCCGCCGGCTGCAGGCCATCGGCGGCGGCGGCGATTCGTACATCGTCCCCGCGGAGATCACCAAGCTCGGAACGGACGTCGGCGGCTTCGAGAAGCGCGTCGAGGAGCACTGCGTCCGGCAGGGCTGGTTCGCCGAGCGGCCCACCGTTGCCAAGGGCCGCTGGGTCGGACGGGCGGTGCTCGCCTTCGTCGGCGGGATCGTCGCCGTCGTCATCGGCGCAAACCTGCCGTCCGACGGCCTCGCCCTCGTGGGCGCCTCGCTCGTCGCGACCAGCATCGGCCTGATCGTGATCTCGCGGGCCATGCCCGCCGTGACGAAGGACGGCTCGATGATCCGGGCGATGCTCGAGGCCTACCGGCGGACGCTCCAGAAGACGATGGCGCAGGCGCGGTCGATGGGCGAGGTCGTCGAGCAGTCCGCGATCCCGCTCATCGAGTCACCCGACGACGCCGTGGCGTGGGGCGTGGCGCTCGGGCTCCAGGACGAGGTCGAGCGCGTCCTCGAGCGCACGGCCGAGGACGCCCGGGAGCACGGGACGCGGGGCTACGTGCCGTCGTGGTACGGGGCACAGTCCGCTGCCTACTGGTCGGGCGGCGACCAGGGCGGCGGCGGCGTTGCGCCCGGGCTCATGAGCAGCTCGCCGATCCCGAACTTCGGCGGGATGATGGCCGCGCTCGGCACGATCGGGAACTCGCCCGCCTCCTCGGGCTCGGGCTCGTCGGGCGGCGGCGGGTTCAGCGGCGGCTCGTCCGGCGGCGGTGGGGGCGGCGCGGGCGGCGGGTTCTAGGGCCCACCCGCACCCGGCGACGCTGGCGGTACACTCGGGGCCATGGGAGCCACCGACACGATGGAAGTCTTCTTCGAGCACCTGAACTCGGGTGAGGTCGAGGATGCCGTCGCGCTCATGGACGAGCGCTGCGAGATGCGGATCCACGTCGGTGACAACGCCCGGACGCTCCGTGGCGTGGAGCAGGTCGGCGGCTGGTTCCTGCGGGCGGACAAGGGCATCAAGATGGTCCCCGGCGACGCCCGCGACCTCGGCAACACGTGGCAGGCGGACCTCATCGTCCTGCGGCCCGGTGCCCCCTCGCAGCACCTCGACGCCCAGTTCCGCGTCGAGGCCGGCAAGATCACCTCGATCAACCTGACGCCGTTCTCGAGGTAGGCGCTACGGCGCGGCGGACGCGCCCTCCACGGACCCGTCGTCCACCGTATCGGGCAGCGGGATCGTGATCTCGTCGCCGATCGACAGCTTGTCGGGGTCCTTGAGCTTGTTGGCCGCGATGAGCTGGGCGACCGTGAGGTCGAACTTCTTCGCGATCCTGCTCAGCGTGTCGCCCTTCTTGACGACGTAGATCTGCGGCGTCGGGGCGGGGACGGGCGTGATCTCCGGGGATGCCGTCGCCTCCGCCACCGGCGTCTCGGTCGCCGCGCCGCCGGGGTTCCCGGTCTGGTCGCTGCCGATCCCGAGCAACATCGGACCGACGAAGAACAGGGCGAGCGCCGCGACGAGCAGCGCGAGCGCACCGAGCCCGACGCGCCCGATCCCGCTCATCGCGGGCAACCCGACCCGCGTCTTGAGGGACGGATACGCCTCGTACCGGTGCGGGCGCTCCCAGGCGGGGCCGAACAGCTCGTTCGGGTCCTGCGCCGGGCGCCGGCTCACCTGCTGCTTGGGGTTGGCGGACGCCGGCGGACGATCGTCGGGGACCGGCTGCCGGGGTGTCGCTGCGGCGTAGGCACGGCTCGCGGACGACGGCGCATCGGCGGGCTGGCCCCAGTCGGGCTCGTCGTCGAGGTCGTCGTGCGCGGCCGCGGCGGCGAGCGGGATGGCTGCGGCCGCGGCGGACAGGCCCTCGCTCGCGGTCGTCGAGGTCGTCATCCGCGGCGCGGGCCGGGGCGTACGAGAGCGGGTCCGACGGGTCCGGGCCGGCAAGACGTTCGGCGGCGCTCCCCGACAGGCCCCGTGCCTCGGGTGGCCCGTCATCGGGCGACGGCACCGGTCCGGCGGCGGCGGCGCCCGCCGCGGCACCGCCGACCCACGGCGGGGGCGCGGCCCAGTCGCGCTGGTTGCGACGCGGGGTCCCGTCGGCGTAGGCGTCCGTGCCGGGCGCCCGGTACTCGTCGCGCTCGAGCGGCGGGAGGGCCTGGCTGACCGGCGCCTCGGGCGCCGGCGAGCGATCCCCCGACGGGGAGGGGCGCGCGGCCGCGGCCTCACGCCGGGCCCAGTCCTGGAACGTCGGGCAGACGGGGAACGCCGACGAGAGGCAGTACGCCTCCTGGTGGGCGAGCGCCCGGGGCGCGGGCCGGGCCTCGGCGAAGCAGCGGTGCCGGTGGTCCGGCGCGGTCGCCCGCGCGTCGCGGTCGTCCTCGAACGCCACGAACGGACAGGCCGGTGCGCCGTCCACGATCGGGAGCCCTCGGTCGGTCATCGCGGGGATGATACCCGCGCACCGCGGCGGCGGCCGGGCGCGAGCCGACGGCTCAGTCGTCGCCCTCGGGGCGGGCCGGGCAGCGGCGGGACCTCGGCGCCGGGACGGGCGAGCGCGGCATTCATGTAGCGCGCGTCGCTCGTCACCTCGTACCACTCCCCGAGCCAGTCGGGCAGCGTGACGGCCTCGTCCTCGTCGTCGAGCTCCACCTCGGCGACCACGAGCCCGGCCGGGATCTCGAACACGTCGATCTCGATCACCTGGCGGCCGTGCGGCACCACGTGACGCGTCTTGCGGATCGGGCGCAGCGACGGGTCCGCCTCCCCGAGCAGGTCGCGGTACTCGCCCTCGCTCAGCGGCTCCTCGTGCTCGTGGCGCGAGATCGTGCCGTCGCCGATCGAGCCCTTGTGGGTGAGGACGTACTCGACCGAGCCGTCCGCGTGCTCGATGCGCCGGACGCGCCGGTGGAGCCCGTCGTCGCCGCGCGACAGGTAGACCTGCTCCACGCGCCAGGTGTCCTCCTCGCGCGCCGCGAGCTCGTCGGCGGGCGGGGCGACACGGAGGCGGAACTTCCGCTCGATCTCGATCCCTGTCGAGTGCATCGCGCGATCATATCGGGCCTGCCAAGCGCCGCGCCACCCGTGCGCCGACGCATTGCGAGCCGCGATCGATGCGCGGGGGTCGGTCGCAACGAACCTGTCGTTTGACAGCCCCCTGCCCCGACGGGACACTTCGAGGGCGGGGGCCAACGCACGGCCCCAACCCGCGGCACTGCCCCGCCGCCGCCAGCTCCCGGAGGTCATCCTCATGTCGATCCTCACCCGGCTCTGCCCCGAATGCCGTCGCCCGCGCGCACTGCGACCTGCCGTGCGGCGTCTACGACCCCGAGCAGGCGCGCATCGAGGCCGAGTCCTGCCACCGGATCAACGAGAAGTACGCGGCCAACGAGGACGCGACCTTCCGGACCCGCGCGATCGCGATCAAGGAGAAGCAGGCGGAGCTCGTGAAGCACCACCTCGACGTCCTGTGGCACGACTACTTCAAGCCGGAGCACCTCGAGGCGGTCCCGAACCTCCACGAGCTGTTCTGGAACGCGAACAAGCAGGTCAGCAAGGTCAAGGCGTCGACCGACACCGCCGACTCGCAGAAGCTGCTCGACCTCATCGACGAGGTCGACGCGGCCTGGAAGACGACGGGCGGCAACACGAAGACGCGCGTCGCCGGCCGCCCCGGCTGATCGTCGTCACCATGCACGCTTCGAGGCCCCGTCGATGACGGGGCCTCGCCGTTTTCCGCGGCTGCCGGCGATCCCGTGGCCCCGGTCCGGCGGCCCGTGGCGGATCGCCGTGGTCGAGGGCTCGATGCTGCCGGCGATCGAGTCCGGCGACTGGCTGCTCGTCGATCCGACGATCGACCGCTGGCCGCGCCGCGGCACCGTCGTCGTGTTCCGCGAGCCCGGCACCGGCGACCTCGCGATCAAGCGGGTCGCGGCCCGCCCCGGCGACTGGGTCCCGTTCGCGGACGGCTGGCTCCAGCTCGGCGACGACGAGGCCTGGCTCATCGGTGATGCCAGCGACGAGGCGCTCCAGGACGCGGGGTTCGGGCCGGCGGTGGACTCACGCCGGTATGGCCCCGTCGACGTGGACGCGCTCGTGGCTCGCGCCTGGTTCCGCTACTGGCCGGGCCGTCGGATCGGGCTGATCGGGCCGGCGCCCGACGACCTCCTCGAGCGCGGCCGCGAGGGCCGGATCCCGGTCCCGACGCCCCGGCCGACGGCGGCTGACCGAACGGCGCCTCGCGGGACCGACGCTCGGCACCCGGCACAAGCGTTGCGCCGGGGAGGACTCGCGGGACCGCCGCGCGGTGGCTCGCGTAGGATCGGGCGATGGACGATCTCCGCGCGGCGCTCGGCGCCTTCGACCCCGACGCGCCCCTCGAGGCGGCGCCCGACCCGTGGGACTACCTGCCGATGCCCGTCGTGCGCGCCGAGCCGCCGTGGGCGATGGCCGAGATGATCGCCGCCGAGCCCGCGCTCGCCGCCCGGATCGGCCGCGGCGTCGTCGTCGACGGGAGCGCCGACGCCCTGGCGCGCGCCCTCCGCGCCTCGGCGGCGTCGGGCGGTCCCGTGGTCGTGACCGGGTGCGGGACCTCGGAGCACGCCGCGATGGGCGTGGCCGCGATCCTGGGCGACGCATGGCGCGCCGCCGGGTTCGCGGGGCTTGGACCGGTCGCCGCACAGGCGTTCGAGCTCGCGCAGGAGCCGCCGACGGGCGGCCTCGTCATCGGGATCAGCCACGAGGGCGGCACGGCCGCCACGATCGCCGCGATGGACGCCGCGCGTGCCCGGGGCGCCGGGATCGCGGTCATCACCGGGAGCGCGGCCTCGCCGGCGGGCGTCGCCGCGGATGTCGTCGTCTCGACGGTGGAGATGGACCGCAGCTGGTGCCACACGGTCGGCTACGTGTCGCCGCTCGCCGCGGCGAGCGCGGTCGCGGACGTGCTCACGGGTGCGGCGCCGCAGGCCGGCGCGCTCGCGCAGCGGGTCCGAGCGGGGATCGACGCGGCCTGGGCGCCGGGTCCCGACGGCGTGCGGCCCGCGGCCGCGATCGGGCGGACGATCGGCGACGCGTCCCACCTGCTCGTCGTCGCGTCGGGCGTCGACCGGGTGACCGCGCGCGAGCTCGTGCTCAAGGTCGAGGAGGCGGCGTGGGTCCCGTCCGCGATGCGCGACCTCGAGACCTTCCTCCACGGCCACCTGCCCGCGACGGGCGCCTCCACGGCGCTCGTGCTGATCCTGACGACCGGGGACGCGCTCGACGCGCGCACGACCCGCGCCCGCCAGGCCCTCGCCGCCGCGGCCGCGACGGGGATCGTTGCGGGCGCGATCCTCGGCGAGGCGGCCGCGGCGCGGATCCCGGCCCACCTCACGCCGGCCGGCCGGATCGTCATCCCGGACGGCGGTCCGTTGGGCAGCGCGGCGACGTCGCTGCTCGGCGCGGCCGGACCGCTCCAGCTCGTGACGCTCGAGGTCGCCGCGGCGCGCGGCACCAACCCCGACCCGATCCGGCGCGACGACCCGGTCTACCTCCGCGCGGCCGAGCTGGCCGACGACCCCGAGGGCTGACCGGCCCGACGCCGGCGTCGGCTACGCGTCGAACAGCACCTCGGACGCGAGGTCGATCATCTCGAGGTCGCGGGCGAGGAAGTCCTGGAGCATGAGCCGCTGGACACCCGCCTCGGCGAACTGCCGGAGCCGCGAGCGCGCCTCGTCGGGCGTCCCGTAGATCCACCGCGGGCGGCGCGCGTCGAGCCACTCCTCGCTGTCCGCATCCGAGCCCCCGAACGCGGCCAGGATCGCCTGCTCGCGCTCCTTCACCTCGGCATCGGTCCGCCCGATGAGCAGCCCGACCATCGCGGAGTGGGCCAGCGTGGACGGGTCCCGTCCGATCGCGCGGCACGCGTCGTCGAGCTTCGCGTACTTCGCCGTCGCGACGTCCGGTGACGTGGACGAGAGGTTGAACTCGTCCGCGTGGCGGGCTGCGATCCGGTAGGCGCGGGGCGATCCCTGGCCACCGGTCAGGATCCGGATCGGCCGGCCCTCGCGACCCGGCAGGGTCGCCGGCTTCGGGCGGAAGAACGAGTCGTCGATCGAGAAGTGCTCGCCGTGGAACGACCAGCCGTCGGGTCCCTCCCACAGGCCGCGCAGGATCTCGAGCGTCTCCTCGAGCATGTCTGCCCGCTCCCCGATCTCCGGGAACGGGAACCCGTGGCGCCGGTGCTCCGCCTCGTGCCAGCCGGCGCCCACGCCCACCTCGATCCGCCCGCCGCTCATCTCGTCGACGGTGACGGCGAGCTTGGCGAAGTTGCCCGGCGTGCGGAACGTCACCGGCGAGACGAGCGCGCCCAGCCCGATCCGGCTCGTGTCGCGGGCGAGGCCGGCAAGCACCGCCCAGGCGTCCGTCGTGGGCTGGTCCGACTCGCCGGGGAAGCTCTCGTAGTGGTCCGAGCGGAAGAACGTCTCGAACCCGGCCGCCTCGGCCCGTTGGACAACCGCGAGCTGCTCCGCGTACGTCAGGCCCATCTGCGGCTCGGTCATCAGCGCGAAGCGCACAAGGTTCTCCTTTGGTTACAACGAACAGTTGTGCTTGACACGATTATTCGTCGGGCGTAAATACTTCACTTCGATGCGAACCACTATTGACCCGGACACCGCCGGAACACCGCACGCAACTGCGCGAGACGCCTTGGCGAATCTCGGCCGTGCCGTGGGCTCCTTGCGTTGCGCGGGATCCCAGCGGCTCGTCCGACTCGGGATCAGCATGACCCATTTTCACGTGCTGACGCTGCTGCGCCACCACGATGCGATGCCGATGGGCAAGCTGGCCGACATCCTCGACGCGTCGATGTCGAGCGCCACCGGGATCATCGACCGGATGGAGGAGCGGGGTCTCGTCGAGCGCGTGCGCGTGCCCGACGACCGGCGCATCGTCCTCGTCCGGCCGACCCAGGCCGGCCTCGATCTCGTCGACGAGGTCGAGCTCGTCAAGAGCGAGGTCATGGAGGACGCCATCGCGCGCCTCGACCCCGCGCAGCTGGAGCGCCTGACGGCCGCGACCGCGGACCTCGGCGCGGCGATCGCACTCGTGCTCGCGGAGCAACCGGGACACGACGGGCTCGCCACCTGCAACCACGCCCACGGGCCCAACGACGGCCCCCACGTATCGGCCGCCCGCGCATCAAATCTGCACGGACTGCCAACACCCACGCCACAGTCGCGCGACACGATCGACGTCGCGCCCGCGTTGCCGAGCCTACCGGTCGCGCGTCACGAGCCTGCCCTGAAGGAGGGGTAACGACCGACCATGGAAAGCGTCCCCGCGTACTACGAGGGCGGCACCCCGTCCCTCGAGGACGATCCCGCACTCGGCCTGAGCCACCGCGCGAAGATGGAAGTCCTCTTCGCCGTCATGCTCGGCCTGTTCCTCGGCGCCCTTGACCAGACCATCGTCGGTCCGGCGCTGCCCACCATCGTGACCCAGCTGTCGGGCAACGACTACTACGTCTGGGCGATCACGATCTACCTGCTCACGAGCACGATCAGCGTCCCGTTCTGGGGCAAGCTGTCCGACCTCTACGGTCGCAAGCCGATCTACATGCTCGGCATCGTGATCTTCCTGATCGGCTCGGCGTTGTCCGGCCTCAGCCAGAACATGGGGATGCTGATCCTCTTCCGAGGCATCCAGGGTGTCGGCGCCGGTGCGCTGTTCCCGGTGGCACTCGCGATCATCGGCGACATGTTCACCCCCGCCGAGCGGGGCAAGTACCAGGGCCTCTTCGGGGCCGTGTTCGGCATCGCGTTCGTCGCCGGCCCGCTCATCGGCGGCTGGCTGACCGAGAACCTGAGCTGGCACTGGATCTTCTACGTGAACATCCCGATCGGCATCGTCGCGCTGATCGTGATCCAGCGGCTGCTGCCGACCGTCAAGACCAAGTCCGCGTCGCGCAACTTCGACCTCATCGGCGGCGCGATCTTCACGGTCTCGATGGTGTTCCTGCTCATCGGCCTGACAAACAAGCAGTTCGGTGACTGGACGGAGCCCACCGTCGGTGGCTTCATCCTCATCGGCATCGTCGGGACGCTGCTGTTCATCTTCGCGGAGTCGCGCGCGAAGGAACCGATCATCCCGCTCCACCTGTGGAAGGGCCGGACCTACTCGGCCACCATGGTCACCGTGTTCTTCGCCGCCTTCGCGTTCTTCGGCGCGATCGTGTTCCTCCCCCGCTGGTTCCAGGTGGTCGAAGGCTTCTCGCCGACGAACTCCGGGCTGGCAGCCCTCCCGCTGATGGTCGGCCTGATCTTCAGCTCGATCGTGTCCGGCCTCGTCGTCTCCCGCACCGGCCGCTACAAGTGGCTGATCGTCGGGTCCGTCCTCGTGATGGGCTTCGCCGTGTTCCTCATGACCAACCTCACCAAGGACACCTCGGTGCCGATGGTCTGGCTGTGGATGTTCATCGCGGGCCTGGGCGTCGGACCGACGTTCTCCGTGCCCACGATCGTCATCCAGAACGCCGTGCCGTTCCGGGAGCTCGGTGTCGCGACCTCGAACCTCACGTTCTTCCGCCAGATCGGCGGCACGATCGCCCTCGCCTTCGTCGGGACGATCTTCGGGACCACGTTCTCGGAGCAGCTCGTCCCGCAGATGGCCGCCGCAGGCGTGCCGCAGCAGGTGATCGCGGGCTTCGGCCAGGCGAGCGCCAGCGGCAGCCTCGACCTCAGCTCGCTGACCGGCGTCGGCGACATGGGGGCGGCGATCCTCGCCGCTGTTCCCGAGCAGTTCCAGGCGCTCATCGCGCCGGTGATCCCGCAGATGGTCGAGGGCATCCACGGGGCGTTCAGCCTCGCGACCGCCCAGACGTTCTGGCTCGGCGTGGCCGGGGCGGCAATCGCGACCGTCGCGGCCCTCGCGGTCAAGGAGATCCCGCTCCGCGCCACCAACGATGCGCCGGTCCCGACCGTCGCCATCGACGAGGCGGCCGCCGCAGGCACTCCCTCGAGCAAGCCGGCTCCGTCGGCCGAGTAGCCACCACCCCCGCAACCACGACGACCCGGCCTCGCAAGAGGCCGGGTCGTCCGTTTTCCGGCGCCTGCGCGCCGCGCTAGGATCGATACGTGACCGACCTGCTCCCCTACCCTCCCGAGCTGCGCGCCACCGGCACCGCCGACGCGCCGTTCCGCCCGACCGTTCCGGCCACCGACCTGCCGCCCGGCGCGATGCGACGGGTGACCTTCGGCGACCTCGACCTGCTGCTCGCCAACACGTCGCTCGGGATCGTCGCCGTCGACGACCGCTGCCCGCACATGGCGGCGCCGCTGTCGATCGGTGGCCTCGACGGCTGCGTCGTCGCCTGCCCGCTCCACTCGGGCCGGTTCGACCTGGCGTCAGGCGACCCGGTCCAGATGCCGACGACCGGCGGCCTGTGGCCCGACGGGACGTATGAGCCCGTCTGGTGCCCGCCGGACCGCGAGCCGCGCCCGGATCCGCCCGGGATCAAGGCCGATGCCCGCCGCCTGACGCGGATCCGCCGCCTCCGCTACTACCCCGTCCGCGTCGTCGACGGCGTCATCGAGGTCGCCGTCCCGAGCTGACGGCCGCGCGACGGCGGCAGCTGCCTCAGCGGTTGCGTTCGGCCACGAAGACCGAGCCCAGCACGATCGCGGCGCCGACGACCTGGATCGGCGACAGCGCCTCGCCCAGGACGACCCACGCCACGACGGTCGCGAAGATGGGCTCGGTCATGCCGACGGCGGACGCCTGCGACGCCCGCAGGTGCTGCATCGAGACCACGACGAGCGAGAACGGGACGACGGTGCCGAGGACCACCATCCACGCCGCGAGCCCGACCGCGGGGACCTGCGGCCCGCCCTCGCCGAACAGGTGGAGCGAGCCCGCGAGCGCGTCCGCCGGGAACGTCCAGGGCGGCTGCACGATGGCCCAGAACAGCGCCGCGGCGCCCATGCCCCACATCGTGAGGCTCACGGGGTCGCGGGCGTCCGGGCGCTGGACCTGCACGTCCGCGCTCACGTAGTACACGACGAGCGCGAGCGCGGCCCCGACGGCGAACGCGACGCCCAGGGGATCGAGGACCAGGCCCTTCCAGATCTCCGCGACGATCGCGAGCCCGATCAGCGCCGTGACGAGGGCCGCCCACACGATCGGCTTGGTCTCGTGCTTCCACGCGACCCGGAACCACACGGCGATCAGCAGCGGCGCGGTGAACTCGATGAGCAGCGTGATCCCGATGGGCATCCGCTCGATCGCGGCGAAGTACAGGAACTGGGTCATCGCGATGCCCAGGACGCCGTACACGATGAGCAGCGGCAGCTCGCTGCGCCGGAGCCGGAGCGCGGCGCGGTTGGTCAGCGCCACGAACGCGAGCAGGATGAGGAACGCCACCGTCGCCCGGAGCTGCGAGAGGTCGCTCGCCTCGATCCCGCCGAGGAGCAGCGTCTTCGCGACGGTGCCGTTGAGCGCGAACAGGAGCGCGGCACCCAGGTACAGCAGGTAGCCGGTGGGCGCGTGGCGGACGCGGGCGGGCGTGACCCCGGGCAGCGGCTCGACGAGGTCGGTCACTCGAGGCCGTTGGCCCGCACGTAGGTCGTGATCATCCGGACGGCCTCGTCGACGTCGTCCGTGACCTGCAGGAGTTCGATGTCCTCCTCGGCGATGGCGCCTGCCGGGAGCTGGACGTCGCGCATCCACGCGAGCAGCCCGTCCCAGTACGCGTGGCCCACGAGGACCACCGGGAAGTCGCGGATCTTGCCCGTCTGGATGAGCGTCAGCGCCTCGAACAGCTCGTCGAGGGTGCCGAACCCGCCGGGCATGATGATGAACGCGTCCGAGTACTTCACGAACATCGTCTTGCGGGCGAAGAAGTAGTGGAACTCGACCGAGAGGTCCACGTACGGGTTGAGGTGCTGCTCGTGCGGCAGCTCGATGTTGCAGCCGATCGAGAGGCCGCCCGCCTCGTGGGCGCCGCGGTTCGCCGCCTCCATCGCCCCCGGGCCGCCGCCGGTGATCACGGCGAACCCGGCTCGCGCCACGGCGCCGCCGATCCGCCGGGCGAGCTCGTAGCCCTCGGAGCCGGGCGGGGTGCGCGCCGAGCCGAACACGGTGACAGCCGGGCCGACGCCCGCCAGCGCCTCGAACCCCTCGACGAACTCACTCAGGATCCGCAGCGCCCGCCAGGTGTCCGTCTCGAGGAACGCGGGCCGCTCGTGAGCGCCGGCGAGGAGCTTCTCGTCCTCGGTCCGACCCTCTTCCCTGCCTGCGATGCGCTGCTCGGTGCCGGGCCGCATCGCGACCCGGCCGCGACGAAGCGTGCGGGGCTGCTGCCCTGCGTGGTCGTGCCCGCCATCGTCGTCGTGGGCCGGCGCGGGACCGGCCGCCCCCGCCGCGTCGGCCGCGGTCCGCTCGTCGTCTGTGCTCATGGGAGCCAGTCTGCCACCCGTGCGGGTTCCGTCGCGAAACGCCGGCGTTTCATTCCCGGGGGCGCGTCGTCACAGCCGGGTCCTCGACCCGTCGAGGCGGTAGACGGCAACGGATCAGCGGGGCTTCGCGAGCCAGGCCTTCCAGGTCTCCTCGGCCTTGCCGGCGGTGACGTAGTCGCCGTACCGGACGAGCGGCACCTTGATCAGTCGCGCGTCAGCGAGGAGCCGGCCAACGATCCCGGCCGTGTCCGTGGACAGGTACGCGAGGCCCCCGTCGCGGTATGCCTTGGACTCCGTGTCGAGGAGCGCCGGAGCCCCAAGCCGCTCGACGAACCGCTGGAGCTCGCCGCGCGCGATCGGCTTCTTGCGCAGGTCCACGTAGTGCACCACGATCCGCCGCTCGCGGAAGAAGCGCAGCGTGTTCCGCGTCGCCGGCGAGTCGTCCATGCCGAACACCTGGATGTTGGGCATCTTCTTCGTCGGCGTCTTGCCCAGCGGCGCCGGCATCAGGCGGGCTCCAGGACGAAGACGGCGATGTGGCGCGAGGTCCAGGTCGCGTAGTCGTCGTAGCCCGGATACGCCTGTGCCGCGATCGCCCACGCTCGCTCGCGCTCGTCGCCGTCGAGCTCGCGGGCGTGCATCGTCCGCACCCGACGCCCGTGGCGGACCGGCAGGGTCGGGTGGATGCGCAGGTTGGCGGCCCAGGCAGGCTCGCCGGGCTTGCCGGCGTTGCTCGCGACGACGATCAGCGCCTCGCCGTCCTCCATCGCGAACAGCGGCACCGGTCGCGCGAGCCCGGACCGCGCGCCCGTCGTCTCGAGGACGACGTTGGAGACGCCGAGCACCCGGCCGAACAGGCGCCCGCGGCTCGCCCGATGGACGCGCGGATGGAGCCGCGTCACGACCCGGTTCGTGCCGATCGCGCCGATGAGCCGGTAGTACCGCGGTGACCGTCGCTTCGCCATCGGGTCGCAGGGTAACGCGCGGCCCGCGTACCATGGGCGAGCAGGAGGTTCCGCGTGACGATCTGGTTCACCGTGCAGCTCGACGACCGGCCGGGGGCCCTCGCGCAGGTCGCGCAGGCGCTCGCCGACCGCGGCGTCAACATCACCGGCATCGTGGGCGTCGCCGAGGACACCGACGGCGCGCTCATGCTCACGACGAGCGACCCGGCGAAGACGCGCGAGGCGTTCGCCGCCCTCGGGACCGCGTTCGACGAGCACGACCCGATGAGCGGCTCCGAGCCCAGCACGATGTCGATCTCGGACATCGTCGCCGGCCGCTCCGGCTGATCCGGCCCGACGCGTCCTCGATCCAGAGCAGCCGATGCCCCGCCGCACTCCCCAGCCGCTGCCGTCCGCCGTCGCGGTCCGCCTCGAGCTCCTCGACGAGCCGGGCGCGATCTCCGTCGTGGCGGCAAAGGTCGGTGCCGTCGGCGGCCGGGTGCGCACCCTCGCGACCGTCCGGCGGGCGGGCAAGGCCGGGATCGAGGCGACCGACGCGGACACCGTCGAGGTGGAGCTCGAGGTCGAGGATGCCGAGGAGCGCGCGCTCGTCGGAGGCGCTCGAGCCGCTGCGCGAGGTCCTCGCCCTCTCGGTGACGCGGCCCATGGGCAAGGTCTTCGGCAAGCGGATCATCGTCGTGGGTGGCGGCGCGCAGGTCGCCCAGGTCGCCCTCGGCGCGGTCACCGAGGCGGACCGCCACAACCTGCGCGGCGAGAAGATCTCCGTGGACACGATCCCCCTCGTCGGCGAGGAGAACATCGCGGCGGCCGTGCGCGCCGTCGCCGACCTGCCCCGCGCCCGGATGCTCGTGCTCGCGGGCTCGATCATGGGCGGCGAGATCAGCCGTGCCGCGGACGAGCTGCGCGCGGTCGGCATCCCCATCATCGCGCTCAACATGGTCGGATCGATCACGGACCACGTGGACCTCGTGATCAGCGACCCGGTCCAGGCCGGCACCATGGCGGTCATGGCCGTCGCCGACACGGCGACGCTCGACCTCGCCAGGCTGCGCGGCAGGAGGTACTGACGATGCAGGTGCTACGCCTCGCGGATGTCCACGTCCCCACGACCCTCGTCTCGGAGCAGGCCGCCGAGGCGGCGGCCGCCTGGTGCTCGAAGGCGCTCATGGAGCACAACCACCGCGCGTACCTGTGGGCGGCGGCGCGCGGCACCGACATGGGCATCGCGTTCGACGAGGAGCTCCTGTACGTCGCCGCGATGCTCCACGACATCGGGCTGGTGACGGCGTTCGACAACGCGACGGTCTCGTTCGACGAGGCCGGCGGCAACGTCGCGTGGATGTTCGCCGCGGGCGCCGGCTGGCCGCTGGAGCGCCGCGTCCGCCTGTCCGAGGTCATCGTCCGCCACATGTGGGAGAGCGTCGACCCGGCGTTCGACGCGGAGGGCCACCTGCTCGAGGTCGGGACGGCGATCGACATCTCGGGTCGCGACCCGGACCTGTGGGCGCCCGAGCTGCGCGCCGAGGTCCTCGCGCTCCACCCGAGGCTCGACATCGCCACCGAGTTCACGGCCTGCATCGGCGACCAGGCGCGGCGCAAGCCCGACAGCTCGGCTGCTGTCGCGGTCCGCGGCGGCATCACGGACCGGATCGCGGCCAACCAGCTCGACCGGCCCGAAACCGCCTCGTAGGCCGGCGCCCTGCGAGAGACGCTCGCGACGAGGACCGAATCGTTCGACCGACCGGTGATGACCGGCCCTCCTGCCCGCTCAGCGCAGCTCGCGAGCGACCGCCGGCACCGGCCCGCGTCCGAAGAGCTGGCGATACGCCGTGGGCGTCACCCCAACGTACTTCTTGAACACCCGGGCGAAGTACTGCGAGCTGCCGAACCCGCTCGAGATCCCGATCGAGGTCACCGACTCATCCGTCTGGACGAGGCGCTGGCAGCAGCGCTTGATCCGGACCCGCTGGCGGTAGTCGTTGGGCGCCATCCCGACCTCGCGCCCGAACAGGTCGTATAGGCGGCTCTTGCCGTAGCCGAGCTGGCTGGCGATGTCGGCGATCTTCTCGTCATGGTCGTCCGCGGCCGAGCCGTCCGCGCTCGCGCGGAGCAGTTTGACCGCCTGGCGGACGAGCGCACTGTGGGCGTGGTCGCCGCCACTTCCCCCCGTCTTCCACATCTCGATGATCGACGAGTAGATCCTCGAGCGGACGTCGGCCATGATCAGCGCCGACCCGATGAGCAGGCGCTCGTCGGTGAGCTGCGAGCACAGGTCGCTCAGGTCCTGGATGCAGGTGTCGGTGAGGACGATCGGGCCGACCTGGCAGGTCGCCAGGTCGAACAGGGCCTCGATCTCGCGCGACGGGAACAACCGGGCGTTGGCCGAGGCGATGTCCTTGGCGTCGAAGACCATCCAGAACAGGCGGCACGGGCTGTAGACGCCGTTGGCGACGCGATGCCGGGTTCCGGCCGGAAACATCACCGCCTGCCCACCAGTGACGACCGTGTAGTGGTCGTCGTCCGTGGTCTCCCAGCACGCCTCGCCCGAGCGCATGAGCAGGATCTCGACGCCGTCGTGCTGCTCCCACGAGTCCGAGGTGGCGACGGCGCTCCGGAACTCGTAGTAGCCGAACAGGGAGACCTCGGGCATCGCGAAGTCCACGCCGCGGAACGTGGGCTGCTGTCCGAGGAGCCGTGAGCCGATCACCGGGCCGTCGCCAGCGCGACGCCGGTCGCGGCGTGCTCGTCCACGGTCGCGAGATTGATCAACCCGGCCAGGCCGATCCCCGGTCCGTCGACCTCCACTCTCGTCCCCGCCACGAGCGTCACGCCGTCGAGGACGAGGTCGCCATCCACGAGCTCGAACGTGACCGGCCGGCTGTCGACGCACACCGCGGTCGGCGCCGTGCCGCCCAGCGGGAGCCCGAGCCGGCGGAGCGTCATCGAGCCACCCAGGACTTCGAGCTCGAGGTGGCCCTCGCGCTGCTCGAAGGTGCCGTACGCGGGCGGGCCCGACCAGAACGAGCGCGACACACCGCCGTCGCGCAGCACCGGGGCGAACGCGAGCCGACCGGCTGCCGCGTCGGCGGAGAATCCTGCGAGCAGGACGACGGCGCCCCAGCTCGCCATCGAACGGGCGTAGTTCGAGCCACACTCGATCTCGTTCCAGGGGTTTCGCTTCGCGCCGTCATAGCGGTCGCGCACCGCCGCCGTGACGGTCGCTCCCTCGTCGATCAAGCCGTACGCCATGAGGAGCTGGGCGAAGGCGTACTCCATGCCGTGCATCGTCTCCTGCGCGTAGGGCACGGGCACGGCCGGCTTGCGCGACGGGTCGGGCCAGCTCGCCACGATCGTCCCCGCCTCGTCGTCGAGACCAAAGACGCGGCATGGGTTCACGAGGTCCTGCAGCTGCCCGATGTGGTTGTACCGGTAGGTCGCCTGGAGCGCCGACGCCACCTGTCCGGCGTCGAACACGTCGTCGAGTCCGTACAGCCGCGCGTGCCATTGGGCGAGCACCTGGTCGACGAGACAGCCGTCTCCCGCCTGATACTGGAGCTGTCGGTGCTCCGGGCTCCAGTAGAGCGCGTCGACGCCGTCACCGAGGACGCCGACGGACCGCTCGCTCGCGATGAACGGCCGGAGGATCGTCCTGTCCGACAGGTCGATCGCCTGGACGAAGTACTCGCCGTTGAACAGGTGCTCGAAGACCCAGGTCCGGCCGCGGTCCCTGATCTCCCGCAGCTCGGCCGCGAAGTCGACCTCGCCGACGGCCTCCGCCATGCGCGCGCCCGCGTCGAGGGCGCCGAGGTAGAAGCCGGTGAGCCAGCTGTTCGGCCCGAACAGCTCCATGTCCAGGGTGTGATGCTGGCGGCCCCACAGGACGCCCGTCCGGTCCGGGTCCCAATGGTCGGGGTTATCCGGGCTCCAGGCGTACTCGATGGACCGCCGGGCGTACGGCCACAGCTCGCGCAGCCAGTCGAGGTCACCCGACAGCCGCCAGTCGCGGTACAGCTTCATCACGTTCCCGAACTGGCCATCCGCGCAGGGGCGCTCGGTCTGGTACTTCGTCCCGAGCGGCAGGCTGAGACGGAAGCTCATGCCGCCCGCCGCGTCCTGGTTGTGGCGGTAGTCGACCGACCGCATCGAGCGCTCGAGCGCCGGGAACAGGTACGGCAACGCCTGGGCGTAGTTCCAGACGTGCGTGCAGCTACCCTCGCACGAGCCGGCCGTGGGATGGAGTCCCTCCCATCCATAGAACGTGCCGTCCTCGAGGCGCAGCGACGTCGGCGACTTGAGCGTGGACAGGTTGGCCGCCGCCGCGTCCAGAGTCGCGCCCGGGAGCGACGCGCCGTACAGGCCGTCACGGAACGCGACCGTGCGGTCGCGGAGCTCGGTCCAGCGCTCGAGGACCTCAGCCGCGATCCCGTCGACTCCCGACCACTCGGTCGCATACCAGTTCTTCCAGTGGCCGCTCGCCGCCGACGCCTGGCGGAAGTGCCACACCGGCGACACCCAGTACTTGCGGAACATCGGCGCGTACCAGCCGATCACGAAGCGAACGGTCCGCCGCTCGCCCGCGGGCACGTTCACGTGCGCCGCGACGAGGCCGCTGTCCCGGTTGCGGCCCATGCCGCCGGCATAGTCCGGGGTCCGGTACTCGCGCTGGGCGAAGGGGCCCGGGACGGAGAGATCCTTCCAGTACACCTCGAGGGCGTCGAACCAGTGGCCGCGATAGAGGTGCGTCTGGCGGCTGGTGGTCGTCGCATCCGTCGCGAGGATGAGCTCGGCGTAGTCGGCAGAGCCGACTTCCTCGTCGTCGGTCACGATCCGGGTCCACGTCCGGCCCTCGGTGATGCCGCTGGTCGCGCTGGTGGGCGGGCGGAGCCCGTGGCCAATCACCCCGACGGCCGTGTAGTCGATCGCCGACTCGGTCGGGTTCGCGAACGTGATCTCGAACATCGCCACCGGGATGCTCGAGTCGCGGTCGGCGAGGGGGATGAACGGATTGAAAGCGAGCAGCCCGACCTCGCCCGGGAAGCGCTCGTCATTGAAGCGGAGGTCTGCGAGGGGGAACCGGCCGTCGAAGGTGTTCGACCGGAAGTGCGGCATGCCCGCGAGCGAGTCGCGCCGGACGCCGAACCCGAAGTTGCGCGAGGTGTCGGCGGGGAAGTCCCCCGTCCGGTTGCCGAGGTACGGCCCGTTGAGGACGCGGGCGTCGAGGACCGTGCCGTCGCGCTCCGCACGCACCGCGAAGTGGCTGATGCCGTTGGTCACGCCCTTGTTCGGACGGTTCAGGATCTCCCAGTCGACGAACCGCCCGCCGCCCGACAACCCGATGCTCCCGGTCCCGATGCCGCCCAGCGGAAAGGAGACCTCGCGGCCGCGCTCGCCGCTGTAGTCGAACCGGTCGTTGTCGCCCAATCGTGTCGTCATCGCACCCACGTCGTTGCTCGTAGCCGGCATGAAGCTAGCGTGTCGCCTCGAGGCATGACGTTCACTTTGCGCCGCTGGATGATCGTGCACACGGACTCAGTCCTCCGACACCGGTGGGGTGGCGCCGCCCCGAGCGAGCAGGCGGGCCAGGAGCCGCTGGGTTGTGG
Organism: uncultured Chloroflexia bacterium; assembly: GCA_963768035.1. Lineage (GTDB taxonomy): Bacteria > Chloroflexota > Limnocylindria > Limnocylindrales > CSP1-4 > CAIXZV01. Next base: position 171,249 of record CAVYGJ010000010.1, read on the forward strand.
GCGCCGCAAGGGCGATGGTGACCAGGATGACCAGGCCGTAGATGACACTGAGGTGACCGTTCTCGAGGTGGAGGATGGGCAGCAGCCCGGTCAGCACCGTGAGGATGAGCACGCCGGCGATCACGACCGCGGCGATGGAGGGCAGCACATACTGCGATCCCACGACCGGCGAGCCGGTGCTGGTCTGCGATGCGAAGAACAGACCCGCGAGTGCGGCGAAGAACCCGGACATGCCGTAGGCGACCAGGTTCGTGCGGGTGAGCGACACCCGGTTGAGGAACGCGCCACGCTCGTCCGAACCGGCCGCCCGAACGCGGAATGCCCAGCGCGTCCGGCGGAACCACACCCACCAAGCGAGCAGCAGCGTGAGCAGCACGATCGGGACGGGAAGCAGGTCGAGGAGCCTGGCGTTGCCGGCCTCGAACCATGCCGCAGGGACGCTCGACTGGTTGACCGGCAGGATGATCAGGGCGATCCCCCCGATGATCGACCACGTCGCCAGGGTCACGACGAATGGCTGGAGCTGCAGGCCCGAGATGAGCGCCCCGTTGAGCGCGCCGATGACCGCGCCGATGAGGAGGATGGCCACGAGCCACGGGATGAGCTCCGCGAACGAGACGTCGGCGCGAGTCGCCGCGAGCGCCGTCGCGAGACTCAGGGTCCCGCCCACGGACAGGTCGATCCCACCTCGCAGGACAACGATCGTCTGACCCGTCGCGATGAGGATGAGGGTCATCGCCTCGGACGCGTTGATCCCGAGCCTGTCGATCTCGAGCGACCCGGGTCGCATCACCTCGATGGCGACGAGGAGGATGACCAGCACCACGAGCGGCGGTCCCCAGGCAGGCACCCGCCGCACGGCGTCGTGGAGCCGGCTCATACGGCCGGATCGATGTGGGAGGCCGCGCCTCCGCCCATTGTCGCGGCGAGGATCCGGTCCTCGGTGACGGCGTCGCCGGTGAGGACGGACGAGACCCGTCCGTACGACAGGACGAGCGTCCGGTCGGCCACGTTGGCGAGCTCGGCGAGGTCCGTCGAGTAGAACAGGATCGAGAAGCCACTCGCCGCGAGCTCCCGCATCAGGACGAACAGCTCGGCCTTCGTGCCCACGTCGACGCCGCGCGTGGGATCGTAGAACAGCAGGATCCGCGCGCCGGTCTGGAGCAGCTTGGCGAGGACCAGCTTCTGCTGGTTGCCGCCAGACAGGGTGCCCGCGAGCTGGTCCTGGCCGGACGCCTTGATCTGCGGTCCGCGCGATGCCGTCGGCGGCCATCGCCCGCTCAGCGCGCGTGTCGATGACGCCGAACCGGACGACGTCTCCGAGGGCGGACAGGACGACATTCTCCCGGACGCTCTTGGTGAGCAGCAGGCCCTGCTGGCGGCGGTCCTCGGGCAGCAGCGCCATCCCGATCTCCGAGGACATCGCGTGGCGCGGGTTCCGGATCGTCACTGGTCGCCCGCGGACCGACACGGCGCCCTGGGCGCGCATGGCGCCGAACAGGCCCAGGAACAGCTCGAGCTGCCCGTGGCCCTCGAGGCCCGCGACGCCGAGGATCTCGCCCTCGTGCAGGTCGAGCGACACCTCGTGCAGCCGAGGCGGGACGGAGAACCCGGCGACCGCGAGGGCGACCTGCCCGGTCGCGGTCGCGACGCGTTCGGGGTAGAGGTTGACGAGCCGCCGGCCCAGCATCATCGACACGATCTGGTCGTCCGTCAGCTGATCGGTGGCGTCGGTGCCGACGGTCTCGCCATTGCGCAGGACCGTCACCCGGTCCGCGACGCGACGCACCTCGGTCATCCGGTGCGAGATGTACAGGACGAGCTTGCCGGCTTCCGCGCGGGCCCTCGCCGTCCGGAGGAGCCAGTCGACGTGATCGGGCAGGAGCGCCGACGTGGCCTCGTCGAGGATGAGGATCTCGGCGTCGCCGGCAAGCGCCTTCGCGATCTCCACGATCTGCCGCTGACCGAGCGTCAGGCTCCTCACGGGTGCATGCGGCTGTATGACGGGGAGTCCGAGGTCTACGAACAGCGCCCGCGTCCGGCCCTCGATCCGCCGCCGGTCCACGGTCCGGAGCGGGGTCAGATTCTCCGACCCGAACCAGATGTTCTCGGCGACCGTCAGGTCGGGGATCAGCGAGAGCTCCTGGAGAACCGTGGCAATGCCGGCAGCGGTGGCAGCGGACGGCGTGCGGGGCTCGTAGGCGGCGCCCCGCAGCAGCAGGCGACCCTCGTCGGCGCGGACCGCGCCGGCGAGGATCCCGATGAACGTGCTCTTGCCGGCCCCGTTCTCGCCGAGGATGGCATGCACTTCGCCGGGCACGGCGGCGAAGTGCATGTGGTTCAGGGCAACGATGCCCCCGAAGCGCTTGGTGACGTCTTCGGCCTGGAGGAGCGGCAGGTCACCCATGGACCACGATCGCCCTCACACCCCGGCGGCCTCCTGCGGCGTGATGTCGATCCAATCGGGGCTCGACGGCAGGACGAGTCCCGGCGGCAGGTCGGGGAAGACGTTCTTCCCGATCTCGAGCTTCTGGAACTCGGAGCCTTCGCTGAACTTCTCCACCGTCGGGGTGAGGACGTCCGTGGTCAGGCGCGGGTAGTCGCGCATGACGGTGGTGTCGGGTGGCTTCGCCCCGTCGAGGATGTCGACGGCAAGCTTGAGGGCCTCGGCCGAGAGGTACGGCGGATGGGTGTAAATCATGCACTTGAGGCCCGGCTCCTGCGCACACGCGGTCGCGGACCCGTTGTAGGCGAACATCACGATCGGCACGAGGGGCCGACCTGCGTCCTTGAGCGCCTGGATCGCGCCGGTGCCGTAGCCTGCGGTGAGGATGCCGTCGATCTGCGGGTTGGCGGCCAGCAGGCTCGCCACGCCGGTCTTCTCGTCGCCGAGCGCGTAGTTCGAGACGTAGGTAGCCGACGACCTCGATCCCCGGGTACTGGGCGAGGACGCGGTCGATCTCCTTGTTCGACGCCTCGGAAATGGGCGACCCGGGCAGGCCCTTGTCGACGATGATCTTGCCCTTGCCGCCGAGGACCTCGGCGAGCCACACCGGGATGTCGTGGTTCACGTTGTCCCAGTTGGTGTTGATCTTGTACGCGCAGGGTTCGGTCACGACCTGTGAGTAGCTCACGACGACGATGCCCGCGTCGCACGCCCGCTTGATCGTCGGGTTGAGCGCCGTCGACGAGTTCGCGTGGACGATGATCGCGTCCGGCTTCGCGCTGATGATGTTGTTGAGCGAGTCGATCTGGGCCTGCTCGGTCCCGTCGACCTGCTCGACCTTGAGGTCAACGCGCCCGGCGAGCGGGCCCTTGTCGACCGCGACCTGCGCGGAGCGCAGCATCTGCTGGAGCCAGTCGTTGCCGATCGTGACAGCCGACAGGTAGACCGTGTACTTCTCTCTCTGGCTCGCCCCGGGCGACAACGCCGCGGTCGTCGCACCGGGGCCCGGGGACGTTCCGGAGGCACCACCGCAGGCGGCCACGAGCGTGGCCAGACAGGCGGCGATCGCCAGACGGTGAACGTTGGTCCGCATCGAGCACTCCTCCGCCGATGCGTCCTCTGCGCATCCTTCGCCGGTACCGTATTGCAACGAACCCCGCGCTGGCGTTCACAAAGCGCCGCTGGAATATCGTGCACACGGACGCGGATCGCCGGTCGGGCGTCGTCGCGTGTGCCGAAACATGCTACCGGCGCGTCAGGGGCGGTGGGCGCCCGCCACGTTGGACCCGTCGGCGTAACGGCGGACCAGGTGGTGACGAAGATCCAGCCGTCGACGGGACCGGCGAAGGCAAGGTTCGAGACGTTGTCCGGGAATGGCACCCGTCCGGTGAGCACCCCGTCCGGGTCGTAGACGTTGACGCCCGCCCCGGCGCTCGCCCACAGGTTGCCGTCGCTGTCGACCCGCATCCCATCGGGGATGCCGACCGTCGTCGCGAACACCGCGCCGCCGTGGAGGCCGCCGCGATCGTCGACCCGGAAGGCGCGGATGTGCGAGTTCCGGTCTGGACCGTCGACGACGCCGGAGTCGGCGACGTACAGCGTCGATTCGTCGGGCGAGAAGGCGAGGCCGTTCGGCCGGTCGAAGTCGTCGGCGACCCGGGTGAGGCGACCGCTCGCCGGGTCCCACCGGAAGACGTGGTCGCCGTCCTGCTCGAACGCGCCCGTGACCCCTCCGTGAGGCGCTTCCCCACCCTGTCACCCATGCGGATCGCGACCTGGAACGTCAACTCGCTCAAGGCACGGCAGGAGGCCGTGGAGCTGTGGCTCGCGAAGGCGCAGCCGGACGTCCTGCTGATCCAGGAGACGAAGCTCTCCGACGCCGATGCGCCCGAGATGCCGATGCGGATGCTGGGCTACGAGATGGCCCACCACGGCGAGGGCCGCTGGAACGGCGTCGCGATCCTGAGCAAGGTCGGGATCGAGGACGTGATCACGAACTTCGGCGACGGGCCGGTCCGCGACTCGACGGCCGGCGCCGCGGTCGCCGTCTCCGAGGACGACTTCGACCCGTTCGACGAGGCGCGCATGGTCTCGGCGGTCTGCGGCGGGGTTCGCGTCGTGAGCCTGTACGCGCCGAACGGCCGGGTCGTCGGCTCGCCGTTCTACGAGGGCAAGCTGCGCTGGTTCGAGCGCGTCCGGCGCTGGCTCGACGAGACCCGGTCGCCCGACGAGCCGCTCCTCCTCGGCGGCGACTACAACGTGACCCCGGCGCCCGAGGACGTCTGGAGCGAGGCCCGGGCGCACGGCGGCACGCACGTCTCCGAGCCCGAGCGCGCGGCGCTCGCCAACCTGCGCGAGTGGGGCCTCGCCGACACCTACCGGTCCCTCCGCCCCGAGCGCGGCCGCTTCTCGTGGTGGGACTACCGCGCGGGCATGTTCCACCGCAACGAGGGCATGCGGATCGACCTGCTGTACGCCACGGCGTCCGTCGCGGACCGCGCGATCTGGGCGGAGATCGACCGCCAGGCACGCAAGGGCCCGCCGACGCCGTCCGACCACGCGCCGGTCGTGCTCGACCTGGACGAGCCCGGCGTCGAGTTCGACGCCGGCTGGACGGGCGCCCTCGAGCGGATCGCGGCGAGGACGAAGCCCCGGCCCTGAGCGGTGGCCGGCAAACGGCGGTTGCGTGGACCGGGACGCGTCGTCTCGCGGGACGCATCGGACGGCTAGGGTCCGCTCGCAATGGCGTCCCCTGCACCGCTGCCCCCGGAGATCCGTCTCGAGGGCCTCGAGAAGCGCTACGGCGACGTCGTCGCCGTGGACGGCGTCTCGCTGGACATCGTCGCCGGCGAGTTCTTCTCGCTCCTCGGCCCGTCCGGCTGTGGGAAGACGACGACGCTCCGGATGGTCGGCGGGTTCGAGTACCCGACGACGGGCCGGGTGCTGCTCCGGGGACGCGACGTCACGAAGGACCCGCCCGACAAGCGCGCGGTGAACATGGTGTTCCAGCAGTACGCGCTGTTCCCCCACCTCACGGTCGGCGACAACATCGCGTTCGGGCCGAAGCGCCAGGGGCTGCCGAAGGACGAGACGCGCCGCCGCGTCGGCGAGGTGCTCGAGCTCGTCCGGCTCCCGGGCTACGAGAAGCGGCGCCCGAACCAGCTCTCGGGCGGCCAGCAGCAGCGGGTCGCGCTCGCCCGCGCCCTCGCGAACCGGCCCAACGTCCTGCTCCTCGACGAGCCGCTCGGCGCGCTCGACCTCAAGCTCCGGCGCCAGCTCCAGGTCGAGCTCAAGCGGATCCAGTCCGAGGTCGGGATCACGTTCGTGTACGTGACCCACGACCAGGAGGAGGCGCTCACGATGAGCGACCGGATCGCGGTGATGCACGCCGGCCGGGTGGAGCAGCTCGGCACGCCGGAGGAGCTCTACGAGCGACCGTCGACCCGGTTCGTCGCGGACTTCATCGGCACGACGAACCTGCTCTCGGGCGTCGTCGCCGATCCCGGGTGCGTCGTCCTCGCGACGGGCGAGCGGGTCCCGGCGGCGGTCGAGGGCCACGCTCCCGGCACGAATGTCGAGCTGGGCATCCGACCGGAATCGATCGCGCTCCTGCCCGCCGCCGCAGACGGCGCGCTCCCCGGCCGCGTCGAGCAGGCGGCATACCTCGGGACCTCGGTGTCGTACCTCGTCCGGACGGCGGGCGGCACGGCGCTGAGCGTCCTCGTCCCGAAGACCGGGGCCAGGCTCCCGGTCGGCGCGGACGTCTCGGTGTCCTGGGACCCGGCCGATGCGCTCCTGCTCGGCGGGAGTCCCCCAGCAGCACAGGAGGAAGCGTCATGACCGACCGCCACGATGGCTCGTCCATCGACCTCGAGCGGGAGCTCGTCCGGTACATGGCCGAGCGGCGGATCACCCGCCGCGCCCTCCTGGACGGCGTCACGAAGCTCGGCGCCGCGGCCGCGATGGCCCCCGTCATCGCGGCGTGCACGGGCGCCGGCGCCACGGCCTCGCCCAGCGCGGCCGCCGCGACCCCGGGCGCGACGGCCGCGAGCGCGCCGCCGTCCGATTCCCCCACGCCCGAGCCGACACCCGTCCCATCGCCCGAGGGCGAGCTGTTCGTCTACAACTGGGCGGACTACATGGGCGAGGACGTCGTCCCCTCGTTCGAGGACAAGTACGGGATCAAGGTCACGTACGACTTCTTCGACAACTACGACACGATGTACGCCAAGATCGGCCAGGACGGCGGCGGCTACGACGTCACGTTCCCGACGTCGGTCGACATCCCGGCGCTGCTCGCGCAGAACCTCGTCCAGCCGCTCGACCTGTCGCTCATCCCCAACGTCGCCAACCTCGGCAAGGAGTGGGCGGACCCCGGCTACGACCCGGGCAACGGCCACTCCGTCCCGTACATGTGGTGGACGACGGGCGTCGCCTACGACACCGAGAAGGTCGAGGGCGAGCTCGACAGCTGGGACGCGCTGTGGGACCCGCGGTTCGCCCAGCACCTCGCGGTCCTCGACGACTCGCGCGAGGCGTTCGCCGCGGCGCTGTTCCGCCTCGGCCTCGACCCGAACACCACGAGCGACGCCGACCTGGACAAGGCGCTCGTCTCGCTCCAGGAGCAGAAGCCGCTCGTCCGCGTCTACACGACCGACGACATCGGCGTCCTCTCCAACGGCGACGCGTGGGTGTCGCACGCCTGGGGCTCGGACGTCTACCAGGTCGTCTCGGAGCGGCCGTCGGTCAAGTTCTACATCCCGAAGGAGGGCGGCATCCGCGGCTCCGACACGGCGGTGATGCTCGCCAACGCGAAGCACCCGATCGCGAGCCAGCTGTTCCTCAACCACCTGCTCGACGCGCAGGTCAGCGCCGCCAACACGAACTACATCGGCTACATGGGCCCCAACGCCGCGGCCAAGGAGTTCATCGACCCGGCGATCCTCGCCGACCCCACGGTCAACCCGGACCAGGCGGTCGTCGACTCGCTCGTCGAGCTGCTCGACCTCGGCGCCGACCTCGAGAAGTACACGACCCGCTGGACCACGCTCCGCGCCGGTGCGTAGCCGCCTCGGCTCGGGGCCGCTCGTCCTCCCCGGCATCCTCTGGCTGTTCCTGCTCTTCGTCCTGCCGCTGGCGATCATCTTCGTCGTCAGCCTCGGGACGAAGGACCGGTTCGGCGGCGTCGTCCTCGATTCGCCGAACCTCGACAACTACGCGACCGCGCTGTCGCCGACGTTCCTGCCGACGGTCTGGAACTCGCTCCGCTATGCCGGGTTGACGACGATCCTGTGCATCGCGATCGGCTACCCGATCGCGTACTGGATCAGCCGCTACGGCGGCCGCAACAAGACGCTGCTGCTCGTGCTCGTCATGCTCCCGTTCTGGACGAGCTACCTCATCCGGACGTACGCCTGGATGATCATCCTGCGCGACAACGGGGTCGTGAACGGGGCGCTCCGTGCCGTCGGGCTCATCGACGACCCGCTGATCCTGCTCAACACCGACCTGTCGGTCGTGCTGGGCATGACGTACGGGTTCCTGCCGTTCGCGATCCTGCCCCTGTTCGTGTCGATCGACCGGCTCGACGACGCGCTCGTCGCCGCGGCACGCGACCTGTACGCGAGCGGTCGGGCGGCGTTCCGCCACGTCACGCTCCCGCTCACGATGCCCGGGATCATCGCGGCCGCGATCCTCACGTTCATCCCCGCGATCGGCGACTACGTGACCCCGGACCTCCTGGGCGGCGCCCAGACGACGACGATCGCGAAGGTCATCCAGACGCAGTTCCTCTCGGCGCGTGACTGGCCGTCGGGCGCCGCGCTGGGGTTCCTGCTCATGCTCGTGACGATCGGGGGGACGCTGCTCACGCTGCGCATCCTCCGGCGCGAGGTGCTCTAGGTGCGCCGCGAACGCAACCCGCTGCTGACCGCGTACGCGATCGCGGTCTACGTGTTCCTGTTCCTGCCGATCGCGATCCTCGTCCTGTTCTCGTTCAACGACTCGAAGCGCAACTTCGCGTGGCGCGGGTTCACCCTCGACTGGTACCCGCGGCTGTTCGCCAACGAGGACCTGCTCGACGCGCTGGGCCGCACGCTCCAGGTCGCGGCGCTCGCGGTCATCGGCTCGGTGATCCTGGGCACGCTGCTGGGGCTCGGCATCACGCGGCTGGGCCGGCGGCGGCGTGGCGGCGCGGAGACGCTCCTGCTGCTGCCGATGGTGACGCCGGAGATCGTCATGGGCATCAGCCTGCTGCTGTTCTTCGCCCAGGCGTTCAAGGCCCAGGGGTCGCTCACCCAGATCGCCCTCGCCCACATCACGTTCTGCGTGTCGTACGTGGCCGTCGTCGTCCGGGCGCGCGCCGCGAACATGGACCCCCACCTCGAGGAGGCCGGGCGCGACCTCGGCGCGTCGGCGTGGGGCGCGTTCCGCTACGTGACGCTGCCGCTGCTGCTGCCGGGGATCCTCGCCGGCGCGATGCTCGCGTTCGCGCTGTCGTTCGACGACCTCGTCGTCACGACGTTCAACGCCGGCGTGGGCTCGTCCACGCTGCCGCTCTACATCTACTCCAAGATCCGGTTCGGCGTGACGCCCGAGATCAACGCGATCTCCACGATCATCGTGGCGGTGACGGCGATCGCCATCCTGATCGCGTGGCGGACGGGCGGCCTGCGCGGGCGCGAGGGGCGGGCGACGGCCGACGGCTGAGCGTCGATCAGGTCCGGCCGGTTGCCTTTGCGCGGGCCGTGTGGCGGTCCTTCTCGGTGTGGTGCGACTCGTCGCCGTTCGCGCCGTTGCCGTTCGCGCCGTTGCCCGTGTGGTGGTGGCCCGGCTCGACCTTGGGCGGCGGCGTGTCGTAGCGCTCGCGGACCGTGCGGTGGCTCTCCTGGCCGTCGGACGCGTAGCGGTCCGCGACCATGAGGTCGAACGCCTGGACCGACGCCTCGTTGTTCGAGTAGCGGCCGGCGACCCAGGAGCGGGACTTCGTGCCGCGCTGCTGGAGCTCGCACACGTGCCAGTCCTGGCGGTTGGTCAGGTCCCAGAACGCGATCGGCTCGGAGGGGTCGAAGTCCGGGAGCGCGATCGTCTCCTCCTCGAACAGCCACTCGCAGATGACGCGGGTGTGGCTCGCGTCGATCGGCTCCAGCCGGTGGACGAGCAGGTAGTCCGGGTGGATCGACAGGAACGTCAGCGGCCACAGGACGTAGTAGTAGATCCGGACCTCGTCCTCTGCCGTGATGCCGCACATCGACGGTCGGCCGTGGCGCGACCCGTGGCCGCCGTCGAGGGCCATCGTCTCGGCGCCGCCGACGAGCTCCATCCAGCCGCCCTGCCACTGCCCGTCGGGGTCGTAGTCGCCACCGAGGTCGTACGGCGTCAGCTTGTTGAGCTGGGGGTGGACGCCCGGGCAGTGGTAGCACTCGCTGTAGTTCTCGGCGATGAACTTCCAGTTCGAGGCGACGTCGTAGTCGATCCGCTTCGCGGACCGGAGGGTCGAGAAGTCGAACCGGGCGAAGTGGTCCACGAGGTCGCCCAGCTGGGCCTCGAGCGGCTCGACCTCGCCGTCGGACAGGTTGAGGAACACGAAGCCCTGCCAGGTGGCCGCATGGACCGGCCGCAGCCCGAACGTCTCGAAGCTGAAGTCCTCGAGGTCCTCGGTGTGCTTGGCCCGGACGAGCCTGCCGTCGAGGTCGTAGATCCAGGCGTGGTACGGGCACTGGAAGCGGACCGCGGTGCCGCACTCGCGCTCCTCGACCGCGGTGCCCACGGTGGCGGCACACGTTGTAGAACGCGCGGATCACGTCGTCCTTGCCGCGCACGAGCAGCAGCTGCTCGCCGTCGAGGTCGAGGAGCTTGAAGCTGCCGGGCGTCGGGACGTCCTCCACGCGGGCGGCCATCACCCAGTCGGTGCGGACGATGCGCTCGCGCTCCCAGTCCAGGACCGCCTCGTCGTGGTAGCAGCGGGCGGGCAGGAGCGTGGCGCCCCGGTACTCGCGCCGGATGCGATCCAGCTCGTCGGCGGTGAGGATGGCTACCCCGGTCATCGCGTGCTCTCCTGCCTGCCGGGGCGGTGGACGCTCCCCGACGCCGTCCATCTTCCCACGGCGAGGGCGACCCGGCCGCCGGGCGTCCTCCCCCGCGCAACGGGGTAGACAACGTTTACTGCCACAGATACCGTTTACTGCGGTCACCCCCACCCCGCTCGATGGAGGAGTCGCAGCGTTGTCACGTGAACCCGCGGACGTGCTCATCGTCGGTGCCGGCGCCTCGGGTGGCGTCGTGGCGCTCCGCCTGGCCGAGGCCGGGTTCCGGGTCGTCTGCCTCGAGCAGGGCGACTGGCACGACAAGGCCGAGTACCGCGGCGCGGAGCTCGACTGGGAGCTGACCATGCGCAAGCAGTGGTCGACGAGCCCCAACATCCGCGGCCTCGAGGCGGACTACCCGCTCGACGAGACGCACGCGGACGTCTCGCCGCTCATGTTCAGCGGCGTCGGCGGGTCGATGCTCATCTTCGCGGGCGCCTGGCCGCGGATGCTGCCGTCGGACTTCCGGGTCCGCTCGCTGGACGGGATCGCGGACGACTGGCCGCTCACCTACGACGAGCTGCTCCCCTACTACGAGCGCAGCGACCGCGCGTTCGGCGTGTCCGGGATGGGCGGCGACCCCGCCTACCCGCCCGGCGGCGAGGATCCGCCCCTCCCGCCGCTCCCCCTGGGCAAGGGCGGTCTCAAGGTCGCCCGGGCGCACACGAGGCTCGGCTGGCACTGGTGGCCGGAGCCGAACTCGATCCTGTCGGCGCCGTACGACGGCCGCCGGCCGTGCGTCCAGCGCGGGACCTGCCAGCAGGGCTGCGCCGAGGGTGCCAAGGCGTCGACCGACATCACCCACTGGCCGAAGGCGATCGGGCTGGGCGCCAAGCTGATCACCGGCGCCCGCGTGCGCCGGCTCGAGACGAACGCCGCCGGCCTCGCGACGGGCGCGACCTGGCTGGACCGTGACGGGCGTCGAGCACTTCGAGCCCGCGAAGGTCGTCGTGCTGGCCGCGAACGCCATCGGCTCCACGCGGCTGCTGCTGCTCTCGGGCGGGGACGCGCACCCGGACGGGCTCGCGAACTCGTCCGGGCTCGTCGGGAAGCGGCTGATGATGCATCCGTTCGCGAACGTCGGCGGCGTGTTCGACGAGGACCTCGAGAGCTGGCAGGGCCAGTTCGGCTGCTCGATCGAGTCGTTCGAGTTCTACGAGACGGACGAGAAGCGCGGGTTCGTGCGCGGCGCGAAGTGGGGCCTCGCGCCGACGTTCGGGCCGATCAACGCCGCGCTGCCGAGCCGGGCCGGGACGCAGGTCTGGGGCCCGGACCACCACCTCCACGTCCGGTCGCACCTCGGCCGGGGCGCGAACTGGGGCCTGTTCGGCGAGGACCTCCCCGACGAGGCGAACCGGATCACGCTCTCCTCGACGCTCACCGACTCCTCGGGCATCCCGGCGCCGGAGGTCCACTACCGGATGTCGGAGAACTCGCGGCGGCTGCTGGACTTCCACATCGAGAAGGCGACCGAGTCGCTGATGGAGGCCGGCGCGCGCACGGTCGAGGTCGACCGGCTGATGCGCTACTCCGGCTGGCACCTGCTCGGGACGGCGCGCATGGGCGAGGATCGGGAGACGTCGGTCCTCGACCGCTGGAACCGGACCCACGACGTGCCCAACCTGTACGTCGTCGACGGCTCGAGCTTCGTCACGTCGGCGGGCGTCAACCCCACGTCCTCGATCTCGGCGCTCGCGCTCCGCGCCGCGGACCACATGGTCGAGACCCGCTTCGAGCAGCAGGTGCCGGTATGAGCGACGACCCGCTGGCGGCGCTCGATCCGGCCGCGCGTGCGGCCTTCACCGCCGTCGCCGCCGCACCTGATCCCGGCCGCGCACGGGATGCCGTCCGCGGGCGACGTCGTGGGCGATGCGCGCCTGGCGTTCGTCCTGCGCGCCCGGCCGGACCTCGCGGAGCCGCTGCGCGACGCCCTTCGTCCGGGACTGGGCGACGACGCGCCGTCGCGGCTCGAGACGCTGGCGCGCGAGGCGCCCGACCTGCTCGGCGTCCTCCACCAGGTCATCGTCTTCGGCTACTACACCGACAAGGGGGTCCGCGACCTCCTCGGCTACCCCGGCCAGGAGGCGAAGACGCTCTATTCCTGGAAGGTCCCCGACTTCATCGAGGAGGGCCTGACGGACAAGGTCCTCGCCCGCGGCCCCGTGTGGCGCGACCCCGAGACGGGCCGCCGGGCGGAGGCGCGATGACCGCACGCGAGCAGGAGAACGACATGGTCGCCCCGGCATCCACCTCCTGGCTTGACCCGTTCCTCGCGTCGTGGCGGCCGGGGACCGGCGAGCCGCGCGAGATCCGCGAGCCCGCGAGCGGCCGGCCGCTGCTCACCATCGCCCAGTCCACGGTGGGCGACGTCTCGGAGGCGGCCCGCCGCGCGAAGGCGGCCCAGCCCGCCTGGGCCGCGACGAGCTACGACGAGCGCGCCCGGATCCTTCGGCGCGCGGCCGAGATCTACGAGGCGCACCGCCCGGAGTTCGGCAGCTGGACCCAGCGCGAGACCGGCGCGGTCCACTCGAAGATGCACCACGAGCAGGACTTCGCCGTGGGCGAGCTCCACGCCGCCGCCACGATGCCGTTCCAGCCGTACGGCCAGCTCGTGCCGAGCGTCGTGCCGGGGCGCCTCTCGATGCTGCGCCGGGTCCCCGTCGGCGTCATCGGCGTGATCACCCCGTGGAACTCCCCGAGCGTGCTGGGCATGCGCGTCGTCGCGCCGGCGCTCGCCGTCGGCAACGCCGTGATCCTCAAGCCCGATCCGCAGACGCCGGTCAGCGGCGGCGCGATGTTCGAGGCGGTGTTCCGCGAGGCCGGGCTGCCCGACGGGCTGCTCCAGGTCGTCCTCGGCGACGCCGAGGTCGGCGAGGCCATCGTGACCGACCCCAACCTGACGCGGATCTTCTTCACCGGCTCGACGGAGGCCGGCCGGCGGGTCGGCGCGCTCGCCGGCGAGCGGCTCAAGCGCGTGTCGCTCGAGCTCGGGGGCAACAACGCGTTCGTCGTGCTCGACGACGCCGATGTCGAGGCGGCGGCCTCGGCGGGGGCCTTCGCGTCGTTCCAGTTCCAGGGCCAGGTCTGCTTCTCGACGGGGCGCCACATCGTCCACCGCAGCGTCGCGGACGCCTACGTGGGCCTGCTCGCCGAGAAGGCGCAGCGGCTCCGGCTCGGCGACCCGTACCGCGAGGACGTGGACCTGGGCCCGATCGTCAACGAGCAGCAGCTCGCCCGGGTCGACGGCATCGTCCGCCGGTCGGTCGACGCGGGCGGCACGTGTCGTCACCGGTGGCGAGCACGAGGGCCTGTTCTACCGGCCGACCGTCCTCGCGGACGTGACGACCGAGCACGCGGCGTGGCGCGAGGAGGTCTTCGGCCCGGTCGCGCCCGTGATCGTGTTCGACACCGACGACGAGGCGCTCGCGCTCGCGAACGACAGCGAGTACGGGCTGGCGGGCGCGGTCTACTCGCGCTCGATCTCGCGCGGGCTGGCGCTGGCCCAGCAGATCCACAGCGGGATGGTCCACGTCAACGACCAGACGGTGAACGACGAGGCGACGATCCCGTTCGGCGGGATGGGCGCGTCGGGCAACGGGAGCCGCTTCGGCGGCCCGGCCAACTGGGACGAGTTCACCGAGTGGCAGTGGGTCACCGTCCGCGACGACCCGCGCACCTACCCGTACCCGTACTGAGCCGCGCCATGTCGTCCATCACCGAGGTCGCGAAGCTCGCCGGGGTGTCGATCGCCACGGCGTCGCGCGTCGTGTCCGAGGCGGACTACCCGGTGAGCGCCCCGACGCGCGAGCGCGTCCTCGAGGCGGCCAGGACGCTCGACTACGTGCCGAACGCGCTGGCGCGCGGGCTCCAGAAGAGCCAGGTGCCGGTCGTCGGCGTCATCGTCCACGACATCACCGACCCGTACTTCGCCGAGGTCGTCCGCGGGGTCGAGGACGCGGCCGCGACGTCGGGGTTCCTCGTCATCACGTGCTCGTCCGAGCGGAACCCGGACCGCGAGCGCGAGTACGTCCGCCTCCTGCGGTCGATGCGCGTCGCGGCGGTGATCTTCGCCGGCAGCGGGCTCGACGACCCGGCGCTCAACGAGGAGCTCGCGCGCCACGTGGACGGGATGCGCGAGTTCGGGGCCGCGGTCGTCCACCTGTCGCCGCACGCGCTCGGCGAGCCCGAGGTGAGCGTGGACAACACGGGCGGGATCGCCGCGATGGTCCGCGCGCTCGCGGGCCTCGGCCATCGACGGATCGCCTTCCTCGCGGGCCCGCACGTCGCTCTACGTCGCGCGGCAGCGCCTCGACGGGTACCGCCTCGGGCTGGCCGATGCGGGATTGGCGGCGGACGAGCGCCTCGTCGTCCACACGCCGTTCGACCGCGAGGGCGGGGCCGCGGGCGTCGACGCGCTGCGCGGCTCGGGCGTCGCCGTTCACCGCCATCGCCTGCGCGAACGACCTCCTGGCGCTCGGCGCCCTGGCGCGGCTCGCGGAGCTCGGCGTGCGCGTCCCCGACGACGTCTCGGTCGCGGGCTTCGACGACATCGCCGTCGCGGCCGACACGAGCCCGTCGCTGTCCACCGTCCGCGTCCCGCTCCGCGAGCTCGGGCGCCACGGGTTCGCCCAGGTCGAGCACCTGCTCGCCGGGCGGCCGCTCCCCGGCGAGGTGCTGCCCGCCGAGGTCGTCCTCCGCCAATCGACCGCAGCCCCAGCTTCCCTCCCCGCCGCAACGAGAGGAACGCCATGAGCCTCAACGTCCGGGGCATCATCCCCGCGTGCGTCCTGACCCTGGACGCCGACGGCCGCTTCGACGAGCCCGCCTACCGCCGCTACCTCCAGTGGCTCCTCCCGCAGGGCCCGGTCGCGCTCGCGATCAACGCCGACACGGGCGAGGGCCCGCACCTCTGGCCCCAGGAGCGCGAGCAGGTCCTCCGGGTCGCGGTCGAGGAGGCGGGCGACGTCCCGGTCATCGCCGGGCTGTCCGCCCAGTTCACCGAGCAGGCGGTCGAGGAGGCGAAGCGGGCCGAGGGCGCCGGCGCCCGGGGCCTGCTCGTGTTCCCGATCCCGGTCTACCAGGGCACCCCGCTCGATCCCGCGATCCCGGTCGCCTACCACGAGGCGATCGCGCGCGGCTGCGGCCTGCCGATGGTCGCGTTCCAGCTCCAGCCGGCGCTCGGCGGCGTGATCTTCAGCGAGGAGACGCTGCGGCGGATCGCGGCGATCGACAGCGTGATCGCGCTCAAGGAGGCGTCGTTCGACGCCCGGCTGTACCTGCTGACCCGGCGGATGATCGAGAGCCTCCCCCGCCCGATCGACCTGCTCACCGGCGACGACAACTTCATCTACGAGTCGTTCGTGCTCGGCGCGGAGGGCGCGCTCATCGGGTTCGGGACGCTGGCGACCGACCTCCAGGTCGAGATGTACGGCCTCACCCGCGAGGGTCGCTGGGAGGAGGCGCGCGCGATCTGGGAGCGGATCCTGCCGCTCGAGGAGGTCGTGTACGGGACGCCGGTCCGCGACTACCGCGCCCGGACGAAGGTCGCGCTGCGCGAGCTCGGGGTCATCGAGTCGACCGTCATGCGGCCGCCGCTCCTGCCGGTCGGCGAGGACACCGAGGTCGCGGTCCGCGAGGCGCTCGCCGCGGCGGGCCTGCTGCCGTCGAGGGTCGCCTGATGGGCGACGCCCTGGCGGGCCGGGTCGTGCTCGTCACGGGGAGCAGCCGCGGCATCGGCGCGGAGGTCGCGGCGAAGGCGGCCGGCGAGGGCGCGACGGTCGCGGTCCACTACCACCGCGCCGCCGACGGCGGATCGGCGACGCTCGCGCGGGTCCGCGACGCGGGGGCGGACGGCGAGACGTTCGCGGCGGACCTCGAGCACGGCGACGAGGCGCAGGCGCTCGTCGAGGCGGTGATCGACCGCTTCGGCCGGATCGACGGGCTCGTGAACAACGCGGGACGGACGCAGGTCGGGCCGTTCCTGGCGCTGGAGCCCGGCGAGTGGGACGCGGTCATCGCGACCGACCTCACGGCCGCGTACCGGACCTGCCTCGCGGCGCTGCCCGTCGATGGCCGAGCGCGGCAGCGGGTCGATCGTCAACGTCGCCTCGCGGCTGGGGCAGATGGGGATCGCGGAGTCGGCGGCGTACAGCGCCGCGAAGGCGGGGCTCATCGGGCTCACCCGGTCGCTCGCCCGCGAGTTCGGGCCGAAGGGCGTCCGCGTCAACGCCGTCGCGCCGGGCTTCACGCTGACCGAGATGACGGCGGACATCGCGGACACCGAGGTGGGCCGGCGTCGCCTCGCCGACATGCCGCTGGGCCGCTTCGGCCGGGCCGACGAGGTCGCGGACGCCGTGCTGTTCCTGTTGTCCGACGCGTCGAGCCTGTTCACCGGCCAGACGCTCAACCCGAACGCCGGGGGGTACATGCCATGAAGGGGATCGTCAGCGTCCGGGACGCGATCGGGCTCGTCCGCGACGGCGCGACGGTCGTCGTCGGCGGGTCGGGGGCCGGGCATGCCGTCCCGCAGCGGTTCATCGACGAGCTCGCGGCCGTGTACGAGGCGGAGGGCCGCCCGCGCGACCTCACGACGGTCCGGATCGTCGGGATCGGCGACTTCGCGGACCGGGGGTTCTCGCAGCTCGGGCTGCCGGGGCTCATGCGCCGCACGATCGGCTCCAACATCGGCAACGAGCCGCGGCTCGGGGCGCTCGTCGAGGCCGGCGAGCTCGAGTCGTACTCGTTCCCCCAGGGCGTCCTGTCGCAGCTGATGCGCGAGATCGCGGCCGGCCGGCCCGGCCTCGTGACGCGGGTGGGCCTCGGGACGTACGTGGACCCGCGCCAGACCGGCGGCAAGCAGAACAGCCGGACGACCGAGGACCTCGTGGAGGTCGTGACGCTCCGCGGCGAGGAGTTCCTCCTGTTCCACACGTTCCCGGTCGACGTCGCGGTGATCCGGGGCACGACCGCGGACGAGGACGGCAACCTCACGATGGAGGGCGAGGCCGTCCAGGGCGAGATGCTCGCGATGGCGATGGCCGCCCGCAACACCGGCGGGATCACGATCGCCCAGGTCAAGCGGCTCGCGCCGCGCGGCAGCCTGCCGCTGCGCGACGTCAAGGTCCCGGGCGCGCTCGTGGACTACGTGTTCGTCGACCCCGACCAGTGGCAGACGTACGTCACGCAGGACTCGCCGTACTACGCCGGGGCGCTCCGCCGGCCCGTGACGCCGGAGCCGCCGCTGCCGCTCGACGTGCGCAAGATCATCGCGCGCCGCTCGCTGCTCGAGTTCCCGCGCGGCGCGATCTGCAACCTCGGGTTCGGGATCAGCCAGCTCATCGGGCGCGTCGCCTGGGAGGAGGGCATCACCGACCAGCTGGTGCTCACCGTGGAGCAGGGCATCTTCGGCGGGGTGCCGGTCGCCGGGAACGAGGGCGGGGCCGGGTTCAACTACCAGGCGATGATCGACCAGCCGTACATGTTCGACTTCTACGAGGGCGGCGGGCTCGACGTCGCGAGCCTCTCGTTCGCGGAGGTGGACGCGCAGGGCAACGTCAACGTCCACGCGTTCGAGGGCCGCGTCCGCGGCCCGGCGGCTTCCCGAACATCAGCGCGAAGACGGGAAAGATCAACTTCGTCGGGACGCTCACGGCGCAGGGCCTGGCGCTGGACATCGACGGCGACGGCGTCCGGGTGCGCACCGAGGGCAGCCTCGGGAAGTTCGTGCCCGAGGTCCGCGAGATCTCGTTCAACGGGACGCTCGCCCGGCAGCGCGGCCAGCAGGTCCGGTACGTCACGGACCGCGCCGTGTTCGAGCTCGCGGACGACGGCCTGGTGCTCATCGAGGTCGCGCCCGGCATCGACGTCGAGCGCGACGTCCTCGGGCAGATGGGCTTCCGACCGCGCGTGGCCGAGCAGCTCCGGACGACCGACAGCCGCGTGTACGCCACGGGGCCGATGGGCCTCGCGGCGGACTTCGCCGCGGCGGCCGCGAAGGAGCAACGATGACCGGGCTCGTCGAGCTGACGCTCGGGGTCGTCGCGCACCTCGAGCTCGTCAACCCGCCGCTCAACCTCGTGACGCCGGAGCTGCTCGAGGAGCTGGACGCCGCGCTCGCGACGCTCGAGGCGGCCGATCCCGGGGACGTGCGCGCGGTCGTCGTGAGCGGCCGCGGCGACCGGGCGTTCTCCGCCGGCTCGCACGTCGGCGAGTTCGAGGCCACGCGCGGACCCGGCGGCCGCGACCGGCTCGCGTTCGAGAGCCGCGTCTCGAACCGGCTCGCGACGCTGCCGATGCCGACGATCGCCGCGATCGAGGGCAACGCGCTCGGCGGCGGGCTCGAGCTCGCGCTCGCATGCGACCTCCGGGTCGCGTCGGAGCGCGCGAAGCTCGGCCTGCCCGAGGTCCGCCTCGCCGTGACGCCGGGCGCCGGCGGGACGCAGCGCCTGCCGCGGGTCGTCGGCGTCGCGCGGGCCAAGGAGCTCATCCTCACCGGCCGCGTGATCGACGCCGCGGAGGCGGAGCGGATCGGGCTCGTGACCCGGGTCGTGCCGGCGGGCATGGCGCTCGAGGTCGCCCACGAGATCGGCCGGGAGATCGCGCTCCGCGGCCCGCTCGCCGTCCGCGAGGCGAAGCGCCTGATCGACGCATCGACCGAGACGACGATCGAGGACGGCCTCGCGGCCGAGCTCGAGGCGTCGGTCCGCATCTTCGCCACTGACGACCTGCTCGAGGGCGCGACCGCGTTCCTCGCCAAGCGAGATCCCGAGTACCGCGGTAGCTGAGGAACCACTGCACATGAGCGACGTCGGCCGGTTCGGAGTCTTCCTCCCGTCCTACATCTGGGAGGGCGACGGGGCCGAGCGCGCCCGCGGCATCAAGGCGTTCGCGCGCCAGGTCGAGGAGCTGGGCTTCGACAGCCTGTTCATCACCGACCACCTGCTCGCGGCGAAGCGCTTCTACTCGGTCAACTGGCTCGAGCCGCTGACGACGCTCGCGGTCGCCGCCGGCGCGACGGAGCGCGTCCGCCTGGGGACGTCGATCCTGATCATGCCGCTGCGCAACCCGGTGATCCTCGCGAAGGAGCTCGCGACGCTCCAGTTCCTCTCGGACAACCGGGTGATCCTCGGCGCGGGCGTCGGCTGGAACGACGCGGAGTACGAGGCGGTGGGCGTCCACAAGTCGGAGCGCGGCCGGCGGACCGACGAGATGCTCGACATCATGATGCCGCTGCTCGAGGGCGAGCGGGTCAGCTACCACGGCCGCTACTACGACGTCGACGACGTGTTCATCGAGCCTCGGACCGCCCAGCGCCCGCTGCTGTGGATCGGCGGCGGCTCGCAGCTCGCGGACCCGAAGTCCCCGGACGTGCCGAAGTTCGTCGAGTCGGTGAAGGCGCGCACGGTCAAGGCGGACGGCTGGATCCCCCGCCCCACCTGCCCGCCGCAGGACATCGCCCGCGACTGGCAGGAGCTCCAGGTCGCGATGCGCGAGGCCGGCCGCGATCCGGAGGACTGCCTCGTCGCCCACGAGAACTTCCTCCACCTCGTGCCGACCACGGACCCGGTGAAGGCCCGCGAGGCGCAGCACGAGGCGTTCCTCAAGGTCATGAGCAGCGAGCGCGGCCCGGCCTACCTCGAGTCCGTCTACCTGTTCGGCACGCCGGACGAGATCGTCGCCTCGCTCCAGGCGCGCGTGGACGCGGGCGTCGAGTACTTCTTCCTCCACACGATGACGCCGGACCCGGCCCAGCTCCAGCTGTGGGTCGACCAGATCATCCCGAACGTGGTCTTCCCGCCGACCGTCGGGCCGGTGCGTCGGCCGCCGACGCCGTGGCAGCGATGACGCGCACGCGTCGCGCTCCTCGGCAAGCCGCTCAAGCGCCGCCACTCGCAGGTCATGCACGACGCCGCGTTCGCCGCGGCCGGCATCGACGCCCGGTACGTCCTCCGCGAGCTGGAGCCGGACGAGGTCGAGGCCGCCGTCGCGGCGGCGCGTGGTCCCGACTACCTGGGTCTCGGCGTGACGGCGCCGTACAAGCCCGTGGTCGCCGCGCTGTGCGACGAGGTCGAGCGCGACGCGACCGAGATCGGCGCCGTGAACAACGTCGTGCGCACGGACGACGGCCGCCTCGTCGGGATCAACACCGACGCGCCGGGGTTCCTCGCCGGCGCCGAGCTCGCGATGGGCTTCCCGCTTGCGCGGGGCGAAGGTCGTCGTCGCGGGGGCGGGCGGGGCGGCGCGTGCGGTCGTCTACGCGTGCCTCAAGGCGGGCGTCGACCGGGTCACCGTCGGCAGCCGGGACCAGGCCGCCGCGGCGGCCCTCGCGGCGCGCACGCACCCCTCGCTGCTCCAGCGGGTCGACGCCGTGAACCTCGACGACGAGGCGTTCCGCAAGCAGCTGGGCGAGGCCGACCTCGCGGTCAACGCGACGACGGTCGGGATGATCGACGCCGGGATGACGATCCCGGTCGACGCGCTCTCCGAGTGGGCGACGGTGTTCGACCTCGTCTACGTCCCCGCCGAGACGCCGCTCGTCGCCGCGGCGCGGGCCGCCGGCCACAAGGCCGCCAACGGCTCCGAGATGCTCATCGCCCAGGCGGCGATCGCGTTCGAGCGCTGGACGGGCGTCGGCGGGATGGCCGACGTGATGCGCGAGGCCGTCGCGCCGCTGCTCGCCGACCCCGGCGCGACGGCGTAGCGATGCGGCTGGCGAGTCTCGTCGGCGGGGGCGTCGCCGTTGTCCGCGAGGGCGCGGTGCTGCCGCTCGGCGAGGCGCTCGCGGAGCTGTCGACGATGCGGGCGATCGCGGCCGGCGGCGACGAGGCGCTCGCGCGCGTAGACGCATGGGCGGCCGCGCAACCCGCGGCTGCGTGGGTCCCCCTCGAGCGCGTCAGCCTCGCGGCGGCCGTGCCCGACCCGGGCGCGATCTACACCGTGGGGCTGAACTACGGCGCACGGGCCGACGGCCCCGACCGGCCGCTCATCTACGGCAAGGCGACGTCGTCGGTGGCCGGGGATGGGGCGACGCTCTCGTGGGATCGCGTCGCTGACCGCGAACGTCGACGCCGAGTGCGAGCTCGGGATCGTGATCGGCCGCCTCGCGTCCAACGTCACGCCCGAGGAGGCGATGGGCCACGTGTTCGGCTGGACGATCATCGACGACGTCTCGTCGCGCGACGAGTGGCTCGACGGCGACCAGTGGCTCATCGGGAAGTCGATGCCGGGGTTCTGCCCGGTCGGTCCATGGGTCGTCACCGCCGACGAGCTGACGCCGGACGACCTCCGGCTCGGCTGCACGATCAACGGCGAGGCGATCCAGGACGACCGGACGTCGTCGATGCGGTTCGGCGTCGCGGAGATCGTCTCGTACCTCAGCCGGCACCTCGTGCTGCGGCCCGGCGACCTCATCGCCTCCGGGACGCCCGCACGTCTCACCACGCCACCCGGCCCCGGGCGGCGGCTCGAGCCCGGCGACCAGGTGCGATGCTGGATCGAGGGCATCGGGGAGCTGACCACCCACATCGGAGCACACGAGGAGCAGACGCGATGAAGCCGCCGACGGTGTTCCTGGGCGAGATGACCACGCTCGAGGTCGAGGCGTTCCTCGCCGACCACGACACGGTCATCGTCCCGGTGGGGTCCACCGAGCAGCACGGGCCGCACGGGCCGCTGCTGACCGACGCGCTCGTGCCGACCGAGGTCGCGCGCCGGGCCGCGCCGCGGCTGGGCGCCGTCGTCGCGCCGACGATCCCCTACTCGCTCTCGTATCCCCACGCCGGGTTCGCCGGGCTCGTCCACATCCGGATCCCGACGTTCATGTCGCTCATCGAGGACCTGTGCGTCGCGCTGACCTCGATCGGCTTCCGGCGCGTCGTGTTCCTCAACGGCCACTACGACAACACCTACGCGATCGCGTACGCCTGCGCCAACGCCGCCGACCGCCTGCCCGCGGGCTCGCGCTGCTTCCCGGTCAACTACTGGGACGGCATGACGCCCGACGAGGCCGCCGAGTTCTTCGACCCCGCCAATGGCCTCCACGCGAACAAGGGCGAGACGTCCGCCGTGCTCGCGATCAACCCGGACCTCGTGGACATGGAGCTCGCGAACCGCGAGTTCCCGCCGTTCCCCGAGACCGAGAGCGGCCCCGCCGTCCACACCGCGTTCTTCTTCTCGTCACCGGGGAGCGTCTACCGCGCGACGACCTCGGGCACGTGGGGCGACGCCCGCGCCTCGACCGCCGAGTTCGGCGAGCTGTACCTCGAGGTCGTCACGAACGGCACGATCCGCCTCATCGACGACATCGAGCGCACCCACCAGGCGATGCCGGGCCGCTAGCCCTTGCCGCGGGCGCCCGCGCCCGCCGGTGCGTGCGCAACTCGTCCGGAGCCCCGCCACTCCCGGGCGTCCACAACCGCGATTTGCAGTTGGTTCGATCGCCATCGAACCCCTTGGCCCAGGTCCGAGTTCGACGGCCGTCGAACAATGTCGATGTATGCGTTTCTACGCGACGACTGGCCGGCCCGGGGCCGCGCTCAGTCCGCGCCGTTGGCGCCGTTCGAGCCGTTGGCGCCGTTCAGCCGCTGGCGGCGCGGCGGCCTCCTCGAACTCGGCCTGCTGGGCCGGGCCGAGCTTGCGGGTCACGAGGCGGCGCTCGGCCGCGGTCTCGGTGCGCCAGCCGCGGACGGTGCGCGTGCCGTCGTTCGCGTAGCGGTCCGCGACCATGATGTCGAAGGCGTGGACGCTCGCCTCCTGGTTCGAGTAGCGGCCCGCTTACCACGAGCGCGACCGCGTGCCCTGCTGCTGCATCGCGACGACGTGGTAGTCCTCGCGGTTCGTGATGTCCCAGAACTCGACCGCCCCGCTGACGTCGATCGTGTCGGCCTTGTCGGCCTCGACGTACAGGTCGCAGTGGACCGTGGAGCGGTTCGGGCCGTCGGGCCAGGCCTGGTGGGTCAGCACGTAGTCCGGGTGGACGGACACGATGAGGTTCGGCCACAGGATGTAGTAGTAGATCCGCCGCTCCTCGGTCTCGTCGCGGGCGTAGAGCAGCGGCCGGCCGTCGCGCGTGCCGCTGATCGACATCGTCTCGCAGCCCTCGGCGAACGGCATCCAGCCGCCCTTCCACGGGCCCTCGGCCAGGAAGTCCTCGCCCAGGTCGTAGGGCGTGAGCCGGTTGAGCATCTTGTGGACCGGCGGGCAGTGGTAGCACTCGCTGTAGTTCTCGGCGACGATCTTCCAGTTGGCATCGACGTCGTACGAGAGCCGCGCCGCGCGGGTGAGCCGCGACATGTCCCGCCCGAAGCTCGCGTGGTGCGCGAACCAGTCACCCATGTACTCGCGGAGCGGCGGCGTGACGTCCTCGTCCGCGAAGCACAGGAAGATGAACCCCTCCCACGTCTCGCAGCGGATCGCCTGGAGCCCGAACGTCTCGAAGCTGAAGTCCTCGAGGTCCTCGGTGTGCTTGGCCCGGACGAGCCTGCCGTCGAGGTCGTAGATCCAGGCGTGGTACGGGCACTGGAAGCGGACCGCGGTGCCGCACTCGCGCTCCTCGACCGCGGTGCCACGGTGGCGGCACACGTTGTAGAACGCGCGGATGACGTCGTCCTTGCCGCGGACGAGCAGCAGCTGCTCGCCCAGGACGTCCCGGAGGACGAAGCTGCCCGGTCCCGCGATCTCCTCGGCCCGCCCGACCGCGATCCAGTCGCGGAAGAAGATCTCCTCCCGCTCCCACTCGTACACGGCCTCGTCGTGGTACGCCATCCCCGGGAGCAGCGTCGCCTTGCGGAACGGCGCGCGGATGTCCGCGATGGCCTCCGCGGAGACGGGGGCGGGCGTGCGCGGCGCCGTGGGCTGTGACGATGGCCAAGAACGGATCCTCCTTCGAGCCCTCCGATCGTAGCCGAAGGACGTGACAACGGCCGATACCCTGAAGTCCATGTCACGAATCGGCCCGTCCGTCGCGTCCCCGTCCCAGTGACCGACCAACCCGACGCGTACGGCTGGTTCGAGGCAAGCCGCCCGCGCATGCTCGCCGTGGCGTATCGCATGCTCGGCCAGCTGTCGGACGCCGAGGACGTCGTGCAGGAGGCATGGCTGCGGTGGTCGTCCGAGTCGCGAGCCGACGTCCGCGACCCGGGTGCCTTCCTCGTCACGACGACCTCGCGGCTCGCGCTCGACCGCCTCCGCCGGGTCGCGGCCCGCCGGGAAGCGTACGTCGGCGAGTGGCTGCCCGAGCCGGTCGACACCGGCGGAGACCCGACCGCGGCGGTCGTCGTCGCGGAGACCGTCTCGTACGGCCTGCTGGTCGTCCTCGAGACGCTCTCGCCCCTGGAGCGGGTGGTCTACGTCCTGCGCGAGGCGTTCGGCCACTCGCACGCGGAGATCGCCGCGATGCTCGACCGGTCCGAGCCGGCCATCCGCCAGGCTGCGAGCCGGGCGCGGACGCACGTGAGCGAGCGGTCGCCGCGCTTCAGCCCCGACCAGGAGACTGCACGCCTCGCGGCCGACCGGTTCCTCGTCGCGGCGTCGGGCGGCGACCTCGGTCCGTTCCTCGAGCTGCTCGCCCCGGACGTCCAGCTCGTCGCCGACGGCGGCGGCCGGGTCCGCGCACCGCTGCTGCCGGTCTACGGCGCCGAGAAGGTGACCCGGTTCCTCGAGGCCATCCTGCGGCGCGGCGAGCCGGGCGCGGTGACGACGTCCGCCGTCCTCCACGGGAGCCCCGGGGTCGTCGTGCGCATCGGGGGTGTCGCGGCCGCGGCCATGCTGCTCGACGTCGGCGACGGGCGGATCACGCGCGTGTTCCTCGTGGCGAACCCGGACAAGCTCGTGCGCATCGGGGATGTCACGTCCGGGTAGGCCCGCTGCGTCCCGTGGGCGACCCCCACGGAGACGAGCAGATGCACGAGACACCCACCGCCCCGACCGCCTCCCTTGCCGCCCTGGCCGACGCCCGGACCGTCGTCCTCACCACCTTCCGGCGCGACGGGACCGGCGTGCCGACCGCGATGAGCATGGCGGTCGACGGCGACCGCGCCTACATGCGCACGTGGAGAACGTCGGGCAAGGCCAAGCGACTCCGGCGCAGCCCGGACGCCACGGTCGCTCCGTCCACGACGCGCGGCACGCCCACCGGGCCCGCGCTCGATGTCCGGGCGCGGTTCATCGACGGTCCGGATGCCGAGCGGGCCGGCCGGCTGATCGCGGCCAAGCACCCCGTGCTCCACGGCATGGCGGTACCGATCGCGCATCGGCTCACGCGCCGGACGCCGGTCTACCTCGAGCTCGTGATGGCGCGAGGGGAGGGCTAGTCGAGCGAGACCGTCTCGTGCCAGGCGGGGACCTGGACGCCGAACCCGAGCGCGCTCACCTTCGGCGACAGCGCCTCCTGCGCGGGCGGGTCGCCGTGGACGAGGAACACGGTCTTCGGGACGCCCGCGTCGCCCGCCTTGCGGCCCTTGATGAAGTTGCCCAGCCAGTCGAGCAGCTCCGGCTCGTCCGCGTGGGCCGAGAACCCGTCGAGCGACCGGATCGTCGCCTTGACCTTGATCTGCTTGCCGGCGATCCGCGCCGAGTCCGTGCCCCGGACGAGGTGGCCGCCGAGCGTGCCCTCGCCCTGGTAGCCCACGAACAGGACGGTCGCCGACGGGTCGCCGAGCAGGTGCTCCGCGTGGCCCACGGACCGGCCGCCGGTGAGCATCCCGTTGGACGCCACGATCATGTACGGCGGGGCCGCCCGCCCGATGGCCTGGCTCTCCTCGACGGTCTGGACCACGTGCTGGCCCGGGTAGTCGAGCGGCGCCTCGTGGGCCTGGAGCAGCGCGCCCGTCTCCTCGTCGTACGCCTCGGGGTGGGCGCGGTAGATCGCGGAGGCGCCCTTCGCCATCGGCGAGTCGAGGTACAGCGGCAGCTCGGGGATGCGACCCGCCTCGACCAGCCGGCTCAGCTCCCAGACGATCTCCTGGGTCCGCCCGATGGCGAACGAGGGGATGAGCAGGACGCCCTTGCGGCGGGCCGTCTCGTTGACGACGTCGGCGAGCTTGTCGATCGCGATCTGGGCCGCCTCGTGCTCGCGCCCGCCGTACGTGGACTCGCACAGGACGAAGTCCGCGTCCGTGACGATGCTCGGGTCGCGCAGGATCGGCGTGCCGGGCCGGCCGAGGTCGCCCGAGAACACCACCATCGTGTCGCGGCCGCCGCCGGGTCGCGTGATCCGCATCCGGACGATCGCGGAGCCGAGGATGTGCCCGGCGTCCTGGAGCGTCACGTGGACGCCCTGGGCGGCCTCGTACTCCGTGCCGTACGGGATCGGGCGGAACATCCCGAGCGTGAGGTCGACCTCGTCCTCGGTGTAGAGCGGCCCGTCGAGCCCCACCTCGACGACGGCCGGGGCATCCCGCAGCAGGTCCTCGGGGTCGGGGCCACCGGGCGCCCCGGCGCCCGTGACGGCGAGCTCGAGCGCCTCCTCGAACACCGTCGCATCGCGCTTGTCGTCGGCGGCGGCCCGCTCCGGGTCGCGTCGCTCGCGGCGCGCGTCGCGCTTGGCGAACTCCACCTGGAGCTTCGCCGAGTCGAGCAGGACGAGGCGGGCGAGCTCCGCGGTCGCCGCGGTGCAGATGATCTGCCCGCGGAACCCGTGTCCCACGAGCAGCGGCAGCAGGCCGCAGTGGTCGAGGTGGGCGTGGGTCAGGACGACCGCGTCGAGCGTCGCCGGGTCGAACCCCAGCGGCACGCGGTTGCGCATCGTCTCGTCGGGGCCTCCCTGGAACATCCCGCAGTCGATGAGGACCCGGGCCCGCCCGGTGTCCACGAGGTGGCGCGAGCCGGTGACCGTGCGGGCACCGCCGAGAAAGGTGAGCTCCATCGGTCGATCGTGACACACCCTCGGGCGGCTCGCCGGTACCATCGGCCGGGTGCCCCACTCCCACGCCGACACCGCCCCCCGGCCCGCCGTCGACACCGTCCACCAGCCCGCCTCGCGCTGGGCGCCGTCGGTCGTGCTGCCGCGGCTGCCCGGGCTGATCGCCGGGCTCCTCCTGTTCGGCATCGGCATCGCGTTCATGGCCGAGGCGGGGATGGGCCTCGGGCCGTGGGAGGTCTTCCACCAGGGCATCGCGCGGCAGCTCGGCGTCCAGCTGGGCACCGTGAGCATCGTGCTCGGCATCCCGATCCTCCTCGCCTGGTACCCGCTCGGCGAGCGCCCCGGCGTCGGGACGGTCCTCAACATCGTGCTCATCGGGACCGCGACGAACGTCGCGATGGGCGTCCTGCCGACGGTCGTCGGCCAGCCGCAGCAGCTGCTCGTGATGCTCCTGGGCGTCGTGACGATCGCCGCGGGCAGCGGCCTCTACCTCGCGTCCGACCTCGGGCCGGGGCCGCGCGACGGCCTCATGACCGGGCTCCACTTCCGCTTCGGCTGGTCGATCCGGCGGGCGCGCACGGCCGTGGAGCTCACGGTGCTCGTGCTGGGCTTCCTGGCCGGCGGCACGATCGGCCTCGGGACGGTCGTGTTCGCGCTCGGGATCGGGCCGCTCGTGCAGGTGATGCTCCGGATCTTCGACCGCGACGGGCGGGTGTCGAAGCGACGGCGCGCGATGCTCGAGGCGCGCGGGACGCTCGGCGAGTAGCGGGCGGGCCGGCCCCTACCGGTGCCAGTCGGGCGGGCGCCGGCGAGCGCGGAGCACGTACAGGTAGGCGACGATCGCGACCAGCAGGAACACGAGCAGGCCCGCGATGGTCGCGACCTGGCCCATGTCGATCGATCCGATGGGATCGGTGGGCAGCTCGACGGCCGCCGCCGTCACGCCGGGCGGACGGAGCGCCGCGAGGTCGTCGGTCCAGGGGCGGGTGCCGCTGCACGCGTCGTCGGTGAGGATCCCGCCCGGCGCGCTGACGACGAACAGGTAGCGCCCGGGGAGATACGTCCGGTCGATCGAGGTCGCGGTCCCGGGCTCCGGGCCGCCGCGCACGACGACGGTGTCGGCGAGGTCGCGTGCGCCCTTCCAGCGCTCCTCGACCCTGACGGTCGGCCAGCGGCCCTCGTTCTCGGTCCGCAGCACGGTGCCCACGAACACGACGTCGCCGAACAGGACCGCGTCCTCGGCCGAGCGGGGCACGGTGGCGCACGACGCGAGCGCCGCCGACGGGCCGGCGAGCACGAGGCCGACGGCGACCAGGAGCGGGACCAGGATCGCGGCCGCCGCGCGACGCGCGCCCATCCCCGGGCGCGTGCTCAGGCGATCCGCCCGATGACCAGGCTGTCCACCGCGACCGCGGCGAACAGCAGGGTGAGATAGCTGATCGAGTACTTGTACAGGCGGATCGACTGCTTGAGCGACCCCTCGGGCGAGCCCGAGTCGCGCATCAGGAGGTACGAGCGCCACAGGAACATCGCCCCCAGCACGACCGCCGCGACGCCGTAGATCGCGCCCATCCGGGCGACCGCGAAGAACACGAGGCTGATCGCGACGAGCAGCACCGTGTACAGGGCGATCTGGCGGGCCGTCTCGGGGACGCCCTTCACGACCGGGAGCATCGGCACCTTGGCGGCCTCGTAGTCCTTGCGGATCCGCAGGGCGAGGGCCCAGAAGTGCGGCGGCGTCCAGTAGAAGACCATCGCGAACAGGAGCAGCGCCGGGACCTCGACCCGGCCGGTGACCGCGGCCCAGCCGATGACCGGCGGGAGCGCGCCCGCGGCGCCGCCGATGACGATGTTCGAGGGGGTCGTGCGCTTGAGCATCAGCGTGTACACGAACACGTAGAACGCGATCGCGAGCAGCGTCAGGAACGCCGCGACGAGGTTGACGTAGTACGCCATGAGCGCGATCGAGATCACGCCCAGCACGATCCCGAACACGACGGCGCTCTCCGGGGCGACGCTGTGCGCCGGCAGCGGGCGCTTGCGGGTGCGGCTCATGAGCAGGTCGATGTCGCGGTCGAGGTACTGGTTGATCGAGTTGGCGGAGCCCGCGGCGAGCGACCCGCAGAGCAGGGTCCAGAACGCGATCCGGAACCACTCGGCCGTGCTCATCGCCGGGATGTCGCGGGTCGCGAGGACCATCGCGGGGATCGTCGTGATCAGCAGCAGCTCGATGATCCGGGGCTTCGTCAGGGCGATGTAGGCGCGCACCGTGTCGCCGCGCGTGGACGGCGCCTTCGTCGGGTCGTCGCCGCTGCCGGCCGGGCCGCCGATCCCCTCGACGTCCTCGACGGCCACGCGCTCGACCCGCGCCTCGTAGTACGCCGTCACCGCGAGCGCGGCCGAGAGGCCCCAGATGATCGCGCCGAGCGCCAGGTGGACCGTCTGCGTCCACTCGTCGAGCTGGGTGAGGACCTGGAGCCCGCCGATGAGGGCCTGGACCGGGTAGAGGACGGCGACGGCGACCGCGAGCCGCACGATCGTCTGGTGGCGGCGCTGGGTCTTCCACGCCGCGAACGCCGTCGCCCACGTGATGAGGCCCACGACGATGGCGACGTACCGGTGGAGCGCGTGCGCCTCGTACAGCGGGCGGACCTGCGCGTCGATCGTGCCGCCCAGCGGCAGGATCGTGCCGTTCATCAGCGGCCAGTCGGGGAACACGAGCGCCGCGTTCTGCGCGGTGACGTGGGAGCCGAACAGGAGGAGCGCGTACGTCGCGACGGCCGAGAACGCGGCGAGGAGGGTGAACCGCTGGCTCGCGCCGCGGCCCTCGATCTTCGCGGGGTAGAACGCGCGGACGGTGACGAAGGTCAGCAGGCCGAGGAGCGCCATCGCGGCGGCCATGTGGGCCGTGACGGACTCGCCGGAGTTGTTGAGCCGGACGGTCTCCTTGCCCAGCCACGCCTGGAACGCGACGAGCAGCACCGCGGCGATCGACGGGATGAGGATCGAGCGCTGGTGACGGTGGTCCTTCCAGGCGAGGAACGCGACGCCCAGGATCATGAACCCGATGACGACCGCGATCGCGCGGTGGATCCACTCGAGCCACGCCTTGTAGTCGTCGACCGGCGGGATCAGCTGGCCGTGGCACAGCGGCCAGTCGGGGCAGCCCATGCCGGAGTCGGTGGCACGCACGACGACGCCGACCGTCACGAGCAGGATCGTGGTGATGACGGTGGCGAGCGACAGCTTCTGGAAGCGGGTCACGGGTGGTGCGATCGTCCTCGGGCGGGCGGCTGACGACGGGGGCGGCACGGCGCCCGGGGGACCACGGGAGCAGGCGGCGTCCATTCTACGCGGGCGCGTTCGCAGCGCCGAGAGCGCGGCGCGGCGGGTTCGGGCCTCCCCGGCTACCCTCTCGGCATGACCCGTCACCGGCTCCTGCTCCTGCTCTCCGTCACGCTCCTCGTCGCCGCCTGCGGTGGGGGCGCCACCGCGCAGTCGTCGCCGGGTGCGTCGGCCGTGGCGGGCTCGACGGCAGCGCCGTCGGACGCCGGCACCCAGGCGTCGGTGATCCCGATCATCGTGAGCTCTCGCCAGGTGCCGGGGCCCAACCGGTTCGTGTTCTCGTTCCTCGACCCCAAGACCAACCTCCCGGCGGCCTCGCCCGACCGCAAGGCGTCGGTGGCGTTCATCGCGCCCGGCGAGACGCAGCCCGGCACGGCGACCGAGGCGACCTTCGTGTGGGCGATCGAGGGCGAGCGCGGCGACTACGTCGCGAACGTGGAGCTCGGCGCGCCGGGCGACTACAAGGCCGTGTTCATCACCGAGGCGCCGGGGGCTCCCCAGGAGGCGATCGGCGTCGGGTTCCAGGTCTCGGAGTCAACGCCCACGATCGCCGATCGGCGCCCAGGCGCCCGCCACCGACAACCCGACGGCCGCGTCGGCCGGCGGCGTCGACCACGTGTCCACGGACACGCACCCCGATCCGTCGTTCTACGAGACGACGGTCAAGGAGGCGCTCGCGGCGAAGGAGCCGTTCGTGCTCGTGTTCGCGACGCCGGCGTTCTGCAAGAGCGCGCAGTGCGGCCCGACCCTCGACCGGATCAAGGCGGTCGCGGCGGCCTCCCCGGACAACGTCAGGTTCATCAACGTCGAGCCCTACCAGCTCACGTACACCGAGGGGCGCCTGCAGCCGGTCCTCGACGCGAACAACCAGCTCCAGCCGGTCGAGGCCGTCAACACGTGGGGCATCCTCACCGAGCCGTGGGTGTTCACGGTCGACTCGTCGGGCGTCGTGCGCGGCTCGTTCGAGGGCGTGGTCGGCGAGGACGAGCTGAAGGCCTCGGTCGCGGAGATCGCGAAGCCCTAGGGCAGGACGTCCTCGATCCGGTAGGCGGTCGGCGTCCCGTTCTCGTCGCGGAAGAACACGCGGACGCGCGTCCCGCCGGCGAGGTGCTCCGCCAGGTGGTTGGGCGGGAACTGGTCGCCGTTCTCGAGGACTCCCATCGCGATCGTCGCCTGCGTGCCGTCGTCCTCGCGGAGCGTGAAGGCCGTGACCTTCGTGAACCCCTCGGCGTCGATGTGGATCGGGACGCCTTCCACCGGCGAGACGAGCGAACCCGGGGCCACGGTCGGTCCGGGCGTCGCGTCGGGGCCGCCGCATGCCGCCACCCCCAGCGCGAGGGCGATCACGAGGAGCGCGCGGATCACGCGGGCGCCAGGCCGGTGCCGCTGCTCCCGGGCTTGACGGCCGGCTCGCCCGCGGCGCAGCGCGGGCAGTCGACCCCCGCCTCGTACGTCGGCAGGTCGAGCGACCACAGCGCACGAAGCGGGTAGACGCGCTCCGTCGTGGGGCTGGTCAGCGTCTGGAGGCCGCCGCTCCGGTCCACGAGCACGAGGCACTCGACGATCTCGCCGCCCAGCGCCTCGACGGCCGGGATCATCGCGAGCAGCGAGCCGCCGGTCGTGAGGATGTCGTCGACGAGGATGACCTTCTCGCCCGGGTGGATCTCGAAGCCGCGGCGGAACTCGCGCCTGGGGCCGTCGTCGCTCGCGACCTCCTCCGCGAAGATCGCGCGGGTGCCGAGCTGGCGCCCGGTCTCGAAGGCGAGGATCACGCCGCCGGTCGTCGGGCCTGCGACGAGGTCGACGTCCGCCGTCCCGTCCTTGCGGACGTGCGTCCCGACCCAGAACGAGCACAGCTCGCTCGTCGCCTCGGGGTCCTGGAGCACCTGGAACTTCTCGAGGTACGCCTCGCTGTGGCGGCCGCTCTTGAGGATGAAGTGGCCGTCGCGGAGCGCGCCGCTGCTGCGGAACAGCGCCTCGGTCCGCTGGGCGATGACGCGGCGCGCCGCATCGTCGATGGATCGTCTGAGGGTGGTCATCGCCGGTGATTCTAGGTCGGGTCGCGTCCGGGCGAGGATCGGGCGCTCTTGGGGTCGCTTCGTCGTCGCCTGTCGAGTCGCCCCGTGTCGCCTGACAGTCGACGAATTCGCCCTTCCCGGCCGACCTGCACGCTCCAAGGGCGCCGGTGTCGCCTGCCAGTCGACGACACCCGGGATTCGCCGTCGTGGTGTCGCCTCGGAGTCGACGACGACCGGCCAATCCGGTGCCCGGCGGCGATTTCGTCGACCTCGGAGTCGACGGGCGCGATCCTCAGGCCGTCAACGCACCCAGCAGCGAGTCCCAGCCCGCGAGGTACGCGTCCACGTCCTCGTCCGAGCACGGGACGCCGCACACCGGCCCCGCCCCGACGATCGCCTCCCACACGCCGCGGTTCGCCAGCCACACCCGGATGAGGCGCGTCAGCAGCTCGTCGGCCGCGGCGAACCCCTCGGCACCCGACCGGATCGGCGTCGGCTGGAACGTGTAGCCGGACCGCGGCCCGAGGAGCGGGATGTGCCACGGCAGCCCGTGCGCCTCCACGCTGGCGCGCATCCCGCCCGCGAGCCGCGCCCCCAGGCGCTGCGTGTGCGCGTACGCCTCGGGCGTGAGGATCTCGAGCAGCGCCGCGCGCGCCGCCGCCATCGACAGCGCGTTGCCGAAGATCGTCCCGCCGGTCGCCACGAGGTTGGCCCGCTCCCCGTCCGGCCCCTTGCGCTGGACGAGGAGGTCCGCGATCTCGTCGGTCATCCCCCACGCGCCGAACGGCAGCCCGCCCGCGATCGCCTTGCCCGTGACGACGAGGTCGGGTTCGAGGCCCCACTCGCGCACGAGCCCGCCCGGCCCGGCGATGTGCGTGTGCGTCTCGTCGTACGCGAGGAGCGTGCCCGTCGCGCGGGTCAGTCGGCGGAGCGCGGCGTGGAAGCCCTCGTCGGGCAGCAGGAGGCCGATGTTGTTGGTGATCGCGGGCTCGGTGAGCACGATCGCGATGTCGCGCCGCTCCAGCGCGCGCTCGAGGGCCGGGACGTCGTTGAACGGCACGAGGACCGTCCCGCCGACGGTGTCCGCGGGCACGCCCCGCTCCTCGGTCACGACGCGCCCGTCGGCATCGAGCTCCACGAGCGCCTCGTCGAGGTGGCCGTGGTACTTGCCCTCGAACATGAGGACCTTCTCGCGACCGGTCGCGACCCGGGCGACGCGGATCGCCTCGGTGTTCGCGTGGGTCGCCGAGCTCGTGTACTGCCACTTCGGCAGCCCGAACCGCCGGGCGAGCTCCTCGGACACGACGATCGCGTCCTCGGTCGGCAGGAGGAACTGGTTGCCACGCGCCATCTGCTCGTTCACCGCGCGGAGGAGGGGCTCCGGCGCGTAGCCGCAGAACATCGAGAGGTCGGCGATGTT
Source organism: uncultured Chloroflexia bacterium (assembly GCA_963768035.1). Taxonomy (GTDB): domain Bacteria; phylum Chloroflexota; class Limnocylindria; order Limnocylindrales; family CSP1-4; genus CAIXZV01. Next base: position 205,420 of record CAVYGJ010000010.1, read on the forward strand.
GAAGTCGACGTAGGCGTTGCCGTCGACGTCGACGAGGCGCGTCCCCTTCCCCTCCGCGACCCACATCGGGAGGTGGTGGTACGAGCCCACCTGCCACGCCATCGGGACGCCGTTGGGCATCACCGCCCGGCCGCGCTCGATGAGGGCGGCGCTCTTCGGATGCGTCGCCGCGAACCGCGCGTCCTCGACGTTCTTGAGCTCGCGGACGCGCTCGCGGTCGACGCCGGACTGGGGCTGATCGGTCATCGAGCCAATCTACGCCGGGCGGCGGTCACGGGATGACGACCCGCACCGACTTCGTGGGCTCGTAGCGCGCCACGACCTCCCAGGTGGACGGGTCCGCGGCGAGCGGGCGGACGAGGAACGGACCCGGGGAGACGGTGTCGCGCTGCGGGTCGACGCCCCAGATGTCGGGGGCGAGCGCGACGGTCGCGCCGTCGTCGGTGCGGCGCGTGCCATCGGGGAGCGGCTGGTCGTCGGCGAGGAACGGTGCGGCGTCGCACGGCGGGGCCGGGCTCGCGGCGAAGAAGCAGGCCGGGTGGACGATGAGCCAGCCGCCGGCGTCGCGGAGCGTCGGCTGGACCACGACCGGCGACACGGACGTCAGCTCCTCCTTCAGGATCGCGATCGACGGCGAGACCGGGTGCGTGAGCAACGAGCCCAGGAACTCCAGCTGATGGCCGCGGACCCGGAGCACGAGCACGGCCCCGGCGGGGACGACGGTGCTGGCCGGTCCGTTCGGGTTCGGGACGACCTCGAGGGCGAGACCCTCGATCGCGAGCTCGGGGCTCCCCCGCAGCTTGGCATCGGCGTAGACGATCCACTCGTCGAGCGTGCCGTCGAGGACGTCCGCGACCAGCTCCGAGGCGTCGAGCCTGGCCGGCAGCGGGAGCCCCGGGGTCGGCGTGGGTCCGGGCGTCGCGGTCGCCTCCGCCACGGCCGGCGGCTGGACCACGGGCGCGACCGGCGTCGCGGGAAACGCCTGGGCGAGGGCGATGCCGCCGACCACCACGACGACGAGGGCGACGACGCCGACGACGGGCGCCAGTCGACGCCGCCCACCGGCGGACCCGACCGGCGCGACCGGGACGTCGAGCTTCGCGGTCGAGGACGGGACGTTGGAGTCGGGCGGCGGTTCGGCGGCCATCGGCGCTCAGCCCGTGAGGACCACCACGATGATCGCGAGCCAGGCGACCGTCGCGATCGACTGGACGATCCAGAACGACTGCTTGCGGGTCTTGTGGCGCATCCCGAAGAACACGATCCACGCCCCGACGAAGCCGCCGGCGAGGCACAGCAGCCAGAGCGTCCGCTCGCGGATGCGCCGATCGCCGCGGCGCGCTGCCAGCTTGTCGGATGCGTACGCGGCGGCGGTCGCAAGGTTGATGACGAACAGCCAGCCGATCAGCAGCGGGCTCATCGGCCGTACTCCGCGCCGCGCGTCGACGGCGGGAACGGCTTCGGCGGCAGGGCCGTGCCCACGAGCGCGGACACGGAGGCGAGCCCGCGCGCCCGGCAGGCGTCCGCGAGCTCGTCCGCGAGGCGCACCGGGAGCATCGGGTCCGCGAGCGCGGCGACGCCGACGCCGACCGCGGACGCCCCCGCGGCGAGGTAGTCGAGCACGTCGTCGATGCCGCTCACCCCGCCGATGCCGATGACCGGGATCGTCCACGACCTGCGCGACCTCCCACACGACCCGCAGCCCGTGCGGCTTGAGCGCCGGGCCACAGACCCCGCCGTAGCCGCTCGCGAGCGCCGGCCCCGAACGATCCGGGGAGAGCGCGAGCCCGGGCATCGTGTTGATCGCGCTGATCGCGTCGGCGCCGGCGTCCTCGACCGCACGCGCGATCGCGCGCACGTCGGACGCGGCCGCGGTGAGCTTCGCGATGAGCGGCAGGTCCGTCGCCCGGCGGACGGCCGTCACGAGCGAGCCGGCCGCGCCCTCGTCGAGCCCGAACGCGCCGCGCGAGCCGTTCGCGCACGAGAGGTTGAGCTCGACCGCGGCGATCCCGGGGACACCCTCGAGGCGACGCGCCATGTCCGCGATGTCGCCCGCGCTCTCGCCGCACAGGTTGACGATCACGGGCGTGGACCAGCGTGCCCACGTCGGCGCATAGCGCTCGAGGACCGACTCGATCCCCGGGTTCTGCAGCCCGATCCCCAGCAGCAGCCCCGCCGGGATGTCCGCGGTCCGGGGCGCCGGGTGGCCAGCGCGCGGCTTGAGCGTCGTGCCCCGCGTCACGAGCCCGCCGAGCCGCCCGAGGTCCACGGCGTCCGCGACCTCGACCCCGTAGCCCATCGAACCCGACGCCGCGAGCACGGGGTTCGCGAGCACGAGCCCTCGCCCCAGGTCGACGGCAAGATCCACGGGTCGCCCGCCGATGGCGTCCGTCGAGGCCGCGGGCGACGCGTCGGCCGCCCTGGACGGCCCGGCGGCGGGCCTGCCCCCCGAACCCTGCGGCGACCGGATCGCCGGCCGGATCGTGCGGACCGTGGGCGTCCGCTTCGGGCCGATGCCCGGGACGACCTTCCGCCGTGCCTTCACGGGACCGCCTCCCAGGCGAGCTCGTCCGCGGCGAACACCGGTCCCTCGCGGCACACGCGTTGCGGGACGCCGCCCGAGCCCGGGACCGCGCACCCGAGGCACGTCCCGGCGGCGCACCCGACGACCTGCGCGGGGACGACCTGGAGGAACGCCTTGCGCCGCGCCTCGGGCGAGCCCGACGCGATCGGCTTGCCGCCGCCGCGCTTGCGCCCCAGCGTCGCGACGCCCATCCGCTGCCGTCGCCCGAGCGCGAGCGCCGCGAGCGGCCCGAGGAGCGACGGCGAACCGGCCGCGAACGACTGGTCGGCCCACGCCTCGTAGCCCTGGACGAGGTCGAGGACGACTCCCGCGATGCCCCAGCGACCCGTCCGCCGTCGCGACGACGTACTCGACCTCGTCGGGCAGCAGGCTCGATGGGTAGACCTGGGAGGCGTCGGACGCGCCGTACAGGAGGACGACGGACCGCCCGTCGCGGATCGCCTCGTCGACGAGCAGCCGGAGCGAGCCGATCGCCGCGCCCTCCGCGACGAGCAGCAGGTGGCGGGACCGGGAGTCGACCTCGAACGGGCGCCCGAGCGGCCCGATGAGCTCGGCGCGATCGCCGACCCGGAGCGAGCCCGCCCAGCCGCGCGATGGTGGCGCGCCGGGCGCCTGGGTCGTCAGCGTCCCGCTCGCCGGGTCGGTCGTGGCGATCGGCAGCGGGCGGCGGACCGGGAGCCCGCCGGGCTCGACGGTGCGCAGGTGGACGTACTGGCCGGCGCGCACGCCCGAGACGACGCCCGGCGCGTGCCACGAATGCAGCCAGGTGCCGGCGACGATCTCGCGCCGCTCCACGAGCTCCGCGGCGATGCTCCGCATGGCGCGCTGACGCCGGCCGGGTCTGGCGTCGGGACCGGTCGTGGGCTAGGCGCGACCGTCCGCGGCGTCGTCGGCGGCGGCCTCGACGGGTTCGGCTGCGTCGCCCTCGGCCTCGTCGGCGCCCTCGGCCTCGTCCTCGAGGTCGGGCGCGATGGCCGGGAACGCCTCGGCGAGCGCGTCCGCGAGGTCCCCGAACACGTCGGTCGGGTCGTAGAACTCCACGAGCTCGTCCGGTCCGCCGAGCTGGCGCCACTCGCCGTCGCCCTCCTCGGGGAGGACCTCGGCGCGGAACCGGCCGGTCGCCGTGAGCACGAGCCGCTCGTCGTCGTCGTCGACGATCACGAGGTCGCCGAGCTGGCCGGCGACGCGCGCGGCCGCCTCCTCGAACTGCTCGAGCAGGCTGGACTCGCTCTGCTGGCTCCGCTCCTGGAAGTCGAGCGCCAGGTTGTACATCGCGAGGGCGGCGCCCTCCTCGTCGTCGGCCGCCTCGAGGATCGCCGGCTGGCCGGCGGCCCAGGAGTCGGCGGCGCCCGCGTAGGCGTCGTCGGCGATCCCGCGGCCGAAGGTCTCCTCGGGCGGAATGCCCGCGGTCGCGAGCAGGTCGTCGGTCGCGCCGGGCTCGGCGGCCAGGCCCGCGGCCTCGCGCGCGGCCTCGGAGAAGGCGGCGTAGATCTCGACGGGGTTGTAGAGCTCGACGAGCTCAGAGGCCGTCTCCACGATCTCCGTGTCGCTCGCCCACTCACCCGTGTCCGGGTCCTCGTACCGCGAACGGACCCGGAACGTCATGTCCGGGGCGATCGAGAGGTAGTCGGGGTCGTCGTCGATGAGGGTCAGCCCGCCGAGCGCGGCCACGCGCTCGCGGTGCCGGTCGAGGAACTTCGCCAGCTGCTCCGTCGCCTGGACGACGAAGTCCGTGCGCTCGAGTGCCGCGTCGTTGGCGAGCTCACCGAGCATGTCGTTGCGGCTCACGTCCATGTCGATCGCCTCCTTAGCCGTGGTACTCGAGGTCTGGCCCGAGCCGTTCCCGAAGGAACATCGAGTGGTGTCGTTCGAAGATCCATTCGCCGGCACGGTGGCCGAGCGCTCGCGTCGCCTCGTCCGCCTCGAGCTTGTCGAGGGTCGCGTAGTCGGGCAGGTCGAACATGATGACGTTGTCGAAGTCCCAGCCGTGCGCGACGTTGAACCAGCCAACGAAGCGGATGCCGAACTTCTCCTCGTATTCCTTGACCTGGCGCGGGAACAGCGTCTTCATGAAGAACTTGAAGAACGGGTCCCTGCCGCGGCGGACGGAGAAGTACGTGGCGAGTATCGGCACTGCGCGAACGGCCTCCTGGGAGCCTTTGAACTCTCTAGGTCGCGGCTATTCTCGCATGCCGGACGGGGCGGACCCGTCGTCGTCCGCCGGCGGCTCGATCGGTGCCGGCTCGTCCCCGTCGGTCGCGGCCTGGTCCTCGAGCTCGCCCACCGTCGGCGTGGCGCTGCCGAGCGGCCGGCGGCGCCCCTCGCGCCGATCCGCGGAGACCAGCCGGAGCAGGAAGATCACCGTCTGGCCGGCGAACAGCAGCAGGAAGATCGTGAGGAACAGGAGCCCCGCGCTGATCGGTGTCGGCCACTCCCAGACCACGGACAGCGGCGTCAGGATGATCGCGACGACGAGCAGGACGACCTGGAACCGGAAGCAGCCGAGCCCCGGGCCCCGCTCCGAATCGAGCGGTTCGCCCTTGTACTCGATCGGCCGAACCGTCGACTCAGGATCAGGTGTGGTCACGGACCCCAATGTACCGCCAGCCGCCGCTCATGCGCGCCAGCGCGCCCGCTCCTGTCATGCAGTCACCGGACGGGTCGTAGACAGCGCAATCCCGCCATTCAGTCGCCAGAAGGTTGTCAGGCGACGCGTTCGCCAGATTCACCCAGATTCGTCCCCGTCCCCGGGCGTCGAGCCGCGAGTTAGCAGCCGCCCCACGCATGAATGACAACGCGCGCGCGTAGCTGCGCTAGCGGACCGCACCGACCTACCATTTGAGCAATGGAAGCCCTAGCGGTGACAACCCGTGCGTCTGAGTGACGAGGACCGAACTCCTGATCAGCCTGGCGCCGGTCCTGCTCGGGAGTGGCACGCGGCTGTTCGACCACATCGGCAGTCAGTACCAGCTCGAGCGGATCGACGTCGTTCCCACACCGAACGCGACGCACCTGCGGTTCCGCGTGGTCCGATGATCCCAGCTCGACGCCGCCGACGTCGATCGTCGGCCGCCCGGTCGTGACTCGGCTCCCGGTCCGTGCGGCACGTGGGTGCGATGTTCCGGATACGCCGCGCTGACCTGGGTCCAGCCGAGCGTTGATGCAGCCCGGCGGCCCGCGCGGTCGGACACCGCGTGGCGCCTGGGCGCCCTCACGACCCTCGTTCTCCGAGCGGTCGTGGTCGAAATGGGCATGCTGTGGGTGGCGCCGCGATGCATTCGCCCTCGGCGGGTCTCAACATCACACGGATCGGGTCGCAAACGCGAGGAGACCGACGTGACCGCTCTCTACACCTTCGATGTCTACTCCACCCTCGACGGCTATGGCTCCTACGGTCCCGAGGGTGATTGGGGCGGCTACTGGGGCAAGCAGGGACCGGAGTTCCTCGATCGCCGGCTCGCCCTGTATCACGAGCGGCAGCGGCTGGTCCTCGGCGCGAACACCATGCGGATGTTCATGCAGTCCATTGGCCCGCAGACCGGGTTCCTGAAGGACGTCGACCGTGTCAACGGCGCGATGCGGAGCCTGCCGACCATCGTCGTCTCGTCGACGCTCGACGGACCCCTCGATTGGCCCGACGCGACGCTGCTGCGCGGCGACGCTGTCACCGTGGTCGCCCGGCTCAAGGAGGAGTCCGACGTGCCGCTGCGGTCGCACGGCAGCCTGTCGATGAAGACCGATGAACCGAGCGCTCATGGCCGCCGGCGTGGTCGATCGCGTGCAGGTCACCCTCTTCCCCGTGGTTTCTGGCCAGACCGGCACTCGCCCGATCTTCGAGGGAGCCTCCGACTTCGACCTCGAGTTGCTCGAGAGCCGGACACTCGACGGCCACACCCTGGAGCTCACCTACCGGCCGACGCTTCACGCCTGATCTCGTTCATCGCGACGCCGAGGACCTCGCACTCCGGCGCGCCGTGATAGACCGCGCCGACGTGTCGAAAGCGACCCCGGCCGATACGGGTGTCCGCGGAGCGGAGCGAGTGCGCGCGGCCTTCGGCCTTTGGGCTGACGCACCATCCGAGCCGACGTGGGACCACTTCGTTGGAGTGCTGCAGGAGGTTGTCGGCGAAGGGGACGCCGCATGGATGCTGGCCGATCTCGAGCCTTACCTCGGTAGGAATGTGGAGTCGGACCGCGGAGCGCCTCCCGTAGCCTCAAGTGACATTCCCGCTCACTCGCGGAGGCGGCGACTACCGGCTGCAGGAACGCGTGACAGCCAGCTGCACGTCTGCGGAGCCGCGGCAACGCCAGCGCTCGGTGCGTACATTGCCGTCAATGGGCAACGCCGGATGCGACTCTGGCCGGTTCGCCGGGGATCCGCGTTCGTCGTGGACGACGACGTGCAGGACCTTGCCGCCCTGGCGGCGAGGCATCAACGCGTCGAACCCGCTCGTGCGGGCGTCGGCGCGGTGCCACGAGCATCCGCATCGAGGGTTCTCAACCGGCGCAGTGGTCGGGCCTACCGGTCTAGTCACGGCCCACGCCCTCGATCTGAAGGGCGCACTCGCGATCAGGGCGCGGACCGGCGAGAGCGAACGCTGCATGGGCTAGGTGATCTCGACAGCGAACGCCGCCCGGGCGTTCGCGGTGATCGGTGTGCTCATGGCCGGCTTCGCGTTCTTGGCGGCGCCGTCGCTCGTATGTGGCACGACGGCGATCCCGGACGGGTTCCTTCTGGTTGTCGTCGTCGCGCGTGATTGCCGGCGCGCGCCTGGCGACGCTGGGTCAGTGCAACAGTCGGCTGTCAGGCACCGACGCGCGGACGATCGTGGACTCACTCGACCACTGTTGGGCCCGCTACGCGTCGAGCGATCGAGCTGAACTCGCGGCAGCGGTCGGTACGGTCGGCGCTGGACTTGTCGGCGGCCCTCCAGCACCATCGTGACATCCCGCACGCTGGCGGACGACGCGGGTCATCCATGTGGCATGGCCCGCACGCCGCGGCTTGGGCGTCCGAGGCTGCCTGAGCCGGCGACAAGCGTGTCAGGTCCGTGACGATCGCAGTCTGGCGGCCCGCAGCATGCAGCGCCGATGTCGCGCGGGGGCTCGCGGGGGCATCGTGGCGCGCAGGACACGCCGAGCCGTCAGACGTCCGCCGGCAGGCTCGGGCGAGTGGTAGACGCCGCGCGTTCGGCCGGTGGCCTCGCCGTATGCCCACAGGTCCATGTCCGGCGGCGTCACGCCGACGTTCGTCAGCGCAATCCAGATCTCGCTCCGGTGATCAGTCCCGTGATGCACGGCCTGCGCGAGACGGAACCCCAACGGCGAGTAGAAGTCCCAGCCGTCGCCGTGCTCGACGATCTCTTCGTCGCCGTCGACCGCCTGCGCGAGGACATCCGCCCACAGCTCGCCGTTACGAGTGATGACGCGATGGAGCTCGTCGAGGCTCGTCGCTGCCTTCTCGTCGAGGGGAGGTTGCTGCTCGACCGGGAAGAACGTGAGGTACCACACGTCGGCGGCGACGAGGTGCCGCAGCGTCTCCAGGACGGAGCCGAACTTCGGGTGCGCAGGCGTTGCCAATTGCTCCGGCGTCAGGTCGCGAAAGGAGTCGATCAGGCGCTGGGTCGCCCAGATGTGGTGGTCAAACGCATCGCGGAACAGTGATCCCATCTCGCTAGCCTATCGCGCGCTCTCACCGCAGCGTCAAGTGACATTCCCGCACGCTGACGGCGCTGGCTGACGCACGCGGATCCGCGCGGCGGCGACACTGGGCGAATGCAGCGAACCCGTGATGCGCTCCGTCGCGCAGTCGACCCGGCACTCGCCGTGTTCACGGCCCTGCTGCTGGGCGCGATCGTCATCGTGCTGACCGACGCCGAGCACCTGCAACAGATCGGCACCGATCCGCTCGCGGGGATCGGCGGCGCGCTCGCCGGCGTCGTCGACGCCTACGGGGCGATGTTCTCCGGCGCGATCGGCAACCCGACTCGGATCGCTGCGGCGATCCAGAGCGGGACGACCAAGGACATCGCCGCGGCCATCCGTCCCCTCTCCGAGACCCTGGTCAGCGCCACGCCGTTCATCTTCGCCGGCCTGGGCCTCGCGGTGTCGTTCCGCGCCGGCCTGTTCAACCTCGGCGTGGACGGGCAGTTCCTCATCGGCGGCCTGGGGGCGTCGATCACCGCGGTGCTCGTGGCGGGGCACCTCCCGCCGCTGCTCGCCCTCGCGGTCGCGGTGGCCGGCGGGGCCATCTCGGGCGGCGCGTACGGCTTCATTCCCGGGTTCCTCAAGGCACGGACGGGCGCGCACGAGGTGATCACCACCCTCATGCTCAACGGCATCGCGCCGAACCTCGCGTACCTCATCGTCGGGTGGATCGCCCTCTCGGGTCCGGCGGCGCCGATCGCCGGCGTGCCCCGACTCATCGACATGGCGACGATCCGCGTCGACTACGGCTTCGTCGTCGCGCTCGCGATGGCCGCGGTCGTCGCGTGGCTGCTGTTCCGCACCACGCTCGGCTTCGAGCTCCGGGCAGTCGGCTTCAGCCACGCCGCCGCCCGATGGGCCGGCATGCGGCCCGGACGGACCACGGTCATTGCGATGTCGCTGTCGGGCGGGCTGGTCGGCATGGGCAGCGCGTTCTTCGCCCTCGGGCCTGCCCTGGGGACCTCGGGCGGACCATCGAACGACTTCGGCTATGTCGCCATCGCACTCGCCCTGCTGGCCGGCCGGCGGCCCAGCGGCGTCGTCGTCGCGGCGATCCTCTACGGCGCGCTCACCACGGGAGCGAAGAGCATGACCATCGCGACCGGCATCCCGCTCGCGCTGCTCACCGTGATCGTCGCCTTCGCCATCATGTTCGTGGCGGCGCCCCAGCTGACCCGGTCGATCTGGCGCCTGCGGCCGCCGACACCGCGCGCCGAGACGGTTGGGAACACACCCGCCCCGCCGGCCTCGGTCTGACGCATCGGCGCTAGCCTTGTGGCACCAGTGCATGGGAGACGCCCCTTGAAGCTCCTTCTCTGCTCCGCCGGTGTCACGAACCCGAGCATTCGGGCCGCCCTCGTGGAGCTCCTCGGCAAGCCGATCGAGGAGTCCACCGCGCTCGTCAACTCCACGGCGAGCTGGCCGCTCAGGCAGGGCCCGCAGCTCGCGTGGAGCTACCTCGCCGGCCAGCAGCCCGAGACCCCGATGGCCGAGCTCGGCTGGAAGTCCGTCGGCATCCTCGAGCTCACGGCGCTGCCCAGCGTCCCGCGAACCGTCTGGCTCCCATGGGTCGAACAGGCCGATGCGCTGCTCGTGAACGGCGGCGACACGATCTACCTCGACCGCTGGATGCGCGAGTCCGGGCTTGCGGAGCTCCTCCCGTCACTCGACCTCGTGTACGTGGGACTGAGCGCCGGGAGCATGGTCATGGCGCCCGAGGTCGGGGACGTCTTCGCCTCCTGGACCCGCCCGGTCGGGGGCGAGGGGCTGGGCGTCGTCGACTTCGAGATCTTTCCGCACCTCGACAACCCCGACCTGCCGCAGAACACGACCGCCGATGCGGAGCGCTGGGCGGCCGGCCTGACGCGGACCGGCTACGCGATCGACGACCAGACCGCGATCAAGGTGGTCGACGGGGTCGTCGAGGTGATCTCGGAGGGGCACTGGCGGCTGTTCCCGGCCTGAGACCGGGTGACCGGGGCCGCGCCCGATACCATCGCGGCGTGACTGACGACCCGACCGAGCACCTCGATCCCCTCGAGGGCTTCCGCTGGCACCCCGAGCCCGAGCTCATCGGCATCCGCGACGCGGCGACCTCGCGCGCCGCGCTCGAGCAGGCCGGGAAGGCGACCTGGCACGCGAGCCTCGACTGGCTGTACGACGAGGCGATGCGCCGCGCGATGGGCGAGCCCACGGGGTTCGACGCGCTGCGGCGCGAGTACTTCGGCGAGGCGGGTGGTCCCGGCCCCGCGCCCCGCGACCCCGTCCCGCTCCAGGCCGTCCTCGACGAGTTCACGGCGAAGATCGCGCCCGCACACGCTCAACAGCTACCACCCGCGCGCGCTGTCGTACTTCACGCCGCCGCCGCTCGTCGCCTCGATCGTCGGCGAGGTCCTCGCCCAGTGGACGAACCAGGGCATCGACGTCTGGCACGCAGGCCCGGTCGGCGCGTTCGTCGAGGAGGAGGTCATCCGCTGGCTGTGCGACCTCGTGGGCTACGGCGAGGGCAGCTTCGGGCTGCTCGCGTCGGGCGGGGTCATGGCCAACTTCATCGCGATGGCGCTCGTGCGCGACGTCCATCTCCGCGAGCTGCGGGGTGCGTCGCGGCCGCCGCGCGGGGCGGCGCTCGAGGGCGTCCGCGTGTACACGGGCGACCAGACGCACTTCTCGATCGCGCGGGCGCTCGACGAGCTGGGCTTCCCGCCCGAGACGCTCGTCACGCTCCCCGCCGACGACCGCTTCCGCCTCCACGCGGAGCCCGTCGCCGAGGCGATCGCCGCGGACCGCGCGCGAGGCCTGCTCCCCGTCGCGGTGTGCGCCGTCGCCGGGTCGACGAACACGGGCTCCGTGGACCTGGTCGAGGACCTGGCCGCGCTCGCCCGGCGCGAGGGGCTGTGGTTCCACGTCGACGCGGCGTACGGCGGCGCGGCGCTGCTGTCCGAGCGCGACGCTGCGCGCGTCCCGGGCCTGGCGCTCGCGGACTCGGTCACGGTCGATCCCCACAAGTGGTTCTTCCAGGCGTACGACATCGGCGCGCTGCTGGTCCGCGACGGCGGGCACCTGCGGCAGACGTTCGACCGCTCGCCCGAGTACTACCGCGGCGGCGAGTCGCCCGCGGGCGAGGGCGACGCGAGCCACGAGGATGCGCACGCGGGCCAGCTCAACTTCTACAAGCTCGGGTTCGAGGGCACCCGCCGGTTCCGCGCCCTCAAGCTGTGGGCGACGTGGAAGCACCTCGGGACGAGCGGCCTCGGCCGGCTCGTGGAGGCGAACGACGACATCGCGGCGTACCTCGCGCAGCTGTGCGCGGACGCCGACGACCTCGAGGCGCTGCCCGCCGAGCCGGAGCTGTCCGTCGTGTGCTTCCGGCACCTGCCGGGCGGGGCGGCCGCGGCCTCCGCGATGGATGCGACGCGAGCTCGACGCCCACCAGGACCGGCTCGCGGCCGCGCTCGAGGCGTCCGGCGACGGCTGGCTGTCGACGACGAGCCTCCGGGGCGCCACGTGGCTGCGGGCCGGTGTCGTGAACTACCTCACGACGAAGGCCGACATCGACCGGCTGCTCGCGACGCTCCGGCGGCTCGCCGCCGACTGAGCGGCCGCGCCGGGAGGCTCAGCAGTCGAAGGCGAACCAGCAGATCTCGTTGCGCAGCCGCTGGTCGTCGAGCACGAGCTCCCGGATCTCGTCGGGCAGCCGGGCGCGCTGCCACCGGCACTCCTCGCGACCGGCCTCGGCGCTCTCGGCGTCGGGCGCCGCTGCGCGGGCGGCCCTGACCGCGTAGGCCGCGGCGCCCAGCTCGTGGGCCGCCACGTGACCGACGGCCGCGGCCTGGGCGGCGGCGTACGCGGCATGCCGTGCCGCACCGGTCAGGTCCCTCGCCGCGGCGTTGGCATGGCCGGCGGCCGTGCGGGCATCGGCCCACGGCACCTCGTCGCGCGCCCAGGCGCGTCCCAGCTCGATCGCGCGTCGCGGACGGTCGTCGTCGGGTCGCACGTCCTCGAAGTGGTGGAGCACGTGCTCGGCGCAGTCGGCCGCCCACACCGCGAGACGCCGGTGATCGTCGTCTTCGAGGCTGCCGCCGCGACGCACGGTGATGAACCGCGGATCCCGGATCTTGGGAAGGATCATGGTCCCGATCGTACGACCCGGGACCATCGGGGGGTGCCCGGGCGCACCGGCCGGGCGTACAACTCGGGCATGCGCCGAGCCCCGGCGCCGGTTCGCGGCGCCCTGTCCACCATCCTCGCCGCGTGCGCGGTCGCCCTGCTCGCGGTGCTCGTCCTCGCACCCACCGTCCTCGCCGACGATCGAGACCCGCGGTGCGGGGACTGGGAGCGCCACGGCGTGCCGCCCGGCACCAACATGGCGCTGATGTGCCCGGGCGGCGGCGGGGTCGGGCTCGGCGACATCCAGCTCGGCGACGAGCCGCTCGTTCCCTACATCGTCGGGCTGCTCGTGGTCGCCGTGGTCCTCGGCGGGTTCGGACTCGTGGCGATGCGCCTCCTCGCGACGCCGAAGCGCCCGCTCCGCCCCGACGACCTGTGGCCGTGCGCGGCCTGCGGGACCGCCAACCTGCCGACGCGGACGTCCTGCCACGCCTGCCAGTCGCCTCGGCAAGTCGTTGCTGCATCCGTGGTGACTCCGCCCGCGTAAGGTTGGACGAGCATGATCGTCCAGCCCGCGTCCCTTGGTCCCCGGTCCCGGCCTCGCCGTGCGCTGCGGGTCGTCGGGATCGTCGTGCCGGTCGTCCTCCTGGTTGCGGTCGCCGCCGCGGGTGCGCTCGGGCCGGCGCCCACGCCGCCACCGGTGGTCGCGTCGGACGACCCAGCCGATCGCCGTCGTCGACCCGACGATCACCCCCGTGGTCAGCCCGTCCGCCGGCCCGGCCGAGGCGCCCGCAGCCGCGGTCTTCCCGTCGACGATGGCCGGCCTCGACGTCCACGGGCTCCGATGGACGGCAACGGCGCGCAACCGCGGCCTCGCCCGTGGCGTCGTCGCGGTCGCGGGCTACCTGGGCCTCGACGCGATCCCCGACGACTGCCGCGACACGCGGCTGGGCGTGTTCGGGCCGTTCTGCACGCGGATCGCCGTGCTGGCGGAGGCTCCCTGGTACGGCGCCACGAACTCCGGACCCGGATACGCCGGGCTTCCACCTCCACCCGCAGTTCCCGGTCGGCGTCCGGATGCCCTCGCAGTCCGCGTTCGTGGCGATCTCCCCGTCGACGCGGACGCCGCCGGTCGTGCTCCTCGGCCGGTTCGGCGACGATCGCGCCGAGCGGTGCGTCCCCGGCGGCCGCCACTGCGGCCAGGAGTTCGTCGTCGAGCGCGTCGCCTGGGTCGACGGGATCGAGTACCCGACCACCGCGACGGTCGATCCCCTCGCCGACGACGCCGGCCTGACGCTCGCCGACCTCCGGCGCGACGCAACGATCGCGAGCGCGACGCTGCCGGCGTCCTCGTATCCGCTGCTCGAGGTCCTCGTGCGGCCGGCGACGATCGCCCGGATCGACCCCGCGATCGCGGCCGCGACCGACGCGCTGGCGCCGGACGCCGCGGTCTGGCTCGTCCGCGGCCTCCACGCGCGCGGCGACCCGACGCAGATCGACTGGCGCATCGTCGCCCGCGATGGCGGTCGCGTCATCGCGTCCGGATCCATCAAGACGACACGGTCGCCCGGCGCCGGCTGACACGGAGAGGTAGGCGATGCGTGAGCTGCGGCGGATCGGATGGGTCGGACTGGCGGCCTCGGGCGCCGCGGCCCTCGTCGGGCTCGTCGTGGCGGCTGGATCCGCCCTCGCGGCGGGCGACTGGGACCTCGCGCCGATGCCCTGGATCGGGATCGGCATGACGCTGATCGTCGCCGGACTGGCCGGCGGTGCCTGCTTCGGCCTGCTGCTCGACGTCGTCGAGCCGATCGGGTGGTGGCGGCTCCTGGCGGTCCCGCCCGCGCTCCTGGTCGGCGGCTTCTGGGCGTTCGTGCTCGTCGTCGGGCTGCCGACGACCGGCGGACCGGAGTTCGACGTCGCGACGATCCTGTACACGCTGCCACTGCTCATGGCGGTGCTCGTGGTCGCCACGATCGCGCTGGCGCTCCCCGCCGTGGTCGGTCGGCGCACCCGGCGGCGTCAGGCCTCCGGCGACGAGTCCTTCGCGGCGGTCGCCTGACGCGCGTCGCGGCGGTCCTTCGCCTTCCAGTACTCGCCCGCGAGGGGCAGGAACCACGCCCGGCCCTCGTACGGCGCCGGGACGAGCGGGAACGAGAGCGATGCGATCTCGGGCGGCGCCCCGCCGCCGACCCACTCGGCGATCCGGGTCCCGAGCCAGGGCATGATCGCGACACCGGAGCCGCAGCAGCCCGTCGCGTAGGTGACGCCGTCCGCGCGGCCCGCGTGGACCATCCGGTCGAACGTGAACGCGACCTTGCCGCCCCACGCGTACTCGACCTTCGTGCCCTCGAGCTGCGGGTGGACCTCGACCATCGAGCGCTGGAGGATCGTCGCCGCGCGCTTGACCGAGGTCGGCCACATCGAGGCCCGGCCGCCGAACAGCAGCCGGTCGTCGGGCGTGCGCCGCCAGTACCAGAGGTAGTTCTTCGTGTCGAAGAGCATCCGGTTGTGCGGCACGAGCTCCTCGGCGAGGCCCGGCGGCAGCGGCTCCGTGACGATGATGTAGCTGCTCATCGGCAGCAGCCGGCGCCGGAGCGAGGGCGTCACGCCGCCCGTGTAGCCGTTGGTCGCGACGATCACGTCCCTGGCGAGGATCGCGCCGCGGTTGGTCTCCACGACCGAGCGCCCGTCGGCCTGTCGCCGGACGTGGAGCGCCCGGACGTCCTCGTGGAGCGTCGCGCCCGCGGCCTCCGCGAGCCGCACGAGCCCCGCGACGAGCTTGCCCGGGTGGAGCCCGCCGCTCCGCTCGACCACGAGCCCGCCGAAGAACGCGTCCGAGCCCACCTCCTCGCGGAGGTCCTCGCGGGCGAGCGCGTGGGCCGGCATGTCGAGCCCGTCGAGCGCCCGGGCGGCGTCCTCGAACCCGGTCGCGTGCCCCGGCGCCGAGGCGAGGACGACGTGGCCCGACCGCCGGAAGTCGGCGTCGATGCGCCCGTCGCACAGCGCCGCGAGGTGCTCGAAGGCGTCGATCGACTCGCG
Organism: uncultured Chloroflexia bacterium; assembly: GCA_963768035.1. GTDB lineage: Bacteria > Chloroflexota > Limnocylindria > Limnocylindrales > CSP1-4 > CAIXZV01. The sequence goes on from CAVYGJ010000010.1 coordinate 220,856, forward strand.
GTAGAGGCGCTCACCGCGCGCGGGGCCGTGTCGCTTGACGAGCCCGGAGAGCGGCGTCTTGAACCCCGGGTGGCACATGCCGCCGTTGCGCGTCGACGCGCCCCAGCCAAGGCGCTCCGCCTCGAGGAGGACGACGGTCGCCCCGAGCTCCGCCGAGCGACGCGCCGCCGAGAGCCCCGTCATGCCCCCGCCGATGACGACGACGTCGGCCGTGTCGCGCAGCGTCCCGCCGCGCCGGTCGGGCAGCTCGGGCATCGTCGCCTGCCAGAAGCTCTGCTCGCGAACGTCCCGAAGCTCCACGTTTCGTGCCATGGGCGCACAGTAACGGAGCGCCGGTGCATCCGGCAGCCGTCCCGCCACGTACCACCGGCACACGATGATCGTCGAGCCCGTCCCGACCAACCCGCGATCCCCGATCCGTCGCCTGCTCCGCGTCCTGGGGCTGACCGCGCCGGTGCTGCTGCTCGTCGCCGTCGTGGCGGTGGGCGCATTCGGGCCGCCGCCCGCCGCCCCGGCCTCGGACGCGCCCGCCACGCCGGATCCCGCCGGCCCGACGCGCCCGCCCGCGCTGGTCGTCGACGGCGAAGCGGTCTCGTTCCCCGAGACATGGATCGGCCTGCGGGTCAGGGGCATCGCCGACACGCGCGCCGAACAGGCGGCCGGCCATGCGCAGGGTGTCATCGCGGTCGCGGGGTACCTCAGCTACGGATCGCGGTCGTGGACGTGCAACGACGAGTACCTGGAGGTCGACACGCTCCGCGTGCGACGGGCGGGCGACGCTCTCGGACCTCCCATCGTCGGGCTCGGCACACCTCCACCCCGACTTCGCGCCGCGCACGAGGGCGCCCGCGGCCGACGACGTGCCCGGCTCCCCGCGCCATGAGCCGATCCCGGTCGTCGTGCTCGGCCGGTTCCCGGATCCGGCTGACGCCACCTGCGCCGCCGACGTGCGCGACTGCGACGAGGCCTTCGAGGTCGAGCGCGTCGTCTGGGTCGCAGGCACGCCGTGGGGCCCGATCCTCACGGTCGACCCGGCCCTGCAGGTCGATCCCAACGTCCCCGAGATCGGAAGGACCGTCGCGGCGGCCGAGGACGCGCTCGGCCCGGGTGCGCTGGCGCTCGCCGCGTCCGTCGTGCGGCCCGACCTGCTCGCTGTCGTCGATCCCGTTGCCGGCGCCGCGCTCCCGGTGATCCCGCTCGACCACCGGCTCCGGCCGGTCACCTACCTGCGTGCGCTCGTGTTCCGGGCCGACGCGAGCCAGCCGCTCTACGGCCGCGACCCGACGATCGGCTGGGTGGTCCTCGACTCGATCACCGGCGAGCTGCTCGCCGGCGGCGGCGCCTGAGCGCGGTCAGTCCGCGGCGAACGCGATCCGGCCGGCGGCCAGCGTCAGCGTCACGACGCCGCGCAGCTCGCGCCCGAGGAGCGGCGAGTTCTTGCCCTTCGAGCGCAGCGACGCGTCATCGACGGTCCAGGTCGCCCCACGGTCGATGACCACGAGGTCCGCGGGCTCGCCCTCGCGCAGCCCCGGTGCGCCGGCCGCCGTCCCCACGATCGCGGCCGGCCCGGTCGTGAGGGACTCGATCGCGCGGGCGAGCGGGAGATGTCCCGCCTCGACCGCCGCCAGGACGATCCCGACCGCCGTCTCGATCCCGCTGATCCCGTTGATCGCCCAGCCGAACTCGACGTGCTTGTCGACCTCGGTGTGGGGCGCGTGGTCGGTGGCGATGGCGTCCGCGGTCCCGTCCGCGAGCGCCGCCAGGCAGGCCGCGGCGTCCTCGGGCGAGCGGAGGGGCGGGTTGACGCGCAGGGCCGGGTCGAACGGCGCCGCGGTCAGCGAGCCGTCCGTCCACGGATCGCGCGCGGCGCCGTCCGCGTCGAGCGCGTCCCACGACCAGCGCCGCGAGCCCGCGATCCACTCGTCGGTGAGGCCGAGGTGGTGCGGCGTGACGTCGCAGGTCACGGGCAGGCCCGCGGCCTTCGCGGCGCGGACGTGCGCGAGCGAGGCGCGCGTGGACACGTGGGTGAGGTGCAGCCGCGCACCCGGCACCTCGTCGACGACGCCCTCGAGGATCGCGATGGCGCGAGCGACCGACGAGGCCTCCGCGGCAACGGGCCAGCCCTTGAGGCCGAGGACCGTCGCGACGTACCCCTCGGACGCCTCGGCGCCATCGGTGAGCGTGACGTCCTCCGGGTGGTCGACGATCGGGAGGCCGAGCGCGCCCGCGTACGCGAGCGCGTTGCGCAGGACCGCGGCGCTCCTGACCGGCGAGCCGTCGTCGCTGAAGCCCACGACGCCGGCATCGGCCAGCTCCCCGAGCGCGGCCAGCGTCTCGCCGCCTCGGCCGGCGGTGACCGCGCCGTGGACGAGGACCCGGACCGGGGATCCCGACGCGGCGGCCGCGGCCTGGACGCGGGCGACCACGCCCGGCTCGTCGATCGCGGGCGTCGTGTTGGGCATCAGGCAGACCGTCGTGAACCCGCCGTGTGCGGCCGCCGCCACGCCGGTCGCGACCGTCTCCGCGTCCTCGTTGCCGGGCTCGCGGAAGTGCGCGTGGAGGTCCACGAAGCCGGGCGCGATGAGCACGCCGTCTGGCGTCAGCCCGTCAGCGTCCGCGCCCGACAGCCAGGTGAGCCGCTCGAGCTTGCCGTCCGAGACGACGATCTCCGCCGCGCCTTCGCGTCCCGACGCCGGGTCCACCGCCCAGCCGCGGACCGTGATCCCGTCCGCGACCGCGCCGACCTCGTGCGCGCCCGTCGTCGCCACGCCCCCGCTCATGCGCCGCGCTCCCGGCCGCCGGCCCGTGCGCCCGCGAGGAGGTAGAGGAGCGCCATCCGCACGGCCACGCCGTTCGTCACCTGCTGCGTGATCACCGAGCGCGGGTCCACCGCCACGTCGGCCGCGATCTCCACGCCCTCGTTCATCGGACCCGGGTGCATGACGACGACGTCCGGCGACGCGGCCCGCAGCCGGGCGCGGGTGAGGCCGTAGCGCGCCGCGTACTCGCGCATCGACGGCAGCAGGCCCGACGCCATCCGCTCCTTCTGGATCCGGAGCGCCATCACGACGTCCGCGTCCTTGAGTGCCGCGTCCACGTCCGAGGTCACCGTGAACCGCCGCCCCGCCGCCCCACGCGCCGCCCAGCCCTCGAACCCGCGGAGGAGCGTCGAGGGGCCGCAGATCCAGAGGTCCGCGCCCATCGCCGTGAGCGTCCAGATGTTCGAGCGTGCCACCCGTGAGTGGAGCGCGTCGCCGAGGATCACGACCTTGCGTCCCTCGAGCGAGCCGCCGGGCAGCCGCGAGCGCAGCGTGTACAGGTCCAGGAGCGCCTGCGACGGGTGCGCGTGCCAGCCGTCGCCGCCGTTGAGCACCGAGCCGCCGAACACGTCCGCCGCGAGGTACGGGGCGCCCGAGACGGAGTGGCGCATCACGAGCATGTCGGCGCCGAGCGCCTCGACCGTGCGGACCGTGTCCACGAGGCTCTCGCCCTTCGACACGGACGACGAGGCGGCCGCGATGTTGACGACGTCCGCGGACAGGTTCTTGGCCGCGACCTCGAACGAGACGCGCGTCCGCGTGGAGGCCTCGTAGAACAGGATCGTGACCGCGGTCCCGCGGAGCGCGGGCACCTTCGGGATCGGGCGGGCGAGCACCTCGCGCATCGCGTCCGTCGTGCCCATGACGAGCTCGAGCTCGGGCCGCGTGAGCGCGTCGACGTCGAGGAGGTGGCGGTGGCGCCAGGAGACCGCCTGGGTCTCGGGCGGGGCGTCGACCGCGGGGACGACCGCGCCGGCACCGGGAACGGGGGACGAGGAACCCGAGGACGCCGCCTCGGGGCGGTCGACCTCGGCCGTCATGCGCGGGGCCCGCCCGCGGGCTCGGGCGCCGGGATCCGGGCGATCTCCACGTCGTCCTCGCCGTCGATCTCCTCGAGCTGGACCTTGACCAGCTCCTCGCGCGAGGTCGGGACGTTCTTGCCCACGTGGTCGGCCCGGATCGGCAGCTCGCGGTGGCCGCGGTCCACGAGGACGGCGAGGCGGATCGCCTGGGGCCGCCCGAAGTCGATGAGCGCGTCCATCGCGGAGCGGATCGTGCGCCCCGTGTAGAGGACGTCGTCCACGAGGATCACCGTCGCGCCGTTGAGGTCGAACGGGATCGCGGTCCCCTTGACCACCGGCTGCTGCGCGATGAGCGAGAGGTCGTCGCGGTAGAACGTGATGTCGAGCGCGCCGACGGGGACGACCACGCCCTCGTGCTCGAGGATCGCGCCGGCGATGCGATGGGCGAGGGGGACGCCACGGCGCTGGATGCCGATCAGGACGAGCCCGTCGGTCCCCGCCTGCTTCTCCACGATCTCGTGCGAGATGCGGATGACCGCACGGCGGACGTCCTCGGCGGCCATGATCCGGCGGCCGGTCATCGGCTCCACCTGGGGCGGTGCACGGGGTCAGTCCTCCTTCCCGGCCTCACGGGGCCACCCGGCCTCACGGGACCGGCGCGGAAATCGGGGTCAAGTCTAGCGCGCCGGGCGCGGGCCCGGCCCGCGGATCGACCGACGGGTGTGCCCGCGGTCGCAGGCTCAGCGAACGACGGTCGTCGACCCGTCCGAGAGGATCTCGAAGCGACCGAACGTGTCGCCCTTCCACGCCAGCACCTGGACCGTCTGGTCGCCGCCGTCGGCCGGCGCGGACCAGGTCAGGCGGCCGTTGCGCATCGAGAACCCGGCGTACGCGGGTTCCTTGTCGAGCTTCGGGTTCGCGAGGTCGGCGTGGCCCGTCTTCGGATCGACGACGTACAGGCTGAGCTCGCCCGGCTTGCCCGGGGCCGCGCTCGAGGTCCACACGGCGAGCAGCTTGCCGGTGCGGTCCCACTGCGCCTGCCAGTCGCTGAGGCCCGTCGTGGCGAGGACCTGCGGCTCGACGTCGCCCGCGGGCCACGGCCCGAGGACCAGGCGTCCCGACTTGGGCGCCCAGCCGAGGCCGTTGCCGGTCGCGGCCACGGTGCCGTCCCACCACACGCCCATCGTCGCGTCGGGATCGACGGCAGGCCGCCACATCGCGCCGTCGTGCGCGGCCGTCTCGTCGCCCGTCTTGAGCGACAGGACGCTGGTCCGGGCGCCGTCATCGGTCACGCGGCTCACGAGCGCGTCGGCGCCCAGCCAGCCTGCGAACAGCGAGGAGTGGTCTGACGTGACGGCGAGCGCCTTGGGCTCGCCGACGGTCCACACGAAGACGTCGGGGCCGGCCTTGCCGCTCGCGGGGCGGGCGGTGAACGCGAACCGCTTGCCGTCCGGCGAGTAGGCGGCGGTGTTGCCGACGATCTCGACGTTGCTCGCGATCTCGATCGTGCCGCCCGGGAGCGGCGTGACCTCGACCGAGGGGGTGGGCTCAGGTGAAGGCTCGTCGCTCGGCTCGACGGACGGCGAGGCGGTCGCGGGCTCGGCGGTCGGGGATGCGGTGGGCTCGACGGTGGGCTCGGTCGTCGGCTCGTCGGATGCGGTCGCGCTCTCGGTCGGCTCGACGCTCGCGGCGATCGAGGGGCTCTCGTCGGGCGACGAGGCGGGCTCGGTCGAGGCGGACGCGGGCTCCGTGCTCGGGCTCTCGTCCGGCGACGCGGACGGCGTGACCGGCGACGCCTCGGGCGAGTCGCTCGGCAAGGGCGCGACCTCGGGGTCTGTGACGTTGAGGACGTAGATGCCCTGGGCGCCGTCGCCGCGCTCGACGACCACGACCTGCTCCTCGTCGGGCGAGATGATCGCGTCCCACGCGCTGGCGGTCGTCTGGAGCTCGGTGTCGGTTCGGGCCGGGTTCGGGTTGAGCCCGCAGCTGTCGGCCGCGACCGGGCAGACCTCGGCGACCGGCTGGCGCCGCAGGTGCAGCGACCCGTCGTCGGCCCGGCTCACGACCTGGACCTCGCCCGCGGCGAGCGCGAACGGGGTGGCCTCCGGCTGCTCGCCCTTGGTCACGCTGTCCTTGGCCGGCAGCCCGTTGAGCAGCCCGGAGCCGACCGCGATGGCGACGACGAGCGCCCCGACGAGCGGCGCGTACGCGAGGCTCGGCCACCCGAACCGGCGACTGCCGCGGCGGGCGCCGCCCGACTCGATCTCGGCCGCGGTGCGGGCCCACAGGTCGCGCGGGGGCTCGGGATAGGCGCCGCGCGCGACGTCGAACAGGGAGCGCTGGGCGCCGTACGACGCGGCGATCGCGCGGCAGTCGTCGCAGGTGGCCAGGTGGGCGTCGAGCCACGCGGTCTCGGCCGGGGTCAGGAAGCCGTCCGGGCGGGCCGCGGCGAGCTCGCGGGCGCGCTCGTGGTCGTGGCGGCCGGTCACGCGCGGGCCTCGCTGTCGCCCATGGCCTGCTCTTCGGCGGCGAGCGCCTGGCGGAGGCTCTCGCGGGCACGGGTGAGGAGCGCGCGGGCGGCGACGTGGGAGACGCCCATCGCGGCCGCGAGCTCGAGCCCCGTCATGTCGTGGAGCTCGGCGAGGAGGAGGGCCGTGCGCTGCCGCTCGGGGATCTTCTCGAGCGCCCGCTGGAGCTCCCCGGAGAGCCGGGCGTCCATCACGAGGTGCTCTGCCGACGGCGCGGTGTTGCGCGTCTCGCCGACGAGGGGCACGAACCGCACGATCTTGTTGCGGCGGAGGTTGTCGAGCGCGACCCGGTGGGCGATCTGGTACAGCCACGCGCGGGCGTTCTCGGGCTTCTCGAGGTGGTCGTAGGCGCGGTATGCCTTGACGAACGCGTCCTGGGTGAGATCGGCGGCCAGCTCGGGATCCCGCAGCATGCGCAGCAAGTAGGCGTAGATCTCGTTCTGGTGCTTGCCGAACAGCTCTTCGACGAAGCGATATGCCTCGTCGCGGTCCCAGCCCGCGCTCACGGAGAGCCCGGCGGGACGATAGCGCGACTGTTCGAGCTCGAAGGGATCGGCGACCACGAGTGCTCCGTTGGCGATCGGTAATTCCCCCCGATCAGGAGCCGTGTGCTCCAAGCCGCTGTGACGAGGCCGGTACGCATGATGTGACGGCCTCCTCCCCCCGCGACCATCACCGCCGCGGGTGCTCCTGCGGCCCGTCGCCCGCCGTCCCGTTGCGGAGCTCCTCGACCGCGTCCTCGGGAGACACCGGGTTGACGGGCAGGCCGGTCCCCAGCTCGAGGCCCGCGATCTCCCGCAACCGTGGGTGGATCTCCCAGTGCCAATGGTAGGTCGCGTCGACCGATTCCTTCAGTGGCGCCGTGTGGAGCACGAGGTTGTAGGGCGGGTTGTCGAGGCTCGCCGCGAGCCGGCCCAGCACCTGGCGGAGCGCCTCCCCCGTCGCCGCGATGTCGCGGTCGGTGGCCCGCGCGAAGTCCGCGTCGTGGCGGCGCGGGACGACCCAGACCTCGAACGGCGAGCGGCTCGCGTACGGCGCGAAGGCGACCGCGTGGTCGTCCTCGTAGAGCAGGTGGTCCGGGCGGCGGACCTCCTCGCGGACGAGCCGGCAGTACGGGCACTCGCCCTCGCGGATGAGGAACCGCGCGGCGCCGCCCAGCTCCTCCGCGATCCGGTGCGGGATCTGCGGCAGGTCGTACAGGTCGAAGCACAGGTGGTTGGTGCGGGCGCCCGCCTGCGCGCCCCAGTTCTGGAGGACCTGGAGGTGCTGGGTCCGGCCCGCCTCGCGGGCGAACACGATCTGGTCGCGGCTCCGCTGGAGCAGGCCCTCGATGACCGCGCTGCCGACCGAGTGGAGCGGCCGGTGCTCGCCCGGTGGCGCCACGACGGTGCTCCACGCCCCCGCCGCGCGGGCGTCCGCGATCGTCACCTGGGCGACCTGGCCGTCGCGGGCGCGTGCCTCCTCCTCCGTGCCGGCGACGCTGAACGCGAAGTCCTTGAGCGTCCGGAGCCGGATGCCGTCGCCCGGCGGGATGCGGCAGTTGAAGCAGTCGCCGCGGTCGTTGACCTGGGCCGCGGTCAGGGCGAAGCGCTCGCGGTCGAAGGTGCGGTCCACCATCGTCGCGACCCACCAGCCGGTGATCGCGTCCTTGCGCAGCTCGAACAGGCCCTCGCTCATCGGGCGGTCACCGCGGGGCCGGGCTTCACGCGGCGGGGACGGCGAGCAGCCGATCCAGCGCGGCGCGACCCGAGGCGGCGTCCGCGGCCGGCGGCAGCGCACCGTCGAGTCGCGCGTCGCCGAGCTCGCGCGCGAGGGCATCCGCGAACGCGCGCGCCGCCTCCGCGACGCGCTCGGTGGACGGGGTCTCGTCGCGGCGCCCCTGCTCCGCCGCGATCGACGTGGACGCGAGGCCCGGCATCCCGCACGGGTCGATGAGCTCGAAGTCCGCGAGCGCGACGTCGACGTTGAGCGCGATGCCGTGGTAGGCCACGCCGCGCTCGACGCGGATCCCCAGCGCGCCGATCTTGCGCGGCCGGGGACCGTCGGCGTCCACCCAGCACCCCGGGTGCCCGTCGCGTCGGCCGGCCGTCACCCCGAAGGCCGCGCAGGTCGAGATGAGCGCCGCCTCGAGCGCCCGGACGTAGGGCCGGAGGAGGAGCCCGCGGTCCGCGAGGTGGAGGATCGGGTAGGCGACGAGCTGCCCGGGGCCGTGGTACGTGACCTCGCCGCCGCGCTCGACGCGCAGGAGCTCGATGCCTCGCGCCTCGAGGAGTGGGGCCGGCGCGAGCACGTGCGACTCGTCCGCCTGGCGACCCAGGGTGAGCACGGCGGGGTGCTCGAGGAGCAGGAGCTGGTCGCCGATGGCGCCGCTCGCACGGGCACGCCGCGAGCCGCTTCTGGAGGTCCCACGCGTCGCGGTACGGGACGGTCCCCAGCCAGTGGACGGCGATCGGCGCGGAGGGGTCCGGGACGTGCGCGGACACGGGCGCTGCGAGGGCCTTGGTCGCGGCTCCGTCCATGGCCGCACGATAGCAGGCAGGGCTCATCGCGCCGTCCTTGGGCGGTCGCGGATAGGATGTCGCCTGCACCGTCGCCGCCCGCCCGAGACACGTCCCACCCCGGAGGTCCGATCCCCGTGACGCCCACGCCGCCCCCGCGAGTCCGATGGGCGAGCCGCGCCATGGCCCTGGGCCTCGTCGTGTTCGCGATCGGCCTCGTGGTGTTCACGGCGTCGCGGCTGGCGGGAGCGTCGACGTCGAGCCCCGCACCGTCCCTCGTCGCGCTCGCGTCGCCCACGCCGACACCGTCGCCGACCCCGACCCCGACCCCGTCCCCCACCGCCACGCCCGATCCGACGCCCACGCCGACGCCGCCCCCGACGCTCGAGCAGCTGGTCGGCCAGAAGCTCGTCGTCCGGATGGACGGCAACGCACCGTCGAAGTCGCTGCTGGCACGGGCGAAGGCGGGCGAGATCGGCGGCGTCGTCCTGTTCCGCTTCCAGGTCAAGGGCGAGGGCCAGATCCGCGCCGCGATCAAGTCCCTCCAGGCTGCGGCCGAGGCGGGTGGCCAGCCGCCGCTGCTGATCGCCATCGACCAGGAGGGTGGCGGCATCCGCGCCTTCCCGTGGGCCCAGCCCGTGATGTCGGCGTCGCGGATGGGCCGCATCAAGGACCTCGAGGACGTCAAGTCGCTCGGGGCCGCGGCAGGGCTCGCGCTCGCGAAGCTGGGCGTCAACGTGGACCTCGCGCCGGTCGCGGACGTCCCCGGCGACAAGCCGTCGTTCATGCGCGACACGCTGCGGACCTTCTCGTCGGACCCGGAGAAGGTCGGCCGCGTCGCGTCGGCGTTCGCGGAGGGCCTCGCGTCCCAGGACGTCGCCGCGACCGTCAAGCACTTCCCGGGGCTCGGGCGCGTGGCCCGCAACACGGACCGGTACGTCGAGACGGTCCGTGCCACCCGGAGCGCGCTCGACAAGGACCTCGCGCCGTTCAGCGCGGCCATCGAGGCGGGCGTGCCGCTCGTGATGCTCTCGAACGCGACGTACACGGCGCTCGACCCGGACAACGCCGCCGGCTGGTCGCGCGCGATCGCGACCGACCTCCTCCGCGGGGAGCTCGGGTACACCGGCGTGACGATCACCGACTCGCTCAACGGGACCGCGGCGTCGCGCGACGTCTCGGCCCGGTCGCTCGCCGCGCTCGCCGCCAGGGCGGGCGTCGACCTGGTGATGCTCACGGGCGACGAGGCATCGACCAAGCGCGCCCACACGCTGCTCATGCAGCGCGCCACGTCGGGCTGGCTCGACCGCGCCGACCTCGAGGCGTCCTACGCACGGATCCTCGCGCTCAAGGCGTCGCTCGGGGACTGACTCGCCTCGCCTGCTAGGCTGGTGGCAACCCGACGTCCCCAGCCAGGGAAGCCGGGCGAGGACCCGGAGGCGACGGAACCGCTTCCGGGTCTGTCTGTATCCGGACCAGGGAGGACGTGACGTGGGCGACGGCGTGCTTGAGATGCGCCTCGTGGTGACGGCGGCTGACTACGACGAGGCGCTCGCGTTCTACCGCGACGTGCTCGGCCTGACGCAGCTCGCGGCGTTCGACGACGGGGCGGGCCACGTGACGATCCTCGACGCCGGGCGCGCGACGCTCGAGCTCAGCGACGTCCCGCACGCGGAGCACATCGACGCGGTGGAGGTTGGCCGGCGGGTCGCGGGCCACATCCGGGTGGCGTTCGAGGTTCCCGATGCGGCGGCCGCGACCGACCGGCTCGTCGCGCGCCGGCGCCACGCTCATCGCGCCGCCGACGCCGACCCCGTGGCGCTCGCTGAACTCGCGGCTCGACGGCCCGGGCGGGCTCCAGCTGACGCTGTTCCAGAACGAGGCGCCGGAGTTCTAGCCCTCGGTCAGGCGGACGTTTCGAGGATCTCCGAGAGGTCCGCCGCGGGCTCGTGGCCCGGGAGCTTCCGGGTGAACCAGGACGACCCGATCGAGAACAGCGCGACGGCGAACAGCGCGACCTTCAATCCGAACAGTTGCGCGTTCGCGTAGTCCTCGGTGATGAGCTCGGCATCGGCCTGCGGGACGCCCGCGGTCACGAGCAGGGGCGTCACGTCGGCAACCGGGATGACCTGGAGGCCTGTCGCGGCGGCCGCGTCGCTGACAGCCGACTGGACGTCGGGCGAGATCGCGTCGTTGTGCTCCACGTTGTCCACGAAGCCGGTCGTGAGGGCGCCGAGCAGGATCGCGCCGATGAGCGCCGTGCCCAGCGACGCGCCGAGGTTCTGCGCCGTGCCCTGGAGCCCGCCCGCCTGGTTCGTCTGCGCCGGATCGACCGAGGACATGATCACGTTGCCCAGCTGCGACGCGAGCAGGCCGATGCCGACGCCGAACAGGGCAAGCCCGATGGCGAACGGCAGGCTCGCGAGCTCGATGTCGACCGTCCCGAGCAGGACCGTCGATCCGACGGCGAGGAACACGAACCCGAGCCGGGCGACGATCTTCGGCGACCGTCGCGCCGCGATCCGCGGACCGAACAGCGCCGCGAGGAACATCGTCACCGACATCGGCAGGAGCTTGATGCCCGTGTCGAGCGCGTTGAGCCCGAGCATGACCTGGAGGTAGACCGGCAGCACGAAGAACGTCCCCATCAGGACGAGCTGCTGTGCGCCGAGGGTCACGAGGCCCGCTCGCAGGTGGCGGATGCTCAGCATCGACATGTCGAGCAGCGCCTCCTGCCCCAGCCGCTCGCGGCGCTCGACCCACCACGAGAGCGTCGCGAGGAGGCCGAACCCGATGAGGATGAGGAACGGGACGACCGAGAACCCGAACGGCGTGATCTCGGTGCCGTTGATCGTGAGCGCGCCCTTCGGCTGGAGCCAGCCCCACGAGGAGGACTGGAGGATGGCGAGCACGATGAGGAAGAAGCCCGAGGCGGAGAGGGCCGCGCCCACGACGTCGAGGCCGGGCGGGTTCTCGGGGACCGGGCTCTGCTTCATCCGCTTCCGCATGAGCAGGATCACGGCGACGATCACGACCTCGCCGACGAACACGTAGCGCCAGGTGAAGTTCGTCGTGACCCAGCCGCCGATGATCGGGCCGACCGCGACGGCTGCCGCCGCGACACCGCCGATGAGGCCGTAGGCGAGGGCGCGTTCCTTGCCCTCGTAGTTCGCGGCGATCAGCGCGGCGATCGCGGGCACGACGAGGACGGCGCCGAGGCCCTCGATCAAGCGACCAGCCGATGAGCAGCACGCCGAGGTTGGGGCTGAGCGCCGTGGTGAACGACCCGACCGCATAGATCGCGAGGCCGATCGCGAACGTCCGGTCCCTGCCCCAGATGTCGCCGAGCTTCGCGCCGACGAGCATGAACGAGGCCATCACGAGCGTGTAGGCGGTGATCGCGAGCTGGACGCCCTGGATCGTCGTGCCGAGGTCCGCGACGATCTGCGAGATCGAGACGTTCATGACGGAGCTGTCGAGCACCATCACGAACTGGGCGGCGGCGAGGATCAGGATCGCCGTGCGGTTCTTCATGCTTCTCCCTCGGGACGCGGGGCGGAGACGGCGCCGCCGCGGTCGATCCTACGCGGTCGCGGTGCCGTCGCGGGTGGCGTTGCGCGTCGGTCGCGTCAGGCGCGGCAGAGCGCGCGGATCAGGGCCTCGTGGGCCGGGTAGGCCGCCGCCAGCGAGTCGGCTTCGCCGCCCTCGTAGTCCGCGGGGAGGAAGCCTGGCGCCATCGAGGTGGCGAACAGGGACCACGCGCCGCCGTCCGCCACGCGCGCGCCCATCCACGTGCCCGCGGGGACGGTCAGCTGGAGCTCGTGGCCTCCGAGCACGTCCGGCCCGAGATGTCGCGACGCGACCCTCGCCGCCCGGGTCGAGCAGGAGCAGCTCGACCGGGTCGCCGAGCTGGAAGTACCACGTCTCGTCGATCGGCAGCCGGTGCATCGCGGAGAAGTGACCGCCCTCGGCCGCGAGCAGCACGATGATCGCGGTCCCGACGGGCCGGCCCTCGTTGTCGGGCTCCCCCACCCACGTCTGGCGGAACAGGCCGCCCTCGAGCGGCAGCGGCTCGAGCTCGAACCGGCGGACGAGCGCTTCGACGGTCGGGCGGGTCATGGCTCGATGATGGCACGGCATCCGGGTCAGCCGGCGAGGGATACTCCCGACATGCAGCACGCCGTGCACCAGGTCACGGTCGAGGACGCGGAGGCGATGGCCCTGCTCGACGCCGCCCGCGCTCGCCAGCCGTACGCGCGTCCCGGCTGGACCCCGTCCCGCGGGTCGCCGTTCGTCGTGCTCCGCGAGGGCGGACGGCCCGTCGCCGGCGCCGCGCTCGAGCCTGACCACCCGACGCCCGGCCGCTGGTATGCGTCGGCGGTCTGCGTCGAACCGGACGCGTCGCCCGCCGCCGGGTCAGACCTCGTCGACGCGCTGGAGGCGATCGCGCACGGCGGCGGCGGGACGCACCTCCGGTTCGACGCGACGGCGTTCCTCGTCGACGAGGGTCTCGGGTTGACGCACCGGGGCTACGTCACGGGGCCGCCGTACGACGGCAACGCCGACGTCGAGGTCTGGACCGAGCGCCTGCTGGGCGATTGAGCGACCGCCGCGCGGTCGGCTAGAATGGCGCCCTCCCGAGCGGGAGTAACTCAGTTGGCAGAGTGTCAGCTTCCCAAGCTGAATGTCGCGGGTTCGAACCCCGTCTCCCGCTCCACCTTCCCCTTCATGCCGACCGGCTGAATGTCGTTCTGTGCGTGAAATCGTCGCGGGAACCCCTTGACAACTCCCGGGTCTCACCAGAGATGTCGTATCTCTGGTGCCGCCGGAGGGATCAGCGACATTCAGCCGAGTTCCGATCTGATCGGGCGGCGACATTCTGCTCATCCCGAATGTGACCTCGGATGATCGGGCTCGGGGTCCGCGAGCTGGCACGTTGCCGGCCGGGATAGATCCGCCGAGTCGGGGTGGGAGCCCCGCGTGCCATGGTCACATCGTTTAGTGCAGAACCCCTCAGCGTCGCGATGGAGGAGTACAACGCGGTCTTCTCGCCGGACTGGAAGCCCAGGACCTTGGCAAAGTACGACGCCGAGTTCCGGGACTTTCTCGCCTGGCTGCTGCTGGAGAAGCGCCCGGCGACGACTGCATCGCTCGACTTCGCCACGCTGCTCGCGTACGTCGGGTTCCTGAAGGCGAAGCCGGCGGTCCGTGGCATCTGGCGGGGTGACCCAATTGCCGTCGCGCGGGCGGCGGCAACCTCGACGACGCCTCGCTCGTTCAATACCGTGGGCGCATCGATGCGCTCGATCCGGGCGTTTGTGCTGTGGTTGTTCGAGGACGGGCGCATCGCGGCGAACCCGTTCGCCAGGAAGAACCGCCGCGGAGGACAGAACCCTCTGATCCCACGGTCCGACACGCCGACGAAGTCCGCAACCCTCGGCGACATCGAGGCCCTGGAGCGCGGTTGTGCGGGGCGCACGCCGCTGGACCTTCGCGACCAGGCCATCGTCTCGATCCTCAAGACGACAGGTGCCCGAAACATGAGCGTCCGACTGTTGCGGCTCGACGACGTCGACATGGATCGAAACGTCGTCACGTTCGTAATGGCCAAGAGCGACAGGACGTACGAGGTCGCCCTTCATCCGGAATCCAAGGCCGCGATCGTTCGCTACCTGTCTCGGGGCAGGCCGAGACTCCTGCCCCACTACCCCGTCCGTGGCCTCGAGAGTGTCGGGCGGGGCGATGAGGACGCGACGAGGCACCTCTTCCTGGCGCGGGACAACGGCGCCTCGGACGTGGTCGGACCCCTTACGACCAACGGCCTCTCGGAGATGTTGACCCGCCGCTACCACGCCGGTGGCGGAACGATCCTCCACTTCGGCTCGCATCGGATACGGCATGGCACGGCCACCCTGCTTGCGAACAATGGGATGGGACTGGAGGAACTCGCTCGCCACCTGGGACATTCTTCGACCAAGGTGACCCAGCGATACGCGCCCCAGACGGCCGAGGCCATCGGACGCTACGCGTACTCAGCGATGCGGGATAGCGGCCTCACCAAGGCTCCGCGACGGAGGTAGCGGCATCTTTGGCTCAGGCGGCAAGGCGACGCGCCTCCTGAGCCAGCAGATCGTCGAGCACCGAGGTCCAGTCCGGCGTGACCTGCGCGTCGATCGCCTGCTCAATCGTGGCCGAAGGGTACGGTCGGCTGCCATGACCCGTCAGCCGCATTGCGACGGCCAGCGGGTACTTGCGAGCCGCCGCCGCGATGAACGTGCGACGGAGGTGGCGTGCAGCAACCCAGTGACCAAGCCCAGCGAGCGAGCTGACGGTGAGGAGCTGCTCGTGAACCACGCGATCGGTGAACGGCCGGCCGGAACGCGACTGGAGGAGCGGGTCCCCTGGATCCGTCGAGGTCGAGGCGAGTACCGCCGCTACCGTGGTGGCGCTGAGCCGTACGGCCCGACGAGTGGCGCCGCTCCCGAGCGCGAGCAGTCCGTGGGCGGGATCAAGGTCGCGGCGCCTCAGGGCGACGAGCTCGTGGCGGTGGGGCCCGGCATCGATGCAGACGGCCACGATTGCGGTGTCGCGGGCTGGTTCGCGAGTCCCGGACGCGGCCCTGAGCATGGCGACGGCCTGGGAGGAGGTGAGAGCAGACACGGTCATCCGGCCTTCTAGGCGAATGGCCGCCCGTGTCAAGGGCCTGCGTGACGAGCTGAGCTACTGCCGATCCGTGGAGGAAGCTGATTCTTCGCTTCGTACTTTCCCGAGCATCACCGCGCCTGAGTGCGTCTGCTTGACGACGACGCCGGATCGCGCATTCGGCGCATCGCCCCGGATCGTTCCGGGCTCGATGTCCAGCCCGTGTACTCGCGCGCTCCACGCCGTTGAAATCGGCCGACCCTCCGATCTGGGTGGCGCGGTGCTTGGCGTCACGCGTCACTGGCCCACGACGTCGGTGCGCGTGTTCTCTGGGCGTCGCGCACGACCTTCTTGATCCACGCATCGGTGTAGATGTAGTCGTCATGCGGCTCGTCGTAAAACGCAGTAGCGCTCTCCGGTCGCTGCCGGATCAGTGGCCCCTCGCTCGGGCCGGACGCGATTACGCTTCCACGCAGCGCGGGAGGCCTCCCGCTCTACGTCTTAGCGCGGCGGGATTCGTGCTCACAGACGGCTCCCTGCTAGAACTGCTCGACGCAGTCCGAAGAGCAGGTCCGCCTCTCGCCGCGGGAGTTGGACGTGGTCAGGCTGGTCATCGATGGGTCTCGACCGTCTTCGCCCGGATCCCCAAGTGCCACGCCGATCTCGTCGTTCGACGGCAGTGAACGGCGGCATGGCGTTCGCGAACGGCCAAGGCCATCCGATCTCGGGCGGCTGTTCGAGCGCTTCGGTGTCGCATCTCGCACCGAGCTGGCAACCCGAGCGCTCCGCGAAGGCTGGCCTGACGTGCCGCCGATGGATGGGCACCGACGGCATCGCGAACGCGACGAACACCGCAGCCGGAAGGGCGTGCAGGATGGCGCTCCAGGTGTCCTCGCGGGTCACCCGAGGCCGACGAACAGCGGCGATCGGTCCGGGTCGTCGTCTGACCCGAGGTCGGGATCGAACGTGATCAGCGGGCCGCCGTCCTTCGGGTCGATCCGCACCCGCCGCAGGCGCCACCGCCGGTTGCCTGCATCGGTGCCGGCCTCGTACGTGTGCCGGACGGCCGCCCCGATCGGTGAGTAGAACTCGACGATGACGTGCACCCACGCTGGACGCTGCTCGGCCAGCTCGGCGACCTTGACGGTGCGTTGGGACGGGATCGGCCCCGGGCGCCAGCGCGCCGACCCTGCCCCACGCCTTGCCGGGCCCGGCGGACGCGGCGTCCGGCCCACGCTCGGCCATCGGGACCACCCGGACGAGGACGGCGTACGCGACGACCTGGCCTCGGTTGTGGATGGTGACCACCCGACCTCGCTCCCGAGCTGGTCGGATCGGCGACGTCGAGGAGCGGCAGGGCGACAGCGCGAGCTGGGCGTTGGGTCGCCGCAAGGGCGTTCTCGGAGGCGCTGCGCCTTCCGCTCCAGCGGCCTTCGTGGCCACGCGCCCCGTCCAGAACGCTGCCACGGCGGCCGTCGCGGCGGCGGCGATCGACACGACCTCGATGATCCGGTCCCATGCCAGCGACGTGACCCACGCGGCGATCGACCCGAGGGTCACCTAGAACCCCACCACGGCCGTGCCAGACGCCGGGGTGGGTCCGAGGATCTCGGACAGGCGGACCAGCACCTCGCGAAGTTGGAGCACATACGCGGCGTCGAAGCCGTCGCGGGTCACGACGTCGACGACGATCGGGGTCGGGCCCGGGGCGCACCCCACCGAGCAGCCAGCCGGGCCGACGATCTCGGTGACCGCGAGGCCGTGCTGATAGCGGAACAGCCGACCCTGCATGACGAGGACGGGATGGATGATCGAACCGCTTGGCACGATGCTCGTCGCCCCGTAGGCCGCCGACAGCACCTGACGCAAGGCATCGAACGGGTCGGTGTCGGTGTCGCGGGCCTGCCCTTTGCGTCCGTGGTCCGGACCTTCGCGATGCCGAACGCCAGCGGCGGCACGATGCCGAGGACCCCGCGGACCTCACGCCCGACGTCGCGCTTGAGCGGCTTGGGCGGCCGCGGCCGTGGATGACCTGCAGCTGCGGCTCGGGGTCGCGCTCGCCGGCGTGACCACCCACGGCGCTTCCGCGTGCTGCATTCGACGGCCAGGACCGCAGGCCGTCGCAGGCGCGTGTCGACGAGCTCGGCGAGGACGTCGATTTCCCGGTGGACCGGATCGCGTCCGGAGCCGGGAGGGACTCGTACGTGCGCCCGTGACGAGGGATGAACCCGCGGCCGCCAAGCGGTCCGCCGCGAAGAATTCAAGCGGGAACCCGCTCGTGTCGATGAACCGCTGTACGGACTCGCGGATGTCCACTCCCCCACGCCTCCCCTGCCCTAGTTCGGTCGGCCTGGGGGGTTTTCGTCCACGGTGGCTTTCGGGTTCTTCAGGTCGAAGGCAGCCTTGCTGTACTCCTCCGCGGCGATCTCCGACGCCTGATCCCGCGTGTCGCACGGCCACGTATGCTCAGGACGGGCCGTGGGGATATCGAGCACGATCGCTTGGTACTTGCCATTCGGGTCGGGAGGGAGCGCGACGCGTAAACCTTCTCGCCGTGACGCCATCCGCGGATCGGGAGGACCACCAGCGCGTCCATCGCGACGGGCGGGACGTCTGCGGATCCGGGAGCTCGCGGACCTTCGGTGGGACCATGTCGGCCATGATGACGCCCCTGCCCGCGGTCCACCGAGCGGAGACGCACCACGGACGCCCCCTCTCGGAGCCGAGCGACCAGCCCGATGCTCGCCCGCCTGCCTGCGAGCGCAATAGGCCTGATGTCACATGCTGCTCCGCGCCGGTCGGCGAAGGGTCGGACAACGGTCCCGCGGCCACCGGCGAGGCTCGCCGCCAGGGAAGCGATCGCCCGCGAGGCCCCGCCGTGGTCACCCGGTCTCGTTCCATCGCCACCATCGAGCCGATGACCCCGCCACACTCGTCGCCTGGCCGCCCACGATGCGATCAGCGCCGGGACGCGGCCGGTACCGGTGCGGGGTTCTGTCGGTCGACCGCACGCCGCCCTTCGACATCAAGCCATACGCCGGACCGAGGGCCTCTAGGGCGACGCGGACTCACTCGGCAACGGCCCGACGGCCACAGACGCCACGACACCTCCGACGGTGCGACGACACGGATGCGCGCCGACGGGTCGGGCGCCGGTATGACGAGATGGATGACGTGCGCAGCGGGCTCCACGCGCCCTTGTTAGCCCGCGAGCACCCTGTCGCCGGCCGTCACCTGGATCTTGATGTCGCCGCCGATGCAGTCGAGGGCGAGGGCGACCTCCCCGATCGCGCCGACGTCCCGAGGCTGGTCGTTTGGACCGAGCCGGGTGCCAGTGGATCGGGTGCTTCCCCGCGCGCCACCGTGATTCCACCGAAGTCCTCGCGTGCTGCGCGATGAACCGGAGCTCGAGGTACTCCGCGAGGCCGCGGGCTGGACCCGGCCCGGACGCGAGCGCGATCCGCCATGGAGTATCGCCCGCCGCCGCGACGCTGACCCGCGCAGGACCGCTCTCCCAGTTGAGCGAGCCCGTCGCCACCCCATTGCCGCACGCGAGGCTCATCGAGTCCGGGCTGTCATCGCCCGTGTCGAAGGTGAGGGTGACTGCTTCGCCGAGACACGACAGCGCGTATGCGACCGGTGACCCAGCCGCCACTGCCCCGATGTCGACCGACTCGACCCGGCCGGCGGTGCCACCTCCGGGGCGCTCGCCGCTGGCGAGCTGTGTCGTGACATCGCCCGGCAGCATGGCGACGAGCTCGTCGAGCGTAACCATCGCAGCGCCTGCTGGGATGGACGGCTGGGTGCCCGTTCGTTTGTCAACGGACGGTCTCGGCCAGACCGTGACCGCGGCCAGCGCAACCGCGGCCGCTGCCGCGACCAGCGACGGCAAGGCGAGGCGGCGCCCTCTCCGCCGGCGTCGTGCGGAGATCAGTTGGGTGAGCACCTGCCACGAGCTGCATGGTGTCGACCTCGGCATGGAGCGCCACACGGAGGCGCGCCTCGAGGGGCGGATCGATCTCGTCAACCATGGCGATCCTCCAGGAGATGTCAGCCTCGCCGGAGAGTCACGCGCATCTGAGTGAGCGCCTCGCGCAGCTGAGTCTTGACGGTGTTCTCGCTCGTCCCGAGCGCGTCGGCGACCTCGCGCACAGGCAGGTCGGCGAGCAGCGCAGCACGATCGCGGCGCGCATGCGGGGCGCGAGCCGGTCGACCGCGCCGAGCAGGGCGATCCGGTCATCTCTCTCGGCCGCGGTCCCGCCCGGTCGGGCACAACATGCAGCTGGACGACTCGTGACGAGGCGCGACGGACATCGAGGGCCTTGTTCGCGGCGATCCGCAGCAGCCACGAACGCAGGGCCGCGGGATCGCGGAGCCGATCGCCCGCGTCGAGTGCGGCGAGGAGCGTGTCGACGAGCACATCCTCGGTCGCCGATCGGTCGCGAAGGACGAGGCAAGCCACGCCCTGAAATCTCGACGCCGTACCGCTCGAAGAGGTCGTCCAAGACCTCCGGGCGGCGCCCGCGGAGGGCATCAATGGTCATGGCGTCCCTCGTCCCGGCGGCCGATCGTCGACCGCGTCTACAGCCTAGACGGAGGGGAGGCCCGATCCGGGTGACTCGCTATCATCCGACAGCCGCGGGTCTACCGGCTCGCTTTCGAGCGCCAGGACCCCGAAGGCACACTCGTGGACGCGCGGAGCGGTTCACCGCGGACGAAGCGCTCCAGCCCTTCGATGCCGAGCGCGAATTCGCGCAGGGCCAGGCACCGCTTGCCGGCCAGGCCGCGCCGCGCAGCCGATCCAGGTGCCGGGGAGCGTGTATTCCGCACCGTAGATGATCCGCAGGTATTCGCGGCCCCGGCACTTGACGGCGGGCTGGACGCGCCGCGCGTTGCCGCCACGGGCGGGCACGAAGTCGAACGGCTTGACGACCATCCCTTCGCCGCCGCGCCCGGTGAGCTCTTCCCACCACGCCACCGCGGCGGCGGTCCTCTGGCGTCGGTCACGTCCACGACCCGGTACGGCGTCGCGACGCGGAGTCGCCCTGGTGGGTGCGGGCGACGCGGCGAGCGTGTCCATGTGCCAGAGGTGGTCGCGGTCGCCGTGGATCGCCCGCGGAGGCGAGGATATGGAACGGGGCCAGCCGCAGGTCGTCGAGCGCTGCCACCGGCCAGCGTAGCGGCGGTAGGCGCGACGTAGCGTCGGCGGCGCTCGGCGCGGGCGGGTACGCGCCGGCGTCAGGTCCACGTCGCCTCCGCGGGCGGCCGCTTCGTGCAGCGGCTCGGCGACCGCGGGCAGCGACGTCGCGCCGCGCTCCCACCGGCGCGTACTGCTGGCGGATCAAGTCCTGGGCTTTGGCGACGAGGGCACGCGTTCGCCGTCGAGGACGACCCAGTCGGTCTTGAGCGTCTCCCAGACCCGGCCACGGCGAGGGCGTCACGCACGCGGGCGAGGAGGGCGGCATCGAGCGCCGGGTTGTCGAAGAACGGCCGGCCGGTGCGCGTGTAGCCGGTGCCCGCGGTGCCGTCGCGACCCCGAAGGGCGTCGCGCCACGTCGGCGTCGCGGCACGCGACGACGACGGCTCGCGACCCCATGTGCTTTTCTTCGCACGACGACACGCTAACCCCGTTGGAGCGGTAGTACGCGAACGCCTCGGCGGGGTGTTCGAGCGGCCGCGGGCTCGCCGGTTGTCTCCGACGGCGACATGGTCGGGGGCAGGTAGATGAGCCATCGCGGGTCGGCCGCGTACCGGCTCATGACTTCGAGCGCCGCGGTCGCGTTTTCCTCGCGGATCGTGACTCGCCCGGCAGCCGCGGTGGTGATCAGGCGCTTGCCGGTCACGTCGGCGAGGTCGAGGAGCGTCGTCGTTCTCCTGCTGCGCGCGTCAGGCGCGGCGCGTGGGCCTCGGGGGGAGAGGAACGGTCGTGCAGGCTCGTAGTAGGTCGCGAACGCCTTCACCGACACAAAGGTCTCGCTCGGGGTAGCGCAGGGCCGTGATGCCGCCGCCGAACACGGCGCCCGTGTCGATGTCGATCGTGTTGTTCAGCCACTCGGCCTCGGGCACGGGCGTGTGACCGTAGACGACCACCGACTTGCCCCGGTAGTCGGCGGCCCAGTTGAGCCGGACCGGCAGGCCGAACTCGTCGGTTTCCCCGGTCGTGTCGCCGAACAGGGCGAACTCGCGGACAGCACCGGATCCGCGTCCCTGCATCTCCTCCTTCAAGCCGGCGTGTGCGATCACGAGCCGGCCGCCGTCGAGCACGAAGTGGCTGACGAGGCCGTCGAGCCAGGTCTTGAGGGCCTCGACGAGCGTCGGTCGTGCGTCCTCGGGGACGGCCTCGATCTCGGTAGGCTCTGTCCAAGCCCGTGGGTGACCTTGACGTTGCGGCCGTTGAGGGCACGGACGAGCTTCTGCTCGTGGTTGCCCATCACCGTGAGGGCGGCGCCCGTGCGCATCATGTTGTAGACGATGCGCAGCGTGTCGAGGACGCGCGGTCCGCGATCGACGAGGTCGCCGACGAACAGGGCCATCCGCCCGTCCGGGGTGGCGATACACCGGTCCGGCGTCGAGGCCGGTGCCTTCCTCGCGCTCCGCCACCTCGTACCCGAGCTTCGCGAGCAGCGC
>CAVYGJ010000011.1:0-114305 GCA_963768035.1 uncultured Chloroflexia bacterium
GATGATCCCGGAGCTCGACGTCCCGGCAGGCCTCGTCGGGACGCTGGCGATCCTCGCGTTCGTGCTCGCCATCGTGGCGGTCATCGTCTCGCCGATCGTCGCCCGGGTCCGGGGCCTCGGCGGCCCGGCGGCGGCCATCGCCCTCGTCCCGTTCGCGGTGCTGACCGTCGCCGCGGTCCTCGCCGCCGCGGCCGCCGCGCTGGGGACGGTCGCCCACCACGCCGCCGGCGTGCGCGAGGTCGCGACCGCCGGCCTCGCGCTCATCTGCATCACGCCGGTCCTCGGCGCCCTGTACGTGCGCCTGCGCTACGGCCCGACCGGCAACCGCACGTTCCAGCAGCAGATGTCCGGCAACGCGGTGAGCTCGATCATGCTCATCGCGATCCTGTTCGAGGTCCTCGTCGTCACGGGGTTCCTCATCGGGGTCGGGGTCGGGTTCTTCTTCGCCGCGCCGCTCCTGGTGGGGCTCGCGTTCGCCGGCATCTCGGTGCTCGGGACCGGCGTCGCCACGATGTTCGCCCTCAACCGGGGCGACTCGTTCCTGCTCGACCTGTCGAAGGCGCGCAAGGCGGACCCGTCGATCGCGAGGGAGGCGATGCTCCGCAACGTCGTCGCCGAGCTGGCGCTCGGCGCGAACCTGCCGGCGCCCGAGGTCTACGTCATCGACGCCGGCGCCGCGAACGCGTTCGCGGTGGGCCGTGACACGACCCACGCGTCCATCGCGGTCACCAGCGGGCTGCTGGAGCTGCTCGACCGCGAGGAGCTCCAGGGCGTCGTCGCGCACGAGCTCGCGCACGTCGCCAACCTCGACTCGCGCCACGGGCTGATCGTCGCGCTCCTCGTCGGCGCCGTCGTCGTCCTGACGGACGTGTTCTTCGAGGGTGTCCTCGAGATGGCCCAGCACCCGTCGATCGGCGGCGACGACATCGGCGAGGTCGCCGCGGGCCTCGTCATGTGGCTCGTGATCTCGCTGCTCGCGATCCTGTTCGCGGGGACGCTCAAGCTGTTCGCGCCACTCGCCGCGCGAGCCGTCCAGGCGGCGGTCTCGCGCGATCGCGAGTACCTCGCCGATGCCACCTCCGTCTCGATCACCCGCAACCCGGCGGGCCTCGTCTCGGCGCTCCAGAAGCTCGAGGGCGACCCGACCCGGTTCCTCGACACGAACCGCGGGACGCAGCACCTGTGGATCGTGAACCCGGTCAAGGACCCGAGCGAGGGCGGCCACGGCTGGTTCGACACCCACCCGGCGACCGCGGACCGGATCGCCCGCCTCCGGGCGCTGACGGGCCAGGACGCCGGCCGCGACACGGAGGCCGCGGCCGCTCCCGCCTGACGGCGATGCTGCGGCGCGTGGCCGCGGCGTGACGCGTGTCATGGTGCGTTCGCGACGGGCATGACTTCTCGCGGGGCACGTCCTCGACGACGCTTCGGGCATGGTCACCGAACACGCCGCATTCCCGTTCCCGTCCCACATCCCCGCAGTCGAGCTCGACGGCGTGAGCCGCCGCTTCGGCGCCACGCTCGCCCTCGACGAGTGCAGCCTGTCCATCGGCCGGGGCGAGACGATCGCCCTGTTGGGGCCGAACGGCGCGGGCAAGTCCACAGCCATCGGGCTCATGCTCGGCATCCTCGAGCCAACCGCCGGCGACGTGCGGACGCTCGGGCTCGGGGCACGCACGGCCGTCCTGTCCGGCCGCGTCGGGGCGATGCTCCAGGGCGGCGGCCTGCCCATCGGCGCGCGCGTCGGCGAGCTCGTCGACCTCGCACGCGCGCTCTCGCCGAGCCCGACCCCGCGGGACCTCGTCCTCGAGCGCTCGGGTCTCACGTCGCTCGCCGGCCGGCGTGCGGACACCCTGTCGGGTGGGGAGACGCAGCGGGTGCGGTTCGCGATGGCGATCGCGGGCGACCCCGACCTCCTGTTCCTCGACGAGCCGACCGTCGCGATGGACGTGGAGAGCCGCCGGGCGTTCTGGGACGACATCCGCCGCTCCGCCGCCGAGGGGCGCACGGTGCTGTTCGCGACCCACTACCTCGACGAGGCGGACCACGTCGCGGACCGGATCATCGTGCTGGCCCATGGCCGCGTGGTCGCCGACGGCTCGCCGGCCGCGCTGCGAGCCTCCGTGGCCGAGCGCAGCGTCCGGTTCACGCTGGCCGCCACGGACGAGCCAGAGGCGGGGATCGGCGCGCTGCCGGGCGTCGTGGACGTCACCCGCCACGGGGACGACATCAGGCTCGTGACGCTCGACGCCGATGCCACCGTCAGGGCGCTGGTCGCCTCCGCTGCCCGCTTCCGCAACCTCGAGGTGGCCGCCGCCGACCTCGACACCGCGTTCCTCGCGCTGACCTCCGACCGGCCGACCGCGACTGCGGCATGACCGGTCGTCCTGAAGGAGTCAATCCGATGCTCGCCTCCCGTATCGCTGCCCCCGCGGCAGCCGGCTCGTTCCGGCCACTGCTCGCCTACCTCCGGCTCGAGGTGCGCCGTGCTCTCCGCAACCGCCGATACCTCGTCATGACCGTCGTCTTCCCGCTCGTGATCTACGTCCTCTACACCGCGGTGCTCCCGGCGGATGGCGGGGACGGGACCACGATCGACGGGCTGACGTGGCCCGTCGTGTTCCTCATCTCGATGGCCGCGTACGGGGCGATCGGCGCGGCGATGTCGCAGGCCGTGCCGGTCGCGATGGAGCGGCGCACCGGCTGGACCCGTCAGCTACGCGTGACGCCGCTGCCGGGCTGGGCCTACGTGACCGCCAAGGCGATCACGGCGATCCTGCTCACGGTGCCGTCGGTCGCGCTCGTCGTGACGGTCGGCTCGATGATCAACCACCTCGGGATCGGGGTCGGCGACGCGGTGTCGATCGTCGTCGCCCTGGCCCTCGGCGCCGCGCCGTTTGCCGCGATCGGCCTGCTGATCGGCTACCTTCTCGACGCCGAGAGCGCACAGGGCGGGATGGTCCTGACGCTGTTCACCATGGCGATCCTCGGCGGCCTGTTCGTGCCGCTCGAGGCGGCGCCCCCAGTGATGGCTACCATCGGCTCCATGCTTCCGTCGTCGCACCTCGCGAACCTCGGCCGCGCGGCGGCCTCGGGCCACGCGCCCGCGGCCCTCGACATCGCGGTCCTTGCGGCGTGGACCGTGGCCGCCGGGGCGCTCGCGACGTGGGCCTATCGTCGCGACGAGCGAGCGGGGGGCTGAGGCAGTGTTCACGCCGCGCGACCTCGAGGGGCAGGGCGACGGGCGCCGCGGGCTCAAGCTCCCGTTCGTCGCCTCGGCGATCTTCTTCACGGTCGCGCCGCTCCTCTCGCTGCTCGTCAACCCGCCGGCGTCGCCGGCCGCGCTCGCGCTGCTCCTCGTCGGCTGGGCGATCTTCGCCGTCGTCCTGGCGAGCCTTCTCCGTCGGTCGCCGTTCGAGCGCACCGAGCCCCAGCCGTTGCTTGCGGTCGCCGTGGCCGCGATCGCCGGCATCGCCGTGGTCGTCCAGGTCGTCTTCCACGTCGACCAGGCAACCGTCCTGTACTTCTACGCGGGCGGGGCGGCCGCGCGCCTGGGAAGCGAGCGCTGGGCGCTGACGGCGCTCGCGCTCGTCTCGCTGGCCGCCGGGCTGGCGACGTGGTGGGTCGATGGGGACGTCGGGGCAGCGGTCACGACCGGCGTGACCGTCGGCACGATCTGCCTGACCCTGTTCGCCCTGTCGGCGCTGGGCCGGTCCAACCGCGAGCTGCACGCCGCGCGCACCGAGCTCGCCGAGCTGGCCGTCGCCGAGGAGCGGAGCCGGATCGCGCGGGACCTGCACGACACGCTCGGGCACAGCCTGTCGCTGATCGCGCTCAAGAGCGAGCTGGCACGCCGCGTCCTGGCCGACGACCCCGCGCGTGCGGCCGCCGAGATCGGCGACGTCGAGATCGCGGCCCGCGACGCCCTGGCCTCCGTCCGCGAGACGGTGAGCGGCTATCGCCGGCCGTCGCTCGCGATGGAGCTCGCCGGGGCACGGACCGCGCTCCAGGCGGCCGGGATCGAGAACGAGGTCGAGCCGGCGCCCGAGGGGCTGCCGCCGGACGTCGACGCGATGCTCGGCTGGGCGGTCCGCGAGGGCGTCACGAACGTCCTCCGCCACAGCGACGCCTCGCGGGCGTCGATCCGCGTCGTCGCCGATGGGGACAGCCGCGCGGTCGAGGTCGTCGACGACGGGACGACGGACATCGACACAGAAGACCCGGGCTCACGCGCGCGACGGGGCTCCGGGCTGGACGGCCTCCGCGAGCGGGCCGCCTCGCTCGGCGGGCTGGTCGAGGCAGGGCCGCTGCCCGACCGCGGGTTCCGCCTCCGGGTCAGCGTGCCGCTTCCCGCCGAGGCCGCCGGGTGACGCGGATCCTCCTCGCGGAGGACCAGGCGCTCGTGCGCGGGGCGCTTGCTGCGCTCCTCGAGCTCGAGCACGACCTCGAGGTCGTCGCACAGGTCGGTCGTGGCGACGAGGTCGTGCCCGCGGCCCTGCAGACCAGGCCCGACGTCGCGCTCCTCGACATCGAGATGCCCGGGCTGGACGGGCTGGCCGCCGCGGCGCAGCTCCGGGCGGCGGTGCCCGCGTGTCGGGTCGTGATCCTCACCACGTTCGGGCGGCCGGGATACCTGCGCCGCGCGATGGAGGCCGGCGCGACCGGGTTCCTGCTCAAGGACGCGCCGGCCAGCGACCTCGCCGCGGCCGTCCGGCGGGTCGCGCTCGGTCAGCGCGTGGTCGACCCCGCGCTCGCCCTCGACGCGCTGAGCGAGGGTCCGAACCCGCTGTCGGCCCGGGAGCGGGAGGCCCTCGCGTTGGCGACGACGACGGGCACGGTCGCCGACATCGCGACCCAGCTCGGGCTGTCCGAGGGGACGGTCCGCAACCACCTGTCCGCCGCGATCCAGAAGGTCGGCGCGAGGAACCGGTCCGAGGCGGCGAGGATCGCCGCGGCAAAGGGATGGCTCGCGCCCGACGTCGACGTCTAGCCGGGACCGAACCTCCCACCGCGCGACCTGCTCGGTTGCTTTCCCTTCGGGCCGCCGCATCACCGGTGGTGCTGTCCGGCGCCGATCCCCGCTCCTGCGGACGGCATAGGCACGGAGATGGGCGCTGGGATCACGACGGGTGATCTCCGAGGCCGTATCGGCGCCGGATCGGTCGAGTCTGCCGCCGGATAGCACCGGGAGTAATGCCGCGTGGTCGCGGATCGGAAGACCGCGGACGATCTAGCCGAACGAGATGACCGAGCCACCTGGGCACGCCGGCAGCCCGGGGAAGCCGGCGTCGGGGTCGAACGTCGAGCCGTCCGTGATCTCGAGCCCCTGGGCCGTCACCAGGGCGGGCACGGGCAATGAGCGGTAGTGGACGGAGTCGGGGAACAGCGGGAGGCTCCGCCCGCCGTCGGGCCCCTCGATCCACACGGGATCGGTCGCACCGGGATCGATCCGCATCGTGAGCGGCCCCTCCATGCCGACCCCGCCGCAGGCGCCGCCGGCGAACGACCGGTGGAGCTGCACCTCGCCCGGCATGAGCGCGCGGCGCTCGGGACCTCGGAGCATGTCCCACGCGGTGACCACGAAGCGTGTGCGACACCACGCGGCGCTGTCCGCCGCCGCCTCCGCCGGGAGTCCCGCGCCTGGAGGCGGAGGCGGCTGGATCTGCAGCTGCTCGACGGTTCGCCGGCAGGTCGCGGCGGCGGGGTGCGCGAAGGAACCCGTCAGGCGGACGTCGAAGTCGAGCGGTGGCGGTTCGACGCCCGGCGCGATGACCACATCGAAGGTCGAAGTCCCGTCCGGGCTGGGGGAGAGGACGAGCTTGTCGACCATCGGGCTGACCGAGAACGACGGCCCATCGCGCTCCCCGCCGAGGAAGGCCGGGTCGACGCGATAGCTGACGTAGTCGACCGGGAATGCGACCCGCACGTCGAGCGTCACCGGCGTGTCGCCAGCGCACGCCACCCGCTCGAACGGTGTCAGCGCCGCGAGCGACTCGAGCGTCAGCTCGGTGGGACACGTCCGTGGCGCCTCCGGCGCGAGCACGGGCCTGCCGCCTGCCGCGACGGGCAGCCAGGCGTAGAGGTCGCCGGGCGCCTCGTACGGGTCGGCGGGGATGTAGACCCGCGCCCACCCGCCGTCGATCAGGGACCGCGTATCGACGACGGTGACCGTCCGGCCGACGGGGCTCGTCAGCGCGTTCTCCCCGAACTCGTCGGTGATCACGGCGCCGCCGGGCTCGTGGCGCAGCGGCACGGCCTCGAGGATCTTCGCGAGACGGACGTCGTTCCGGTGCTCGGCCGGCCCGACGGACGGCGTCGGCTCCCCATCCGATCCCGGCGACGGCGAGCCTGGATCAACGACCCGCGGCACCACGATCGCGACCACCGCGATGCCGATGGCGGCAGCCGCGACGATGCCGATGCGGGTCCGGCGCATTCGTCCTCCGCCCGGGCTTCGCCTGGACCGTTCCTACGCGCCGCGGGCGCGGGCGACGGCGGCGAGCAGCTTCGGCGTCTCGTCGTGGGCGATGACCACGATCCGCGTCCCCTCGGGCAGGTCGGCGAGCGTGTAGGAGGCCGTGAAGTCGTAGACGGGATCGCCCGACGCCGTGTGGAGCGACCAGGTGACCGTCGCGTGCGCGATCCCCGGCGTCACCTCGTCGATGTCGAGCCGCGACACGGTGGCGCCCGCGACGCCCAGCAGCCGGTACGCGCCGACGATCCGCTCCACCTGGGGGATCCACGCCTCCGCGACCGGGATCGAGACGACGGACACCCCGTCCGCCTCCCCGACGACCTGGACGGGGAACGCGTAGCAGGCGGCGATCGCCGCCACGTCGAACGTCTCGAAGGTGCGGCGGTAGGCGTCGATGAACGCCTCCGCGGCGGCTCGGTCAGGCATCGGGCTCCTTGTCGGTGGTCGGGGTCGGTTCGGGTGCGCGTCGTCTTCGCTGCGCCACGGCTCGGCTTGCGGCCGGCCATCCAGGCGGCGCGCTCGTCGTCGGACAGGCTCCCCCAGTCGTCGGGCGCCGCGTCCGGGTCGAGCGGCTCCTGGGGCGGCCGCAGCTCCTCCGGCACGTGGATCAGGTTGAGCCGCAGCCGGTACCAGGCGTAGGCCCGGCCACGCATCGCCGTCTCGATGACGTCCGCGGGCTCGAGGTGCGCGGCGGCCTCGGGGTGGCGCCCCTTCCACCGCTCCAGCCCCTCGTAGACCTCGGCCTTGGTCGGCGCGCGCCCGAGCTCGATGACCGGGATGTTCGAGCGGCGACGGCCCGTGGGCGACGGGCGCGACCCCTCCCACTCGGTCGGCAGGCCCGCGTTCGGGTCCCCGGCGGCGACGGCGGCGGCGCGTTCCTCGGCGACCTCGGGCGGCGGCCCGCCGTCCTTGCCGCGGCCCGCGTACTCGTCCGGCTTGCGGCGCATCTTCGAGGGCTGGACGCGGGGCG
The DNA here is from genome assembly GCA_963768035.1 of uncultured Chloroflexia bacterium. GTDB lineage: Bacteria > Chloroflexota > Limnocylindria > Limnocylindrales > CSP1-4 > CAIXZV01. Next base: position 7,446 of record CAVYGJ010000011.1, read on the forward strand.
GCTCGCCCTCCTGCTTCGCGTAGTTCGGCGGCCACGGCGCGTCGCCCTCGCCCTCGGCCTCGTGGCGGGCGGAGAGCTCCAGCAGCGCGTCGAGCGTGCCGACCGCCTCGTCGATGCCGGCGCCCGCGTCCCCCCGCTCGGCGTAGATCGCCGGGACGGTCGCGAGCGTGAAGTCCTCCATCACGACGTGCGGGACCTCGTCCCAGCGGAGCGGGAAGGAGACCCGGGCGTCGGGCGTCGGGCGCACCGAGTACGCGGACGCGACGGTCCGGTCCTTCGCGTTCTGGTTGTAGTCGAGGAAGACGCCGTGGCGCTCCTCCTTCCACCACTTCGAGGTCGCGATCTGCGGCGCCCGCTGCTCGACGTCCCGGGCCAGGGCCAGCGCCGCGCGGCGGACCTGCGGGTACGTCCAGCGGGGCTCGATCCGGACGTTGATGTGGATGCCCCGGGAGCCCGACGTCTTGGGCCAGCCGACCAGGCCGACGGCCTCCAGCGACTCCTGCACGACGAGCGCCACGTCCCGGACCTGCGACCACGGGACGCCCGGCACCGGGTCGAGGTCCACCCGCAGCTCGTCGGGGTGGTCGAGGTCGTCCGCGCGGACCGGGTGCGGGTTGAGGTCCATGCAGCCGAGGTTCGCGATCCACGCGAGCGCGGCCGGCTCGTCGACGACGATCTCGTCGGCCGTGCGCCCCGACGGGAACGTGAGCGTCGCGGTCCGGATCCAGTCCGGCGTGTTGTCGGGCGCCCGCTTCTGGAAGAACGGCTCCTTCTCGGCGCCGTCCACGAAGCGCTTGAGCGCCATCGGCCGGCCGCGGACGCCGGTCAGCGCGCCGTCGGCGACCGCCAGGAAGTAGCGGACGAGGTCGATCTTGGTGTGCCCGGCGCGCGGGAAGTAGACCTTGTCGGGGTTGCTGACCGAGACCTCGCGGCCGTCGATCTCGAGCAGCTCCTTCTTCGATGCCACGCCACGATCGTATGGGACGTGTCGATTCCCGCGGCGGGCGTTCGTCGCTACGATGCACGGGCCGGACGGCCGGCCCACCCAGCCCCGGACCGGACGAGGGAGACACCAGCCATGCGCTACCTGCTGCTCATCGCGAACGAGCCGACCGCCACGCCGCCGACCGACGCCGAGTGGGCGGCGATGCTCGACGAGCACAACAAGTTCGCCTCGTGGGCCGGCGAGAAGGGCTGGTTGCTCGCCGGCGAGGCGCTCGAGGAGGTGTCCACCGCGACGACGGTGAGCATCCGCGACGGCCAGCGGATCGTCACCGATGGGCCGTTCGCCGAGACGAAGGAGCACCTGGGCGGCTACTACGTGATCGACGTCCCCAGCCTCGACGACGCGATCGAGACCGCGTTCCGCATCCCGGACGCTGCGGCGGGCAGGGTCGAGATCCGGCCGATCAAGGAGTTCGGCTGATCGACGCTGCGGCGCCCGGTCCGGGCGACGCCATCGACCGCGTCTTCCGCGAGGAGCACGGCCGGGCGATCGCCACGCTGATCCGGGTCCTCGGGGACTTCGACCTCGCGGAGGAGGCCGTTGCGGACGCCTACGTCACGGCGCTGGAGCGCTGGCCGGCCGACGGCGTCCCGAACAACCCCGGGGCCTGGATCACGACGACCGCCCGCAACCGCGCGATCGACCGGATCCGTCGCAACCGCGTGTTCGCCGAGAAGGCCGCGCTCGTGGCCCGCGATGTGGCGTTCGACGCGTCGGCCCGCCAGGGCGCGCTGCTCGCAGCGGTGGAGGACGAGATGCACCCGATCCCGGACGACCAGCTCCGGCTGATCTTCACGTGCTGTCACCCCGCGCTCGCGCCCGAGAGCGCCGTCGCCCTGACGCTGCGCACGCTCGGCGGCCTGACCACGCCCGAGATCGCCCGCGCGTTCCTCGTCCCGGAGCCCACGCTCGCGCAGCGGCTCGTCCGGGCGAAGAAGAAGATCCGCGACGCCGGGATCGCGTACGAGGTGCCGACCGGCGACCGGCTGGCCGACCGGCTGGACTCGGTGCTCCGCGTGCTCTATCTCGTGTTCAACGAGGGCTACGACGCGTCGTCGGGCGACGCGCTCATCCGGCGCGACCTGTGCGCGGAGGCGATCCGGCTGGCGCGCGTCGTCGCGACCCTGATGCCGGGCGAGGCCGAAGCGCTGGGGCTCCTCGCGCTCCTGCTGCTCACGGACGCGCGGCGGCCGGCCCGCGAGGGACCCGTCGGGCGAGCTCGTGCGGCTCGAGGACCAGGATCGGTCGAGGTGGTCGTCCGCGGAGATCGCCGAGGGCGCGGCGCTCGTCGAGCGCGCGCTGCGCCTGGGCCGCGTGGGGCCGTACCAGCTCCAGGCCGCGATCGCCGCCGTGCACGACGAGGCGCCGACGGCCGCGGAGACCGACTGGGCGCAGATCCTCGGCCTGTACGAGGTGCTCGTCCGGGTCACGCCGTCGCCGGTCGTGGCGCTCAACCGCGCGGTCGCGGTCGCCGAGGTCGCGGGGCCCGAGGCCGGGCTGGCCGTGGTCGATTCGATGGCCGGTGACCCGTCGCTCGTCGAGTACCGGTACTTCCACTCGGCGCGCGCGGACTTCCTGCGCCGGCTGGGACGCTGGGCCGAGGCCGCCGACGCGTACGGGCGTGCCCTCGCGCTGGCCGAGAACGGCCCCGAGCGCGCGTTCCTCGAACGGCGGATCGCGGAGGTCCGGTCTCGGGGGCTGGCGGGGTAGTCGTCAGCCCGACACCCACCTCGAGCGGTACTCGGGCGGGTCCCACGGCTCGGCGATGTAGATGGCCTCGCGGACGACGCGTCCGTCCCGCAGCGTGAGGACCGCCGCGACGAAGTGCGGGTCCTCGCCCTCGAAGCGCAGGACGAGCTCGGCGGTCCAGGCGTCGCCCGAGCCCGAGATCCGCTCGACCGCGAACGCGGCGGGGCGCCCGGGATACGCCTTGCGCGTCGCGACGATGGACGCCCGCCCCTCGATCCGCTCGCCGCTCTGGACGTACTCGAGGACGGCGTCGTCGGCGTAGATCGCGCCCGCCGCATCCTCGTCCTTGCCGATCGCGAGGAAGTGCGCCTCGATCGCGGCCCGGATCGCGTCGTCAGCGGTTGGCATCGGGGACCTCGGACATGAGGCCCACGTTGTTGTCGTCCGGGTCCTTCGTGAACGCCATCCAGAGCTCGTTCGTGCCGTCGCGGTGGACGACGTGCGGCGGGTGCGTGAACACGACGCCGCGTGCCTCCAGCTCGGCGACGGCCACAGCGATGTCCGGGACGCGGAAGTAGAGCGTGGAGCGGCCGCGGAAGTCGGGCTCCTCGGGCTCGGCGAGATACAGGCGGACGCCGTCGGCATCGAAGAACGCCATGTGCGGGAACGCGAACAGGAAGCGCATCCCGAGGACGTCGCGGTAGAACGCCGTTGCGACCTCCGCGTCGCGGACGGGGACCAGGATCTGGCCGATGGTGGCCAGGCCGAACGCGGGGTCGGTCATCGGGATGCCTCCGGGTATGCGTTGCCGTCATGCTAGGACCCGTCGAGTCGCGCCGGCGCGCACGTGCGCGCCCGTCACACGCCGCCGGGCGCCGCCGTCGACAGGCGCGACGGTGTCACTGTCGCTCGGGAGGTGAGGGGTTGCGTCGACGGGAGCTGCTCGTGGTGGTCGCGATCATCATCGCGGCCTGTGGCGCGCCGCCGATCCAGCACGCGACCCCGCCGGCCGGGGCGCCGTCACCCGTCCCGTCCCCGACGCCCACCGCGATCGCGTCGCTCGACGTGGACCGGCTGCCGCGCATCGAGCTCGATCCGCACGTGCTCACGGCCGTATGCGACACCGACCCCGGGATCGAGACGACGGATGATGCGGAGAGCGCGCTCGCATGCGGCACGGCCGTCGAACTCGCCGTGCGCTCGGTGGTGGCGGTGGCGGGCGGGCCGGCCGAGCGCGTCTACGTGCAGCGGCCGACGTGCGCCGCGACGCTCTGCACCCAGCACGAGGTCGACGCCGCGATCGCCTGGGTCTGGATCCCCGGTCGCGTGCTCGGCGTCGATGTGAGCGCCGATCTCGGCTACCTGCCAGTCCCGGTCGCCGGCATGAACGCGCCGTGGCCAGCAACGACGGTGCCGGTGTCGCCGGCGGCCGATGCCTCCCCGATCGACGATGCGCCGCCGGTGATCGCGGCCCGGGACCCGTACCCCAGCTGCGGCCACGCGGAGGACGGCCAGACCGCCTCGGTGGGCCGCTGCTTCCGCGACCTCGTCCTCGCGGGCCGGCCCGTCGAGATGACCGAGACACTGTTCGGGACCGAGGGCGGCGAGGTCCTGCGGCTCTACCGATTCGCGGGCGCCGGCGCGATCCGGATGTACCAGCGGTTCGAGGGGGACTGGATGACCCAGCCCGGGTCGATGATCATCGGGCCCGGCCTCGACACCTGGAGCTTCGAGCCGTGGGACGTCCCCGAAGCGTCGACCCGTCTGTGAACGGGAGGCAGGTGCACCGAGCCATCGATGTCACCGGTGCCCCAGCGCCGGCGCCTCAGCCCACCTGCACGCCCAGCGCGCCCAGCAGCGTCACCCCGAGCAGCACCGCGTTGAGCGCGACGACCAGCGCCACCGCGCCCCACGCGAGGACGTTCCCGAGGCGCCCGTTGACGTACGTCCCCATGAGCCGCTTGTCGTTCACCAGCAGCACGAGGAACACGAGCACGATCGGCAGCAGCAGGCCCTGGAGGTTCTGCGACCCGACGATGATCCCGACGAGCGACCCATCGGGCACGAGGAGCACCACGATCGCGCCGAGCGCCAGCACGAACGTGTAGATCCCGAAGAACACCGGCGCGTCGCTGAACCGCTTGCCGACGCCGCTCTCCCACCCGAACGCCTCGCAGATCACGAACGCGGTCGAGAGCGGCATGATCGTCGCCGCGAGCACGGACGCCCCGAACAGCCCGATGCCGAACAGCGCCTCGGCCCACGGCCCGGCGACCGGCTCGAGGGCCTTCGCCGCGTCCGCCGCGGAGTTGATCGTGAGCGCCGCGCCGCCCGCCACGACCGCGGCCGCCGTCGCCACGACGATGAACACCGCGATCACGTTGGTCCAGATCGAGCCCACGACCGCGTCGGCCTGCTCGAGCCGCAGCTCCTCCTCGCCGATGCCCTTCTCGGCGACCGCGCTCTGGAGGTAGAACTGCATGTAGGGCGTGATCGTCGTGCCGACGACCGCGACGAGGAGCAGGAGCGTCGTCGGGTCCAGCGGGATCGTCGGGGTCACGAACGCCTTGAACACCGGCGTCCAGTCGGGCGTGGCCATGATCGCGGCGACCGGGTAGGCGAGGAACACGAGCATCACGAGCAGGAACACGCGCTCGACGATCCGGTAGGACGCGAACAGCACGAGGCCCCAGATCGCGACTGCCACGACCGGCACCGTGATCCACTTCGGGACGCCGAAGATGTCGAGGGCCGCCGCCGCGCCGCCCATGTTCGCGATCGTGTTGGCGACGTTGGCGAGGAGCAGGACCGCCATCGCGAACACGGTCCAGCGCACGCCGAACCGCTCCCGGATCAGGTCCGACAGCCCCTGGCCCGTGATGACGCCGAGCCGGGCGACCATCTCCTGGACGATCGCGAGGATGACGACCGTCACCGGGAAGATCCAGAGCATCGTGAGCCCGGTCTCCGCGCCGAGGACGGAGTACGTCGTGATGCCGCCCGCGTCGTTGCCCGCGACGCCCGCGATGATCCCCGGGCCCATGACCGCGAGGAACGCGAGCAGCCCGCGCCGGCGGAAGCGGCCGCGGAGGCGGGGGACCGGGACGTCCGGCAGGCGCGAGGCCACGCGGCCGCGCTGGGCGACCACGGCGTCGCGCAGCCCGCGCCCGATCGTCATCCCCGGTCCTCGCCGGCCGGTGTCGGCGACTTCGGCTCGTCGTCACGGTCCGCGCGGGCGAACACGCGGGGCAGGCGCCGCCGCCAGGCGCTGGGCGCGACGGTGTCGATGGCGTCGTCGACCGTGACGATCCCGACGAGCATCCCCTCGTCGTCCACGACCGGGACCGCGAGCAGGTTGTAGTGCGCGATCGTCTCCGCGACCGACTCGGCGGGCTCGAGGACGCCGACGGCGACGGGCTCGTCGATCATCACGTCCGCGATCGCGCTGTCCGGCCGGGCGACGATGAGGTCGCGCAGCGACAGGACGCCGGCGAGGCGGCCGTCGTCATCGGTCACGTAGACGTAGTAGATCGTCTCGGCGTCGGGCTCGAGCTCGCGCAGCTTCTCGATCGTCTCGGCGGCCGTGAGCTCCGCCCGCACGGCGACGAACTCGGTCGTCATCAGGCCGCCCGCGGAGTCCTCGGGGAACGCGAGGAGGTCGCGGACCTCGTCGGCCTCGTCGGCCTCCATGAGCGCGAGGATCTCGTCACGCGACCGGTCCGACAGGTCGGCCACGAGGTCCGCGGCGTCGTCCGGGCTCATCTCCTCGAGGATGTCGGCCGCGCGCCCGGGCTCGAGGTCCTCGAGGACCTCCACCTGCGTGTCCGGCTCCATCTCCTCGACGACGTCGGCGAGGGCCTCGTCGTCGAGGGTCGCGAGGACGCCGAGCCGGTCGCGCGGCGTCAGCTCCTCGATGATCGCGGCGAGGTCCGCCGGGTGGAGCTCGGCCAGCTTCGCGTGCGGCACGCGGAGGCGGATGGACGCGATCGTGGAGTCGAGCGGGTCCACGTCCTCCCAGTCGATGTAGCGCTCCGGGACGCCTGCTGCGCATGTTGCGCGCGATCGGTCCGGAACGGGCCCTCCAGCCCCAGGCGCCGGAACAGCCCCGCCGCCCCCACGTCGACCGCCACGACGCGCAGCCGTCCCTCGATGTCGTCGAGGCTGACGTCGTTGACCCGGATGACCTTGCGCCCCTCGATGTCGACGATCTGCTTGTCCAGCAGGTCCGCCTTGAGCAGGATCTCGTCCTGGCGCTGCTGGAACTTGCCGATGTCGATGGTCCGGACGCGGAGCTGGGCGCCGCCCTCGTCGAACGTGTGCACGTTGTGCCACGGCAGGAAGATGTTGCGACGGTCGGTGCGCGCAACGAGACCGGTGACCGGCGGATAGCGGTCACCGATGGCCACGATGAGATCGGCGATGGTGCCGAGCGGCTCGCCGGACGGGTCGCGTACCGGCAGGCCGATGCACTGGCTGAGGAAGCGCATGGCTGGCCACCTGGGGTGGGCGGGTCGAACCCGCCGCGGTGGCCGGTCCCGGGCATCGTGCCGGGAACCGTTCAGCGAGCGGGCAGGACCCTGGGGCTGCCGGCGAGACGGCCGGCGGAGCTAGGTCCGGTCTCCACGTTGGGAGCAATCCTCGTGCGGTGCTGAACGCCCCGAAACCGGGTGTCCGGACGGGGGCATTTCGGACTGTATTCCCGTGCCGCAGGACGGTCAACCGCGGCGGTCGGCACGAATCGAAGGGCCCGGGTCGTGCAACCCGGGCCCTTCGTCAATCCGGATCCCGCATCCGGTCCGGCCCCCTGCGCCGCGGACGAGGAGCATCCGCGGATCAGCGGTCCGGGCCGTGATGGTCCGGAACGTCGCCCCGGCCGGGAGAGCCGGGGCTCGACCTTGTCAGTGCGTGGTGCTCACTCCGCCACGTACCAGTCGACGACGTTCCAGGTGGGACCGGCCTGGGTGGGGTTCGCGAAGAAGTTGCCCAGGCGGGCCGCATGCAGGTCGACCTGCTTGCGGTAGTAGAGCGGGACCTCGACCGCCTTCTCGACGTAGACCCGCTGCATGTCCGCCATCGCCCCGAGGATCACCTTGAAGTCCACGCTGGCCTTGAGGGTGTCCATGGCCTTGTCGACGTCCGGGTCGTTGATGCCCGGGTTGTTGACGCCGATCGGGTCGACCTGGCTGCTGTGATAGCTGAAGTAGTTGCCCAGCGGGTCGATCGACGAGCTCGTCGCGTGCTCCGCGAGGTCGAAGTTGGCGTGCGACAGCACGCACGGGGTATCGGCGGTGGACTCGTTGTAGTCCGCGAAGATGTTGGCCGGGTCGACCGGGTTGATGACCGAGTCGATCCCGATGTCCTTGAGCCACGCGGCGACGAGGGCCAGCGTGTCCTGGCGGACCTGGCGGGTCGTCGTGCACAGCTCGATCTTGGCCTTCGTGCCGTCCTTCTCGCGGATGCCGTCGCCGTCCGTGTCCTTCCAGCCGGCGTCCTCGAGGATCTGGCGCGCCTTGTCGGGGTCGTAGCTCGTCGGCGCCTGGTCCACGTAGAACCACGCGCCCGGCGAGACGAACGTGTTCGCGACCTGGGCGAGCCCGCCCAGGAGCCGGGTGTTGATCTCGGCCTTGTCGACGGCGTAGGCGACGGCCTCGCGCATCGCGGGGTCGGCCATCGGGCAGCCCGGGCCGCGGTCGGCGACGGCGGGGTTCTTCGAGCAGCCGCCGACCTGGGTGTCCTTGTCGAACCTGTCCGCCGTGTACCAGTTCGGCCGCAGGTACTCGTACGTGAGCGACGGGATCGCGCTCACCTGGTCGCCGAGGTCCTGGACCTTGGGCAGGTCGGAGTCCTGGAGGTCGGTCGCGATGTCGACCTCGCCGTTGCGGTAGCCGGCGATCATCGCGTCCGGATCGCCGTACCACTTGAACACGAGCGAGTCGAGGTGGGCGGCCTTGCCGGACTTCCAGCCCTTGTAGAACTCGTTGCGCGCGAGGCGGACCTCGGCGCCCGGCGTCACCGACTCGAACTTGAACGCGCCGCTCGTGGGCAGGCTCGCGATCTCGTCCGGCCGGAAGCCGGCGCCCTTGACCTGGTCCGCGACCGGGAGCGGGGACAGGTAGGCGCGGGGCAGCGGGGCGACGACCATCAGGAGGTAGCCCTCGAAGACGTTCTTGAAGTGGAGGACCATGTCGGTCGCGGACGGGCAGTCCCAGGCCGTGAGGTCGTCGAACCCCGAGGTGATGACGCCCACGTTGTCCGGGTCCATGACCCATTCCCACGCGTACTTGAAGTCGTCGCAGGTCATGTCCTTGCCGTCGGACCACTTGAGGCCGTCACGCAGCTTCCAGGTCACGGTCATCGCGTCGCCGTTGTCACCCGGGAGCCTTGACGCCGCCGTTGTCGAGCGTCGGGATGTCGGCCGCGAGGTCGGGCGCGTACTTGTAGTCGTGGGTGAGCGTGACGAGGCTCGACCAGGTCGCCGACGCGACGTTCGCCTCGGTCACCTGGGTCAGGTAGTAGGGGTTGAACTGGGTGGCCTCCTGCCAGTCGCCCATGATCACGGAGCCGCCGTCCGTGCCCTCGGCGGGCGCGTAGTCGGTGTTGAACAGGTCGATCTCGCCGGTTGCCACGCTCGGCGGGGTGGAGTCGCCGGGCGAGCTCGACGCCGTCGACGGTGCCTGGCTCGCCGGGCTCTGCGGTGGGCGTCACGCTGCCGCCGCACGCCGCGGCGACGAGCACCGCGGCGCTTGCCCCGATCAGCAGCCGGAGGCGGGTGCCTCCGGATCGGTTGGTCATGGTGTGCTCCTCCGTTTGCGGGCGTGCTGATGCCGCCCATGGCTGGCCGAAGCCGTGGACCGAGCCTCGACCCGGCGACCGGACGGGAACAAGGCACGCGGCCGGGTGACTCGGTCAGAGGCGTTCCCATCGGGCGGGGCAGCCGATGGGAACGCGCCGGTGCGTCGCGAGGCCCGGCGTCACCGGATCGAACCCGGCCGCCGTCCCGGGGGTATCTCTGGGGAACGCAGGAGGGAGGTCCTGGGTGCCGTATCCGCCCGTCGCGCTCGACCGGGCCGCGAACCTGCCGCTCTACCGCCAGATCGAGGTGGCGCTCCGCCGCTCGATCCTTGACGGCCGGATCGGCCCCGGGGCGCGGCTGCCGGGTATCCGCGCCTACGCGCGCCACCTCGGGGTCGGCGCGGTGACCGTCATGACCGCCTACGAGCAGCTGACCGCCGAGGGCTACCTCGAGGCGCACCCCGGGCGGGGGACGCTGGTCGCGCCCGGGCTGCCCGACCTGCGGGCCGGGATGCGACCACGCTCGGTGCCGCGCGGACCCGGCGAGCCCGGGTCCGGCGACGCGACCGCGTGCGTCCTGCCCACGCCGTCCGCGGGTCCGCGTCGCCCGTTCTTCGAGGGCACCCACTCGAACCCGCGGTACGACTTCCGGACGGGCTCGACCAGCCTCGACCTGTTCCCGTCGGCCGTCTGGGAGCGGCTGCTCCCCCGGGCGTGGCGGGACCTCGAGTCCGACCCCGAGCCCGCGACCACGTATCGCTGGCCCGAGGGCGACCCGCGCCTGCGCGCCGAGCTGGCGGCATACCTCGGGATGTCCCGGGCGGTGCGGGCGACGCCGGACCAGATCGTCGTGACGGCCGGGGCGCAGGGCGCGTTCGCGACCGCCGGCAAGCTGTGGCTGTCCGACGGGCGGACGCTCGCGATGGAGGACCCCTCGTCGCCGCACCTCCGGCGCACGTTCGACGGCCTCGGGATCGAGACGATCCCGGTCCCGGTCGACGACCGTGGGCTGCTCGTGGACCGGCTGCCGGAGGGCGCCTCGGGCGTGCTCGTGACGCCGTCGTGGCAGTACCCGAACGGGGGCACGATGCCGGTCGCCCGGCGGATGCACCTCCTCGCGTGGGCGGCGCGCAACCGGGCGCTGGTCATCGAGGACGACTGCGACTCCGAGCTGCGCTACGAGGGCCACCCGCAGCCGTCGCTCCAGGGGCTGGACGAGGCGGGGCGGGTCCTCTACGTCGGGACGTTCTCGAAGGTGCTCTACCCGGGCCTGCGGATCGGCTGCGCGGTCGTCCCGGCCGGGGAGGTGGAGCTGTTCGTCGCGCGTCACGAGGCGTCGTACCGGGGGCCCGGGGCGCTCGAGCAGCGCGCGCTGGCGCTGTTCCTCGCCGAGGGCCACTTCGAGCGCCACCTCGCCCGGCTTCGTGCGCACAACGCCGAGCGCCAGGCGGCGCTGCTGGCCGCGCTCGCCGCCGAGCTGGGCACCGTCGTCTCTGCCCGGCCCGCGGCGGCGGGCACCCACATCGTCGTGCGGATCGAGGACGTCTCGCTGTCGGCGACGCAGCTCGCGATGCGGGCGCGGGCGCTCGGGGTCGCGGTCGAGCCGCTGTCGTTCTCGCGCCGGCTCGACGCGGGCGACCGGGAGCTCGTGGTGCACTACGCGCGCCTGACGCCCGCGGACATCCTCGAGGGCGTGCGGGTCCTCGCGCGCGCGGCCGAACGGCGATCGGGCTCGGGCTCTCGGGGCGGCCGGGTCCGGCGCCGCGTCCCCGTAGCGCCGCCGCCCGCGGAGGCGTAAGCCGGCGGTAAGCGCCGGGTGAGGGTCCGTGCAGGACCCGTCGTCACCCTGCGCGCATGAACGACACCGAGAAGCGACGCGCCAAGCGCCGGCGCAAGGCCGGCAAGCAGTACCGCACGTGGGACCTGGGCAACGGCATCGAGCAGGCGACGCCGGAGGCGGTCTTCCGGGCGATGGGCGGGCTCCCGCCCGACCTCGACTGGGAGGTGCTCGCGCCGAACGTCATCCCGATCCTGCCCCGGCGGCGGCCGCTCCCGCCGCAGGCCGGCGAGCCGTTCCGGGTCACGCTGCCGCCGGGGATCCCGACCGGGTTCGGGATCGACATCGGGCCGGCGTTCCTCGTGGTGGGGACGTCGCTGCTCTCGTCGTGGCCGATCGGCCCGGCGGACCTCGTGGCGACGGGGCTCGAGAACCTGCGGTCGCGGCTGCGTGCGGTGCGGACGCGCGACCTCGTGGGCCAGGACATCGACGGGATCCCTGTCCGCGTGCTCCAGTCGGGCGTGGGCTGCGCGTCGGCGCTCGTGCTCGTGCCGGACGAGCTCACCCGGATCTTCGGCGTGGAGCCGCAGTGCCTCATCGCGCCGATGCGCGACCTGCTGATCTCGATGCCGCTGGACACCGATCGCGCGTTCGTCGGCTGGCTCAACGAGGAGTTCAGCACGATGGATCCCAACGGCCTGGAGCTCGACGCGTTCGCGCTCGAGGACGGGACGCTGCGCTACGAGGTGCTTCGCCCGCCGCGGGGCTAGTTGCCGACGGTCACGCTCTCGCTGTGGCTCGCCGTGACCCCGGTCGTCGACGTGCCGCTGAGGGTGACCGTCCAGGTGCCCGCCGAGTCGTACGTGTGCGACGGGTTGCGCGACGTGGAGCTCGAGCCGTCGCCGAACGACCAGGTCCACGTCGCAGCGTTGCGCGACCTGTTGGCGAACGAGACGGTGAGGCCATTCACGGCGTAGGTGAAGTCGACGGTCGGCGGCTTCGGCGTCGGGGTCGGGGCAGGCGTCGGGGTTGGAGCCGGCGTGGGCGTCGGCGTCGGTTGTGGCGTCGGTGGTGGCGTCGGACCGGGCGTGTCGGTCGGGCCCGCGGTTGGGTCGGGCGTCGGCGTGGGCGTCGAGCCAGAGCCACGCGGGCGGGGCGTCGCCGTGGGGTCCGGGCCGACGGGACCCGGGCCGCCCGGATCGAACCCGTTGCCCTCGACGTCCGTGCCGCTGCCCGTGGTGCCGTCGGGTGCGGGTGTCGCCCGGACGGCGACGATGCCCCGTGGGTCGCCCGGCGCGAAGGTCGGCGTGCCCGGCAGTGGGTCCGTCGGCCCGACGGTCGCGGGCCGCCCGTCCGGGGTCGCGGTGGCCTCGGCGACCCGACCGTCCGGCGCCGGTCGAAGCGCCCCGAAGGCCGACGATCCCGCCGAGCGCCAGGACCGCCGCGGCCCCCGTGGCGGCGACGAGGCCCCGACGACGGTCACGGCGCGGCGATGCGGCCGCGCTCGCCGGGGTGGCGGCGCTCGCCGGCGTCGGCTGTGCCACCGGCACGGGGTCGCTGAACGATGTGCCGCCCCGGTCGCGCATCGCGGGCGACACGCTCGATGGCGTGCGCGTCGGGACGGGTGGCGGCGCGTCGGTGAGGAGTCGGGCGAACACGGCGGACGACCCGAACGTCGCGTCGCCGTCGGTGCGCTGGGTCGCCGAGCGGGTGAGCGGGTCGGCGATCGTCGCCGACGGGTCGAGGACGGCCGGCGGGTCGGCGGCACGCTGCGGGCTCGTGCCCGCGGCCACGACCGCGGCAACGGTGGTGGGGGCCGGGTCGACGCGCTCGAGGACGGGCTGCGGGGCGTGCGCCGGGGTCGGTGCCGGGGTCGAGGAGGTGGCGGCCGGGCCGTCCGTCGCGGCGCGCTGCTCGCGCCAGCTGCGGAGGCGTCGTCCGAGCAGGCTCCCGACGATCGCCGCGACGACGATCCCAAGGAGCGCTCCACCGATCAGCACGATCGACTCGACCGGCATCACCCCTCGTCGACTGGTTGTCCCCCGCACGATGCTATACGACCGGGGAAGCCGCCATCGCCCGACCCCGCGCCTCCCGTGCACGTAGGCTTGGGTCGCACACCGACGCAGGAGCCCGGATGACCGACCAGCCGCCCGCCCGCCGCCCCCTCCGCTACCGCGGCGACCGCTCGTACGGCTACCTCGAGCCCGGCCGCGACTTCAGGGTCTTCGACCTCGCGAGCGAGACGGACCGCGTCCCGCCGTTCACGGTCGAGGTGAGCGACGCGGAGGAGGCGCGAACCTGGCGGCTGCTCGCGAGCCATCCCGCGATCAGCCTCCACGACCACCTCGAGGTCTACCCGGTGGACCTCGCCCAGGGCGACGACTGGGTCCGCGACGCCCACCCGTTCACGGGCTACGAAGGGCTCGCGCGGTCGGGTCTCGCCGCGGTGTTCGAGAACTTCGGCGACGGGACCGCGACGATCACCAGCAAGACCGGCTGGAAGTGGTCCGACGTCATCCACGACATCGGCATGCGGTTCGCGGACTGGGCGCACCAGGACTTCGCCGTGAAGGCCGAGACGCGCGCCGACATCGCCGACGCGTTCGCCGGCGGACAGGTGGCGCTCATCGGGGCGCTCGAGGCGGCGACGCCGATCGAGAACGAGCTCGACCGGATCGACGTCCTGTACGGCCTCGGGATCCGGATGCTCGGCGTGACCTACAGCGAGTCCAACGCGCTCGGGTCGGGCTGCCGCGAGACCACCGACGGCGGGCTGACCGGGTTCGGCACCCGTGCCGTGGAGCGGATGAACCGCCTCGGCATCCTCATCGACGTCAGCCACTCGGGCGACCGGACGAGCCTCGACACGATCCGCGCCAGCCGCGCACCGGTGTGCATCAGCCATTCCGGATCGCGCGAGCTGTGGCCGATCAGCAAGTGCAAGCCCGACGACGTGATCCGCGCGTGCGCGGAGCGCGGCGGCGTCATCGGGATCGAGGCGGCTCCCGGCACGACGATGGTCAAGCCCGACCTCGAGGAGGCGAGCATCGAGACGTTCATGCGCCACTTCGAGTACTGCGTGGACCTCGTCGGCATCGAGGGGGTCACCTTCGGGCCGGACACGTTCTTCGGCGATCACGCGGGCACGTACCTCACGCCACAGGGCGCGCTCCTCGCGAGCGGCGACTCCGAGTACGACAGCGTCGTGCCCGAGTACGTCGTCGGGCTCGAGAACATCGGCGACTACCCGAACATCGTCCGCTGGCTCGTGAAGCACGGCTACAGCGACGACGACATCGCCGCCGCGACCGGCGGCAACACGCTCCGGGTCCTCGAGCAGGCCTGGGCCCGGTAGCGGAGGCGACGACATGGCAGAGACGCGCAAGGTCGGGATCCTGACGGCGGGCGGCGACAGCCCGGGCCTCAACGCCGCGATCCGCGGCTTCGGCAAGGCGGCGATCGGCTACGGCTGGGAGGTCATCGGCTATCGCGACGGGTTCCGGGGGCTCGCGGAGGACCGGCGGGTCAAGCTGACGAAGACCACGCTCGCCGGGATCCTCACCGTCGGCGGGACGATCCTCGGCACGAGCCGCGACAAGCCGCACCGGATGGTCGTCGGCGGCGAGACCCGGGACATGACCGACGTGATCGTCGAGAACTACCGCAAGGCGGGGCTCGACGCGCTCATCTGCATCGGCGGCGGCGGGACGGCCAAGAACGCGCTCCGGCTCTCGAAGGCCGGGCTCAACGTGATCACGCTGCCAAAGACGATCGACTTCGACCTGGCCATGACCGACGCCTCGATCGGCTTCGCGACGGCGCTCGAGATCGCGACGGACGCGATCGACCGGCTCCACTCGACCGCGCACAGCCACCACCGGATCATCGTCGCGGAGCTGATGGGCCACGGCGCCGGCTGGCTGACGCTCGGCGCCGGGCTCGCGGGCGGCGCGGACGTGATCCTCATCCCGGAGATCCCGTACTCGGTCGGCGACATCGCGACCGCGATCAAGCGCCGGGTGAAGGCGGGCACGAACTTCTCGATCGTCGCCGTCGCGGAGGGCGCCCGGTCGATCGAGGACGCGAAGGCGCTCGCGGCGGCCGCGATGCGGATCGAGAAGGCGGGGGATCGGACCGCCAAGGACGCCGCCCGGGCCGAGTACGACCTGCTCGAGCTCCAGCATGTCGGGAACACGCTCCGGCTGGCCCACCAGCTCGAGCAGCTCACCGGCCTCGAGTCGCGGGTGTCGATCCTGGGCTACGTCCAGCGCGGCGGGACGCCGTCACCCGTCGACCGGCTGCTCGCGACGCGGGTCGGGTCGGCGGCCGCGGACCTCGTGAAGGACGGGACGTTCGGGGTGATGGTCGCGGCGCGCGGCGACACGACCGAGGCCGTGCCCCTGTCCGAGGTCGCCGGCAAGCGCAACGTCGTCCCGGCCGACCACCCCTGGATCGCGGCCGCGCGCCACGTCGGGACCTGCCTGGGCGACTGAGCGACCTACGCGGTCCGGTAGCTGAGACGCACGACCCCCGAGCCGAACGTCCGCGTCTCGAGGAGCTCGAGCTCGACGCGATCGTCGAGCGGCGGAAAGAACCGCGTCCCGGCGCCGAGGACCACCGGGTGCACGTACAGCCGGTACTCGTCCACCAGGCCCGCGGCGATGAGCGACCCAGCCAGCGTCGGTCCGCCCACGTCCATGTCGAAGTCGGCCTCGGCCTTGAGCCGGGCGACCTCGGCGACGGCGTCGTCACGGACGAGGCGTGCCCCGTGCGCCACCGACTCGAGGGTCCGGGAGAAGACGACCAGCGGGATCGCCTGCCAGATGCTTCGCGAACTCGAGCGTCGCCGGGGTCGCGTCGGGGTCCCGGTCCGCGGTCGGCCAGTAGCCGGTCATCAGCTCGTACATCCGGCGTCCGTAGAGGGACGTCCCCACCGAGCGCGACTCCTCGTTGAACTCGCGGTGGAGCTCCTCGTCGACGCGGACCCAGTCGAGCGAGTGCGCGGGCGTGTCGACGAACCCGTCGAGCGAGACGGACATGGAGAAGATCAGGCGACCCATGCCGGACACAGTAGCGCGGCCGGCCCCGAACGGGACCGGCCGCGTGGAACGAGAGGGGCCCCTCGGGTCAGGACTTCGGCAGCAGCACGCTGTCGATGATGTACACCGTCGCGTTCTTCGTCTGGACGTTGCCGCAGACGATCTTCGCGGTGCCGTTCACCGTGAAGTCCTCGCCGCTCCCGGTCACGTCGATCGTGCCGCCCTGCAGCGTCGTGTGCGTGCCCGCGAGCATGTCAGGCGTGATCCGGCCGGGCACGACGTGGTACGTGAGCACGGTCGTGAGGAGGCCCTTCGGGTCGGCCATCGCCGCATCGAGCGTGGCCTTGTCGAGGGCCGTGAACGCGTCGTTCGTCGGGGCGAACACCGTGATGTCGGGCGTCGTGTTGAGCGTCTCAGCGAGGCCCGCCGCGCCGACGGCGGTCACGAGCGTCGAGAGGGCAGGGTTGTTGGACGCGGCCGTCGCGACCGGGTCGAGCGCCATGCCGCCGACGCTGCCCGCACCGTCGGCGGGAAGCGACGCGCAGGCGGGTCCGAACGGCTCGGTCATCGCGGCCGGGCTGGCGGCCATCGACTCCGGGGCCATGGACTCGGGAGCCATCGACTCCGGCGCCATCGACTCAGGGGCCATGGATTCCGGTGCCATCGACGCGGGCGCGGTCGTCGCGCCGCCGCTGCCGGACGAGCAGGCGGCGAACACGAGTGCCGCGCTGAACAGCAACCCGCCGATGCGGGCCGCCCTGGTCTTGTTCGTCATGGTTGGTCTCCTCTGGAGTGCGCCCGGCCCACCGCCCGCTCGCCGGGAGGAGGGACGGCGAGCGGTGCGATGGGGGGCCGCACGAAGGGGATTGCGCGCCTGACGGCGGATCGGATCACTCGCGTGCGATAGTCGAAGCGAATGACCCAGCCCGAACCCGCGCCCGACGCCCCGCCGCCCAGCCCGCGCCGTCGGCGCGGCCTCGGCGGCCTCGTCATCGACCCCACGCCGCTGCGGCTCGATCGCGACTACCGGCTCCTGTGGTCCGGGCAGGCGATCAGCGCGACGGGCCGGTTCATCACCCAGGTGGTGCTCCCGTACCAGGTCTACGTCCTGACCGGGCGACCTCCTGGCGGTCGGCCTGCTCTCGATCGTCCAGCTCATCCCGATCCTCGCCTTCTCGCTCGGCGGCGGGGCCGTGGCCGACGCCGTCGACCGGCGGAAGCTCCTGCTCGTCACGCAGCTCGGGCTCATGGGCTGCTCGGGCGCCCTCGCCGGCCTGGCGCTCATGCCCAGCCCGCCGCTGTTCGCGCTGTACGTGGTCGCGTTCGTCGCGGCGGGTCTCGGGTCGGTCGACCAGCCGGCCCGCGCGAGCTCGATCGCGCGCCTCGTGCCACCCGAGCGCCTGCCGGCGGCGATCTCGCTCAACCAGGTCGTGTTCAACGGGAGCGCGGTCATCGGACCGGCCATCGGCGGGATCATCCTCGCGACGCTCGGGATCGCGGCGGCGTACACGGTGGACGTCATCACGTTCCTCGCGGCGATCGTCGCGCTGCTGCTGATGCACCCGATCCCGCCGACGCCGGGCGGCGCACGCGCGAGCATCCAGAGCATCCTCGAGGGCCTCCGGTTCGCGCGCAGCCGCCGCGAGCTGCTGGCGACGTTCATCGTCGACATCAACGCGATGGTGTTCGGGTCGCCGCGCGCCCTGTTCCCGGCGCTCGCGCTCGACGTGTTCAAGGTGGGACCGGCGGGCGTCGGGTTCATGGCCTCGGCGGCGGGCGCAGGCGCGCTCGTCGCGGCCCTGCTCTCGGGCTGGACCGGCCGGATCGCGCAGGCCGGGGCGCGCGGTCCTGATCGCCGTCACCGTCTGGGGCCTCGGGATCGTGGCGTTCGGCCTCTCGACGTTCAGCTTCCCGCTCGCGCTGCTGTTCCTCGCGGTCGCGGCGGGCGCGGACGTCATCAGCGCCGTGCTCCGGAGCTCGATGATGCAGGTGCTCACGCCGGACCCGCTCCGCGGCCGTGTGAGCTCGATCCATGTCCTCGTCGTGACCGGCGGCCCGCGGATCGGTGACGTGGAGTCGGCCGCGGTGGCGTCGGTGATCGGCCCTGGGGCGGCGGTCGTGACGGGTGGCGTGCTGACGCTCGTGGGCCTCGGCGTCATCAACTTCGCGATGCCCGAGTTCGGCCGGCTCGAGATGCGCCTCGACCAGGGCGATCCGCCGGACTGACACCCTCCCTCGTCAACGTCCCGTCGTCGATATATGAACGAATCGGTCCCCGCGATGCTCCTTTATGGCAGATGCAACAAGCGGTCACGATGCTGCGTCACGGGCATGCGTTCCTGAGACATGCCTGTGGGGGGCCCTGTCGATGCGGAACCTGGTGCTCGGAATCGGTCTGGCGGGCCTGGTGGGCGCCCTCGCGTCCGGGCCGCAACCCGTCCTCGCCGCCACGCGCGGGCCGGCCATCCCGTTCGAAGCCGACGATCGCCGCCTCGCGCCTCGTCGTCGTGGCCACGACGGAGCTCCACCCAGACGGCTCGATCGTCGTCTCAGGTCGAGCGGGTGCTCGCCGGGGTCCCGCCCCGTCCGCAGCTCGTGTTCGCGGCACCGGTCGACGCGCCGCCCCTCGTCGACGGCGGGCGGGCGGTCATCGCGTTCAGCACCCCGACCAGCATCGACGCCGACGCCCCGACGCGCGCGTGGCAGATCAGCGCCGACGGATACGTCGATCCGGAGGGCGTCGCGCCGGCGGACGGGCTGCCACCGACCCTCGCGGCGCTCTACACGTGGTTCGGCTTGCCGATGCGGGAGGCCGCGGCCGCCACCGCCGGGTTCGGCCTCTCGAGCGTCCTCGGCCCGATTCTGCTGGTGCTCGTCGCCCTCGCGATGGCCGAGGGCGGGATCGCCCACCGCAGCCGGCGACGCGCTCCCGGCGGCTGACCGCGGCGCCCGTCGACATCCTCCGGGCCTCTGCACGTTCCTTGACACGCTCACCCGGCGCCGCGATCCTGCGGACGAGTCACCCGCGGCGTCACCCGGTGGCTGCCCCAAGCCCAGGGAGCGACATGAGCGTCAGCGAGAACCTGATCCCCAGCGAGTCCATCGTGCTCGAGGTCAAGAAGCACTGGATCGCACCCGCACGGGACTCCCTGCTCGCGGTGGGGCTCGTTATCCTCGCTTGGGTGCTCGGGGTGATCAAGCCGAGCGGCGAGGGGTTCCTGGGCTTGAGCGGCGGCGTGCTCGGTTTCATCCAGTGGGGGCTCGTCATCGTCGCGATCGCCATGATCGCGTACAACATCCTCGTCTGGCGCAGCGCCCAGTTCGCTGTCACCACCCTCCGCGTCCTCCGCTACGAGGGCTTCATCCGGCGGCGCTCGTCCGAGACGCTGTTGTCTGCGGTGAGCGACGTGAAGCTCAACATCCCCCTGCTGGGCAAGTCGCTGGGCTACGGGGACGTCCGCATCCTCACGGTCTCGGGCGACGCGGGCGCCGACGCGTTCAACTCGATCACGAACGCGACCGAGTTCCGCAACGCGATGATGGCCCAGAAGATGGCCGAGCAGACCGCGGCCCGCGCACCGCAGGTGGCCGCGGCGGCCGCGGCCGCAGCGCCCGCGCCGGCGCCGGTCGCACCGCCGACCCCCGCCCCCGCCGCGCCGAGCGCCGCCGACTCCACCGAGGCGATCCGGCACCTCGCCGAGCTCCGTGACCAGGGGATCCTGACGGCCGAGGAGTTCGAGGCCAAGAAGGCCGAGATCCTCGCCCGGATCTAGCCGAGTCGCCCGCACGCGACCCCGCTCCTGACTCGGGATGCCGATGGAAGACGTCTCCACCCAGCTCGGCGGGCTCGCCGAGTGGCTGACCGGGAACGCGCTCCTGCTGCTGTTCGGCGGCGCGGTGCTGCTGTTGATCTACCGCGGACTGCGGCCGTGGGTCCACCGCGCCCTGGTCCGCGCGATGCAGGCCCAGCGCGTCGCGGTCGGCGACAACCCCGCGGAGCAGACCGAGATCGACCGCCGCGTCGAGACGATCGAGGACCTCGTCACCCGCCTGCTCAAGACGGCCGTCTTCGCTGGGATCATCGCCATCCTGCTCGGCCTGTTCAACCTGTGGCCCGCCCTCGCGGGCCTCGGCCTCGTCCTCGCCGCGCTGACGCTCGCGGGGCAGAGCATCATCCTCGACTTCCTGATGGGCGTCCTGATCCTGACCGAGGGCCAGTACTTCAAGGGCGACACCGTCCAGATCAACGGCATCGAGGGCGTCGTGGTGGAGGTGGGCCTCAGGCGCACCCAGCTGCGCGACGTCCGCGGCACGCTCCACTCGATCTCGAACGCGACGATCCGCCAGTCCGCGAACCTCACCCGGACGTACACGGTGGCGACGGTCGAGGTGGACGGCGTCGCCGACGCCGACGTCGAGGCGGTGATCGAGGTGCTGACGGCCGTGGGGGCCGCGATGGCGGCCGACCCGGAGTTCGCGGGGATCTTCCAGGACACGCCCGGCTACGCGGGGACCACCCGCCTGACGGCGAACGGCGCGACCCTCCGGCTCAGCGGCCGGGTGCGCCCCGACAGCCGGCCGCGAGTCGAGCAGGAGATGCGCCGCCGCGTCGCCGGGCAGCTCGCCGCGGCGGACATCCACCTCATCCGGCCGGGCTACGCGACGACGCCCCGGCCCTGACCGGCGCTACTGGCCCTTCGCCGCCAGCTGCTTGTCGACCTCCTCCTGGATCTTCTCGTCCCGCCGCGCCTTGGCGCGTCGCACGAACCAGAAGCCGACCAGGGCGGGCCACAGGAACGACCCGATCGCGCCGACGAGGCCCGCAAGCGCGTAGGCCGGAAGCGGGTCGGTGAAGTCGGTCGCGTCCCAGATCACCAGGAAGATGAATGTCGCGAGGCCGCCGATGCCTGCCGCGAGAAGCCGCTGGATCATGTCCCTCTCCCTCTGCTGCGTCACCGTGGACGCTGCGCGCAGTATGGGTCCGTAGACTGGGCCGATGACATCCGATCCGCGCCCCACCGCCGCCCGCCTCCTCGTCGACTGTCTCGCCGCGGAGGGCTGCGAATGGGTCTTCTCCGTCCCGGGCGAGGAGACGATGGACATCCTCGAGGCCCTGGCCGACGAGACGCGGGTGCGACACGTCACGACGCGCCACGAGCAGGGCGCCGCGTTCATGGCCGACGTCCACGGCCGGCTCACCGGCAAGCCGGCGGTCGCGATGGCGACGCTGGGCCCCGGCGCCACGAACCTCGTCACCGGGATCGCGGACGCCTACCTCGACCGCGCGCCGATGGTCGCGATCACCGGCCAGACGGGCTCGGACAAGCTGCACAAGGAGTCCCACCAGCTCGTCGACATCCCGCGGATGTTCGGTCCGGTCACGAAGTGGACGACGCGCGTCGGGCGGGCGGACGCGATCCCCGAGACCGTCGCGCGGGCGTTCCGCACCGCCCGGCTCGAGAAGCCGGGGCCGACCCACATCGAGCTGCCCGGAGGACATCGCGGCGTCGCGCGTGGACCCGTCGCTCGTCCCGCTCGCGCTCACCCGCACCTACTTCCCGGAGCCCACCGACGAGGCGATCGCCCACGCGGCGTCGCTCATCGCCGCCTCCTCGCGCCCGATCGTGCTGGCCGGGAACGGCGTCCTGCGGCGCCGGGCCGCCGACGAGCTGCGCGCGTTCGCGAAGGGCCTCCACATCCCGGTCGCGACGACGTTCATGGGCAAGGGCGCCATGGACGACCGCAGCCACCTCTCGCTCATGGCGGTCGGGCTCCAGGCGCGGGATCACGTCCTCTCGGGCTTCGACCGCGCGGACCTCGTGATCTGCATCGGGTACGACCTCGTGGAGTACGGGCCCTCGCGCTGGAACCCCGACGGGCGCAAGCGGATCGTGCACATCGACACCCAGCCGTCGGAGGTGGACGCCTCGTACCGCCCCGAGGTGGAGCTCATCGGCGACATCGACGGCACGCTCCGCCGGCTGCTCGCGGTCGTCGAGCCCAAGGGGATCGCCGGGCGCTCGGCGTCGGAGCGGCACTTCTCGCGCGAGATCCTCGTCCATGCGGACCTGCGCAGCCAGCTGCTCGAGGACCTGCGGGCGTGGGAGGACGACGACGCGCCGATCGTCAAGCCCCAGAAGGCGATCCTCGAGCTGCGCCGGGCGATGGCCCCCGAGGACGTGCTGGTCTCGGACGTCGGCGCGCACAAGATCTGGGTCGCGCGCCTGTTCCAGGCGTACGAGCCGAACACCGTGATCATCTCGAACGGGTTCGCGGCGATGGGGATCGCGCTCCCCGGCGCCATCGCGGCCGCGCTCGTCCACCCCGACCGGCGGGTCGTCGCCCTGTGCGGGGACGGCGGGCTGCTCATGAACGTCCAGGAGCTCGAGACCGCGGTCCGGCTGCGCGCGAAGGTGACCGTGGTCGTCTGGCGCGACGACGGCTACGGGCTCATCGACTGGAAGCAGCGCAACGAGTTCGGGCGCCCGTTCGGGGTCGAGTTCGGGAACCCCGACTTCGTCGACCTCGCCCGCTCGTTCGGGATGCCCGCCTTCCGCGCCGACGGCTCCGCCGGCATGGCCGCGAGCCTCCGGGACGCCCTCGCCGTCGACGGCCCGGCGCTCGTCGAGGTCCCGATCGACTACCGCGAGAACCTGCGCCTCACCGAACGGCTCGGGGCGCTCGATCCGCGGGCATAACGTCGACCTGACCGCCGGCCGCTGGTACGCGCGATCCACGGAGCGCATGCTGGCGTAGGAAGGGGCACACACGACCGCCGGTCACGAACCCCTGGAGGACAGCCAGATGCACGTCTCGCTCACGCGTTCAAGCGCCACCCTCGCCCTCGCCACGGCCGGCCTGGCCATCGCGCTCGCCGCGTGCTCGGGCTCGTCGGCGACGGTTGCACCCGCCGTGCCCGCGGCCGCGACCCCGGCACCCGCGAGCGAGGCACCCGCCGCCGGCGGCTCGACCGTGTCGATCAAGAACTTCGCGTTCAACCCGGCGTCGATCACCGTCCCGGCGGGAACCACCGTCGTCTGGACGAACGACGACACCACCGGGCACACCGTCACGGCGGACGACGGCTCGTTCGACAGCAAGACGATCGACACGGGCGGCACGTTCAGCCAGACGTTCGCGACGGCCGGCTCGTTCACCTACAAGTGCACGATCCACTCGAGCATGACCGCGACGGTCGTCGTCCAGTAGCCGCCTAGGGCTGCTCCTCCGGCGGGCGGAGGGCCTGGAACCGGCGATAGAGCAGGATGTCGTAGACGATCTTCAGCGTGCCCGAGATCACGAACGGGGCGCCGATGAACGCCGAGCCGACGAACAGCGGCGCCGCGATGAGCGGTGACGCGGCGACGCCCAGGCTGCGGGCGATGCCGGTGACGCCGGCCGCGGCCGACCGCTCGTCGGGCTCGACGATCGCCATCGTGTACGACTGCCGCGTGGGCACGTCCATCTGGCTGATGCTGAACCGGGCCAGGAGCACGAGCGCGGCGAGCGGCAGCGTCGGCATGAGCGGCACGAGGATCAGCAGCACGTTCGACGGCAGGTGCGTGTAGACCATCGTCCGGACGAGGCCGAAGCGGGCCGCCAGCGGCCCGGCCGCGAGCGCCGACGCCGCCGCGAGGAGGTTGGCCGCGAACAGGATCCCGCCGAGGAGGGCAGGGTCCACGCCGAACTTCTGGCTGAACCAGAAGGCGATGAAGCTCTGCATGACGAACCCGCCCGCGAACGCGTCGAGCGCGAACAGCATCGACAGCCGGAGGACCACGCCCTGCGACCGGTGGAGGCCCAGCCGGGAGCGGACCGTCGGGTCCACGACGTCCGTCGTGGGGACCTCGACGGCGGGGGAGACGCGGGAGAACAGGATCGCGAGCACGATGCCGATGGCCGCGTAGATCACGATCACCGCGCGGTAGGCGTCCTCGGCCCCGCCCGTCGTGTTGACGGCCAGCTGCCCGATCGCACCCGCGGTGAGCGACCCGACCGCCGTCGCGATCGACCCCGCGAGCTGGTAGCGCGCGAACAGGCTCGTGCGCGAGGTCGGCTCGACGAGCTGGGTGAGCGACGACTGCTCGATCGCGAGGAACGGGCCGATCTCGTTGCCGCTCGGGCTGATGACGCCGATCGTCGCCGCGACGAGCAGCACGATGAACAGCGGGCTGGCCGCGAACACGAGCCCCGAGAAGAGCAGCAGGACCGCGCCGACCATGAGGACGCGTCGTCGGCCGATGCGGTCCGCGTGGGTGGTCAGCCAGAGCGAGATCGCCGCGTCGCCGAGGAGGGTCAGCGAGAGGAGCAGGCCGATCTCGCCGCCCGACAGGCCGATCGCGTCGAGGTAGAGGACGAGGACGACGGCGAGCAGGCCGTAGCCGAACATCCGCACCGACCGGGCGGCAAAGAGCAGGGTGATGTCGCGTCGGTGCATCGGTCGTCGAGCGTAGCGCGTGGAAGGTCGGGCCGATTGGCCGGTCCGGAACGCGGTCAACCGGCACTCCCGTCCGGGTCCCGCGCGCTGTACGACTGAGGCCTGCGTCCCGTGCACCTGGAGGACACCCATGTCCACGACGCTCAGACAGGTCGAGGGCTTCCTCGGCCTCAAGCGGATCGCCGTCGTCGGCGTCTCGCGCGACCCCAAGCAGATCAGCTACACGCTCTGGCAGGAGCTCCGCCAGCGGCGCTACGACGCGGTCCCCGTGAACCCGGCCGCGACCGAGATCGACGGCGTGCGGTGCTACCCGTCGGTCGCCGACATCGTGCCGGCCGTCGATGGCGCGCTCATCATCACGACGCCCGCGGTCGCCGAGCAGGTGCTCGAGCAGTGCGCGGCGGTCGGGATCGGGAAGGTCTGGCTGTACGGCGGCCTCGGCGGCGGCGCAACGAGCGAGAAGACCGTGCGGGCGGCCGAGATGCTCGGGCTCGAGGCCGTCTCGGGCCTGTGCCCGTACATGTTCCTCCCGGGCACGCCGGCCTTCCACGCGATGCACGGCTGGGGCAAGAAGCTCACGGGCAGCTACCCGAAGGCAGGCTAGCGATGACGACCGCAGCCGTCGTCTACCGCAGTGCGGGCGGGACCACCCGTCAGCTCGCCGAGGAGATCGGGGAGCACCTCCGGGCCAAGGGGTTCGACACCACCGTGCAGTCGGTCGGGGACGCCGACGCGGCCGCGCTCGCGCACGCCGACCTCGTCCTGCTCGGCTGCTGGACGAGCGGCCTGTTCGTGGTCGCCCAGCACCCCGACGAGCCGTGGCTGGCGTTCGTTCGCGACCTGCCGACGCTCGCCCGGGCGCATGTCGGGCTGTTCACGACGTACAGGCTCGCGACGGGCTCGATGTTCGCCCGGATGCGAGCTGCCCTCGACACCCGGGTTCCGCACGTGGACCTGGAGCTCAAGTCGCGCGGCGGGCACCTGACCGACACGGGTCGCGATGCGCTCGACCGGTTCGCGGGTCTCGCGACGGAGTGAGCTTATGCACGCCGAATCCAGCGCCGGCAGGCTGGCACGCCAGACCGCTCCTCCGAGGCGCGATGCCGTTGTCACGCCCCTCGCAGCGGGATCGATCGCCGCGCGCGAACGACGCTGCGCTCCCATGGCTGGTGCCACCACGCCATCGAGGAGGGAACGCACCGTGTCGCCCTCGCCCGAGCAGTCGACTCATCAACCGTTCCGGATCGGCACTTCGGGGTTCATCTACGAGCACTGGCGTGGCCGCTACTACATGCCTGCGGACCGTGGCGGCGAGCTGGAGCGCTACGCCGCGGACTTCGACACCGTGCGAGCTCAACGTCACCTTCTACCGCATGCCGTCGCGCGCGACGTTCGACATCGTGGGCGGCGCGCGTCCCTGCCGGCTTCCTGTTCGCGGTCAAGGCGAGCCGCTACCTGACGCACACGCTTCGGCTGCGCGACCCGCGGCCCGCAGTGGACCTCCTCGTGGACCGTTCGGCCGCGCTCGGCAGCCACCTGGGACCCGTGCTCGTCCAGCTGCCTCCGGACATGCCGTCGACCTGCGAGGCGCTCGACGCGACGCTGCGGGCGTTCCCCGCGGGCATCCGGGTAGCGGTCGAGCCGCGCCACGAGTCGTGGTTCACGGACGAGCTGTGCCAGCTGCTCACCACGTCGTCGAGCGCTGGGCGCGGCCTACGCGATGCAGCGACCCGATCACCCCGGTATGGCGGACGGCCGACTGCATGACCGACCTGCGCGACGAGTACGAGGCCTGGGCGAGGTGACGGGCTGGGTCACGACCTCGGCGCGGCGTGGACGGCGAGCTCGATCGGAAGCGCGTCGTCGTGACCGACCGGGACGCCGGCTACGTCTTCGACGGTGGCCGGCGCACGGCCCCCGTCCTGCTACGCACCCCAGGCGCTCGACCGCTGGGCGGCAGCTGGTCGCGACGGGACGCCGGGCGTACAGGCTCGGGCTTCGCGTTCTTCAACAATCGACGCGAACGGATGCGCACTCCGGGATGCGGCTGTCTTCGGGCGCCTGCTCGCCGAGCGCGGCGTGCCGGTCAGCGCGAGTGCCCCGCGTACACTGGGACGGTCGCCAGTGCCGAGGGTGCGCGCCCGCGCGCCGGCCGGCATGGGCCGGGTCCGAGCCGGAGCGCCCACGGCGAGCCGACCCACTGATCGCCGGCGCTGATTCCCCGCTCGACGGCGACGCCCAGCCATGCGAGAACCGGGAGCGATCCGGCGCTGACGGCGCAAGAAGAAACCCGGCCCTCGGGCCGGGTTTCTTGCTCAGTTGCGCGTGATGCGGATCAGCCGCGTCGGCGTGCGGGCCGCCACGAGGTGGCGACGATCACGACCGCGAGCAGGACGCCGAGGACGACGAGCGCCTCCTGGCCCCTGATCGCCGACGGCACGCTGGCCGGCATCGCGCTGTCCGTGGGCGGCACGGTCACGGTTGACCCACCACCACCTTCGTCGCGTGGGCGGCGGCACGGCCGCGAGCTCGAAGTCCTAGGTGTCGGTCGCGCCGTCGGCGGTGAAGGTGACTGCGTCGACGTACGAGGTCACGGCCGGGACCCCCGTGCCGATCCCGACCGTGAGGCCGAGAAGCAGCGCATCCGGGTACTTGGTCTTGAACTCGGCGAACGTGCACGTCGCGGCCGGGGTGCAGAAGCCGGCATCGTCAGTCGTCTGCCAGACGTTGGTGTCGTCGTCCAGCGTATTGGTCTGCCAGACATTCGCGGTCACCGTGGCGTTGTACACACGCTCCACGACCATCGTCGTGAACCCGTCCGTGCCGCCGAGTCGGTACATACCGAACTTGAGCGCCGCGGGCTCCGCGCTGATCAGGCCCGAGTCGCCGGGGACGTAGGTCTTCCACGAGCCGCTCGTCGAGGTCGCTCAGCGGAGCCGCGATCACGCGGGCGATCCCCGCGGCGTCCGTGTCCGCGGTGAGTGTGAGCGCGAGGCTGTCACTGCCGAGGCCGGCTTCCGGGACTCTCGACGATCTCGGCAGAACCGCCGCCGGTGTTGTCCGGTGAGTTGACCCAGCCGTCGACCGGGGATCGCGTCGACGGTGATTGTCGCAGCGAGGGCGATGGTCGGAACGACGAGGGCGACGATGGCGAGCGCGACGGCTAGCCCGACGCCTGAGACACGATTTCGCGAGGAATGATTCATGTTTGGCTAGTACCTCCCAGGCCAGTCTGGACTGGGCACCGCCTTGCGCGCAAGGACTTCTGGCATGGCTGCCGACAGCGGCCCCGTACTGGAAGACGTTGAAACCCGGCCCGAAGGCCGGGTTTCATGCTCAGTTTGCGGATCGTTTACAGGTCAGCCGCGTCGACGTGCGGGCCGCCACGAGGTGGCGACGATCACGACCGCGAGCAGGACGCCGAGGACGACGAGCGCCTCCTGGCCCCTGATCGCCGACGGCACGCTGGCCGGCATGGCGCTGTCCGTGGGCGGCACGGTCACGGTTGACCCACCACCACCGTTCGACGCGTGGGCGGCGGCACGGCCGCGAGCTCGAAGTCCCAGGTGTCGGTCGCGCCGTCGGCGGTGAACGTGATGCCGTCGACGTATGACGTGACCGCCGCGATGCCGGTGCCGAGACCCACGTTGAGGGTCGCGATCGCGGCGTCCGGATACTGGGTCTTGAACTCGGCGAACGTGCACTGGGTGGCTTGATTGCAGAAGCCGCCATCGTCCGTGGTCTGCCAGACCTTGGTGTTGGCATCCAAGTTCGTCGTCTGCCAGACGTCCTCGGTCACGCCGCCGTTGTACGCAAGCTCCACGATCATCGTCGTGAACCCGCTCAGACCGCCATCGCGGTACATGGCGAACTTGAAGGCCGCGGGCTCGGATACGGGGTTGCCCGTGTCGCCGGTGACGTACGTCATCCACGAGCCGCTCTCGAGGTCGCTCAATGGAGCAGTGACGACGCGAGAGATGGTGGCGGCGTCGGTGTCGGATTCGACCGTGAGTGCGAGGCTCTGATCGCCCAGACCGGCCTCCGGGCTGTCGACGATCTCGACAGAGCTGCCGCGCGGTGTTCTCGGCCGGAGGCAAGACCCAGCCGTCGCCCGGGATCGAGTCGACGGTGATCGTCGCGCGCGAGCGCGATGGTCGGGGCGACGAGGGCGACGATGGCGAGCGCGACCGCTAGCCCGACGCCCGAGACACGATTTCGCGAGGAATGGTTCATGTTTGGCTGTACCTCCCGCGCCAGTGTGCGCCTCGAGGTCAACTTTCGCGAACGATTCTCACGATATCGCGTCCCGACGGACGATTCGCGGGTCAATCGCGTCGTGAAATCACCGTAGCGACGATTTCGAGGGTCAATCCTTGTCGAGGATCTTGTCGGCCTTGCGGTCGATCTTCGCCTTCTCGGTCTTCGTCAGGTTGCCCGCGTGGAGCTCCTGGCTCGCCCGTGCCTTCGCGTTCCGGGCGTGGCTCTTGTCGGGCATCGGGTACTTGCGCTCCTCGGGCAGCCCGAAGGTCGAGTCCTTGAGCTTGTCGCGCTTCGCTTCGTCGAGGGTGGCCATCGTCTGATCCTCCAATCGGCGGCATTCAGTCGCCACCACGAGGCTCTGCCAGATGTCGCCACACCCGCCTCACCGGTCCGATCGACCGGGTTTCGGCCGCCTCGCAAGCACGCGCCGCGCTACTTCCCGCGAGCGTGGTCCTCCTCGTTGTGGTGCTTCACGACGGTCGCGGCGGCGATCGACTTCGCCCGCTTCGTGGACCGGCCCTGCTCGAGCTCGCTCTCCTTGATGTGCTCGTACATCCGCTGCTCCTTCGCAGCTGACGTTCGGCAGGTGCTGCTTTCCGGGCATGGGTCTGTCCTCCTGCGGCAGATCGACTGCCGGATTCTCCCGACTGGACCCGTTGCACCCGCGTAATCGCCGTCCGGCGCCGCATCACGCGCCGCGATTCATCGTCCGGATCGCCAGTCGTACGGCCCGCTGAGCTTTGGCAGCCCGAGCAGCTTGGCCGCCGCGACGTTCTTGCGGTGACTGCCGAGGCCGGCGGACACCGCCTTGAGCGTCGGCATGCCGACGAGCGGTTGGAGATCCGCCGGGACGAGGTGGCGCATGTCGATGAGGGCGACCTCTTCGAGCGCAGGCGCGGTCGCGAGGGGCCGGAGGTCCCGCAGGCCCTTCATCGTCTCGAGGTGGACGCGCCGCAGGCTCGCCGCACCGGCGAGGTCGGGGAGGGAGTCAACCTGCCGCAACGCCTGGAGGAAGAGGTATCGCAGCGTCGGGATATCGCCGACGGCGGAGATGTCGCTCAGGCCCTTGATGAGCCACAGCTCCAGGTACCGGAGCTCGCCGATCCGCGGCAATAGCCCGAGGTCGCGCGTGCCACCCAGCTTGATGTCGAGGCTCTGCAGCCGCTGAAGTGGGAGCAGCAAGGACAGGTCGGGCAGCGTGATGGAGCGCAACGTCAGGTCCTCGAGCGACCGCAGCTCGGACAACACCTCGATGCCCTTCGTCTGCCGCTCGAGATACAGCGTCTTGAGCGCGGAGAACCGGGAGAGCACCCCAAGATCCAGCCGACGCTCGGTCTCGCCGATGACGAGCTCCTCGAGCTCGGGAGGGAGATGGCGCAGCCCGTCCAGCGAGCCGAGCGACACGAACAGTGCGTCTGCCTGGAAGCGCCGCAACGTCGGGAAGTGGCGCAGGAACTCGAGGTCGCGGATCGAGTCGTCGTAGGAGCGGTAGGCGCGGAGCTTCATGTCCGGGTACTTGGCGAACCACTCGCCGAGCCGGGCGAAGTCCTCGTCCGAGAGGAGGTTCCGGAACTGCACGACGCCCGTGGGTGCGACCGCGGGCCGGAGCATCTCGGCGCTGAGCGGGGACGACACCTCGCGGAACTCGTCCACCACGGGCGGGTCGCCCTCGATGAAGCGCCGCTCGGCGCGGGCCACCGGATACCCCGTGCCCCAGTAGCCGTTGATCTCGGCCGGGACGTCGATCCCGTCCAGCGCGAGCGCGCGCTCGCCCAGCACCGTGCCCTTGTTGTCAGTGATGACCTGGACGTGCGCGACGCCGACGGCGAGGACGGGCGATCCGGCGATGGAATTGGATGTCGGTGGCTCGGCGCCGACCCAGTCGAGGAGGGCGCCCACGAACATCGTGCGTGCGCCGACGTTGCGGTCGCGGTCGACCCGCAGCACGCGCCCGCACGCGAACCGCCCGTCGGACATCGGGATCGCCCAGAACTGCCCGGGAACGAGCTTGGCGTTGGTCTTCGGGACGAACGGATACTCGGTCAGCGCCGCGACCTCCTTGCGACCATCGAGCCGCAGTATCGAGCAGCCACCGACTGTCCGAAAAGTGCAAGGCACGTCGACCGCCGACTCCGGTCCTTGTTGGCGAGCGGCGCACAGGATCATCTCGACCGACCAAACGCGAGGAGACTGCCATGCCCCGGTTCGAAGACTCGATCGATGTCGCGGTGCCGATCCGCGTCGCCTATGACCAGTGGACGCAGTTCGAGCAGTTCCCGCAGTTCATGGAGGGCGTGGACCGCGTCGTCCAGCTCGACGACAAGCGCCTCGAGTGGACGGCCACGGTCGCCGGAAGAGAGAAGCGATGGACGGCGGAGATCACGGACCAGACGCCGGACACGCGCATTGCCTGGAAGAGCACGAGCGGCGCCGACAACGCCGGGGCGGTCCTGTTCGAGCCGCTCGGCCCCGACCACACCCGGATCACCCTCAAGCTCGATGCCGATCCCGAAGGGCCCGTCGAGACCGTGGGCGCGGGACTCGGGTTCCTGGAGCGACGCGTGAAGGGCGACCTCGAACGGTTCCGCGACCACGCCGAGCAGACGGGGCCCGACCGGCGAGGGCTGGCGCGGCGAGATCCACGGCGACAAGGTCCGGACGGGCGGCCAGTGATGAGCGACACCGACCGCGACCTCGATCCCGGCGCCTTCATCGGGCACGAGCCCGAGCTCGCCAGCGAGCGGATCCCCGGCGGCGTTCAGCCGGACGACGATCGCGTCGCCTTCAACTCCTCCCAACGTGGGGTGGATGGCGAGCCGGGCATGGACGAGGCGTCCGAGCCGCCCGCGCCCGAGGAGGCCGGCCAGGACCGGTAACGGCGGCCGGCTTCACGTCGCGAGTCGCCTTAGCGCCCCGAGCCTGCTACCTCGCGCACCACGGCCCGTGGGTCCTTGCCCAGGTCGAGGCCCTTCACGGCCGCCTGCCTGACGAGGCCGTCCCCGGTCCATCCGGCGAACTCCGCGCGGATCACGACCTCCGGCCGCACCCACGTCGTGCCGGCGATCAGGCGCTTCGGCGGTAGCGGGTCGAACGGCGGCTCAGGTGTCCCGAGCGGGGCGAGCAGCGCCAGGAGGTCGTCTCGGCCCGCGCGGTTGAACCCCGCGCCAACCTTGCCGGCGTATCGCAGGCGTCCGTCCTCGTAGACGCCCACGAGCAGGGCGCCGAGCGTCCCTTCGAGCGCGCCCTTGCCGGCCGTCCAGCCGCCGACGACGAGCTCCTGCTCCGGTCGGATCTTCACCTTCTGCCAGGCCATCGACCGGCGTCCGGGCAGGTACGTGCTCCGGCGCTCCTTGGCCATGATCCCCTCGAGCCCGCGGACCTTGGCTGCCTCGTAGAACGCGATGCCCTCCTTCACGTACGTGCGCTGAGTAGCGGACGCGCGCGTCGGGCCGGAGCGCCGCCTCGAGGAGCGCCTTCCGCGCCTCGAGCGGCTCGTCGAGGAGGCTGCGTCCGTCGAGCTCGAGCAGGTCGAACGCCTGGTAGACCAGCCCGGGGTCGCCGGGCGACGCGTCCTTCCGGCCCTTGATCCGGGATTGGAGCAGCGCGAAGTCCGGCTCGCCGTCCGGCCCGAGCGCGACGACCTCCCCGTCCACGGTCGCCGAACGGGCATCGATCCAGGTACCCGGGTCGAGGAACGCACCGAAGTAGGCCTCGCCGTCCTGGCCGCCACGCGTGTACAGGCGGACGCGCTCGCACGTCGACGACCGCCTCGATCCGGAAGCCGTCCCACTTGATCTCGTAGAGGAAGTCCGGGTCGTCGAACGGGCCGGCGACGAGCGTCGCGAGCATCGGCGGGATGAACACGGGTCCAGTCTTACCCACGCCGGCCCGCGGCAACCTGGTCGTTCGTGCGCCCCGTCTTGACGCTCGCGGGATGGTCCTCTGCGTCCCACCCGCGGACGACCTCCCCGTCGCGTCGATGGATCAGCAGCCACTGCTCCTTGGCCCCCGGCTGGCGCCTGCCCGTGCGAACCAGGACGAACTCGCCGTGCAGCTTCTCGCCGTCGAGGCGGAACTTGAGCTCACCGGCGCGGACCGCCGCCTCGGCATCGTCGATGCTCTTGTCCGCCGTCCAGCGACCCCAGTCCCAGACGATGACGTCGCCGGCGCCGTATTGGGCCCCTGGGATGACGCCCTCGAAATCGAAGTACTCCAGCGGGTGATCCTCGACATGGATGGCGAGCCGCTTTCTCGCTGGGTCGAGGCTCGGACCCCTCGGCACGGCCCACGAGACGAGCACGCCCCCGAGCTCGAGGCGCACGTCGTAGTGGAGGGCGGTCGCGCGATGCCGCTGCACGACGAACCGGCCGCCGCGTCGGCTGCGCGACCGACGCGGCGCTCGACCACGCGGCTCGGGCGTTGCCTCGAAGCGACGCTTCCCGTGGTAGCGCTCGAGCGACACGGCGCTCAGCCTTCGCGCGGCGCCGGACCGCCAGATCGGCGAGCTCGCTCGCCGAGCAGGACCAGGACCTCCGCGACGCGCCGGTACTCCTCGGGCCGGACGGCCAGCACCTGCGGCTCGTCGATCGGGTTCTCGGGCACGACCACGAGCGTGGCCGGGCGAAGCCGCTCGATGTCGAACTGGATGCGCCGCACGTTGTCGATGGCAACGTCGAGCATCAGCCGGGCATCCGAGGCCACCGCCAGGCGGCGATCGGTGACCACGACGTGTGCATCCCGCACCTGGCGACCGCGCGGACGGGCTCACGCTCGGCGATGGCGCCAGGATCGGATGGGTTTCAAGCGATTCGTTCGGGCTCACCTGCTCGCCATTGGTACCTCGCTCAACGGCTGCTGCGGCCGATTGCCGCCCGACCGCATTTTCGATCCTCAGGGTGCAACGCTCGGGACTGCGCGGCGCCGGGATACGTTGCAGGGTGGTCGAATCGCGACGACCCGACGTGCGGCCGACGCGGTGTCACCCTACGCGCGTGGACCTCCGCATCGTCGTCGGGATCGTGGTCGGCATCCTCGTGCTGTGGGCCGTCCTGCTCGCCCTGTTCTGGCTCCTGCGCCCCAAGGGGGTCTCGGCACGCGAGCTGGTGGGCGTCGTGCCGGACCTCGTGCGGATGCTCCGCGACATCGTCCGCGATCCCGCGACCCCGCTCGATGTCCGGGTCGTCCTCGTCGGACTCCTGGTCTGGATCGTCTCGCCCATCGACCTGATCCCCGAGTTCATCCCGGTCCTCGGGCCGCTCGACGACGTCCTCGTGGCCGTCGTCGCCCTGCGCTACGTGCGGCGGCGCGTCGGCGTCGAGGGCATGCGCGCGCGATGGCGTGGCACCGACGATGGCTTCGCCCTGCTTGGTCGCGTCGCGGGCTTCTAGCCCGCCGGGCGCTCCCCGCGCCGGCTCAGGGCGCGAACGCCGACATCGGGAGCCGGAGCAGCCTGTTGTTGTAGCCATCGGCAACCCACACGGCCCCGTCGGCGACGACGATGTCACCGCCGCCCCCGAACACGCCGCCACCCGGCACGAGGACACGGTCGACCGTGTTGGTGGCCGGGTCGATCCGGGCCAGGTACCCGGCGTCGGCGCCGCGGGGGTCGACCGAGACCCAGGGGGCGCCGTTGATCACGAGCGGGTTGTACGCGTGCCCGCCCAGCTCGATGATCGTGACGAACAGGTTGGTCAGCGGCGTCGATTCGCGCGATGGTCGTCGTCGCATCGCAGCCGCCCACCCACGCCGCGTCGGAGCCGACGGCGATCCCGCCGCACGGCGTCATCGGCGGCGGGATGGTGATCGTCGCCTGGACCGCGTCCGTGGCCTCGTCGATCCGCGCGACCGTGTTGTTGTTGGGCATGTCGACCCAGATGCTCCCGAGGCCGCTCGCGAGCCAGTTGGGTCCGCTGTTGCCCGCGAGGCCGACCGGCACGGTGGCCGCGACCTCGTCGATGGCGGGATCCACCCGGAGCACGGTGCCGCCGCGCAGGTCGGCGACCCACACGGCGTCCGCCGTCGCGAGGACGCCCTTCGGGGCAACGCCGGCCGTGATGCTCGCGCGGTCACCTTCAGCGTCGCCGGATCGACCCGGGTCAGCGGTGGCGTCGACGAGTGCGTGGCCCAGACACCGGCGTCGTTCGCCGCGATCCCCTGGTACGCGTCGCTTTCCGACCCGATCGCCGCAGAGCCGGTGAACGTGTTCAGGACCGGGTCGACCTCGTCGATCCGGCCCGGCGCGAGGACCCAGATGGATGAGCCTCCGACCGCAAGCGCGATCGGTCGGTCGATGTCGATCACCGCGTCGGGCGTGACCGACTCCGCCGGCGGCAGCGCGGCACCTGGAGATGGCGTCACGGGCGGCGATGGCGTGGCCGGGTTCGTGACCGGCTGCGAGGCGCTTGGTGCCGGACGCGGGACCGCGGACGGCGCGCCGCCGGAGATCGCCACGGCGAACGCCACGATGATCAGGATGGCCGCGAAGAGGACCGCGACGACCGGGCCGCGCCCGAAGCCGCGTCCCTGGCGCCCGGCGTCGATCCGGTTCCATGGACGCGCGCCGTCCTGCCTCGCCCGCATGGTCGTGGCAAACGTCTCCTCGAGGAGGCGAACCGGCGGCCGGGTCGGGGCGACCTCGTCCATCCAGGCGGACAGGGCCCGTTCCACGTCCTGGTCGCGTCGCGGTCCGGTCATGCCGACCTCGTCCCTGAGGCGTCCGATGTGGACCGGTCGTCCGCGTCGAGCGCAGCGCGCATGGCGGCAACCCCGTAGCGCACTCGCGCCTTCACCGTGCCCAGCGGCACGCCGAGCGTTTCCGCGATCTCCGTGTGGCTCAGGCTCTCGTAGTGCTGGAGCACCAGCACCGTCCGCTGGTCGAGCGGCAGCTGGCGGAACGCACGCTCGATCCGGTCCGCCTCGGCCGTGGCAGCCGAGGAGTCCACCGATCCGCTGTCGTTGAGGTAGAGGAGCGACACCTCGTTGCGACGGTGACCTCGGCGGGCCTCGTCGTAGCTCGCGTTGACGACGAGGCGCCGCAACCAGGCGTCGAAGTGGTCCGCGTCCCGGAGTCGCGGGATCTCGCGCCAGGCGTGGATGAACGCCTCCTGGGTGGCGTCGGCGGCGCGATCCGGGTCGCGGATGATCAGGCAGGCAAGGGCGTACAGGCGTGTCGTCGCCGCGGTGACCAACGCCGCGAACGCGTCGTGGTCACCGTGCATCGCGAGACGGACGTCTGCCGCGCTCATCGTGGATGTGGCCGCCCTGCCTGCTCGAGATCGCGCCGCCGCGGGATCACCGCCAGGCCGGCACGGCTGCAAGGATGGGTTCCGGCGACAGCCGGCGCTGGCCCGTCCCGTCAGCGTTCATGACGAAGACCGGACGATCGTCGGATCCGACGGCGCCGAAGCCGCGAACGAACGCGATGCTCTTGCCATCGGGCGACCACGCCGGCCCGATGTCAGCTTCCGGCGGCGCACGGTTCGACGTCACCAGCCACGCAGCCACTGATCTGCTTGGGCTTCGAGCCGTCGGCACGCATCACCCAGATTCCCTCGTTGTTGGACGTGCCGCTGGCATATGCGATCGACCCACCGTCCGGGCTCCAGTCGGCGAGCTGGTCCTTGGGCTCGGGGCCGGTCGTGAGCGCATGGGCCTTGCTGCCATCGGCGTTCATGACCCAGATCTGCTGGTTGATCCCGGCGTCGTCGGCGTCGGCGTCGTCCTGGTGGCTGAACACGATCTTCTTCCCGTCGGGGGACCACGCGGGATAGTCGTTGGCGCAGCCGGCCTTGCCGTCCGCACAGCTCGTGAGCGCGACGAGATTGCCGCCCGTGGCATCGACGACGTAGACCTCGGTGTGCTCGTCCGTGCCCTCGGTTCCCGCGAACACGAACTTGGACCCGTCGGGCGACATGTCCGGGAACAGGGCGCGGCCGCCGAGGTTGGTGACCTGCGTCTGGTTCGTGCCGTCCGCCCGCATCGTCCAGATCTCGAATGGGCCGCCTGCACTGGCGCAGTAGACGATCTGGCTCGCGTCCGGGGAGAAGGCGGCACACAGCTGGTGGCCGGGCGCGTTCGTGAGCCTGACCAGGTCGCTGCCGTCGGCGAGCTGCGAGACGATGTACGACGAGTCGCCCGCGCGGACGCCGTACGCGATCCGCTCGCCCGGCAGCGGCACGATGGCGACGCTGGGTGCCGGCGAGGCGGAGGCCGATGCGACCGGCTGTCGGCGCTGCGGTCGCGACCGGTGCCGCGGTGGCGGCTGGCGCCTGGGTCGGCGCCGGCGTCGCGCTGCTCCCGCAGGCGGCGAGGACGACGGCGGTGATCACGAGCCCGCCGCGCAGTGGCGAGAGGTGGGAACGAAGCATGGCCTTGGTGTCCTTCCGTGACGGGAGGCTCACCGGCAGGTCTTGCCCGCGTGCCACTCATCACCATGACGCCGTCGGCCTGCTTGCCCGATCTAACTGGGCGTCAGCCGGTCCGCGCTCGCGCCAGGCACCGACGCCGTAGACCCGCTCGACATCGACGCGGATCGTGAAGCCGGGCGGCACATTGCGGATCGGAAACGGCACGCCCTCGCCGAGGTAGGTCCTCGCCAGGTGATCCATGGTGGCGAGCGCGCCGCCTTCAACCACCGTGGCTCGGCCCCGGATGACAAGGTAGGGATGGAGCAGCTCGCCGCCGCTTTCCGGGGCCACGAAGGACAGGGTTATCCGCGGATCCCGGCGGAGGTTGGCCAGCTTGCGCTGCTCGGAGAAGCAGGCCCAAACGATGTCATCGCCTTCGAGCCCGGCCCAGGCGATGGAGACCTGCGGCGTTCCGTCGGGGTCGAGCGTCACGATGTGGGCGAAGGGACCCGTGGCCAGGAATGCCCGGGCACCGGCGGGGATCGACGTCATTCGACGAGCCTACCCCGTCAGCTCCACCATCGTCATCAGGACCCCGGAACCAGGAAATCCGCCAACGTTGGCGGATTTCGTGTTTGGCGAGTGGAGCCGACACTCGGATTTGAACCGAGGACCTGCTGTTTACGAAACAGCTGCTCTACCACTGAGCTATGTCGGCGCGGAGAGGAGTCTACCAGCCCTGTCCCGCGCACGGCAGCCGGTCCTTCCCGCGGTTCCGAGAACTGTCAGCGTGGCCCGGCACGAACGAGGGCGGATCGACGCGCCACTTGACATGATGCATTTAGTGCTAAATACTTCGAGCGGCTCGATCAGCCAGGCCAACAAGCCCATCCAATCCAGATGCTCGAAGGAAGTCACCAGTCATGAAACGATCCGTCTCCCTGCTCCTGCCGGCTCTCGCGATCGCGATCGCGGCCTGCTCCGGCGCTGCATCGCCCAGCCCGTCGACCACCGCCGCGCCAGTGCCCAGCCCGGCACCCACCTCCGCCGCATCCCCGAGCGCCGCGCCTTCGGCTTCGGCAGCCGCGATGTCGAAGGACATCGTCGAGACCGCGTCCGAGGCGGGATCGTTCGCCACCCTCCTGACCGCAGCCACGGCCGCCGGGCTCGTGGAGACGCTTCAGGGCGAGGGGCCCTACACCGTGTTCGCGCCGACCGACGAGGCCTTTGCGGCGCTCCCGGCCGGCACGCTCGATGGACTCCTCGCAGACAAGGAGGCCCTCAAGAAGGTCCTGCTGTACCACGTCGTCTCGGGGGCCGTGACTTCGGACCAGGTTGTCGGACTCACCTCCGCCGACTCGGTCGAGGGCTCGCCCATCGCCGTCACCGTCAAGGACGGCGTCGTGTACCTGAACGACAGCGCCAAGGTGGTGACTCCCGATGTGATGGCGTCGAATGGCGTCATCCATGTCATCGACCAGGTGCTCCTGCCGCCGGCCGACTGATCCTGCGGACCACCGTCCGCCTCCCATCTCCCACCCGAGGGTGAGGCCTGTCTCCTCCCAGGCCTCACCCTCGTCCCATGAAGGACTCCTGGTGACCGCCACCGACCGACTCTTCTCCACGCCCACCGTTGAGCTTCCCGACTCGCGTGCCGCATCACTGCGGCGCTGGAACATCGGGCTCGGGCTCATCCACGCCGTGCAGGCAATCGCTGTCCTGGCGCTCGCCACCGCCTTCTCGCTCCCGGTGACGGCGACGTTCATGGAGGGACCGCCCGGTACTGCAGCCGGCGCCCCGAGCACCCTGTTCGACATCCCCGTAGCCTGGGGCGTCGCCCTCTTCCTCCTGCTGTCCGCCGTGTTCCACTGGCTCGTGGCGCTGCCCGGCGTCGTGGGGCGCTACACCGCGGGCCTGGCGGCACAGCACAACTACTTTCGGTGGGCCGAGTACTCCCTCTCCTCGTCCGTGATGATCGTGCTGATCGCGATGCTGACGGGGATCAGCGACGTCGCGGCGCTGATCGGGATCTTCGCGGCGAACGCGGCGATGATCTTCTTCGGCGCCGTCCAGGAACGCTACGAGCGGCCAGGCGGCTCGCTGTGGCCGTTCTGGCTCGGGTGCGTCGTCGGGATCGCACCATGGCTCGCCGTGGGCGTCTACCTCTGGTCGCCGGGGAGCACCGCCGAGCCGCCCGCATTCGTCTACGCGATCTTCGTTTCGCTCTTCCTGTTCTTCAACGTGTTCGCCCTTAACATGTGGCTGCAGTACCGGCGAGTCGGCCGGTGGAGCTCCTACGTCTTCGGCGAGAGGGCTTACTTCATGCTCAGCCTGTTCGCGAAGTCAGCGCTCGCCTGGCAGGTGTTCGCGGGGACGTTGGCGGCTTGACCCCCGACGCTCCCGGCCCTCTCAGCCTCCAGCAGGCGGCCGATCGTCTCGGCGTCCACTACATGACGGTCTACCGCCGCGTCCGGCTGGGGATCCTCCCGGCCCGGAAGGTTGGCGGCACGTGGATGGTCGATCCGGCTGATCTCGACGCGGCCACGCCGGCGCCCGCACATGGCCGCCGCCGCCGCGGGGAGAGCCACCCACGGGTGTCGATCTGGCAGGAGCGACTCCGTTCGCGGATGCTCACGGGGGACGTCGCCGGCAGCTGGCAGGTCATCGAGGCCGCAATGGCCTCGGGGCTCGATCCGGGCGAGATCCACGTCAGCGTTCTGGCGCCGGCGCTGCATGCCATCGGGGCGCTCTGGCGATCGGGTGGCATCTCCGTCGACCAGGAGCATCTTGCGAGCGGTGTCGCCGCGACGCTTATCGGGCGACTCGGGCCCCGCTTCGTGCACCCCGGCCGCAGGAAGGGCGTCGTTCTCGTCGCGATGCCGCCAGGGGAGCGGCATGGGCTCGGGGTCGCGATGCTCGCAGACATCCTGACCGACGCCGGATATGAGGTCCGCAACCTGGGGCCCGACACGCCGACGGTGTCGCTCGCCGCCGCAATCCGAGATGCGGGACCGCTGGCAGCCGTCGTCGTGAGCGTCGTCGACATCGAGCGTCGTCCCGCGGCCAGACGCCTTCTGAGCGCAGCGCGTCGAGAGCGGCCGTCGGTTCCGCGCCTGGTCGGCGGGAACGCGATTCCGGACGAACGCGTGGCGCTTGATCTCGGAGCCGACGGGTGGGTCGCAGATCCGCGAGCGCTGGGCGACCTGATCGAAGCCCTCCGAGCTCGGGTGTGATGAACCCGTCGCTACCCCGCTGACCGCGCGGCGCCGACTGCCTGCTCGTGGGTCGTCCGGCGGATGAGCTCGTCGCGCGAGATGTCGACGTCCGCCGTCGCGTCCAGGCGGCCGAAGATGTCCATCAGCCGTGCGACCAGCCCCGTCCACCCGGTCTGGTGGCTGGCGCCGATCCCGGCCCCGGTCTCGCCGTGGAAGTACTCGTAGAACAGGATGAGGTCGCGCCAGTGCGGGTCCTCCTGGAACGTCGCGCTCTCGCCGTGGACCGGGCGGGTGCCGTCCTCGTCGCGCAGGAAGATGCGCTCGAGGCGGCGCGAGATCTCCTCCGCGACCTGGAGCAGCGTCATCCAGTTGCCGGAGCCCGTGGGGCACTCGACCGTGAGCTCGTCGCCGTAGAACGAGTGGAGGTTGAGCAGGCCCGCGGACGATGAGCGCGTTGACCGGCATCCACACGGGGCCACGCCAGTTGGAGTTGCCGCCGAACATCCCGGAGTCGGACTCGGCGGGCAGGTAGCCGACGCTGAACCGCGTCCCGTCGACGTCGAGCTCGAACGGGTGGTCGAGGTGGACCTTCGACAGCGACCGGATGCCGTACGGCCCGAGGAACTCGTCCTCGTCGAGGAGGTAGCCGAGGACGCGCACCAGCCGGTCCCGTGACAGCGGGGACAGGAGGCGTCGCCCTTCCCGCCCGACGTACCCGTGCTCGGTGGGCGCCACCTGCGCCAGCACGTCCGGGTAGCGCTCGCGGAACAGGTCGATCAGCTCCATGAGCCGCGGGTGACGCTCGGTGACGCCGGCCTCGAAGACCGTGCTCGCGCACAGCGGGAGCAGGCCCACCATCGACCGCACCTTGAGGCGCTTCGCGGACCCGTCGGGCAGGCGCAGCACGTCGTAGTAGAAGCCGTCCTCCTCGTCCCACATCTCGTCGTGGTTGTCGCCGATGCGATCCATCGCGTAGGCGATCCAGATGAAGTGCTGGAGGAAGGTGAACGCGTACTCCTCGTACTGCGGATCCTTCTCCGCGAGGATGAGCGCGATCTCGATCATGTTCTGGCAGTAGAGGGCCATCCAGGCCGTGCCGTCGGCCTGCTCGAGCTTGCCGCCCGTGGGCAGCGGCGAGCTGCGGTCGAAGACCCCGATGTTGTCGAGGCCGAGGAAGCCGCCCGCGAACACGTTCCGGCCCTCGGGA
The DNA here is from genome assembly GCA_963768035.1 of uncultured Chloroflexia bacterium. Lineage (GTDB taxonomy): Bacteria > Chloroflexota > Limnocylindria > Limnocylindrales > CSP1-4 > CAIXZV01. The sequence continues at coordinate 49,216 of CAVYGJ010000011.1, forward strand.
TCCTTGCGGTTCACCCACCAGCTGAAGTTCAGGGCGAGCCCGTGGAACGACCGCTCGAGGAAGTCGAGGTCCTCGCGCCCGAGGGCGCGCTCGACGTGGAACAGGAACAGCGTCGCCCAGGCGTGGACGGGCGGGTTGACGTCGCTGAAGTTCCACTCGTACGCGGGGATCTGCCCGTTCGGGTGGCTGTACAGGCTCCGGAGCATGAGCAGGAGCTGCTCCTTCGCGAAGTCGAAGTCGACGAGCGCGAGGGAGATCGTGTGGAACGCCAGGTCCCAGGCCGCGTACCACGGGTACTCCCACTTGTCCGGCATCGAGATGATGTCGCCGTTGAACATGTGGAACCAGTCCGTGTTCCGGACGCCCTCGCGACCCGGGCCGAGGAGCGGGTGCGCGTCGTGCTCCTTGAGCCAGGTGTCGACGTCGTACAGGTAGTACTGCTTGGACCACAGCATCCCCGCCAGCGCCTGGCGGTGGACGCGTCGCTCGTCGTCGGTCAGCGTCGGCGGCGCGATCCGCGCGTAGAACTCGTCGGCATCGGCGAGCCGGGCGGCCAGCACCGCGTCGAACGCCTCGCCGAACGGCTGGGCCGGGGCGACGGCCGACAGGCGCAGCCGGACCACGGACGAGCCGCCCGCCGGCACGTCGAGCACGTATCGCGCGGCGGCCTTCGTGCCCGTCTTCGCCGGGTTCACCGCGTCGGCGTTGCCCGCGATCACGAGCTCGTGGAAGGCGTCCTTCACCCACGGTGAGGCGCTCGGCTGGCCGGTGAGGCGAGCCTCGTTGCTCTCGTTCTCGGTGAACAGGAGCTCCGGGTCGCCGTCGCAGGCGAGGACGTAGTCGCCGAGGTCGGGATGCGACGCCACGATCGAACCGGCGGCCTCGCGCAGCGAGGGCTTCGCCTTGCCCGCCTTCCACGACCACGTGTTGCGGAACCACAGCGTGGGCAGCAGCTCGAGGCGCGCGGCCTCCGGGCCGCGGTTGTGGACGGTGACCTGGACGAGGATGTCGTCGGGACCGGCCTTCGCGTACTCGAGCTCGACGTCGAAGTAGCGATCGCCCTCGAAGACGCCGGTGTCGAGCAGCTCGTACTCGGGCTCCTGCCGCGAGCGGCCGCGGTTCGTCTCCACGAGGTCTCGGTAGGGGAACTCGCGCTGCGGATACTTGTACAGCTGCCGCATGTACGAGTGGGTCGGCGTCGAGTCGAGGTAGAAGTAGTACTCCTTGACGTCCTCGCCGTGGTTGCCCTCGCTGTTGGTGAGCCCGAACAGCCGCTCCTTGAGGATCGGGTCGTTCCCGTTCCACATCGCGAGCGCGAAGCACAGGCGCTGCTTCTCGTCCGAGATGCCGCCGATGCCGTCCTCGCCCCAGCGGTACGCGCGCGACCGCGCCTGGTCGTGGCTGAAGTAGTCCCAGGCGTTGCCGTCGCCGCTGTAGTCCTCGCGGACGGTTCCCCACTGGCGCTCGGAGAGGTACGGCCCCCAGCGCTTCCACGGGACGTCGCGCTCGCGCGCCTCGTTCAGCCGCCGCTGCTCGGTCACATCGCCGGGCTCGCCGGGCGTCGCTGAGCTCAAATGCTGCCTGCCTCTCCGCATGCCGATGTCGTACGCCCTGACTATGCCCCCTGCGGCGTTAACGGGCGGTCAGGCGTGCGCGCGCTCCTCGAGGCGGCGGCGGTCGACGGTCTCCAGCTGGAACGTGCTGTGCTCGATGTCGAAGTCGTCCGACAGGCAGCCGCACAGCGAGTCGAGCACCCGCGACGGGACGGCGTCCTCGTTGATCACGACGTGCGCGGACACCACGTTCATGCCCGAGGTGATCGTCCATGCGTGCAGGTCGTGGCAGTCGACGACGCCGGGCGCATCGAGGATGTGCCGCCGGACGTGGTCCATGTCGACGCCCTTCGGGGTCGACTCCATGAGCACGTTGGTCGCGTCGCGGAGCAGCGCGAGGGTGCGGGGGAGGATCAGCAGGCCGATGACGACCGACGCCACGACGTCCGCCCACGACCAGCCGGTGAGCGCGATCACGACCGCCGCGACGATCACGGCGACCGATCCTGCGAGGTCGCCCATGACCTCGAGGTAGGCGCCGCGCATGTTCAGGCTCGTCGCCTGGGCCTCGCGCAGGATGAACAGCGAGATCCCGTTCGCGACGAGGCCGACGAGGGCGAAGGCGAGCATCGCCCCGGGCGAGATGTCGGGCGGCTGGGACAGGCGCTGCCAGGCTTCGACGAGCACGAACGCCGCGATGAGCAGCAGCAACACCGCGTTGACAACGGCCGCGAGGATCTCGAGGCGGAGGTAGCCGAACGTCCGACTGCTCGTCGCCGGCCGCTGGGCGAACCGGATCGCCAGGAGCGCGAGGGTGATGCCCGCGGCGTCCGTGAACACGTGGCCCGCGTCCGCGAGCAGCGCGAGGCTGTTGGCGACCGCCGCCCCGACGAGCTCGACGACGAGCGTCGTGATCGCGAGCGCCAGCACGATGGCGAGGCGGCGCTGGTTGCGGGTCGCCGCCGACGCGTGGCTGTGGTCGTGGCCCATCGGGATGACTGTAGCGACTCCGGACCTCCGCGGTACCGGGCACGAAAAAAGAGCCTCGCGCTGCCACACCGCCGGGGGAACGGATGTCTGCGCGAGGCTCCTGTCACCGATAACGGGCCTGCGACGGGTTCGTTAGGGCTCGAATCCGAAGATTTTTCGTCCCGGTTCGGACGGTCGTTCCGGCGCGCACGCGCATGCGAAGATAAGGTAATCATCCTGCCGATATCAACGACAGACCATGTCGTACCATGCACGTATGGCGAGGAACCCGAACGAATCGGCGGCAGCAGGAACGATCCGGCTCCTGAACCGGTCGCTCGTCCTCGACGCGATCCGTCGCGGCGGCCCGACGTCCCGCGCCGGGCTCGCCCGGTCGCTCGGGCTGGCCAAGCCGACGGTGTCGGAGATCGTCGCGGGTCTCGTCGCTGACGGCCACGTCCGCGAGGGCGTCAAACGGGCCCGCGGCACGGTCCGGATCGCCGGCCGGGGCCGCCCGCCCGTCGTCCTCGAGATCAACGAGCGGCACGCCTACGTCCTCGGGATCCACCTCGGCGTCCACGACACGACGGTCGCCCTCGCCGACGCGACGGGCACCGAGATCGCCCGCCGCCGGATCCCGACGCCGGTGCTCCCGGCCGAGGAGGGGCTGCGGGAGGTCGGGGCACTCTCGCGCGAGATCGTCGTCCGCGCCGGCATCCCCCGTCGGCGCCTCGCCGCGGCCGTCGTGTGCCTGCCGGGCCAGGTCGACACGACCTCGGGCACGTGCGTCCACGCCCCCAGCCTCGGCTGGCGGGACGTGCCCGTCGTCGGCCTGCTGGGCGCCGCGCTGGGCGTGCCGGTCCTGCTCTACAACACCGTCCAGGCGGCGGCGATCGCGGAGCAGGCCGAGGGTGCAGCACGCGGCGGCCGCACCGTCGCGCTCGTGTACGCCGGGACCGGCGTCGGCGCCGCGATCGTCCAGGACGGACAGCTGTTCCACGGGGCGGCCGGCCTCGCGGGCCAGCTCGGCCACGCGCTCATGCCCGGTCTCGACGCGCGCTGCCCGTGCGGCCGCCACGGCTGCGTCGAGACGGCCGCGTCGGCGTCCGCGGTCGCGAGGGCCGCGCGCGACGCCGTGCGGACCGGGTCGCCGACGCGGATGGCCGCGCTCGGCGACGGGGTCACCTCGCTCGACGTCTACGCGGCCGCCGAGGCCGGTGACACGCTCGGCCAGGCGCTGCTCGGCGAGGCGGGACGCACGCTCGGCATCGCCGCGTCGTGGCTCGTCAACATCCTCAACCCCGACGTGCTCGTGCTCGGCGGTGGGCTCGTCGGTGCCGGGCTCCACGTGATCGACCCGTTCCGGACGGCCCTCGAGGGGAACACCACCCCCGGTGCGCTCGCCCGCGTCCAGCTCCGGACGTGGACGCTCGGACAGGACGCGAAGGTCAGGGGCGCCGTCCTGCTCGCACTGCAGCGAACCCAGGCATCGGTCCGGGTCGTCGTGACCGGCGGACCGGCGACATAATCCTCGAGCGACGGCCGGCGCGTGAACGAGTCTCCGGCCAGGAGGACGAACGGCATGTCACAGGCTGACAGGGCACCCGACGACGCGACGCCTGGCGCTCGCCGAGCTCAAGGGGCTCAGCTACGAGCTGTTCATCCTCCTCGTCTCGATCCTGTCCGTCGTCAACATGGTGATCGTCCTCGTCCCGCTCTTCGACGGCCCGATCGAGGACGTGGCGGTCAGCGTCGATTCGATCATCGCGCCGATCTTCGTCATGGACTTCCTGTACCGGCTGCTCACGGCGAAGTCGAGGTCGCACTACGTCTTCCGCGCCTGGGGCTGGGCGGACCTCCTCGCCGCGGTGCCCACCCTGGGCATCTTCCGCGTGTTCCGCGTCGTCCGGGTCGGGGCGCTGCTCCGCCGGGTCGACGGCGAGGTCATCGCCCGCGAGCTGTACGCCGGGCGCGCGGCATCCACCTTCTTCGCGACGATGTTCCTCGTCCTCGTGGTCATCGAGTTCGCCGGGATGGGCGTGTACTACGTGGAGCGCGGGGTGCCGGGCTCGAACATCGCGACGGGCGGTGACGCCGTGTGGTGGGGCCTCGTCACGATCACCACCGTCGGTTATGGCGACCGCTTCCCCGTGTCGCCCAACGGCCGGATCGTGGGCACGCTCCTGCTGTTCGCCGGCATCGCCCTGTTCTCGGTGCTCACCGGGTTCATCGCCAACCAGTTCCTCGCCCCCCGGTCGACGCGTGGCGCGCGCATCCGGGCCAGGCTCTCGGGGCCCGAGGGCCAGGTCGCGGAGCTCCGGCAGCTGCTCGTCGAGCAGGAGGAGCACGCGGCACTCATCCGGCTCAAGATCGACGACCTCGAGGCCGCGATCCGGAGCGCTCCGCCGCCCCCGGGCGGCTGAGGGTGGCCATGGCGACGACCGCACGTCGCGGGACCGCCGCACGCCTCCGCAGGCTCGTCGAGCGCGACATGGCCGGCCTCGCGCCGGGCGAGCGCCGCGGCTGGTGGCTGCGAGAGGCGCTCGCGGACGACCCCGGCGTTCCCTGCCCGCCCCCGGTCCACGACGCGACCGCGGACGTCGTCATCGTCGGCGGCGGGTTCACCGGCCTGTGGTCGGCATGGTGGCTCCTCGAGCGCGAGCCGGACCTCCGGGTCACGATCCTCGAGCGCGACATCGTCGGCGGTGGCGCGAGCGGGCGGAACGGCGGGTTCCTCACCACGTGGTGGGATGCGCTGCCGGCCCTCGTCGCGAACTACGGCACGGAGCCGGGCCTCGCCGCGGCGATGGCGCTCGACGACGGACCCGCGCGGATCGGGGAGTGGGCGGCGCGCCACGACGTCGACCCCTGGTTCACGCCCGGCGGGACGCTCGTCGTGAGCTCGTCCCCCGTCCAGGACGCGGCGGGCGACGGGATCCTCGAGCTTGCCCGCGAGCTCGGCGTCGCGGACCGGTTCCTCCCGCTCAGCGCGGCCGAGGTCCGGGCGCGGTGCGCGTCACCCATGTTCCGCGGCGGGCTGCTCATTCCGTCGGACGCGTCGATCCAGCCCGCGCGCCTCGCCCGCGGCCTGCGGCGCGTGCTCCTCGAGCGGGGCGTCACGATCCACGAGGGGACGGACGTGACCGGGATCCGGGCGGATGGCGCTGGCGTTCGCGTGGGCACGGCTCACGGCGCGTCCATCCGTGCGAGCCGCGCCATCCTCGCCCTCAACGCGTGGGCGGCCGGCTGGAAGGGCGGCGGCTTCGGGCAACGGATGATCACCTGGTCCTCCTACATGGTCCTCACCGAGCCGATCCCGGACCGCCTGGCGGCGCTCGGCTGGACGGGCGGCGAGGCGATCTCGGACTGCCGCTTCACGAACCACTACTTCCGGACGACCCGCGACGGGCGGATCGCGTTCGGCGGGGGCGGTGGGCGGGCCGGGTACGGCGGCCGGCTCGGCGGCTGGGTCGAGGACGACCGCGGGTCCACCGCGCTCGCGGCACGCGGGTTCCGGTGGCTGTTCCCGATGCTCGACGACGTCGCGCTCGTGGACGCCTGGGGCGGCCCGATCGACATCTCGCCGAACCACCTGCCGACGTTCGGGGCGATGGACGGGACGGACGGGCGGGTGCTCTTCGGACACGGCTACAGCGGGAGCGGCGTCGGCCCGTCGTGGCTGGGCGGCCGGATCCTCGCCGCGCTCGCACGCGATGCGCACGACGACCCCGACGCGCGGCTGCCGATGGTCGGCCACCGCCCGCGGCGGTTCCCGCCTGAGCCGTTCCGGTTCCTCGGGGCGCGCGTCATCCGCGAGGCGATCGTGGCGACCGAGCAGCGTGACGACCTCGGCGGGTACGTGCCGCCGCCGCTCCGCTGGCTCGTCAGGGTGCCGAGGGCGATGGGGTACGACCTCGGGCCCGAGTAGGCCGTTCCGCTACGTCCGCCCTTCGAACGCCTCGACCGCGACGGGCAGCGTCGCGTAGATGCGCTCCTCGTCGATGACGTCGAACAGCCGGGCCTTCTCGAGGTAGCGCCGCAGGTCCTGCTTGACGCGCGCCATCGCGAACACGACGTGCCGCTCCTCGAGGTCGCGGATGAGCTGCCGGAGCGCGTCGGCGGACGTCACGTCGAGCTCGACGATCGCCTCGGCGTTGAGCAGGAACCACTCGACCGGCTCGACCTGGCCGTCCACGGCACGCAGGGCACGGACCCGGAAGTCCTGGGCGTTCGCGAAGCACAGCGGGGCGTCGTAGCGGAAGACGACGAGCCCCGGGATCGTCTCGGCCTCGGGGTAGTCGTCGATGTCGTGGAGGCCGGCGAGGCCGGGGACGCGGCCCGAGCACCGAGGCGGGCGGCCGCGCGACCCGCATGAACAGCTCCGCGACCGACAGCCCGACCGCGACGAGGATGCCCGCGAGGACGTCGAACACGAGCACGCCCGACGAGGGCCGCGATGGCGAGCCCGAACTCCGTGGTCCGGAAGCCGGCGAGCCGGCGCAGGCCCTTCCAGTCGATGAGCTGGAGCGCCGCGAAGATGACGATGCCCGCGAGCGCCGCCCGCGGGATCAGCGCGATGAGCCCGGGCACCAGCAGGACGACGACGACGACCGATGCCGCCGCCACCAGCCCCGTGACCTGGCTGTGCGCCCGCATCGCGTCGATGATCGCGGTCCGGGAGCCCGAGCCGGAGATCGCGAACCCGCCGGTGAGCCCGGCGGCGACGTTCGCGGCGCCCAGCGCCAGGAACTCGCGGTTGGCGTCGATCGTCTCGCCGGTCCGCGCGGAGAAGGCGCGGCCCGTGAGCGCGACGTTCGTGTAGCTCACGAACGCGATCGCCGCCGCGGACCCGATGAGCGCCGTGATGTCCGAGACGGTGAGCGCAGGGAGGCCCGGCGTCGGGAGCTCGTTGGGGACGGGACCGACGACCGGCACGCCCTGGGCCTCGAGCCCGAAGATCGCGACGATCGCCCCGGCGCCGACCATGGCGATGAGGGTGCCCGGCGCGAGCGGCGCGACCCGCCGGAGGACGAGCAGGAACACGGTCACCGAGATGCCGATGGCGAAGGTGAGGGTCTGCACCTCGTCGAGCCGCCCCAGCAGCTCCACGACCCTGCCGATCGGGCGCCCGGCCTCGAGGTGGACGCCCGTGATCGCCGCGAGCTGGGACGCGATCATGATCACCGCGACGCCCGCCATGTACCCGATGAGGACCGGGTGCGAGAGCAGGTCGGCGACGAAGCCCAGCCGCACGACGAAGGCGCCGACGCAGATCAGGCCGACGAGGAGCGCGAGGCCGGCCGCGAGCTCGAGGTACCGGCCGGGATCGCCCGCGGCGAGCGGGGTGACCGCCGCCGCGACCATGATCGCGGCCGCCGAGTCCGGGCCGACCGAGAGCTGGCGCGACGTGCCCAGGAGCGCGTACACGACCATCGCCACCACGGCGACCCAGAGCCCGGTCGCCGGCGGGACCCCGGCGAGCTCCGCGTACGCCAGGCACTGCGGCACGAGGTAGGCCGTGACGGTGATCCCGGCGAGCAGGTCCGCGCGGAACCACGCCGGCGTGTACCCGCGGAGCTGGGCCAGCCCCGCGACCACGCCCGAGTCCGACCGGGCAGCCGGTGTCGTGCGCATGCGCTCCTCGTACCCGCCCGCCGCACCGGGATGTCCTGTCGTTTCGGGACGTTGGGCCCTGCGACACCGGCGGGCGTGCTGCGATGGTAGGCCCACGCGAGGCTCGCGACCCGACGGCACGAGCAGACCGACCGCCGGCACCGACAGGCCGACCACCCGATCCGGCAGACCTTCGTGGCTCCGGACCAGCGGGGCACTCCGGCCGACTGGCGCCACTGGCAGGGTCGCGGGCCCGCTCCCTCCCGTAGGCTGTGCCCGTGGAACCGCCTGCAGCAGTCGGCACGTCAGCGCGCCATGGACACGAGCTCGGTCCGCCGCCTCCCGTTTCTTGTCGTCCTTTGCGCCGCTGCGTCCATCCTTGCCGCGTGCAGCGCCGTCCTGGGCCCTGGAGGCGCGACCGCGAGCCTGACGGTCACGACCGATGTCACGTCCGGCGCCGAAGCCGCGGCCGCGGTCGCCGCCCGGAGCCCGCTGTTCGACGGCATCGGCCCGCAGGACCCGGACGTCATCGGCGCCTCCGCGTGGTGGACCGCGACGCCGTCCGATGCCGCCACGCCACCTTCGGCCTGGACCGTCGTGTTCGAGGTGGGCTGGGGCGACTGCCAGGCCGGCTGCATCGACAGGCACACGTGGACGTACCTCGTCGAGCAGGACGGCACGGTCACGTTCCAGGGTGAGACGGGGCTGCCGCTCCCCGATGACGTGCTCGCGGGACTCGTCGCCAACGCCACCGGCCCGGGCGTCGGTGGCCGTGTCACCGCCGGCCCGGTGTGCCCTGTCGAGCGGCCCGGCGATCCGTCGTGCGGCCCCCGACCCGTCGCGGGCGCGACCCTGACGATCCGTTCGGGCGACAAGATCGTGGGCACCATCACGACAGACGCGAGCGGCCTGTACCGGTTCGCGCTCGCGCCCGGCGACTACGTGCTCGAGGCGTCACCGGTGGAGGGCCTCATGGGGACGCCCGGTCCGAGCCCGTTCTCGGTCGTGGGGACGCAGCTCACGCTCCTCGACGTCGCCTACGACACCGGGATCCGCTGAGGCGCACGTCTACCCGACGACCGGCACGTGCCCACGCCGATCGCCGGGTGACGCTGGACGAAGCGCGGTGGCGCCCCGTTTAGTTGGTGAGGTGGACGGTGGTGTCGCCGTAGTTGCCGCCGGCGCCCGCGCCCTGGACGACCTTGAGCACGCCGCGGTTCACCGGGGAGACGAAGTAGCCCCGGATCTGCTTGGTGCTGCCACCGACCGAGCCGGTCAGGTGGAACATCGCCCAGCCGACCATGGTCCCGTCGTCGTTCACGATCGCGACCGGGAACTCGTTGTGCTCCGTCCCGACCAGGTCCGCGAGGTCGCTGAACAGCGTCGCGTGGGCACCGGCGTTGAGCGGGCCGATGTCATCGTCCAGCTTCACGGTCGTCGAGTGGCCGTGGTTGTGGATCAGGTCGTCGACGGTGTTCGAGTCGCCGTTGCACCCGCCGTTGCCATTGCCGGGGCCGCCGTTGCCGTTCCGTTGGCGGTGCAGAACACCGTCCAGTTGAACTGGGACGCGGTCTGCGGCACGTCCTCGTTGCCGCTGCCGGGCTCGTCCCACGACATCTCGGCCTGCGAGCCGACCGCATGCGGGAACGCCTTCTTGTTGAAGATGATCGGCATCGCGCCCGATCGCGGCGTTGGGCATCCCGCCGATGGCGGTCGCGGTCGTCGTGACCGGCCAGCTCGTGAACCCGACGATCCCGCTGAAGTAGTTGCGATGCGGCTTGGTCACGGTCGCGATCACGTGGATCGCGCCACCGACCATCGAGGTCGTCACGTCGACGGTGACGCCGTCGGTGCCGGTCGGTGTAGCCGTTTGCCGCGGCCGCGGCCTGGGCCGCCGGGACGGCGTCGCCCTGGTTGGCGCTGTTGACGTAGGCGTAGGCGCCGGCGAGCGCGGCCGCGTCGGCGACGTTCTGCTGCTCGCGCTGCTGGACGTACGTCATGCCCGCCGTCGATGACGAGGCCGGTCATGCCGATGATGGCCACGAGGCAGAGCGCGAAGATGACGAGCATCTGGCCGTCTTCGGCGCGGCCCGGACGCCTGAGCTTCATGGCGGGCTCCTTCACGGGATCTGGATGTGTGAGGCGGACGACAGGGAGCTCGGCAGGAAGCCGCCGAGGAACGGCGTCACGGCGGAGAACGGCACGGTCACGGTGACCCTGACGAACGCGTCGCGACGGGCAGTTCACGGACGACAGCGCGACGTCGGTGACCGTCGTGCAGGCGTATGCGACGGTCGAGCCCGCGCCGCCGAGTCCGGGGACGAGCTTCGCCTGGGTCGCCGGCGACGTCCGCGGTCTCGGGCGACGTGCCGATGGTGCACGTCGCCGCGTTCACGTCGCACAGGTGGACGCTCGTCACGCGGGCGAGCTCCCGGGCGGCCTGGTTCACGCCGTTGTAGATGTAGATGCCCCGCCCGAGGTCGACGATCCCCATCAGGATCCACAGGAACGGGATCAGGACGAGCGAGAACTCGACGAGGGCCTGGCCGCGGTCGCGGCGTCGCGTGCGTGCTCACTTGACCGTCACCTGCGACCGCACCGGTGGTGTTGGTGCCGGCGGCGTTGGCGACCCGGAGGGTCACGTAGTAGGTGCCCTTGTGCGACGTAGGTGTGCGGCTGCGGGTCCTTGACCATCGACGTCGCGCCGTCGCCCCAATCCCAGAACCAGCTGGTGATCGCGCAGGCGGGCGATGTCGTCGTGTCGACGACCGCCATGATCTGGCGACTGGCCATTGCCGGGCGTCAGCGTGTAGGTGAAGCCGGCGCTCGGGATCGTGCACGCGACGGTGGTGGTCGTCGTGGTCGTCGTCGTCGTCGAGGTGGTCGAGCCCGTGGTCGTCGACGTGGTCGTCGTCGACGCGCTCGTCGTGGTCGATGGTCGTCGTGGTGATCGGGGGCAGCGTCGCGGGCGCGGGGAGCGCCTCCATCTGCGCCGTGGACGACCGGGTGAACGCGACGTTCGTGCCGCCGAAGAACGGGCTGAGGATCGGCGTGAGGAGCTGGAACCGGCCGGTCAGCGTCACGGTGACCCGGCTGCCCATGCTCTTCGGGCAGCCCGTCTGGCTGCAGCTCACCGCGATGTCGGACGGGCTGACGCGTGATCCCGCTGCCGCTTGAGCTCGAGCTGGACGCGGCACAGGATCAGGTTGCGAGTCGCCCGTCGCGGGGCACGGGTTCGAGGTGTTGAGGTCGGTCGGGGTCGTCGTCGCCTGGAACGCGCCCTCCTTGGCGGCGTTCGCCACGGACAGCTGTGCCGCGGCGAGCCGCCCGAGGTCGAGCGTCGTCGCGAAGAACAGCATGAACACGGGCAGGATCAGCGCGAACTCCACGAGGCTCTGGCCGCGGGAGGTGCTCTGCGACATGGCGGCGGACGCGCGCGACGAGCCGGGCGCGAAGGCGGCGGCGCGGCGTCGGGTCGGCGATGAGAGCCACGGATCGGACCAGCGGTGCGGGTTCTGAACGTGCTCAAGGCTCTGCGCGCGACCTTTCGGCCATCCTTAAATCGGTGCGCCCACGCATGGCCCCTCCGTCCCTCGGAGGGTGGGTAGAAGTACGCCCTTAAGGCGGCGACGCGGTGCGCGAGCGTGGGCCGGACCCCCGGCCGCCGCTACTCGACGAGGCCGGCCTGGGTGAACTTGAACACGAAGTCCTCGTCGAACAGGACGTTCACGCTCGAGCCGGAGGAGCCGTTCACGGTGAACGTCTTGGCGATGACCTGGTCTGTGGTCGTCGTGCCGCCGGAGCCGTTGACCCGGACGTCGCCCGCCGGCAGGTAGATCGTGCCGCGGACCTGGAGGACGCTCGTGCTGCCGTTGAGCACAAGGTCGTCGCCCGTGATGTCGAGGTCGCGGTCCTGGTACACGATCAGCCCGTCGTAGATCGACCCGTTGTCGAGCGGGTAGAAGTCCACGGATGCCTGTGCGCCGTTGAGGAAGATCTGGCCGATGCACATGACCGTCGGGCGCGGTCGCCGTTCCGGCCGCGCACTCGTCGCCGTATTCGGGGTTCTCGGTGTTGTAGAACAGGATCCCGCTGTCGAGCGTCGTGCCCGCCGGACGCGACGCTGATCGACACCGTCCCGTTGCCGTTGACCTGGATCCCGCCCCCGCCGATCCAGTAGATGCCGGGCTCGAAGTAGAACGTCCCGCCCTGGAGGTGGAGGCCGCCCGGGTAGTACCCAGGGTAGATGCGCCACGTCGTGCCCGCGTACGCGCTCGGGAACTGGCAGGTGAGCGGGGCGAGCTCCGTCGACTCCAGCGCCGGCGCCACGGCGCCCGGGCAGCCGGCGGGGATGGCCCGTGTCCCGGTCAGCCGGACGATGTCCGCCGGGTAGCCGGGCTTCGGGGGCTCGGGGAGGCCGAGCAGCGGGTCGGGGATGACCGGCGCCCCCTCGTTCTGGGCGCAGGTGATCGCGCCGCGGCCGCCGCCGTCGGTGATGTCGCCGGCGACGTTGCACGCGGCACCGGTGGCGGTGACCGAGATGTCGCCGCCGCCCTGGCGGCGCATCGCGCCCGTCGTGCAGGTCGAGTTGACCTGGATGTTGCCGTTGGCGGTGACCGCACCGTTGCCCGAGACGAGCAGGGCGTCGCACGGCGGAGGGCTCGAGCGCGAGCATCGCGAACGACCCACCGGCGCCGTCCTGGTTCACGGCCACGGCGCGGGCGCCGATGTTCCAGCCGGCCACGCCGATGATGCCGCCGAAGACCGACGGCCGGTTGTCCCCGATCACGACCTCGATCGCGCCGACCTGGCCCGTCCGCGGGCCGCTCGTCGGCGGGATGTTGACCGTCACCGTGACGTTGCCGCCCTGCGTGTAGCCGTTCGCGGTCGCGATGTGCGCGCGCCGATGCGCGCGCCTTCGCGGCGTTGGTCGGCAGGAAGTACGAGCCCGGCGAGCGAGGCCGCATCCGCGGCGTTCTGCTGGTCACGCCGCTGGACGAGCATCAGCCCGACGTCGAACGCGAGCGCCGCGAACAGGATGAGCACGCCCAGGGTGAGGGCGAAGATGACGAGGACCTGCCCTCGGGCGGCGGCCCCCTGCTCAGTTGTTGATGACAAGGCTCGACTCCGCACCGATGGTGATGGGTGGCAGGACGGGGATGATCGTCTGGTAGGTGTAGTCGAGGAACACCGTCACGCACTGCCCACGGCCGTTGTTGCCGGTGCTCGAGTCGCCCGGGACGGGGGCCGTGGACGCGCAGTCCCACCACACGGGCGGATGGGTGCCGAGGTCGCCTGACCCGACGAGCCCCATCGCGGCGTTGACGGTCGCGTCGATGACGTTGTTGCCGGCGGCGTCTGCACAGGACGCCGTCCCGACCGGCGGCCCGCTGCAGGGGCTGCCCTGGGCGCCGTGGATGATCGCGTAGCGCGCGCCCTCGCGGGTCGCGTTGTTGAGGAGCTCGTAGTAGAAGACGAACCGGCCGCCCTCGATGATCGAGAACAGGAGCAGGAAGAACAGCGGCGCCACGAGGGCGAACTCCACCATCGCCTGGCCCCGCGACCCCAGCGGCGCGCGGCGCGCAAGGCTGCGCGCGCGCCGACTCCAGCGCGCGATCACGGCTCGTCGATCCCGAAGTCGGACAGGGCGAAGGTGGAGTCGCGCGTGAACGAGATCGCGGTCGGGAGCCCGAGCGTCGTCCCGAACAGCGACAGCTGGAGCGGTGCCAGCAGCCGGAAGTTGTAGTTGAGCCGGACCGTGAGCCGGCACGGGTCGAGGGCGGGATCGGGGTTGGCCGCGCAGTCGATGGACGGGCCGCCGGGCGGCGCGACGAGGGTGTACGAGAAGAAGCCCGGGTCAAGGCACGTCCCGCCCGACCCCGTGTACTCGGGGAGGTTGCTGACCGCCACGCACGCCCGGCGGTTCATCTCGGCCGCAGTGGTGGTCGCGGTGGGCGAGTCCTGCCACTGGTACCAGTGGAAGGCGCCGTAGTCGGCGGCCTCGCGCGCGGCGGACTCGACCGTGAGGATCGTCGTGTACAGCCGCGCGAAGTCGACGATCGCGAGCAGGAGGACCAGGACCAGCGGGAGGATGAGGGCGAACTCGACAACGGACTGCCCCCGTTCGGTCCCGCGGCGCTCAATCGAGTCGCCCGGACCGGGGGCGTCCACGGACGCCATGTCCCAATCGGTATGCACCCCGGAACCCCCGTTCCCCTCGCCGCCCCCGTTGACGGCGTGAGCGGACTATCGTCCGGGTGACCTTGCACTGTCAATTGCAGGCGAGGTCACCCGGAGCGACCTGCTCCGGGGCGGCGCTAGTTGACGAGCTTGAGGACGTACGAGCCCACGTAGCGGGGGCAGTCGTTCGCGGCCGCGGAGCACGAGGTGATCGTGAGCCGCTCGCTGACGAAGTTCGACTTGAAGTAGCCGGTCACCGACTTCCCGCCCTGGCTCGCGCCGGTCAGGTGGAACGTCGCCCAGCCCTGGAAGTGACCCGTGTGGTCGACGATCGGCACGGGTAGTCGGCGGGGAGATCAGGTCGCCGAACAGCGCGGCGTGCTGGCCGTTGTTGTGCTCCCCGATGTAGTCGCCGAAGTCGACCGTGGTCGAGACCACCGTGTTGCCCACGATGATGTCGTGCATGACGCTCGTGTTGTCGTTCGTGAGCGGGTTGTAGTCCGTCCAGGACATCAGCCCCGGGGCATCCGGGGCATCGCCGCTCTGGCCCTGACCGTGGTCGAAGGTGAACGGCGAGGCGGCGTTGCCGTACGCGCGCGAGCGGCGTGCCGTTCGGGCCGAAGGCATCGATGCTGAACAGCATCGGCGCCGCCCCGACGACCGAGTCCGGGAACCCGGTCTGCGCGGTCGCGGTCGTGCTCACGGGCCACGTCGACATGCCGACGATGGACGCGAAGTGGTTCTCGTGGGGCGCGTCGATGTCGACGGTGACCTCGGCGCCGTTGTCGGTCGTCACGACGACGTCGACCGTGACGCCGTCCGTCCCGTGGGTGAAGCCGTTGGTGGCCGCGACCGAGCGGGCGCGGGCCGTGGCGAGGGTCGCGTCATGGTTCACGAGGTAGTCGTTGGCGCCGGCAAGCGACGCGAGATCGGCCGCGCTCTGCTGGTCCCGTCGCTGGGCGAACGTCGAGCCACCGTCGAGGACGAGACCGACCGCCGCGATGATCGCGATGAGTGCGAGGGCAAAGAGGACGATGACCTGGCCGCGGGAAGAACCCTCCGCGGCGCGTTCCGTTCGAGTCATGGTGGACGCTCCGCGGTTCATTGGATGGAGACCGAGCTGGTCGACTTGAGGTCGAAGGTGCCGATGAAGGCGAGGATCGGCGTGATCGGCGAGTAGCGCGCCGCGATCTGCACCCGGACCTGGTTGCCGGGCAGGCACGTCGTCGCCGAGTTGATGGCGCTGCCGTCGATGTCGACGCACGTGTACGTCGGCGCCTGGAGGCCGGGGATGAGCTTCTGCTGGGTGGCCAGCACGGCCGTCGTCTCGGCGCTCGAGCCGAGCGTGCACGGGGTGCCCGCGCAGCGGTGGACGCTCGTGGCGCGGGCGAGCTCCCGGGCGGCCTCGGACACGCCGTTGTACATGTAGATCGCCCGACCGAAGTCGAAGATCCCCATGAGGATGAACAGGAACACGGGCAACGCGATCGCGAACTCCGCGAGGGTCTGTCCGCGCCCGGGCCCGGCCCCGTGGCGCCGGATCCGGCGACGCAGGGCGATCACGGCGTCACCGTGACCTGACGGGTGGTGGTCGACGAGCCGGCGAGGTTCGAGACCGTGAGCTGGATCGTGTAGGTGCCCTTGTCGTCGTAGACGTGGGCGGGCGGCGCCTGGAGCGTGCTGCCCTGGCCGTCACCGAAGTCCCACGACCACTGCGCGTTGCAGCCCGCGGTGCCCATGTTGGCGGAGCCGTCGGTGACGACGAACTGGGCCTGCTTCTTCTTGCCCGTCGTCGGGCTGACGCTGAACGAGGCCGACGGGGCGAGGCATGCGACGTTGGTCGAGACGGTCGTGGTCGCCTGGCTGGACCCGGAGGCGTTCGTCGCGGTGAGGGTCACCGTGAACGTGCCGATCGAGCCGAAGACGATCGGGCCCGGGTTCCGCTGGGTGGAGGTCTGCCCGTTGCCGAAGTCCCACGCCCAGGAGGTCGGTGCGCCGGTCGACAGGTCGGCGAACGTGACCGTGAGCGGCGCGGCGCCCGACGTCGCGGGTGTCGCGGAGATGGCCGCGACGGGCGGACCCGCCGGCGCGGATCCGACGGTGATCGTGCGGGTCGTGAACGTGATCCCGGCCGCGTTCGAGACGGTGAGCCTCGCGGTGAAGGTGCCGGCCGATGAGTAGACGATCGTGTGCGGCCCCTGGGCTGCGCTGACCTGCCCGTTGCCGAAGTCCCACGACCAGGTCGCCGGGGCGCCGGTCGAGGTGTCGGTGAAGGTCACCGACAGGGGAGCGGATCCAGTCGCCGGGGTCGCGTCGAACGACGCGATGGGGCCGGTGCCGGTGACGGTCGGCGCCGCGTTCAGCTGCGCCGTCGCGCTCCCCGACAACGCGAGCGTCTGGGATCCGAAGACCGCGCCGATGAACGGCGTGAGCAGCGTCATGCGCCCGGCGACCGCGACGCTGATCGTCTGGCCGAGGGACGGCGTGGCCGGGCAGGTGCCCGTCGAGCACGACACGCTCACGTCGGCCGGGGCGACGGTCACGAACCCGCCCTTCGCCTCGTTGAGCGTCCGGCACATGATCCGGTTCGATTCCTTGTTCGCCGACGTGCACGCGGTGCCGGCGAGGAACGACGTCGGGTTGCGCGAGCCTTCGAGGGCGCCCTCGCGCGCAGCGTCGTTGACGGTGATCTGCGAGTAGAAGACGCGCCCGAAGTCGATCGCTCCGAGGAGCAGCAGCAGCAGGACCGGCAGGATGAGCGCGAGCTCGACCAGCGCCTGGCCCCGGCTGTTCCGGCGTGGATCCCCCGGACCGGTCGCGGTCTGAGGTGGCCGGTCTCCCGGCCGTGCTGAAGATTGGCCCCGGGCGCCTGATTGGCGCACGAAGCCACGGGCCCATACGGGCCACAAGGACGACATCGACGTTTCCCCCGGCGAGTCGGATATTGGTGTGGCAGACGGCACGATGGTACAGCCACCTTGCAAGGGACCTTGCACCGTTGCGCAACGGCCACGGATCGTGCGGAACGACCGGTACCCGGTAGGACCTCTGACCCCCCGAGACCGCACCGGATGGGTCCCTACGACTCCAGCGGTGCCTCCGCCGGGAGGTCGATCGTCAGCACCGCGCCGCGCCCGTCCACGGGCGGCTCGAGGACGAGGTCGCCGTCCATCGCCCGGCACAGCTCGCGCGACACGTACAGGCCGAGCCCGCTGCCCTCGCCCGTCGGGCGTTCCGTGCCGCGGGCGAACCGCCGGAACAGCCGGTCGCTGTCGTCCTCGTGGACGCCCGGGCCGTGGTCCTCGATCGCGATCTCGATCCGCGACGCCTGCTCGTCGACCCGGATGCGTGCGTCCACGCCGCTGCGGTTGCCGTACTTCACGGCGTTGTCGAGGATCGCCCACAGGACCTGGTCGAGCTGGTCGGCGTCGGCCAGGGCCAGCCAGCCCTCGCTCGTGTCCTCGAGCGTGAACGGGACGTCGGCCGCGCCGAGGGCCTCCCACGTGCGCCGCACGCGGACGGCGGGCGAGAAGACCTCCTGCCGCGGCCGCAACGCGCCGGACTCGATCCGGCTGACGGTCAGCAGCTGGCGCACCATCCGGCTGAGCCGGTCCGCCTGCTCGGTGATGATCCCGAGCCGCCGGTCCGACCGCTCCGCCTCGAGCTGCTGCGCGTAGCCGCGGATGCTGGCGAGCGGCGTCTGGAGGTTGTGCGAGACGCCGCGCAGGAAGTCGTCCTTCGCCTCGTCCAGCGCCACCAGCCGGCGGTTCTGGTCCTCGACCCGCGCGTACAGCTGGGCGTTGCGGATCGCGGCCGAGATCTCGATCGCGAACAGCTCCAGGAGGTCGCCGTCCGCGCGTTCCCAGCGGCGCGTCGCGGGGAGGTGGCCGACGATCACGCCCAGGACCTGGCCCGCCGCCACGAGCTCCGCGCGGACGGGGATGGGATCGCCCGGCACGAGCTCCTCGCTCGGGATCTCGCGGGGGTCGACGAGCAGCAGCTCGCAGTCGATCATGCCGAACGCCCGGCGCGCCTCGTCGGCGGCGCGGGCGGCGATGTCTTCCGGCCGCTGGTCGAGGGTGATCGACTCGAGCGCGTCGACGATCCGGCGGAGCTCGACGTTCCGCCGCTGGAGGTCGCGGGCCAGGCGGTTGTGGCTCTCGGCGAGCCGGCTGAACTCGTCGTCGCCCGGCAGCTCGAGCGGCGTCCCGAGGTCGCCCGCGGAGACCCGGTCCACCGAGCGCGCGATGGCGCGCAGCGGCGCCCCGAGGTCGGCGGCGATCGCGGCGCCGAGGAGGACCGCGAACACGACCGCGACCGCGATCCCCAGCAGCAGGACGCGGAAGGCCGTCGAATCCGCGTTGTTGCCCGCGCCGGTCACGAGCAGCACGAGGAACCCGAACCCGGCGAGCGGGAGCACCGCGGCAGCAACGAGGCCGAGGGTCAGGCGGGTCCGGAACCCGAGGCCCGACGAGCGATAGGGGACGGGCGCGGGCTGCAGCTCGGGCGGCAGCGTCTCGCGAGACGCGGGGTCGGTGCCGTCGTCGGCCGGGACGGTCACGCCTCGACCGGCTGCCCGGCGCCGACCAGCCGGTAGCCGATCCCCCGGACCGTGAGCAGGTGGACCGGCTTGTTCGGCTCGATCTCGACCTTCTGGCGCAGCCGGCGCATCGTGACCCAGACGTAGCTCGGGTCCGCGTCCTCCGTGTCCGCCCAGCCGCGGGCGAGGAGCGTCTCCGTGGTCACGGTCTGGCCGAGGTTGGCCGCGAGCGCGTACAGCAGGCGCGACTCGGTTGGGGTGAGCGAGACGGTCTCGCCGCCGACGATCGCCTCGCGCCGGTGGAGCTCGAGGGCCAGGTTCGGCCCGAGCTCGAGGCGCTGGCGCGGGACGCGGTCGCCGAGCCGGCGGAGGACCCGCGTCACGCGCGCCCGCAGCTCCGGGTAGTGGTACGGCTTGGTGACGTAGTCCTCGGCGACCTCCTCGAGGAGGTCCGCCTTGGAGTCCGCGGTGTCGATGGCCGACAGCACGATGATCGGCAGGTCCGCGCGCGCCTTGATCTCGCGGGCGAGCGTGAGGCCGTCCATCCGTGGCATCAGCATGTCGATGATCAGGAGGTCGGGCCACGCCTGGCCGAGCCGGCGGAGCGCCTCCTCGCCGTCGCGGGCGGTCTGGACCTCGTAGCCGTCGGCCCGGAGCTGCTCCGCCAGGATGACGAGCAGGTTCGGGTCGTCGTCAACGATCAGGATCCGCGGGGCCGCGACGCCGCCGTACGGGCCCTGTCCACCGAGCATGCGCGGAGGATAACAGCGCGGACGGGCGGTTCTGGGCCGGGCGGACGCCTGCGGCTAGCGGCGACGCAGCTCGAGGCGCCATGCGACGCGGTCGGGTTCGGCCGTGACGCGATGCGAGGCGCAGGCGGCGCGCCCAGGTTGTCGGGCGAGCGGCCACGTGGGCGGCGGTCGCGGGCGACGCGTCGACGAGCTCGAGACCGAGCGCGCACCAGTCGTCCCGGAGACCGTCCGCGAGTCGGGCCTCGACATCGACGTCCGCCGCCAGGCCGTCGCGCGCGGCCGGCGCGAGGAGCATGTCGACGCGACCGCCGGGCGCGACGAGCGAGGCGATGCCGCGGGCCGCCGTCGTGTCGAGGGCGAGCGCGCCGCGAAGGAGCGAGCCCCACGGCAGCGTGACCGTCACGAGGTCGGCGATGCCCTCCAGCCCGCGCGGGAGCGCCTCGGCGGAGGCAACGACGAAGCGCGCGTTCGGCAGGCCACCCTTGCGGGGCGGTGCCGCGGCACGGCGGGACGCCTCGGTCATCGCCGACGCGACGGGATCGATGCCGATGACGAGCCGGTCCGGACAGGTGGCGGCGGCCGCGATGACCGCCCGGCCATCGCCCGTACCCAGGTCGACGATGACGCCGCCGTAGCCGGCGGCGAGACCGTGGACTTACCCGACGTCCACCTCGGTGATGGTGCGTCCCGTGACGATGCGCATGTCGTTCTCCCGCTGCGAGGACCGCGATCGTACGAAGGCCGGCCTCGTCCCGCAAGCGCCGCCCCCTAGAATGCGCGTCGAATGTCCGACCTGCCCATCCGCCCGTACGAGCGCCAGCCGGCGGCCTTCCACCCGTGGGACCCGGCGACCCAGGAGGTCGCCCGCGAGGTCGCACGGCTCGTCGCATCCGCCTGCTCGATCGCCGTCGTGGAGCACATCGGCTCGACCGCGGTGCCGGGACTCCCGGGCAAGAACTTCGTGGACCTCGGCATCGAGGCGGATCCCGACGACATCCCGGCCATCAGCGAGGCGATCCTGTCGCTCGGCTTCGGTCGCCAGCAGGGTGTCGCCCCGTTCCCGCCGACCCGGCCGATGTTCACGGGCTCGGTCGTCCATGACGGCCGGAGCCACCCGATCCATCTCCACGTCATGCCCCCGGCCCGCGGGGAGCTGGCCGAGCTCGTCGCGTTCCGGGAGGCGCTGCGCGCGGACGACACGCTCCGCGACGCGTACGCCGGGGCGAAGCAGCGGATCGTCGACGCGGCGCCCGACGGCGAGGCGAACCGGCTGTACACGGCCCGGAAGGGCGGCTTCGTCCTCGACGCGCTGTACCAGCTCGGCATCCGCAGGCCGCCCGCGGACCGGCCCGAGCCGCTGCCACCCGGCTCCACGATCGGGATCATGGGCGGCGGCCAGCTCGGCCGGATGCTCGCGCTCTCGGCGCGCGCGATGGGCTACCGGATCGTCGCGCTCGACCCGGACCCGGGCTGCCCGACGGCGTCGGTGGCGGACGAGCTCGTCATCGGGCGCTACGACGACGTGGACGCGGCCCGCCGGCTCGGCGCGCTGAGCGACGTCGTGACGTACGAGCTGGAGCACGTCGGCATCGAGGCGGCCGCCGCCGCGGCCGAGGGTGCGCCGCTGCGCCCCGGGCTCGCCGCCCTGCGCGCCACCCAGGACCGGCTCGCCGAGCGGCGGTTCATCCGCGAGGTGGGGGAGTACACGGCGCCGTGGCGCGAGGTCCGGGGGGTCGCCGAGGCGGAGGCGGCGGCCGAGGTGCTGGGCTACCCGTGCCGCCTCAAGCTGCCGCTCGGCGGGTACGACGGCCGGAGCCAGGTCCGGATCGGCTCGCGGGCCGGCGTCGCCGACGCCGTCACCTCGCTCGGCGGCGCGGACGGGCGGCCGCTGCTGCTCGAGGCGGAGATCGACTTCGAGGGCGAGCTCTCGTGCATCATCGCCCGCGACCGCGACGGGCGGACGCTCGCCTTCCCGCCGGCCGCGAACGTCCATGACGCCGGGATCCTCTCCGAGAGCGTCGCGCCGGCCGCCGTCGACCCGCTCCAGGCGTACGACGCCGCGGAGATCGCGGAGCGGCTCGCGCGGAGCCTCGACCTCGTCGGGCTGCTCACGGTGGAGCTGTTCCGGCTGCGCGGCGGCGGCCTGATGATCAACGAGCTCGCGCCGCGGGTGCACAACTCGGGCCACTGGACGATCGAGGGGGCGGCGACCTCCCAGTTCGAGCAGCAGCTGCGGGCGATCCTCGGCCTGCCGCTCGGGTCCGTGGCGCCGCACGGGACGGCGGCGATGGTCAACCTCCTGGGCACCGGCCCGGACCGCGACGCACGCCTCGCCGGCCTGCCCGACGCGCTCCGCGACCCCGGCGCCCACGTCCACGTCTACGGCAAGCGGCGCGTCTTCGAACGCCGCAAGATGGGGCACGTGACGGTGGTCGGCACCGATGCCGACGAGGCCCTGGCGCGTGCCCGGGCCGCGCGCGCCGCGCTGCGCTGGGAGGACTGAACGGGTGGCGGAGACAGCGCGCAGCGGGCCGGTCGTCGGGATCGTCGGCGGGAGCCGGAGCGACTTCCCGATCCTCGAGCGGGCGCAGGCCGTGCTCGCCGAGCTCGGCGTCCCGTGCGAGCTGCGGGTCGTGTCCGCGCATCGCACGCCCGACCACCTGTTCCGCTACGCCGAGACGGCGGCCGGTCGTGGGATCCGGGTGATCATCGCGGGCGCCGGCGGCGCCGCGCACCTCCCGGGCATGCTCGCCGCCAAGACGCTGCTGCCGGTCATCGGCGTGCCGATCCCCACCGAGCACCTCGGCGGCCTCGACTCGCTGCTCTCGATCGTCCAGATGCCGCGCGGGATCCCGGTCGCGACCGTCGCGATCGGCAACGCGGACAACGCGGCACTGCTCGCGGCACAGGTGCTCGCGCTGTCGGACGCGGGACTCGCGGCCCGGCTCGAGGCCCGGCGCGCCGCCCAGACGGCGATGGTCATGGACGACGAGTCAAACGCGGGGCCGCTCCCGGGCTGAGGCCGGGCTCGCCGGTCGCGCGGCGTCGCTTCCTGCGCTGCGCCGGCCCAGACATCACTCGTGGTGCTATCTGCCGTCGGAATCGCGCGCAAGGCCCGCCGCACGGACCCTTGGAGACCCGCCGATCACCTCGGTGATCGCGAACGCGTCCGTTGACCCGCGGCCACGCCCGGGCGGCGGATCGTGCGGTCGGATAGCACCCGCAGTGATGTCGCGGCTCCGCTCTCCGGCCGACGCTACATCGAGATCGACATCTTCCCGCGTGTCAGCGCGACGCCGCCCGTCCGGGCCCGGGTGTCGGCTCGCTCGCGCTCTGCGAGGTGGGCCCCGAGGTCCGCGACCGTCTTGAGCACCACCATGATCACGAGGGCCCCGATGGGCGCGCCGATCGCGGCCACGGCGAACGCGCCCAGCACGATCGTCACGTGGAGGATGATCACCCGGCCGTAGGGCGCCGCCATCTCGCGCGCCGGGCTCGAGGTCCGACGCTCGCCGCCCCACAGCCAGTTGAACAGGAACGACGCGCCGTGGCTCAGGACGAGGACCGGGATCGCCCACGCGATCGTCGAGAGGTGCGGCGACCCGGTGCCCGCGCCCATCTGCGCCCACATCTGCGGCAGCCCGAACCACACGAACACCCCGTGGACGAACCAGAACATGCCGTAGTGGACGAGGAAGAACGGCATCAGGACCAGGCGTGCCGTGGCCGGGTTCTCGAGCTGGGCACGCGGCACCGCCCGGCCGTTGATCGTCACGGCACCCGGGTCCGTCTCGACGCCCTCGGCGGTCGCCATCCTCGCCAGCGCGAACGCCCCGATGACGCCGTTCTCGACCCAGTACAGGGCCACGATCGTCGCGAGGTCCCAGTCCAGGAACAGCACGCCCGCGAGCGGCACGAGGTTGGCGACGACGAGCAGCGCGATCGCGACCGGCGATGCGTGCGCGGCGCGACGGAGGGTGAGCAGGTTCACCCGCGCAGGGTAGCGGGCCGGGGATCGGGGTGGGTGCCGCCGGAGTCGATAGACTCAGGGCCATGGACGACGAGCGCTGGGAGCCGGGGATGCCGGTCCTCGACCGGCAGGCGGTGACGGAGGCAGGCCCCGTCGCGGCACCCGTCCCGCGCCGAGCCGCCCCGTCCGTCCCGACGAGTCGCACCTCCCCCCGAGCCTCCGCGGCCTGCCGCCCCGGAGCGTCCCGGAGACGGCCCCGACGCCGCTCCAGAAGCACTTCGTGCTGCTCTCGGCGCCCGCGCTCATCCTCGGTGCGATCGCGATCACCGCGCTCGAGCTCGGGGCGGGGTTCGAGAGCCCGCTCGTCAAGATCTGCGTCCTCCTCGCGGCCCCGCTCCTGCTCATCACCACGGCGGACGCGACGCTCCGGATCTGGCGGTCGGCCTGGGCGTGGATGCCGGTCGATCGCCGCCGGGGGCTGTTCCGGCTCGCCTGGGTCGTCATGAGCCTCATCTTCCTCGCGCTCATCGTGCTGGCCGTCGCGCTCGTGCTGGGCGCCTGACGTGGCCCGCGACGACCAGCCCGCCGAGCGAGCCCTCGACGACGCCGAGCTCGAGATGCTCGCCGGCATGGGTCGAGGCGTGGACGGGCGGTCGACGGACATCGCGTCGGGCCAGGGCGCGCCGCGCTGGGTCTCGCGGACGCTCAACTTCTGCTCGAACTGCGGGACCCGCCTCGTCGCGGACGTGCCGGCGACGGAGCAGCGCGAGCGCGCGGTGTGTCCCGCGTGCGGCTTCATCGCGTACGTCAACCCTCGCGTCGTGGTGACGACCATCCCCGTCACCGACGCGGGCGAGGCCGTCCTGCTCCGGCGCGGGATCGAGCCGGGCTACGGCGCGTGGGCCCAGCCGGGCGGCTTCCTCGAGGTCGACGAGACGCTGGGCGAGGCGGCGGTGCGGGAGACGCTCGAGGAGACGGGGCTGCTCATCGAGCCGGGCGAGATCGTCGGGCTGTACTCGCGGCTCGAGGCGGCGGTCGTCGTCGTGGTGTTCGAGTCGCGGATCGCGGGCGGCGCCGCGCGCGAGACGCCCGAGGCCCTCGAGATCCGGTCGTTCGCGCCGGACGCCATCCCGTGGGCCGGGATCGCCTTCAAGACGACGTTCTGGGCGCTCCGGGACTGGGTCGCCCGCCGTGCGCCGGGCACGACCGTGCCCGAGGAGTTCGAGGGCTGGGAGCGGTTCTAGGGGTCGACGGGCTCGCTACGCGTCGGGCGGCGGTGGCGTGCCGGTCTCGCGGCGGGGATCGCCGTAGTAGCGACGCCGGAGCCCGACGGTCACCGCCGCCTGCTCGGGGCCCGAGACGCCCATCCGGGCGAGCGACGCCCGGGCGAGCTCGATCGCGGCCTCGATCTCGGGGTCCGCGAGCCGCGTGACGCCGAGGTCCTGGAGGACCGCCGCCTCGCTCCGGCCCCTCGCCCGCGAGATGATCGTGAGCCGCGGGTTGATCTCCCGGGCACGCTCCACCGCGAGCCGAGCCGTGAGCGCGTCCCCGATCGCGACGACGAGCAGGCGTGCCTCGCCGAGCCCCGCCCGGCGCAGGATCGCGAGGCTCGCGGCGTCCCCGTAGAGGGTGGCCGCGCCCGTGGTCGCCGCCTCGTCGAGGGCGCGCTGGTCGCGGTCCACGACGATGCACCGGAAGCCGCGCGCCCGGACGGCCCGGATCACGACCCGGCCGACCCGGCCGCTGCCGAGCACGACGACCGCGGGCCGGTCGAAGGTGTGGCCCGGGTGGCCGTCCGTGCCGTCGCCGGCGGCCGCCAGCTCGCCCCTCGTGAAGCCGCCGCTGGCCTCTGCCGGCGGCGTGACGCCGAGCTGCCGGTGCTCGAGTCCGCTCGATGAGCCGGACCGCGGCCCCGAGCAACCCGGGCGTGAGGACGATGCTGAGGACGGCCGTGCCCAGCACCAGGTTGTAGCCGCGTGCGTCGACCAAGCCGAGCGAGAGCGCCTGCTCGGCGAGCAGGAAGCTGAACTCGCCCACCTGGGCGATCGTCGCGCCCAGCAGGATCGCGCTCCGGAGCGGCATGCCGAGCACCCGCCCGAGGACCAGGCTGCTCCCGGACTTGACCACCATCGCGACGACGAGCAGGGCGAGCAGCGCGGGCCAGTCGGCGGCCATGGCGGCCGGATCGAGGAGCATCCCGACCGAGACGAAGAACAGGACCGCGAACAGGTCCCGGAACGGCGTGATCTCGCCCGCGGCCTGGTGCGACAGCTCGGACTCGCTGACGATCAGCCCGGCGACGAACGCGCCGAGCGCGAGGGACAGGCCGAACACCGCCGACGACAGGAAGGCCGCCAGCAGCGCGGTCGCGAACACCGACAGCAGGAACAGCTCCGGCGATCCCAGCCGGCTGACCGTCCGGAACAGCCACGGCAGCATGCGGGTGCCGACGACGTACGCGAGCCCGAGGAACAGCGCCGTCCGCAGCAACGTCAGCAGCACCGGTCCCGCGAGGTCGCCGCCCTCGGCGAACGGCTCGAGGAGCGCGATCAGGAGGATCGTGACGAGGTCCTGGACGACCATCCAGCCGACGGCGGTCCGGCCGTGGAGGCTGTCGAGCTCGCCCCGCTCCTGGAGCACCTTGAGCACGACGACCGTGGAGCTGATGGCCACGGCCGCACCCACGACGACCGCGCCGGTCGCGCTCAGCCCGAGCGGGATCCCGACGAGCGCACCCGCGACGGCGGTGATGAGCACCTGGAGGATCGCGCCCGGGACGGCCACCCGGCGGACGGGCGCCAGCTCGCGGAGCGAGAACTCGACGCCGAGCGCGAACAGCAGCAGCACGACGCCGATCTCGGCGAGCTCGTTGATGCTTCCCGCGTCGCCGACGAAGCCCGGCGTGAACGGCCCGATGACGACGCCCGCGAGCAGGTAGCCGACGATCGGCGGCTGGCGGAGCCGGACCGCGAGCATCCCGCCGACGAGGGCGAGCGCCACCGCAACGCCGAGGTCCAGGATGAACCGCAGCTCGTCGGCGATCTCGAAGGTGAGCGGGAGGAAGTCGGGCACGTGCCCCCATCATCCGGGGCGAGGGGCGCCCGAGGCAAGGTCGCGACGGCGGGTCAGTCGCCTTTGCGCCGCTCCGTCTCGGCCGCGGCCATCGCGGCGCCCACGATCCCGGCGTCGTTGAGCAGCTTCGCCGGCACCACCGCCGCACGCACGGTCAGTCGGGGGATGAACCGCTCCGACCGCTTCGAGACGCCGCCGCCGATGATGAACAGCTTGGGGCTGAACAGCTTCTCGATCGCGAGCAGGTGCTCGTCGAGGTCCATCCCCCATGCCTTCCACGAGAGGCCGCGCTTCAGGCGTGCCGCGGCCGCCGATCGGCGCTCCGCGTCGCGGCCGCGGATCTCCATGTGCCCGAGCTCGAGGTTGGGCACGAGCATGCCGTCGTAGAACAGCGCGGACCCGGTGCCGGTCCCGAGGGTGATGAGGAACACGGTTCCCTGTTGCCCGATGCCGGCCCCGAACCGCATCTCGGCGACGCCCGCCGCGTCCGCGTCGTTCACCAGGTGGACGGGACGGCGGAGGACCCGCTCGAGCGCCGTGTCTGCGTCGAAGTCGATCCAGCCCGGGTCAACGTTCGCCGCGCTCTTCGTGACGCCGTCGATGACGACGGCCGGGAACCCGACTCCGACGGGCACGGTCGCGTCGATGACGACCTCCGCCTGGATCTTCTTGATCATCCGGGCGATCGAGGCGATGACCGCGGCGGGCGCGGACGGTGTCGGGGTCGGCACGCGGTGACGCGGGCTGATCAGCTCGCCGGTGTCCAGGTCGACCGCCGCCGCCTTGATCCCGGAGCCGCCGACGTCCACACCGATCGCGACGTTGCGCCCGGTGGCGTCCACGACCTCGCGCGGCTGCTCGAGCGCCGCCTTGTCCTGGTCGTCCGCGACGGTCTGCTTCGCGAGGGACTTGGCGAGCTTCGCGATCGTCGCCGTGCGCTTCGGGTCGGGCGCATCGTCCCGCCACGGCTTCGAGACGCCCGGCGACTCCTCGGGGGCCGGGGCCTCCGTGGGCTGGGTGGCGGGCTTCGACTTGTCGGTCACTCGCGTGCTCCTCGCGACGGACACGTGATCGGTCGCGTCAGCGTGCAGTGTGCCCTGTTTGTGCGCGCCGGTCAGGCCGATGCGCATGCGCCCGATCGTCGGGTCAGCGGCCGCTGCCCGCAGCGTGGCCGGGCAGGAACGAGCCGTCCCGGTTGCCGACGAGACAGACGGCGACGCGAAGCCCGTCGTCCCATTCGGCGGGCGGCGGCACCGCGACCGTCAGCGCGAGCGACGAGCCGTCCGACGCCCGCCCGACGTACGCCTCGAACGCGGCCTCGCAGCGGGCCTGCTCGCGCCGCGTGAGCTCTCCTTGCCCCGGATACGCGGCGACGAGCGGATCGTCGAGCACCCACGCGTCGGCGACCTCGTGGCTGTGGGACGCGTCGCATCCGGCGCGCTCCGCGCCACCGCGGAAGAGGGCGCTGATCACCGCCCCGTCGCTCCCGATCGGCCGGCCGGCGGGGTTGTCGGTGTCCGCGTCGAGGGCGTGGATGTAGAGGCAGTCGCCGGCCCTGGCCTCGCCCACGCGGACCGGCGGCGGCTCGGACAGCGTGAGGATCAGCCAGCCGCCGATCAGCGCCGCGATCAGCGCCAGGAGGGGCGTGTTCCGGCGCAGGACCGCGAGCTCACCCCCAAGCTGCTCCGCGATGGAGGCGCGGCCGTACTTCTCCCGCTCGCGTCGGTCGTCGCGCATGCGTGGCAGCGTACCCGGGGTCGCTCGTGGCGGGCTGCGCCGTCGGACCTCAGGGCTGGAGGCGGACCACGTTCCAGGCGGTCACGGGGTGGCTGATGCCCTTGAGATGGAGCCCCTCGACGGCCTCGGCCTCCACGGCGTCCGAGACGGCGCGATAGAGCTCGTCGGTCAGGAGGATCTGGCCCGACGTCGCCTCCCCGGACAGGCGGGCCGCGAGGTTGACGATCGAGCCGAGCACGGCATACGCGTAGCGCCCCTCGAACCCGATCCTGCCGGCCGTCGCCTGGCCGACCGAGACGCCGACCCCGAAGCCCAGCCGCACGCCGCGCGCGGCCCAGCCCGCCTGGAGCTCGGCCACGTCGTCGCGCAGGGCGCACGTCATGCGGATCGCGCGCAGCCGGTGATCGGCCTGCGGCACCGGGTCGTTGAAGAACACGTGGACGCCGTCGCCCGCGTAGTGCTCGAGGGTCGCCTCGAACTCGGTCACCCGCCGCCCGACGACCGCGTGGTACTCGCGCAGGACGCGCACGATCTCCTCGGGGTCGGCCTCCTCGCAGAACGCGGTGAACCCGCGCAGGTCGGCGAACACGACCGTCAGCTCGCCGCGGTGACCGGCGAGGAGGGCCTCGCCCTCGGGCGACGACACGAGCTCCGCCACGCGAGGGGAGAGGAACCGCGCGAGCTCCGTCCGCTGCCGCTCGACCGTCGTGAGGAGTCGCTCGTTGTCGTCGCGCAGGCGCTTGTCCGCGAGGGTCGCCTCCACGCGTGCCTGGAGCAGCGTGGGCTTGATCGGCCGGGGGAGGTAGTCCACGGCGCCCATCTCGATGCACCGGACGATGCCGTCGAGGTCGTCGAGCCCGGACACGACGATGACCGGGATGTGGGCGAGCGCCGGATCGGCCTTCATCGTCGCCAGCGTCTCGAAGCCGTCGATCTCGGGCATCACGAGGTCGAGCAGGACGAGGTCCACGGGCGTCCCCGCGGCGAGCAGGTCCAGCGCCTCGCGGCCGTCCGACGCCTCCGTCGTCTCGTGGCCGAGCCGGTCGAGCAGGCGGATGAGCGTCATCCGGTTCATCCGGCTGTCGTCCACGACCAGGACGTGGCCCGGACCCGCGTGCGGCGGGTGGACGCGCGCCGCCGTCAGCCCGGTCGCGTGACCCTCGACGTCGGTCACGGCACCCAGCCCCGCGCGCGGGCCTCGCCGAGGGCCGCGTCACCCGGCCCAGCTCCTCGTCCGCGGCCGCGATCCGGGACTCGGCGTCTGTCGTGTCGCCGGCGCGGGCCTGCTCCTCGAGCGTCCGGGCGATCTCGGCCAGCGCCGTCGCGCCGACGTTGCGGCTGTTGCCCTTGAGCGTGTGGGCGTGACGCCCGAACGTGGTGATGTCGCCCGCGGCGAGCGCCTCGGTCATGCCCCGGATCTGCTCGGGCGCGTCCGCGAGGTACGCGTCCACGATCTCGCCGACGAACGCGGGGTCGTCGCCCACCATCTCGAGCATGTCGGCGAGCGCTGCAGGATCGAGGGTCATCTCGCGGCTCCGAGGGTGGTCGCCCGGAGCGCCTGGGTGAGCGCGTCGGGGCGGATCGGCTTGCTGAGGTAGTCGTCCATGCCCGCCGCGAGGCACATCTCCCGGTCGCCCTCCATCGCGTTGGCGGTCATCGCGACGATCCGGAGGGTGCCGTCGGGCCACCTCGCCCGGATCCGGCGGGTCGCCTCGAGCCCGTCCATCTCGGGCATCTGGACGTCCATGAGGACGATGTCGTAGGCGGCCGCCTCGAGCCGTTCGAGCACCTCGAAGCCGTTGCCGGCCACCGTCACGCCGGTCTCGTAGCCCATCCGCTCCAGCAGCTTGAGGGCGAGCTTCACGTTGATCGCGTTGTCCTCCGCCACGAGGATCCGCAGCGGGTGGTCGTCGCCCAGGCGGGCGCCCGCGGCCGGCGCCGGACGTGCCGCCGGCCGGTCCGCGTCCGGGGCGAGCACCGTCATCACGGCGTCCAGCAGCGCGGACGGCTTGACGGGCTTCGTGAGCTCGGCGGCGACCGCGTCGGTCCGCCGCTCCCGGGTGCCGACCGACGACAGGACGAGGACCGGGATCGCCGCCCGGCCGTCGGCGGTGGTGGCCTCGCGCATCGCCTCCGCGAGCTCGATGCCGTCGAGGTCGGGCATGTGCATGTCGAGGATCGCGAGGTCGAACGACTCGCCGTCGCGGACCCACCCGAGCGCCTCCACGGGGGACGCGGTGTCGCGGGTGACCATGTCCCAGCGACCGACCTGCGCCCGGACGATCCGCCGGTTCGTCTCGTTGTCGTCGACGACGAGCACGCGGCAGCCCTCGAGGTCGACCGGGACCGGCGCGGATGCCGGCACGAGCCCGGGCGCCTCGTCCGCGTGCACGACGAGGTGGAAGGTCGCGCCCTCGCCCGTGACCCCGGTGCTCTCCGCGTCGAGCGAGCCGTCCATCAGCTCCGCGAGGCGGCGGCTGATCGCGAGGCCGAGGCCCGTGCCGCCGTAGCGCCGGCTGATCGACGCGTCGACCTGGCTGAACGACTGGAACAGCCGGTCCATCCGGTACGGCGGGATCCCGATGCCGGTGTCGCGGACGTCGAGCGTGATCGCCCAGCGGTCCACGTCCGACCCGCGTCGGCGCTCGATCCGCGCTGCCGCCCAGCCGGAGCTCCACCTCGCCGCTGTCCGTGAACTTGAGCGCGTTGGACAGGAGGTTGAGGGCGACCTGGCGGACCCGGCCGGCGTCGCCGACGAGGCCCGTCGGGAGGTCGGGCTCCACCGAGTAGACGAGCTCGACGTCCTTCGCCGCCGCGACCGGCGCCAGCAGGTCGAGCGCGCCCTCCACCGTCCGCCGGAGCTCGAACGGCTCCCGCTCCAGCTCCACCTTGCCGGCCTCGATCTTCGAGAAGTCGAGGATGTCGTTGATGACGGTGAGCAGCGCGTCCGCGGACGTCTTGATCGTCTCGGCGTAGTCCGCCTGCTCGGGCTCGAGGGTCGTCTCCTGGAGCAGGCCGCTCATGCCGATGATCGCGTTCATCGGCGTCCGGATCTCGTGGCTCATCGCGGCGAGGAACGTCGACTTCGCCTGGTTGGCCTCCTCGGCCGCCCGGCGCGCCTCGAGCGCGTCGCGGTAGAACGTCGCGTTGTCCACGGCGATCGTCGCCTGGCGAGCCAGGCTCTCGAAGAACGCGAGCTCCTGGTCGGTGAACGGTCCGCGAGCGCATGGCCCGCCAGACGGCGATGGCTCCGATGGGCCGGTCGCGCGCGATCATCGGCGCGACCATCAGCCGCTCCTCGTTGTCGGGCGAGGTCCCGGGAATGACGACCGTGCGCGAGTCGGACAGCACGCTGTTCACGTACTCCGCCCGCCCCGAGACGATCGCGCCGCCGATGATCCCCTCGCCGGGCACGATGGTGTCCGCGAGGATCTCGGTCGCCACCGCTCCGCGGGCCGCGATCGCGCGATACGCCTCGCCGTCCGCCTCTGCCAGGAACACGGCGCTCGTGTCGCCCTCGAGCAGCTCCGCGATGCGCTCGATCATCCGGTCCAGCACCGCGCCCACATCGAGCGTGGCGGAGATCTCGGCGGCCATATCGGCGAGCGCCGACATCTCGTCGGCGCGGCGCCGGGTCTCCGCGATGAGGCGGGCCGTCTCGAGCGAGACGCTCAGGCTGGCCGAGAGCGTCTGCAGCAGCGCGACGTCCGCGTGGCTGAACGCCTGCTCGCGGTCGAGGTTCTGGACGGACACGACGCCGGTCGCCTCGCCGCCGACGATGAGCGGCGCCCACAGCGTGGACTTCGGGGCCTCGCCCTGGCGCACGGCCGGCTGCCCGAGCTCGGCCGCCCGGTCGGCCGCGTGGTCGTTGATGACCAGCGGCTCGCGCGTCTCCATGACGTGCTTTCGGATGCCGCGGTAGGGCGTCGCCGCGTCCGCGAACCGGACGCCACGCTCGATGGTGTACGGGAAGTGGAACACGCCCGCCTCGCGGTCGAGGATCCCGATGTCGAAGACCTGGGCGTCGAACAGCTCGCCGAGCCGCTCGCCGACGAGCTCGCACATCGCCGCGATGTCGATCTGCGCCGCGAGGCCCTGCTGGATCGTCGTGATGATCGCGAGCTGGGCCGCGCGCTCGTTCGTCTCGCGGAGGAGGCGCCGCGTCTCGTCGAACAGGCGCGCGTTCTCGAGCGCGACGCTGAGGCTGGCGGCGATCGTGGACAGCAGCCGGACGTCGCCGTCGGTGAACGCGTGCTCCCGGTCGAGGTTCTGGAGCGAGATGACGCCGGTCGCCTCGCCGCCGACGAGGAGCGGGACCCACAGCGCGGACTTCGGGGCCTCGCCCTGGAGGACGAGCGCGCCACCGACCGCTGCCGTCGCCTCGGCCATCCTGTCGTTGACGACCATCGGCTCGCGGGTGTCCATCACGCTGCTTGCGGAACCCGTACAACGCGATCGGCTCGTCGGGGAACCGGACGCCGCGCTCGATCGTGTACGGGAAGTGGATCAGGCCGTCGCCCTTGTCGAGGATCCCGATGTCGAGGACCTGGGCGTCGAAGATCCCGCGGAGGCGATCGCCCACGAGGTCGTACATCGCCTGGATCTCGATCTGGGCGGCCAGCCCCTGCTGGACCTCGTTGATGATCGCGAGCTCCGCGGCCCGCTCGTCCGTGTCGGTGAGCAGCCGCTTCGTCTGGTCGAACAGCCGGGCGTTCTTGAGCGCGACGCCCATCGACGACGGCCACGGTTGCCAGGAGCCGCTCCGTCGAATCCGCGAAGGCGTTCGTCTGCGGACTCTCGAGCGCGATGACGCCGAGCACGTCTTCGCCCACGAGGATGGGGACGCCGAGCCACGACAGGGCGTCGAGGCCGGACGCGATGGCGCCGGCCGCATGCACCTCCTCGGCCGTGCCCAGGCGGAGCGGCGCCCTGCGGCGGATCACCTCGGACGTGAGGCCGGGCCCGAGCGTGAACGGCGGCGTCGACACGCGCTGCCCCTCGTTGAGCTCGTAGGGGAACGCGAGCATCGTGGTCTCGGCGTCGTACAGCGCGATGAACATCGAGGTCGCGCCGAACTGGTCGCGCACCCGCTCGCCGACGAGCTCGACGATCGCGTCGAACTCCAGCTCCTGGGCCAGGCCCCGGCCGATCTCGTTGACGAGGGTGAGCTCGGCGGTCCGCTGCCGCGCCTCGTCCAGGGCCCGGACGCGGGCGAGCGCCGCCCCGACGTGCCCACCGACGATCGCCATGAGGTCGACGTCGGCCTGCGTGTATCGCTTGTCGGGCGTGTACGTCTGCACGGCGAGCACGCCGATCGTGCGGCCCTCGACGATGAGCGGGACGCCGAGCCAGTCTCCGTCGGCCATGAGGCCCAGGCTCACGATCTCGCCCGATGCCTGGAGCTCCTCGGTGCGCTCCGGCGTGACGAGCTGGGGCACCCCGGTCCGCAGCAGGTAGGCGGTCACGCCGCGGGCATCGCCCACGCCGAACGGCTCCCAGACGGTCGGGTCGGGGATGTCGGTGTCCACCGTGTCGACGTAGTACGGGAAGTTGATCGACCGGTGCTCGTCGTCGTACAGGGCGACGTAGCAGTTCTCCGCGTAGGTCAGCGTCTCGAGGATCCCGTGGACGATCGGGTAGAACGCCGCGAGGTCGTCCGCGCGGTTCGCGGCGTCGCCGATGGCGACGAGGGCGCGCTGGATGCGCAGCTCGTGGCCGAGGGCGGCGACGGCGGCGTCCGCGTCGGCGGGAGGTTCGCCGCTCACCTGTCGATCACCGCTCTAGTAGAGCGGCGTCGTGTCCGACGGGAACGTGAACGTGAACGCCGTCGGCGGCAGCGGGGCGTTCGGGAGGTAGCTCGTCGTCACCGCGTCGCGGGTCACGCTGCCGCCGATGGACTCCTCGAGCCGGAGGATCACGCCGTCGGCGCGGTCGACCGCGACCCGGATCGCGAAGTCCGGCCGGTCGGCGGCGACCTCGATCGCGCGCGGGTGGTCGCACTCGAGGACGATGGCCTCGCGGCCCGCGACGGTCGTCGAGCCGACGATCCGGCAGCTCCCCGTGGCGAGCACGTTCTGACAGTAGCCGGCGGGGTGGACGAACAGGTCCGGCATCGTCTCCATCTGGAGCGCGGTGACCGGCGTGTACACCCGCGACGTGCCCGGGAAGTCGGCGTCGAGGCCGCGCGGCCGCGGGCGGACCGGGCGGGTCGTCCCGACCTTGCGCGAGGCCGTGTAGGCGCGGACGGTCGTCCCGTCGCTGATCCACACGTCGTAGTTCACCGCGGCGGCGTCGTCGGCGCCGGCGGCCGAGAGGACCTTCGCCTTTCCGGGATGCTCGAGGAACACGTCGCTGGTCACGACCTCCTCGCCGCGGGCCGTGAACGAGTGCTCCTCGATCCGCATCCGCAGCGTGCGGAACCGGAGCTCCGCGTCGCGCATGAACGTGAACAGCTCCTCGACCGACGGCAGCTCGTCGCGCAGCGCCACGATCTCGGGCGAGGCGATCCCGCTCGCGGGGACGGGGAGTGAACCGGCTCGGTCCCAGGCGCTGGTGGACATCGCGGCGATTGTAGCCGGGCACACCGGCCCCCGACACGGCCCCCGGAGAGGTTCGCCACTTGACGACCGGCTCTGCGAGGCGTATATCGATCATCGATATATCGACCCGCAGACTATGTGCGGGCGATCGCGCCGGAGGGCATGGCCGTGGCACGCGATGGCATCGGGGTCTCCCGCCGGGAGCTGCTCCGCCGGTCGCTCGGTGCGGGCGTGTTCCTCGTGCTCGCCGAGTGGCTCGCGGGCACGCTCGGGTTCCTGTGGCCGCAGACGGCCATCGCCGGCCTGCGGGTGCGGGTCGGGACGCTGGCCGACATCGAGGCCGCGAACCCGGGGCTGCCCGTGGCCGACGGGTTCCCGGCCTACGTGCCCCAGGCCAAGGCGTTCGTCGTCCTCGTCGAGCCGGGCGACGGGTTCCGGCCGGGCAGCGACGCCACCGGCACCGGCGCGGGCGTCAACGTCATCGCGCTGTCGCAGCGCTGCCCGCACCTCGGCTGCCGGCCGGAGCCGTGTCTCGAGGACTGGTGGATGCACTGTCCGTGCCACCAGTCGCGGTACGATCGGCTCGGGATCAAGCCGGCCGGGCTGACGTACGGACCCGCGCCGCGCAGCATGGACCGGTACGCGGTCGAGGTGTCCGACACGGGCGTGCTGACGGTCGACATGGCCAGGATCGTGATAGGCCCGCTCCCGATCGCGCTCGGGCAGCCCGGGGTGATCCCGCCGCGCGTCGAGCACGGGTGCCTGTGACCGTGGACCCGCTGCTCCGCCTGTACCCCGCCCGCTGGCAGCACCGCTACGCGACCGAGATGGACGCGCTTGCTCGCCGACGAGCCGCCGGGCATGCGAGCCCGACTGGACCTGGCGGTCGGGGCGCTCGATGCGCACCTCCACCCGTGGTGGGTCCCCGCGTGGCCGGTCGCCGCAGCCGCCGCCGGCGGCGTCGCGTGGACGTTCGCCGGCGCGGTGGCGCTGGGCCAGCCGGTGCCGCCGGACTGGCCGGGCTACCTCCAGGAGACGCTGCCCGTGTTCCTCGCCGCCTCCCCGCTCCTCCTGCTCGCGACGCTCGGGGCGTCGACGCGCCTCGGTCCGTGGGACCCCGTCGCCGTCCGCGCCGGTCGTCCGGTCGCGGTCGTCGGGTGGGTCGCCTGGATCCTGCTGCTCGTGTGCCGCCGTCGCGAACCTGGGCGCCGGCGCGCCGCTGGCATTCGCCGCGACGACGTCGGCGGCGGGGATCCTGCTCGTCGGGATCGCGCTCCTCGGCGCCGGTGACTGGGGTGCGGGTGGCGCCCTGCTCGTCGCGGCGCTCGTGCTCGTCATCCCGGCGCCGTGGTCCGCGGCGGCGTTCGGCGTCGCGTGGACGGTCGCCGCGATCGCGGAGCTCCGGGACCCACGGCCGCGGCCCCGCACGACGGGACGGCTCGCATGACGCCCGCAGACCCGGTCGCCGACCTCGGTGGGCTCGCCGAGGCGTCGGTCGAGATCCTGGTCGTCCTCAGCGGCGGCGCGGCGCACGGCTACGCGATCAAGACCGCGGTCGAGCGCGAGACGGGCCGCACGCTCGGCCCCGGCACCCTCTACGCGGCGCTCGCGCGGCTCGAGGAGCGCGGCCTCATCGAGCCCCTGCCAAGCGACGACCGCCGGCAGCCGTACCGCCTCACCGGCCGCGGCTCGCAGGTGCTGGCCGCGGAGCTGACCCGGCTCCAGGCGCTCGCCAACCGCGGGCTGGAACGGCTCGGGAGGACACCTGAGTGACCACAGGCCGCGCGATCCGGACCCTGCTGCTCGCGTTCGTCGTCGCCCTCCCGGCGGCCGCGTGCACCGAGGCCGAACGCCAGGACGCGGTCCAGGCGGTGGTCCCGGCCGCAACGACGACCATCACCGCCCGCAACCTCGAGTTCGAGCAGACCACGGTGGCGATGGAGGCGGGCGTGCCGCTCCGGCTCGTGCTCCAGAACGAGGACGCCGGCATCCCCCACAACATCCTCGTCCGCGGCGGCGGCACGGACATCGGCAAGACGGAGATCGTCACGGGCATCGACCGCGCGGAGCTCGTCGTTCGGCCCGCTGCCGCCCGGCGAGTACGCGTTCCTGTGCGAGATCCACCCGAACATGACCGGCACGATCACCGTCGCCCCGTGAAGGCGCTGGGGACCGTCCTCCTCGCGGGCGGGGTGCTCATCCTCGGCCTCGCCGCCGGGTACGTCGTGGCGCTCATCGTGACGATCTCGCTGGGCGCGATCTTCCCGCTCGCCGGCGACGACGGGGGCACGGCCCGCGCGTGGATCCTCACCGGCCTGACGTATCTCGTCTGGGCCGTCGTCACGGCGTTCGCCTCCCGGCGCCTCTGGCGCTGGCTCCGGACGCCCTGACGCCTGCGCCCCGGGTTCAGCCGCCCGCGGGCCCGCCGTCGAGGCCCGGCTCGGTCATCCCGGCCGGGTCGAGGAGCTCGTCCAGCCGGTCGGGGGCGATGCCCCGCTCGAGCGCCAGCTCCCGGATCGTGCGGCCGCTCTTGAGGCCCTCCTTGGCGAGCGCCGCGGCGGCGTCGTAGCCGATCTCGGGCGCGAGCGCCGTGGCGAGCATCAGCCCCTGCTCCACGAGCTGCGGGCCGCGGGCGGTCGCCTGGAGCCCCTCGACGAGCCGGACGCGGAAGTTCGTCGCGGAGGCCGCGAGGAGCGCGATCGACTCGAGCATCGCCTGGGCGGTGACCGGGAGCATGACGTTGAGCTCGAGCAACGAGCCGGTCTGGCCGAACGCCACGGTGGCGTCGTTGCCGATGACCCGCGCGACGACCATCGTGAGGCTCTCGACGATGACCGGGTTCACCTTGCCGGGCATGATCGAGGACCCGGGCTGGGTCTCCGGGAGCGCGAGCTCCGCGAGCCCGGCGCGGGGGCCCATGCCCATGAGCCGGATGTCGCTCGCGATCTTCCACAGGCCGAGCGCGATCGCCCGCAGGCCGCCGTGGGCGGCGATCGCCGCGTCGAGCGTGGCCTGGGCGTGGAA
Source organism: uncultured Chloroflexia bacterium (assembly GCA_963768035.1). Classification (GTDB taxonomy): domain Bacteria; phylum Chloroflexota; class Limnocylindria; order Limnocylindrales; family CSP1-4; genus CAIXZV01. The sequence goes on from CAVYGJ010000011.1 coordinate 87,165, forward strand.
GTGGTTCGGCGACTCGCGGACGAGCAGGCCGGTGAGCTCGCTCAGGTGGCCGCAGGCACGGGCCGCGTACTCCGGGTGGGCGTTGATCCCCGTCCCGACGGCGGTCCCGCCGAGGGGCACGGTCAGGAGCTCGTCGCGCGCCGCCTGCGAGCGTCGGATCGCCTCCTCGACCTGGCCCGCGTAGCCCGCGAACTCCTGGCCCAGCCGGATCGGCGTCGCGTCCTGGAGGTGCGTCCGGCCGGTCTTGACGACGCCCCAGAACTCGTCGCCCTTCGTCGCGAGCGCGCGCTGGAGCTCGACGAGGGCGGGGATCAGCTCCTCCTCGATCGCGAGCGCCGCGGACAGCTGGAGCGCCGTGGGGATCGTGTCGTTCGAGGACTGGCACTTGTTGACGTCGTCGTTGGGGTGGACCTTCGCCCCGCCGAGCCGCGCCGACGCGAGATGCGCGATGACCTCGTTCATGTTCGTGTTGGTCGAGGTGCCCGACCCGGTCTGGTAGACGTCGATCGGGAACTGGGCGTCGTACCCGCCGTCGGCGACGTCGCGGGCGGCACTCGGCGATGGCCTGTGCCTTCGCCGGCTCGAGGAGCCCGAGACCCTCGTTCGTGCGCGCCGCGGCCAGCTTGACGAGCGCCAGGGCGCGCAGGAAGCGACGCGGCATCGGCGTGCCCGAGATCGGGAAGTTGAGGACCGCACGCTGGGTCGAGGCGCCGTACAGGGCGTCGGCCGGGACCTCCATCTCGCCCATGGAGTCGCGCTCGATGCGGGTTGCCGGCCTGCCGGCGGGAGTGTCCGTGCTCATGTGCCGATGGTAGTCCCGGCGCCACGGATCGGACGAGCCGGTTGGCCCGCCCGGCGTCAGGGCGTGGCGCAGTCGGCCGGCAGGTCCCGCGGTTGGCCGGTCGGGCGGTTCGGGTCGCTGACGAACACGATGAGCTCGCCGCTACCGCCGACGGCGGTGTCGGTGATCCAGCCGGACGCCGGCGCCGTGTTGCGGACCTCTGCGAACCCCGTGTTGGTGCCGGTCTTGTACTCCCACCGCCAGGACAGCCCGTAGCCCTCGGTCAGCAGCCGCGCCTCCGCCGCCTGTGGCGGCAGCTGGAGGATGCCCGAGCAGTGGAGCGGGCCACCGGGTCCGAACGGGTCGCCGTTGATGGCCGGGACGCCGTTCTCGACGAGCAGCTTCCGCGTGCCACCGATCGGCTCGTTGATCGGGTCGTTCGGGTGCACCGCGATGCGGACGTCCCCGAGATGGACCTTGACCGGACCGGTTGCGGCGGTGGCGACGAGGTCGATGTCGCCGCGGAACGGCTGCCCGAGCGGCGTCCTCGCCACGACGTCCTTGAACGTCACCCAGTCGGCCTTGGCGCCCGGGCCGTCCACGGACCCGTCGCGCACCCACAGCTCGGGGACCCACCAGTGGGTCTCGTCGGCCGCGAAGTAGAGCGTCATCGCCTGCTCGACCCCGGCATCGCGCCAGCGGGTCTCGAGCGTCCACGCCTCGAGGTTGCCGGGATCGGAGGTGACATCCGCACCCGCGGGCGCGTCAAACACCCGTCCATCCGCCTCGATGCCGAACGAGCCGGCCCGGAGCTGGGCGACATCCGTGTTCCACGCGACGACGTCGCCCGGCTCGGCCGCCAGGGCCGGGGACGGCGCCACGGCGATCCGCGGCGCGACGAGGGCGCCGACACCGATCGACGCCCCCACGACGCCGGCTGCGAGGAGCACGAAGGCGAGGACGATCCCGAGGGCCTGGGGCCCGGTGCGCGGCGCCGACACGGCAACCTCCTGGAGACGGTCGTGGAGCCGCGGCGAGACGGCGGGGTCGATGGCGCCGATGGCGGACGCGTCGGTCCGCATCCGGGCGGCGGTGCGGGCGCACTCGAGACAGCTCGCGAAGGTGGGCCGCGAGCTCGCGCGCCTCGTCCGCGTCGAGCCGGAACGCCGGCGCCGCGCCCGCGAGGTCGAGGGCCCGCGCGTGGCCGGTCATCGGACGCCCCCGTCGGTGGGCGCGTAGCCGGCGTCCTCGAGCCGGGCGCGCACGCGCTGCCGGGAGCGGGTAAGGAGCGTCCGGGTCGCCGCCTCGCTGCGCCCGATGGCCTCGGCGATCTCCCGGCCGGAGGCCCCGCGCGCAGCCATCACGACCGCGACCCGGGCGTCGGGCGGGAGGGCGAGGACCGCCTCGCGGAGGGCCGGGTCGATCGCGAGCCGCAGGTGGCGTGACTCCGGGGACTCGCCGTGGCGCCGGTCGACGAGCCGCCCGAGGAACCGCTGGGCGACGGAGATCCGCCGGCCTCGCGACAGCACGAGGTTCGCCGTCACGCGATAGAGCCAGCGACGGACGTCGTCCGGCGTCCGGCCCGCGTGGGTCTCGCGGACGAGCCGGAGGTACGCCTCCGCCACGACGTCCTCCGCCGTCTCGCGGTCCCGCACGAGCGATCGGGCGAACGCGTTGAGGTCGCGGGCGTGCGCCTGGTACGCGGCGAGCACGACGGCCTCCGCGTCCGCGGCGGTGGCCGAACGCGACCGCATGCCGACAGGCCCCCTGGTGGCGGTCGCGAGGTGCGGGCGGTCGGCGTCGAGGTCCATACGGGGCTACCGACGCGCGACGCGCCGGCGACGTTTCAGCCGGCCCCGAGATAGCGGTCCAGCCAGGTGACCATCCGGCCGACCCAGTCCGTGCGGGTCGCCACGTCCGAGAACCCGTGGCCCTCGGTCGGGTAGATCGCGAGCTCGGCGTCGGTGCCCTGCTCGCGGATGGCCCGGAACAGCTCCACCGCCTGGCCCATCGGCGTCGCCCGGTCCCGCAGGCCGTTCGTGATGAGGGTGGGCGTGCGCAGCCGCTCCCCGGCGAACACGGGCGATCGCTCGACGTAGCGCGCGGTGTCCGTCGCCGGCTGGCCGCCGACGTAGTCCCTGATGAACACCGTGAGGCTGGACCCGTAGTACGCCGCGATCATGTCCGTGAGCGGCGAGGCGACGATCGCGGCCGCGAACCGGTCCGTCAGCGTCGGCAGGTGGGCGGCCATGTAGCCGCCGTAGCTGACGCCCGCCACCGCGACCCGCGCCGGGTCCGCGATCCCCTCGGCGATGAGCCACTCGACGCCCGCGAGCAGGTCGTGGGCGTCCTCGCCGCCCATGTCGCCGACGACGGCGGCGGCGAACGCGCGACCGCGTCCCGTGGACCCTCGCGGGTTCGGGTACAGGACGGCGTAGCCCGCCTCGACGAGCGCGGCCTCCTGGGCGTCCGGGAACGACTGTCCGACCGCGCCCACGGGGCCGCCGTGCACCCAGAGGATGGCCGGGTAGGGCGGCTCGCCCGCGGGCAGGTAGAGGAGGCCCTCGATGCGCGTCCCGTCGCGGGCAGCCCACTCGACGACCCGGGCGACGCCCGCCGCGGCCGCCAGCTCGTCGTGGACCGGCAGGCGCGTGCCGAGGATGGTCCGCTCGCGCCCGGCCTCGATCGCGACGAGCCGCTCCGGCTCGACCGACCCGTTGAGGGCGATGACCGCGTCGCCGTCCGCGCCGAGCGCCGCGATCGAGCAGACGTGGCCGCCGACCGCGGCCGGCCCGCGCCACGTCTCGCGCCACGAGCCGTCCGTCCCGGCGACGCCAAGCACCGACTCCATGCCCTCGATGCCCGCGACCACGAGGTGGCCGTCGTCCAGCCACCGGAACGCGAGGACGTCCGCGGCGCCGGTCGACAGCGTCAGCACATTCGAGCCGTCCGCCGCGATGACGAGCAGCTCGCCGGCCATGAAGTAGCGGTCGCTCGCGACACCTTCGATGACCGCGAGCCGGGTGCCGTCCGGGCCGCCGGCCGCGAACTCGAGCTGCCAGTCGCCGCGGTAGAGCGTCGTCGCGGATCCCGTCGCGAGGTCCAGGCGGGCGACGCGCGCCTCGTACCAGGCGTCCTCGGCCGGGCTGTCGGAGGCGACCACGACGGCCGCATCGGCCCCGAGCCAGTCCGCCTCCCACGTGTTCATGCCGGCGGGCGAGACCTGGCGCGACGCGCCGCTCGCGACGTCCAGCAGCCACGTCGTGCGCCACTCGTCCTCGCCGCCGGTGGTCTCGACGGCCGGCGCCCACGCGGGGCGGGCGGTCGCGGCGTGTCCGTCGCCGCCCGTGGCTTCGGCCGCTGCCGCGAGCTCGCCGACGCTCCCCGAGCCGAGCCCATCGGCCACCTCCGCGTGCTCGCCCGCCATCACGAGCAGCAGGGTCGAGCCGTCCGGCGACGGGCGCTGGAGCTCCGGGAACCCGGGCGGGCAGGCGAGGCGTCGCGGCTCGCCCATAGGCCCGTCCGGGCCGACCTCGAGCAGGAACGGCGCCGCCCGGTGGCGCGAGCCGATGTCCGCGAGGAACGTGAGCGTGGTGCCACCCGTCGACCAGCGCGGGTCCGTGGCGTCAACACCGGCGCCGGTGACCTGCCAGCGACTCGTGCCGTCCACGGCGAGCAGGTGGAGCTCCGTGTGGCCGCGGCCCTCGAGCCCGTCGCGGATCTCGACGGCGACGGCTACCAGCCGCCCGTCCGGCGAGACCTCTGGCTGCCCGATCGCCTCGACGCCCCCGACCGAGCGTTCGATGAGGCCGCGGTACCGGGCGACGACCTCGCCGTATCGCTCCGTGTCGCTCGTGAGCTGACCCATGGAACCTCCTGTGACCGGCAGTATCCGCCGCGAGCCGGGGTACCGCCGCGTCCCGCCGTATCCTGCGGTCATGACCGTGTCCAGCACCGACCTGCGCACCGCGATGGGCCACTTCGCCACCGGGGTCACGGTCGTGACGACGCTCGACGGCGACCGGCCGCAGGGGATCACCGTCAACGCGCTCGCGTCGGTGAGCCTGGAGCCCGCGCTCGTGATGATCGCGCTGGACCGGAAGCGGTTCATCGTCCCGACGATCGACGCGAGCGGCCGCTATGCCGTGAGCATCCTCACCGAGGACCAGCAGTGGCTCTCGGACTGCTTCGCCGGCGCGAACGTGTCCCCGAGCCGCGACGAGTTCTGCGGCGCCGCCTGGCATCCGGGCGAGACGGGCCTGCCGATCCTCGACGGGGCGATCGCCTCGCTGGAGTGCGTCGTCGAGGACGTGGTCCCGGTCGGCGACCACCGGCTGTACGTCGCGCGGGTCGAGGCCTGCGTCGAGAGCGACGCGACGGCGCCCCCGTTGCTCTACCACCGGCGTCGCTACCTGCGGATCGAACGCTCGACAACGGCCCGGCTCGTCGGCAAGCCCGAGTCACCGGCCGGCTGAGCCCACCGACGAAAGGAGACCGCGCGATGACCGACGACAGCGGGGAGCGGCCCCTCGTCAACGTGGCGTTCCCGGCGGGCGATCCGCCGCGCGACGGCGTCGCGCTCGTCACCCTCGACAGGCCGGACGCGCTCAACGCGCTGTCGTTCGGGCTCCTCGCCGAGCTGGACGAGATCCTCGCGGTCCTCGACGCCGACGACGCCTGCCGCGCCATCGTGATCACGGGCGCCGGCTCGCGCGCCTTCGCCGCGGGCGTGGACATCCGCGAGCTCGCCGGGCTCCACGCGCGCCGACCTCCATCACGACGACCCGCTGGCGGCGGTGGACCGGGTCGGCCGGCTGCGGACGCCCGTCATCGCGGCCGTGCGCGGCTATGCGCTCGGCGGCGGCTGCGAGCTGGCGATGGCGTGCGACATGCTCGTCGCTGCCGAGGACGCGACGTTCGGCCAGCCCGAGATCGGGATCGGCGTCATCCCCGGGGCCGGTGGCACGCAGCGCCTGACCCGGGCGATCGGGCGGGCGCGGGCGATGGAGCTGGTCCTCACCGGACGGCGGATCAAGGCGCCCGAGGCGGAGCGCCTGGGCTTCGTGACCCTCGTGGTGCCGGCCGACGAGGTCGTGGAGCGGGCGCTCGCCCTGGCCTCGGACATCGCGGCGCAGCCGGTGCTCGCGGTCCGCGCGGCGAAGGCGGCGATCAACGCGACGCAGGAGCTGCCGCTCGACGCCGGGCTGCGCTTCGAGCGCGACCGGTTCGTGGAGCTGTTCGAGACCGAGGACCAGCGCGAGGGGATGCTCGCGTTCCTCGACAAGCGGCCGCCGTCCTGGAAGGGCCGCTGACGGAGGCACGGCCCGCAACGGGCCGGTCGGGCCGGCGTTCAGGCCGCCGCGGCGGCCTCCTCGGGGAGCGCGGGTCGCACGACGACCACGTAGGTCTTGCCGTTGGCGGCGCGATACGTCGCGGGGTCGGCCGACCCGCCGTTCTCGATCCCGATCGCCGTGGCCTCGGCGTCGGTGAGCAGGTGGCTCGTGAACCCGAACGGGTCGTCCGGGGGCGGCACCACGAACGCGGCCGGTGCGAGGTCGGGCCACGGCCAGTCGGCGACGACGGACCCCGGGGCGGGCTCCGTCTCGGCGAGGATCGCGACGCTCGCGGGGGCTTCGTAGGGCGTCCCGCCTGAGATCGACGAGAGCCGCTCGGCGAGCTGGGCGAGGGCGCGCAGGACGGCGGCGTCCGGCCCCGGCTGGGGATCCATGCCGATCCCGGCCACCTTGACGGTCTTGTCGACGCCGCCGGCGTGGAGCTCGAACACGGTGGTCGGGACGTCCATGACCATGACCGGGAACTCCTCCTTGGAGACGCCGAGCATCCCGTCGAAGATGGCGAACTGGAGGAGGTCCTGGACCTGGTCCTCGGTGAGGCGCGTCTCGGTGAGCACCTGCTGCGGGACGCCGTTGATGCCGGCCTTCGCGGGCGGGACCTGGGCGACGATCACCCGGCCGTCGCCGTAGAGCGTGAACGCCGGCATCCGGCTCATCACGGCCTCCATCATCATGAACCCGCCCTCCTCGCCGACCCGGAGGACGATGTCCGTGGCGCCCGTCGGATGGTCGATCGCGTCGGCGTCCAGCTGGCTCGGCGCCTCGCTGGCGACGGGGGATGGCGTGGCCTGCCCTCCCGCGCCTGCTCCATCGCCGCCACCGGCGGGCAGTCCTGCCTGTCCGGTGCACGCCGCGAGGAGCGCGGCGAGGACGAGACCGGCGGCGAGCGGGGGGACGGGGCGCGGGGCGCGGATGGCAGGGTTCGGCATGGGTGCCCGACGCCGGAAGGCACCTCCCGGTTCCGTCGGCGGTCGTGCCACAATCGGCGCATGGCCCGTGACCTCCATCGACCGCTCCGCGAGGCGTGGATCGTCGACGCCGTGCGCACCCCGATCGGCCGCTACGGCGGCGCGCTCGCCTCGGTCCGGCCCGACGACCTCGCGGCCGTCGTGCTGCGCGCCATCGTCGAGCGGACGGCGATCGACCCGGCGCTGGTGGAGGACGTGATCCTCGGCTGCGCGAACCAGGCGGGCGAGGACAACCGGAACGTCGCGCGGATGGCCGCGCTGCTCGCCGGCCTGCCGGTCGAGGTCGCGGGGCAGACCGTCAACCGGCTGTGCGGCTCGGGGCTCCAGGCGGTCAACGCCGCGGCCCACGCCATCGGCGCGGGCGACGGGGACGTGTTCATCGCGGGCGGCGTGGAGTCGATGACCCGCGCGCCGTACGTGATGCTCAAGCCCGAGGGCGGGTACGAGCGCGGCGCACGGGCGATGGAGGACTCGACGCTCGGCTGGCGGTTCGTGAACCCCCGGATGCAGGAGGCGTACCCGCCGATCTCGCTCGGGCGAGACGGCCGAGTGCGTGGCCGACCAGTGGACCGTCTCGCGCGAGCGCCAGGACGCGTTCGCGCTCGAGAGCCAGCGCCGTGCGGCCGCCGCGATCGAGGCGGGCCGGTTCGCGGGCCAGCTGGTCCCGGTGAGCGTCCCGGGACGCAAGGGCGCGGTCACGGTCGTCGACCGCGACGAGCACCCGCGCGAGACGTCCCTCGACGCGCTCGCCGGGCTCAAGCCGGCGTTCAAGGCCGGCGGGACCGTCACCGCCGGCAACTCGTCCGGGATCAACGACGGCGCGGCGGCGCTGCTGCTCGTCGAGGCGGATCGCGCCCGCGAGCTCGGGCTCCGGCCGCTCGCCCGGGTCGTGGCCACGGCGGTCGCGGGCGTCCACCCCGACGTCATGGGGATCGGGCCGGTGCCGGCGGTGCGCAAGGTGCTGGCACGGGCGGGTCTCGAGGCCGGCGACCTCGACGTCGTCGAGATCAACGAGGCGTTCGCGTCGCAGTCCGTGGCGTGCATGGACGAGCTCGGGCTGGATCCCGCGCGCGTGAACCCGAACGGCGGGGCGATCGCGCTGGGCCATCCGCTGGGTGCGTCGGGCGCGCGCCTCGTGACGATGCTCGTCCACGAGCTCGCCCGGACCGGCGGCCGCTACGGCCTCGCGACGATGTGCATCGGCGTGGGCCAGGGGATCGCGACGGTCGTCGAGCGCGTCGAGGGGTAGGGCACCGGATCCGGCCGTCGCCGCCGGAACGCCCAGCGATCCAAACAGCGGCTGGAGCGGTCCGTTGGAACCATGTGCGTTCCAACTGGCCGCAGACGGCCCCGGATGGAACGCCACGCGTTCCAGATGACCCCTTTCGGCGCCGGTTGGAACGCCACGCGATCCACGCGGGCATCGCGCGCGAGCACCGATTTCTCCCCGGGTGCTGGACGAAATCAGTTGACGTGCGTACGATCGACTTGTTCGCGCCGCAGGGCGCAACCCGCGACCCCAAGGAGAACTCGCAATGCTTGAAGCCCAGCCGACGGTCGTCTCGCTCTCGAACGCTGCCGCGGCGAAGCTTGCCGAGTTGACCAAGGAAGAGACGAACCCGGAGATCGGCCTGCGCGTCTACGTCTACTCGGGCGGCTGCTCCGGCTACCGCTACGGGATGATGCTCGAGGACCAGCCCTCGACCGAGGACAGCATCCTCCACGCCAACGGCGTTCGCGTCTACATCGACCAGAACAGCATCCCGCTCATCCAGGGCAGCGAGATCGACTACGTCGACACCCTCATGGGCGCGGGCTTCACGGTCAACAACCCGAACGCGGTCAGCGGCTGCGGCTGCGGCTCCAGCTTCCGGACCGCGGACGACGGCGGCGCCCCCAAGGGCTGCTCGCACTGACCCCCGGCGGGTCGTCGGCCCGCATCACGCGAACCTGACACGAGCCGCCGGGCAACCGGCGGCTCGCTTGATTCCCGGATCGTCGTAGGCTGGCACCGGCATGCAGATCCCCCTGTTCCCACTCCACACGGTCCTGTCGCCCGGGATCGCGTTGCCGCTCCACATCTTCGAGGAGCGATATCGCGTGATGGTCCGGCGCTGTCTCGACACGAGCACGCCGTTCGGCATCGTGCTGATCCGGCAGGGGAGCGAGGTCGCGCCGCGCGACGGCCAGTCCCAGGAGCTGTCGATCAGCGGCGTCGGCACGTTCGCCGAGATCCGCGAGGCGTCCAAGTACGTCGACGGCCGCTGGGACCTGCTCACCGTCGGGACCGGCCGGTTCGTCGTGCGCCAGGTCATCGCGGACCAGGAGCCGTACCTCGTGGGCGAGGTCGATGAGCTCGACGACCGGGTGGGCGACGAGGAGGAGGCCGAGGCCCTCGTCGCGCGCGTCACCCGGCGCTTCGTCGACTATCTCCGGCTCCTCCAGCCGCGCGACGGCGAGGACGTGGAGCCGATCGACGTCCAGGTCGAGGTCGAGGTGGGCGAGCGACGACGAAGACGACGACGACGAGACGAAGCGGAGACCGCGGCGGAGGCCGTGGTCGTCGTCGACGGGCCCGGTGGTGGGCCGGCCGAGCTGGCCGCGGCGCTCCGCATCCCCGACGACCCGTCACAGCTCTCGTTCCTGCTCGCGGGCATCGTCCAGGTCGATCCCGAGACGCGCCAGCAGCTGCTCGAGGCGACGTCCGCCGAGGAGCGGCTCCGGCAGCTCGACAGCCTCCTCGACCGCGAGCTCGAGCTGCTCCGCAAGCGCCTCGCGCCGTTCCAGCCCGATCGACGCGAGCTGCAGACCAGCCAGAACTGAGGGCGGCGCGGCTGCGGCCGCCGCCTCGCCGATGCTCGCGGCGCGTCCCGGGACTCGCGGGCCGTGCCCGTGGATCGCGTGGCGTCCCAACCAGCGGCCGCAGGGGTCATCTGGAACAGGCAGCGTTCCAACTGGCCGCGAACCGGGTTGCCTGGAACGCCGGCCGTTCCAAACAGGGTCGTCGGGCGCCAGTTGGAACGCCCGGCGATCCACGACGCCGCGCCGGGCCGCCGCGCCAGGGGCGTGCGCCGCGGTCCCCGGACACAAAACGACCCGGGCGACTGGCGCTGCACGCGCCGAGGACCCGGGTTGAAGCGGCCTCGGTGGCGGGGGGGTTCGCCACCGAGGCCGAGCGAAATCGTAGCAAAAACTACCGTCGTCGTCTGCGCATGTGCGCGACAATTGTCTCGTGAGCGATGACGACCTGACCCGCCGCCGCCGGACGCCGAGCCAGGACCGTTCGCGGAGCACGGTGGAGGCAATCTGCACGGCCGCCGCGGCGATCATCCAGGAAGGCGGGCTGCCCTCGTTGACGACGAACGCGGTCGCCAAACGGGCCGGCGTGAGCATCACCGCGGTCTACGCGTACTTCCCGGACAAGTGGGCGATCGTCCACGAGCTGTTCGCGCGGTTCGAGCGACTCCGCGCCGAGGCGCTCGTCGGCCTGTTCGAGGACTTCGACACCGTCGAGGACTGGGCCCCCGTGATCGACGAGACGTGGGATCGCATGGCGCGCTTCCGGGTCGAGGTCCCCGGCGGCGTGGCCCTCCGGACCGCGCTCTACAGCGAGCCCCGGCTGGCGGCCCTCGAGTTCCAGGGGAGCGTCGCGAGCGCCGAGCTGTTCTCGAAGGCGATGCTCGCCCGTCGCCCGAGCCTCGACCCGGCGCAGGCGTATCGCGCCGCGTGGGCGGTCGCGCTCATCGCGGGCGTGCTCATCGACGACGCGGTCCGCACCGGCGAGGTCGACTGGGACCAGCTCGCCGAGGGCAAGCGGGTGATCAAGCTCTACGTCGCGTCGTTCCTCGACCGCGAGGCCTGACGGCCCGACCGGACCCCGGCTAGATCCTGGCGAGGTACCGGTCCACGCCCTCGGCGGCGGCCCGCCCCTCCTTGATCGCCCACACGACGAGCGACTGGCCGCGGGCGCAGTCGCCGGCGGCGAACACGCCGGGCACCGTGGTCATCTTGTCGGCGTCGGCGCGGACGTTCCCCCGCGGGTCCAGCTCGCAGTCGAACGCCTTCGGCAGGACCGGCTCCGGGCCGAGGAACCCGAGGGCAAGCAGCACGAGGTCGGCGGGGAGCACCTGCGCGGTGCCCGGCACCTCGCGCATCGCGACCTTGCCGTCCGCGCCCGTCTGCCACGACAGGTCGGCGATCTCGATCCCGGTCACGTGCTCGTTGCGCCCGATGAACCGGCGGGTCGTCGTGGAGTAGCGGCGCGGGTCCTCGCCCCACAGCGCCTCCGCCTCCTCCTGGCCGTAGTCCAGCTTGTAGACCTTGGGCCACTCCGGCCACGGGTTGTTCGGCGCCCGCTCGACCGGCGGCCGGCCGAGGAGCTCGAGCTGCCGGATGCTCCTCGCGCCCTGGCGGATCGCCGTCCCGACGCAGTCCGTGCCGGTGTCGCCGCCGCCGATGACGATGACGTCCTTGCCCGAGGCGTCGATCGGCGCGTCCGCGTCCGCCCCGCCGTCGAGCAGCCGCCGCGTGTTGCCGCGCAGGTAGCTCATCGCGAGGTGGATGCCGCCAAGCTCGCGGCCGGGGACCGCGAGGTCGCGCGCCACGGTGGCGCCGGTCGCGAGGACGACCGCGTCGTACTCGGCCTGGAGCTCGTCGGCGGCGACGTCGGCGCCGACCGTGACCGCGGTCCGGAACTCGACGCCCTCCTCCTCCATCAGCCGGACCCGGCGCGAGACCACGTCCTTGTCCAGCTTCATGTTGGGGATGCCGTACATCAGGAGGCCGCCGATGCGCCCGGCTCGCTCGAACACCGTGACGAGGTGGCCGGAGCGGTTGAGCTGGTCCGCCGCGGACAGCCCGGCAGGCCCGGACCCGATGACCGCGACCCGCTTGCCCGTCCGCGTCAGCGGCGGGTTCGGCGTGATCCAGCCCTCGTCCCACGCCCGGTCCGCGATCTCCTGCTCGATCGTCTTGATCGTGACCGGGTCGCCGTTGAGCCCGACGGTGCACGAGCCCTCGCACGGCGCGGGGCAGACGCGGCCGGTGAACTCCGGGAAGTTGTTCGTCCGGTGGAGCCGGATCGACGCCTCGCGCCACTGGCCGCGATAGACGAGGTCGTTCCACTCCGGGATGAGGTTGTTGATCGGGCAGCCGGTCGCCATGCCGCTGATCAGCACGCCCGTGTGGCACCACGGGACGCCGCAGTCCATGCACCGGGCGCCCTGGTCGGCGAGCTCGCCCTCGGACAGCCGCGGGTGCGTCTCGCTCCAGTCGTGGATCCGCTCCAGCGGCGGCCGCGTCGGCTGTCCCCGGCGCTGGATCTCGATGAACCCGGTGGGCCTGCCCATCAGCCGCCACCCACGCGGGCGAGGTCGCGGGCGTTCTCCTCGAAGGCGGCCATCTCGGCCTCCTCGACCGTCATGCCGGTTGCCCGCATCCGGGCCTGCGCGTCGAGCATCCGCCGGTAGTCGTGGGGGATCACGCGCACGAAGCACGGCAGGATCGCATCCCAGTCGGCGAGCAGCTGCGCCGCCCGGTCCGACCCGGTGAGCTCGCGGTGGCGCTCGAGGAGCGCGCGGACCTCGTCGGCCTCGGCGGGGACGCCGGCCAGCGGCTCGAGGCCCACCATCTCGGGGTTGCACCGGCGGGCGAACGTGCCGTCCGGGTCGTAGACCCACGCGACGCCGCCCGACATGCCGGCGGCGAAGTTGCGGCCGGTCCGCCCGATCACGAGCACGCGACCGCCGGTCATGTACTCGCAGCCGTGGTCGCCCACGCCCTCGACGACCGCGACCGCACCCGAGTTGCGGACCCCGAACCGCTCACCCGCGACGCCCCGGATGAACGCCTCGCCGTCCGTGGCGCCGTAGAGCGCGACGTTGCCCGCGATGACGTTCTCGTGCGCCTTGAACGGCGACGCGGCCGGCGGCCGCACGACGATCCGCCCGCCCGACAGGCCCTTGCCCACGTAGTCGTTCGTGTCGCCCTCGAGCTCGAGCGTGAGCCCGCGCGGGATGAACGCCCCGAAGCTCTGGCCGGCCGAGCCCGTGAAGCGGAGGTGGACGGTGTCGTCCGGGAGCCCGCTGCGGCCCCAGTGGCGCGTGATCTCGGAGCCGAGCATCGTCCCGACGGCGCGGTTGACGTTGCGCACCGGGAGATCGGCGCGGACGGGCAGGCCCTCGGTGAGGGCGGGCTTCGCGAGCTCGAGGAGCACGGTCGCGTCGAGCGAGGTCTCGATCCCGTGCTCCTGGGCGATCGTGTGCCGGGTGGCGTAGGTGGACGGGACCTCCGGCTTCGCGAGGATCCGGCTGAAGTCGAGGCCGCGCGCCTTCCAGTGGTCGAGCGCGGGCCGCATCTCGAGGCGGTCCGAGCGGCCGACCATCTCGTCCATCGTCCGGAAGCCCAGGCGCGCCATGTGCTCGCGGACCTCCTGGGCGATGAAGCGCATGAAGTTGACGACGTGGTCCGGGGCGCCGGCGAAGTGCTTGCGCAGGGCGGGGTCCTGCGTCGCGACGCCCACCGGACATGTGTTCAGGTGACAGGCGCGCATGACGATGCAGCCGAGCGCCACGAGCGGCGCGGTCGCGAAGCCGAACTCCTCCGCGCCGAGCAGCGCGCCCACGACGACGTCGCGGCCCGTCTTGAGCTGGCCGTCGACCTCGACGACGATCCGGCTCCGGAGGTCGTTCTGGACCAGGACCTGGTGCGCCTCCGCGAGCCCGAGCTCCCACGGGATGCCCGCGTGCTGGATCGAGGTCAGCGGCGACGCGCCCGTGCCGCCGTCGTGGCCGGAGATGAGGACCACGTCCGCGTGGGCCTTCGCGACGCCGGCGGCGACGGTGCCGACGCCCACCTCGGCGACGAGCTTCACGCTGATCCGCGCCTCGTGGTTCGCGGACTTGAGGTCGTAGATGAGCTCGGCGAGGTCCTCGATCGAGTAGATGTCGTGGTGCGGCGGCGGGCTGATGAGGCCGACGCCCGGGGTGCTGTGGCGGGTCTTCGCGATCCACGGGTAGACCTTGGTCCCCGGCAGCTGGCCGCCCTCGCCGGGCTTCGCGCCCTGGGCCATCTTGATCTGGAGCTCGCGGGCGTTGACGAGGTACTCCGACGTCACGCCGAACCGGCCCGACGCGACCTGCTTGATCGCGGAGTTCTTGGAGTCGCCGTTCTCCTCGAGCTCGTAGCGCGCCGGGTCCTCGCCGCCCTCGCCCGTGTTGGACTTGCCGCCCAGGCGGTTCATCGCGATGGCCAGCGCCTCGTGCGCCTCCTGGCTGATCGAGCCGTAGCTCATCGCGCCGGTCTTGAAGCGCTTGACGATCGACTCGACCGGCTCGACCTCCTCGATCGGCACCGGCCGGAGGGCGGGCTTGAGCTCGAGCAGCCCGCGGAGGGTCGCGAGCTTGCTGCTCTGGTCGTCGACGAGCGAGCTGTAGTCCTTGAACGTCGAGTAGTCGGCCGTCCGGACCGCGCGCTGGAGGGTGTGGATCGTGAGCGGGTTGAACAGGTGCGTCTCGCCGTCCGCGCGCCACTGGTACTGGCCGCCGGGCGGGAGCTGGGTGTGGACGATCGGGCGGCGCGGCGGGTAGGCGCGGTCCTGGCGGGCCTTGACCTCCTTGGACACGAGCTCGATGCCGATCCCGCCGATCCGGGTGGGCGTCCACGTGAAGTACTCGTCCACGAAGTCGCGGTTGAGGCCGATGGCCTCGAACACCTGCGCCCCGTGGTAGCTGTGGACGGTGCTGATGCCCATCCGCGAGATCGCCTTGATGACGCCCTTCGTCGCGGCCTTGCGGTAGCGGTACTCGGCGGCCTCGTACGGGCCCGGGATCGCGCCCAGCCCCACCTGGTCGTCGATCGTCTCGAACGCGAGGTAGGGGTTGATGGCCGAGGCGCCGTACCCGATGAGGAGGCAGAAGTGGTGGGCCTCGCGCGGCTCGCCGGACTCGAGCACGAGGCCGATCCGGCCCCGCGTCCCGGCGCGGACGAGGTGGTGGTGGACCGCGCTCACGGCGAGCAGGGCCGGGATCGGCGCGTCCGTCTCGTTGTGGCCGCGGTCGGACAGGATGATCTGGTTGTAGCCCTCGTTGATCGCCTCGGACGCGGCCCGGCGGAGGTCCTCGATGGCGCGCCGGAGGCCCATCCCGTTCTCGGCGACCTTGAACAGGATCGGCAGGGTGATCGTCCGGAAGCCGCGGCTCGCCGCGCCGCCGTCGAGCATCCGGATCTGCTCCAGCTCGGCGTTGCTGATCACGGGCGACGGGATCGCGACCTGGTGCGCGGCGTCGGGCCCGGGCTCCAGCAGGTTCGCCTCCGGCCCGATCGACCGGTCGGTGGCCATGATGATCTCCTCGCGGATCGCGTCCACCGGCGGGTTGGTGACCTGCGCGAAGAGCTGCTTGAAGTAGTTGTAGAGCAGCTGCGGGCGTTGCGAGAGGACCGCGAGCGGCGCGTCGTTGCCCATCGAGCCGATCGGGTCCGCGCCCGTGGTCGCCATCGGCGTCACGATCATCCGGACGTCCTCGGCGGTGTAGCCGAACACCTCCTGGCGCCGGAGCACGGTCTCGTGGTCCGGTCCGATGACCGACGTCGGGGCCGGCAGGTCGGCGAGGTTGACGAGCGAGTCGGCGACCCACTGCTCGTACGGCTCGGCGCCGGTGATCGCGGCCTTGAGCTCGTCGTCGGGGATGATCCGGCCGAGCTCGGTGTCGACGAGGAACATCCGGCCCGGCTGGAGCCGGCCCTTCTCGACGACCTGGTCGGCGGGGATGTCGAGCACGCCCGCCTCGGAGGCCATGACGACCCGACCGTCCTTCGTGACCCAGTAGCGGCCCGGCCGGAGCCCGTTGCGGTCGAGGACCGCGCCGACCCGCGTGCCGTCCGTGAACGCGAGCGAGGCCGGGCCGTCCCACGGCTCCATCAGGCACGAGTGGTACTCGTAGAACGCCCGCCGCTGGGCGTCCATGTCCGTGTCCCGGCCCCACGGCTCGGGGACCATCATCATCATCACGTGGGCGAGGCTCCGGCCCGACAGGTGGAGCAGCTCGAGGACGTTGTCGAAGATCTGGGTGTCGGAGCCGTCGACGTCCACCGCGGGCAGGACCTTCTGGAGGTCGTCGCCGAAGACCGCGGACCGGAACGTGGACTGCCGCGCGAACATCCAGTTGACGTTCCCGCGGAGCGTGTTGATCTCGCCGTTGTGGCTGATGTAGCGGTACGGGTGCGCCCGCGCCCAGGACGGGAACGTGTTCGTGGAGAACCGCGAGTGGACGAGCGCGAGCGGCGCCTCGAAGCGCTCGTCGTGGAGGTCCGGGTAGAACGTCAGCAGCTGGCCCGCGTTGAGCATCCCCTTGTAGACGACGGTGCGACAGCTCATCGACGGGATGTAGAACTCGCCCCGGCCGGGGAGCGCGCTCCGGCTGACGGCCTTCTCGATGAGCCGGCGGGCGACGTAGAGGCGGCGCTCGAACACGAGGTCGTCGTCGTCCGGGGTGAGGCCGAGGTCCACGGGTCGGGCGATGAACGCCTGCTCGATCACGGGCTGGCTCGAGCGGGCGGAGTCGCCGAGGCCGTCGGGGGTCGTGGGCACGGTGCGCCAGCCGAGGAGCTCGAGGCCCTCCGCCGCGAGCGTCGTGGTCATGCGCTCGCGACACGCCTCGCGGCTCGCGGCGTCGCGCGGCAAGAACACCATCGCCACGCCGTACCCGCCGGCCGGGAGGTCGAGGCCGCCCTCGGCGGCGACCGCCCCGAGGAACCGGTAGGGGACCTTGACCAGGAGCCCCGCGCCGTCGCCGGTGTTCTTCTCGGAGCCGCTCGCGCCGCGGTGCTCGAGGTTGGCGAGGACCGTGAGCGCGTCCCGGACGATCGCGTGGGAGGCCCGGCCCGAGATGTCCGCGACGAAGCCGAACCCGCACGAATCGTGCTCGGTCGACGGCTCGTAGAGGGTGCGGGGTGTGGCCACGGCGCTCTCCGCCTCTGCCCCTGGTCCGGGGTGGGGGCGGAACCGTACGAAATCGAGGTCCATGGGGCAGGAACCGTGGGAGTGATCGTTGGGTTGCGGTTCGGCACCCCTCGGGGACTTCGCAGCGGGACGCATGAGCATTGGGCCCAATCGTTGTGCGTCATGCACAGATCGGGCGACGCTGCCGCAACCGCCGTGACCGCGGTCGGTCCGCTGTAGCCTGTCCACGAGATGGCCGCGCACGACACGACGCCGGTACATGCCGCACGACCAGGGGCGATCGCCTCGGTCGTGGCCCTGCCGATGCCCGTCCGGGTCGCCCTCGTCGGGCTCACGCTGGTCGCGGCCACGGCAGCGATCGCGCTGCTCGAGCACGCCGTCGGCGTCGCGGACGCCTCGCCGCTCTACCTCATCGCGGTCGTCGTGGCGGCGGCCCTCCTCGGGACATGGGGCGCGGTCGCGACGTCCGTCATCGCGTTCCTCGTCTACGACTTCGTGTTCACGACGCCGCGGTTCACGTTCGTCGTGGCCGATCCCGCCGAGTGGCTCAACCTCCTGCTGTTCCTGCTCGTCGCCGTCGTCCTCGGCCAGGTGACGGCGCTCCTGCGCGAGCGGGCGGACGAGGCCGATCGGCGCGCCCGCGAGTCCGAGGCGCTCGTCGCGATCAGCCGCGAGATCGCGCAGGCCGGGTCGTTCGAGGAGGCCGCGGACGCCGTCGCGCGCCGGCTGCGTCGCGACGCCGAGATGGCGTCCGTGCGGGTGGTCCTCGCGGAGCGACCCGGCGTCATCGTCGCGGAGACCGGCGTCGCGCCACCCGACGAGGCCTGCTCTGCCGTGGACCCTCGTCCACGCGACGCCGGACGGCGGCTCCGACTGGCTGCGGGTGATGGAGGGCGACGCGCCGATCGATGGCGCGGCCGGCGTCGTCGACCGCTACTCGGTCGCGATCGGGCCGGGCGAGCGACCCGTGGGCTGGATCCACGCGACGCGCGTCGCCGGCGACCCGATGCCCGGGCGCGGCGCGCGGCGGCTGCTCACGCTCGCGGCCGACCAGCTGGGGATCGCGCACCGGCGCGACGAGCTGCGCGCCGAGGCGACGGCGGCGGAGGTCGCCCGCCAGAGCGACGCGCTGCGGGGCGCGATCCTCGACTCGGTGTCGCACGACCTGCGCACGCCGATCGCGAGCATCCGGGTGCTCGCCGGCGGCCTCGCGGACCCCGCCACCAGCCCCGACCTCCCGGCGGTCCGCGCGACGGCGGCGGAGATCGACGCCCAGGGCGCCCGGCTCGCGGGCCTCGTCAACGGGCTCCTCGACATGGGTCGCATCCAGGCCGGCGCCGTCCGCGCCGAGCTGCGGCCGTACGACCTGCGCGAGCTCGTGGAGACGACGCTTCGCCGGCGGGCGTCGGAGCCGGACGGGACCGCCCCGGTGGTCGACATCCCGGACGACCTGCCGCCGGTCCTCGCGGACGCCGTCCTGTTCGACGGGGCGTTCGGCAACGTCGTCGACAACGCGGCGGCGCATGCCCCGGGTGCCGCGGCCCGGATCAGCGCGCGCATCGGCCCAGGCGACCGGCTGGTGCTCGCCGTGGACGACGCCGGGCCCGGCGTGCCGGACGAGGCCCTGGACCGCGTCTTCGAGCGGTTCTATCGCGTCGCCGACACGACCGCGGGCGCACGGCGCGGGCTGGGCATGGGCCTCGCGATCGCGAAGGGCTTCACCGAGGCGATGGGCGGCACCATCACCGCCGGGCGGAGCGAGCTCGGCGGCCTGCGGCTCGAGCTCCACCTGCTCGCCGCCGGCGAGCTCGCTGCCGAGTGAGCGGCGCGCGGATCCTCGTGATCGAGGACGACGACGTCACGCGGAGCGCGGTCGCCGGGAACCTCGCCGCGCACGACTACGACGTCGAGGAGGCGGCTGACGCCGGTGCCGGGCTGCGCGCCTGGGATGCCGACCGCCCCGACCTCATCCTGCTCGACCTCGGCCTCCCGGACCGCGACGGGCTGTCCGTCATCCGCCACGTCCGGCGCGAGGCCGCGACGCCGATCCTCGTCCTCTCCGCGCGCGGCCAGGAGACGGACAAGATCGCCGCCCTCGAGGCCGGCGCCGACGACTACGTGACCAAGCCGTTCGGGATCGGCGAGGTGCGGGCGAGGGTCGCGGCGCTCCTGCGACGGGCCGGCCAGGCGACCGGCGACCCCGGCGGCGTCCTGCGCAACGGGTCGATCCTCCTCGACCCGGCGCGGCGCGTCGTCACGGTGGGCGGCGAGGAGCTCGCCCTGACCCCGCGCGAGTACGAGCTGCTCAAGCAGATCCTCGGGGCGCCGGGACGGGTCCTCACCCGCGGCCGGCTGCTGCGCGCCGTGTGGGGCACCGCCTACGGACAGGAGGGCCACTACCTCCACGTGTACGTGTCGCGGCTGCGGCGGAAGCTCGAGGCCGCGGACCCGGACGGCGACGCCCGCGACGTCGTCACGGCCGAGCCCGGCGTCGGCTACCGCGTCCGGGAGGCCGCGGCCGACTGATCACCGTCGCTTGTGGCCGGTTGTTGAGCGGCTGTTGAGCGCGCCCGGGTCGTCGGGAGCCCGGTCCCTCTTGGGCCCCCGGCCTACGTTCGATCCATGGACATCAAGAACGGGGCCGCCGCCCCGCATCTGCACGACCGCGAGCAGGTCCGCGCCCTCATCCTGCTCGCGGCGCACAAGGCAATCGGTGGCGTGAGCATCTCGAATCTCCCGGACCCTCGCGCGCTCGTCGACGAGCTGGCGGACGAGGCGGAGCGCCGCGGCGTCGTGCTCGCGGTCGGATCGGCGCACGAGATCGTCGCCCGGCGGGCGTGAGCGACCGCACCGACGGCGCCGACCAGCCCACCATCAAGCACGGCCGGAAGCCCGGGGACGCACGCGCCGTCGTCCCCCGCCCTGACGGGCGCTACTTCCGGTTCGGCCCCGACGGCACGATCGTCGCGCAGGCCGCCGCGATCCGGCCCGAGCGCCGGGCCGCGCGCCTGGGCTTCGGCGCCCGGCGGGTGATGTTCGGGCGCGTGCTCTCGTCGCACGAGGAGCTGGAGCAGCGCCTGCCGAAGTGGAAGGCGCTCGCGGTCTTCTCGAGCGACGTCATGAGCTCGGTCGCCTACGCGACCGAGGCCAGCATGTTCACGCTGCTCGCCGTCGGCACCGTCGCGTTCGCGTACCTGATGCCGATCTCGCTGCTGATCGTCGGCCTGCTGTTCCTCGTCACCTTCTCCTACCGCCAGACGATCCGCGCGTACCCGCAGGGCGGCGGCAGCTACATCGTCGCCCACGCCAACCTGGGCACCATCCCCGGCCTCGTCGCGGCGGCGGCGCTGCTCATCGACTACGTCCTCACGGTGTCGGTCAGCGTCTCGGCGGGCGTGTTCAACCTCGCGTCCGCGTTTCCCGTGCTGCATGCCGTCGCGGTGCCGCTCATCGTCGTCGCGATCCTGCTCGTCATGGGCGTGAACCTGCGCGGGATGAGCGAGAGCGGCGCGGTGTTCGCGCTGCCGACGTACATCTTCATCGGGAGCGTGCTGCTGCTCGTTGGCGACCGGCCTGATCCGGACGGCGATGGGCCAGCCGCCCCAGGTCACCGGCGTCGAGGCGATCAAGGTCCCGGTCGAGACCCTCAGCCTCCTGCTGCTGATGCGCGCGTTCGCCGACGGCTGTTCCGCGATGACGGGCACGGAGGCGATCTCGAACGGCACGCCGGCGTTCAAGCCCCCGGAGTGGAAGAACGCCCAGACGACGATGGTCGCGATGGCCGTCGTGCTCGGCGTCGTGTTCCTCGGGATGTCCTACCTGGCGACGGTGAGCGGCGCCGTGCCGAGCACCCAGGAGTCGGTGCTGTCGCAGATCGGCGGCGCCGTCTTCGGCTCGGGGCCCCTCTACTACGTGCTCATCTTCTCGACGATGGGCATCCTCGTGCTCGCGGCGCAGACGAGCTTCGCCGACTTCCCGCGGCTGGCCTCGATCCTCGCGAAGGACGGCTTCATGCCCCGTCGCTTCGCCTATCGCGGCGAGCGCCTCGCGTTCAACGCCGGGATCGTCGTGCTCGCGGCGCTCGCGATCCTCGTCGCCGTGGCGTTCGGCGGCCGGGTGGAGGCGCTGATCCCGCTCTACGCGATCGGCGTGTTCACCGCGTTCACGCTGTCCCAGACGGGAATGGTCCGCCACTGGCTCACGGGCCGCGAACCCGGGTGGCGCCGGAGCGCGGTCATCAACGGCGCCGGCGCGACGGCGACGTTCGTCGTCGCGATCGTGCTCGCCATCGCGAAGTTCTCGTACGGCGCGTGGATCGTGATCGTGATCGTCCCCGTCCTCGTGGGGCTGTTGCTCCTCGTCCGGCACGCCTACGAGGGCTCGGACCAGGAGCTGTTCGTCCGCACGGACGTCTCCATCGACGCCCCGCACCGGCGCCAGCGGGTCGTGGTGCCGATGCCCGACATGCGGCGCGACGCGATCCAGGCGATCAAGTTCGGGCTGACGATGTCGGACGACGTCGTCGCGGTCCACGTGACCGACGACCTCGAGCAGGCCGAGCGCCTCCGCGAGCGGTTCCGGCGCCAGGTCCACGGCGTGGACCTGCTCGTGCTCGAGTCGCCGTACCGCGAGCTCGTCCAGCCGCTCGTCCGCTACCTCGACATGCTCGCGGCCCGGGATCCCGAGGTCGTCACGATCGTGCTCGTGCCGGAGCGGATCATCGGCCACTGGTGGGAGCGGCTCCTGTACAACCAGAACGCCCACAGCATCCGCGACGCCCTGACCGGCCGACCGGGGATCCTCGTCGCGGACGTCCCGTTCAGGCGGCCGCACCCGCCGGGTTGATCGGTTCGCGGGATGGCGTGGGCGTGGCGTACGACGTCGCGCGGTCCCCAGGACCCTGAATTCGCTCACCAACTCGGGCGATGGGCGGATCTGCGGTCCCGCTCGCCGCACGTTCGCCCACCTGGCGTGTCGATGGGTGGCTCCGCGGTGCGCGGGACCGAGAAATCGCCAACAGCGGCGGCAGATGGGCGATCGCACGGTGTGTGGCGCCACACCCGGCGAGTGGCATGTGACGGTCATCCGGTCGAAGGTGGCGCCCGCGAAGATGCGGGCAGCTCCTCCCTCCTCCCGCCATGAAGCCCGGGCCACGCGCCCGGGCTTCACGGTGTCTGCGGCCCGTCAGGCGAGGACGGCCTCGGCCTCGGCCGCACCCTCGCGGGTCGCCTCCTCGATCTCGACGAGCCGCCCGCTGCGGACGTCGTAGACGTACCCGTAGATCGGGATGGAGCGCGGGATCAGCGGGCTCGTCCGGATGCGGTGGACGTCGTCCACCACGCTCTGCCGCTGGTCCGCGATCGTGAGCCAGTTGATGTACCGGCCGGTCGGGGAGCCGGGGCCCTCGCCGACGTCGCGGAACCCGTCCGGCCCGAGCTCGGCGGTCTCGAGGCTGCTCGCGAGGAGGTCCGCGAGCAGGTCGTTCGTGAAGAACTCCATGCCGCAGTCGGTGTGGTGGACGACGAAGAACTCGCGGGTGCCGAGCAGCTTGTAGCTGATGACCAGCGACCGGAGGGCGTCGTCGCTCGCGCGGCCGCCGGCGTTGCGGATGACGTGGGCGTCGCCCTCCGCGAGCCCGGCGTACTTCGCGGGATCGAGGCGGGCGTCCATGCAGGTGAGGATCGCGAAGCGGCGGGCGGGCGGCAGGGCGAGGTCCGCGCGGTCACCGAACTCGCTCGCGTAGGTGGTGTTGGCCGAGAGGACCTCGGGCAGGACGGACATGGGTGTGTGCTCCTTGCGCCGTGCGGCGCACTCGTCGGCTGGTCGATGCGATCCCGTCGGCCGGTCTGGCCGGCGGCCCGGTGGCGGGCCTGGGTCGGCGGCCACAGCCGTGCATCGGGAGGACACAGAAAAGCCGCGAACCTGCTGGCTCGCGGCCCCGGGACCGGTCGTCGGTCCTGCGCTCGTCACTCGGTCAGTGCGCGCGGGACGTCAGACCCCATCCTCCACACGGCGGGGCCGCCCCGTACAACAGATCGCCGACGGCAGCAGTGGTCCATCGCGGTCGATGCTCGCGTCGTGGCGGGGCGATGTCAACCCTGCCGAGGGTTGCCGTTCGGTGACGCGCCGCCAGCCGGCGTCAGGCCTCGAGGATCGTCCAGCCCCGGGCGATCGCCTCCTCGCGCAGCTCCGAGTCGGGGTGGACCGCGACCGCCCGCGTCGCGAGCGAGAGCAGCGGCACGTCCGCCGCGGTGTCGCCGAACGCCGCGACCACCTCGCCGCCCTCGGCCAGCGCACGCACGGCGGCGGCCTTCTGGGCCCCGGTCTGGGTCGCGGCGAGGACGGCCCCCGTCGCGATGCCGTCGACGATCTCGAGCGGCGTCCCGAGCGCCACGTCGGCGCCGATGCGCCGGGCGAACGCGTCCGCGATCGGCTGGTAGGCGCCGGTGGCGAGGACGAGCCGCGCCTCGGGGTTTGCCGCCCGCACGGCGTCGGCGGTCGCGCGGACCGCGTCGAGGGCCGCCTGGCGGCGCGTCGGCCAGAGGTGCTCGTCCGCGATCCAGGTCCCCATCGCCTCGATCTCGGTCTCGGACAGGCCGGCGAGCAGCCGCGCCTGGTCCTCCATCCAGCGCGCCCGGAACGCCTCCTTGCTGCGGCGGAACACCTTCGCGAACGCCAGCCGCGGCAGGCGCACGGTGACGAACCGGCTCGCCTCGCGCGACGGGTGGTTGGCCGCGAGCCAGGCGAGGATCCCGCGCCACGTCTCGGCCTCGGCCAGCGTGCCGTCCATGTCGGTCACGACGATCGGATGGGTCATCGGGCGCATCGTAGGCGGCCGGATCGCCGGGTGCCCGGGTCGCATGCGAGGATGCATCGATGAAGACGCTCGACCCGTCGTCGCGCTGCGGCCCTCGACATCGCGTCCGGCCACTTCGTGATCGAGCGGATGACGTTCGCGGACATGGCCATGGTCACGATCCGCGGCGGCCGAGGCGGGGTGGAACCCCGGGCTGCACGACGCGGAGACGTTCCTCGCCGCTGACCCGGCGTGACGACGTTCGAGCTGGGCTGAGGCAGGCCGCCGAGCACCGTCTGCGATGATTTACCGGACGCGACGTGGTCCTGGAGACAGCGACTCGACAGCTCCGGGGATCCACGTCACGGCGCCGCACCGAGGAGGATCCGGTCATGAGCGACTCGAAGAAGGCATCCGCTGGGTTCACGGCCGACGAGAAGGCCGCGATGCGCGAACGCGCCAAGGAGCAGAAGGTGGCCGCGCGCCGCGGGGCGGACGACGCCGCCGCGCTGAAGGACGTGCTCGCGAAGATCGCCGAGATGCCGCCGTCGGATCGCGAGATCGCCGAGCGGATCCACGAGCTCATCACGACGACGGCGCCGCACCTCGCGCCGAAGACCTGGTACGGCCAGCCGGCCTACGCGAGGGACGGCAAGGTCGTCTGCTTCTTCCAGGCCGCGGCCAAGTTCAAGACGCGCTACTCGACGCTCGGGTTCAGCGACGAGGCGCAGCTCGACGACGGCAAGATGTGGCCGACGTCGTGGGCCATCACCGGCCTGACGACCGCCGACGAGCAACAGATCGCGAAGCTGATCAAGCGGGCGGCCGGCTGACGCTCGCGCGGCACGCCGCGAGGCTTACTCCGCGAAGCGCTGTTCCTTCCACGGATCGGCGTCGTTGTTGTAGCCGTAGCGCTCCCAGAAGCCGAGGCGGTCGGCGGTCGTGAGCTCGAGGCCGCGGATCCACTTGGGACCCTTCCAGAAGTAGCGCTTGGGCACGATCAGCCGGAGCGGGTAGCCGTGGTCCGGCTCGAGCGGCGCGCCCTCGAACGTGTCCGCGAGCAGGACGTCGTCGTCGTCGAGGACCTCGAGCGGCACGTTGGCCGTGTAGCCCTGCTCGGCGTGCCCGACGACGAACTTCGCCGACGGCCGGACCTGGGCGAGCTCGAGGATCGTCTGGATCGCGACGCCCTCCCAGTGGGTGTCCAGCTTCGTCCAGCGGGTCACGCAGTGGATGTCGGTCGTGACCTGCTTGCGCGGCAGCGCCTGGAACTCGGCCCAGGTGAGCGTGAACGGGTTGTCGACCTCGCCGTAGACCTTGAAGTCCCACGTCGCGAGGTCGGTCTTCGGGACCGAGCCGTAGTGGAGGACCGGGAACTTCTCCGTCAGGTACTGGCCCGGGCGGGACGCGGTCGGCCTGGGCGGGGTCGGAGGGGCGGTTGCCGAACAGCCTGTCGAACATCTCGGGTCGGGTCTCCTGGCGGGCGGGGGCCCGCGTGGTCGTCGGATCGTGCGTCGCACCATCCTACCCACCGCCCGTGACGGGACTGCGACACGCGCCGCCACGCCCGGTCCGCGACCCGTGACCTTCGTCCGGTCGCGTGCGCACGCGGTTCACCGCTACCCTTGCGCCATGCCCGACCAGCCCAGGGTCGTGATCGTCATGCCCGCGTACAACGCCGCCCGCACCCTCGAGCGCACGTACGCGGACATCCCGCACGACCTCGTCAACCACATGATCCTCGTCGACGACGTGTCGAAGGACGAGACCGTGGCGATCGCGAAGCAGCTGGGCATCGAGGTCATCGTCCATCGCCAGAACCTCGGCTACGGCGGCAACCAGAAGACCTGCTACGACCGGGCGCTCGAGTGGGGCGCCGACGTCGTCGTGATGCTCCACCCCGACTACCAGTACGACGCGACGCGGATCCCGCAGCTCGTGGCGCCGATCCTGTCGGGCGACGCGGACCTGATGCTCGGGTCCCGGTTCCTCGGCGACCCGCTGGCGGGCGGCATGCCGAGCTGGAAGTTCGTCTCCAACCGGTTCCTCACGGGCGTCGAGAACGTCGCGTTCGGGCTCCACCTGTCCGAGTACCACACGGGCCTGCGGGCGTACAGCCGGCGCCTGCTCGAGACGATCCCGTACCGGCTCAACTCCGACGACTTCGTGTTCGACCAGGAGCTCATCGCCCAGGTCGTCGCGGTGGGCGGGATGCGCATCGGCGAGATCGCGGTGCCGACCCGCTACTTCGAGGAGGCGAGCTCCGTGAACTTCAAGCGGAGCGTCGTCTACGGGCTCTCGACGCTGCGGGTCGTCGCGACGTACCTGCTCCACCGGGTCGGGATCCGCCGGAGCCAGAAGCTGCTCCCTCGCCGCTCGCGGGGCGAGTCGGGCGCGGCATAGGCGGCCGCGCAGCCGTGCGTCGGATGCCCCGCGGCTTCGGCCGCGCGATCATCGGGTTCGGGATCTCGATCGTCGCCCTGTTCCTCGTCGTCCGGTCGGTCGACGTCGCGGCGGCATGGGAGACGCTCAAGGGCGCCGACCCCGGGTGGGTCGCCCTCCTCGTCGCGTTCGTGAGCATCGACATCCTCCTGCGCGCCCTCCGCTGGAAGGTGCTCCTCGCGCCCGTCGCGAAGGTCCCGTACGGCACGACGCTCGCCTCGCTGCTCGTGGGCTACCTCGCCAACAACATCCTGCCCGCGCGGCTCGGCGAGATCGTCCGTTCGGTCGACCTGGGGGAGCGGACCGGGCTGTCACGCTCGACCATCCTCGGGACGATCGTCGTGGAGCGGGTCGTGGACACGGTCGTCGTCGTCGCGATCGCCTCGATCGCGATCCTCGTGCTCTCGGTACGCGGGATCGTCGCCTCCGCGGTGCTCGTGGGGCTCGCCGTGTCGGCGCTGCTGGTCGTCGCCATCGCCGTGGGGATCGCGGCCCACCGGCTGCCGGGCGCCGAGCGCGTCAGCGCGTACCTCAACCGCTGGCCGCGCGTGCGGCTGGTGCTCGTCCGGCTGCGCGACGGGCTGGCGATCGCGAAGAGCGGGCGCACGATGGGCGCCGCGGTCGGCCTGTCGATCGCGTCCTGGTCGTGCACGGTGCTCGCGTTCGCGGCCGCGGCCCAGGCCGTGGGCGTCCAGCCGACGACGGGCCAGGCCGCGCTCCTCGCCGCCGGCACGAACCTCGCGACCGCGATCCCGGCCGCGCCCGGGTACGTCGGCACGTTCGAGCTCGCGGCGGTCACGATCGGCGCGTCGGTGGGCATCGCGAAGGAGGACGCGCTCGCG
>CAVYGJ010000012.1:0-79510 GCA_963768035.1 uncultured Chloroflexia bacterium
GACCGAGACGACGATCGTCGAGAAGTCGAGCGGGCCGTCGATCGGCTTCGAGTTGAACACTGCGCCGGCGACGAAGCCGCCGACGAGGGCGCCCACGATGCCGAGGACGATGTGGCCGATGACACCGAGCCCCTCGTCACCCTTGACGAGGAAACCGGCGAGATACCCGGCGATGGCGCCGAGGACGATCCAGGCGATGATGCTCATGAGTTGTTGGACCTCCATCCCAATTGGTGGCCGAACGCATTCGTTCGGTGTTGGGGCCACTGTCCGTGCGCCACCTCGCGGCGGCGGCTACACGGAGGGGCTCAGCTCTTGCAGGTTCCTGTCACCGC
Source organism: uncultured Chloroflexia bacterium (assembly GCA_963768035.1). GTDB lineage: Bacteria > Chloroflexota > Limnocylindria > Limnocylindrales > CSP1-4 > CAIXZV01. Next base: position 336 of record CAVYGJ010000012.1, read on the forward strand.
CTAGGAGCTGGCGGGCGACTCGCTCGGGACGGTCATGTCGCTCGGGCTCGCGGCCGGGCTCTCGAGCGGGGTGCTCTCGAGCGGGGCTGCGCTCGCGCCGTCCACGGCCGGGCTGCTGGTGCCGCCGCCGCAGGCGGCGACGAGGGCGGAGGCGCCGAGGGCGATAGCGATCAGTGTCTTGCGCATGGGGATGTACCTCGCGTGTGGTGGGGAGATGCGGGCCGGGTCGGCCCGCGGGGCCGGCGCCGGGTTCGCCGTCGAGGGCGTGGCGCCATCTGGCACGGACACCGTAGGCGGGGTGGCATGCCGGACCCATGGCATGCGCCCCCGCCCGCGCGTTGCGCCTGACTCTCAAACGACCTGCACGGCGCCCGCCGCAAGCAGGCTGATACGCCGAACGGGCGCGCCGGAGCGTCTCGTGTACGGCGTCAGCCGCACGCTCTCGCCCGATGCCAACCGAGGCAACTCGCAACCCGGGGGCAACTCGCAACCCATCACCTGGAGTGCCCACAGATGATCGACGAAGCCTTTGCGGAACCGCAGGCCCGCACGCGCGAACCCAATGGCGCGCCTCGATGAGGTGTCCATGCGGTTCCTCGAGCTCGCGCTCGCCGGCATCGCGCTCCTCGCGGCCGTGCTCCTGACCATCGTCCGCTAGGCGGGCAGTGGGCCAGGCTGGCCGCACGTCGTACCGCCCGGGCCCCTCAGGTTGAGGTTGCAGCTCCCTTGGCGTCGGGCAGCTTCATCTCAAGGTCGCCGTCGTCCGGTGTCCCTGAATCCGCGCCCGCTGGGTCCTGAGCCACGGGAACCTCCCGATCCTGGACGCGTCCGAGAATGACCTCGATGGCCGCGGCGACCGGGACGGCCACGAGGGCGCCGAGGATGCCCCCTGCCGCGGCACCGACCAGCAGGCTGAGGGTGACGACGAGCGGCGACAGCCCGATCGTGTTGCGCATGATCACGGGCACCAGGACGTTGTTCTCCGTGACCTGGATCACGGCCGTGACGGCTACCACGAGCAACGCCAGCTCAGGAGAGACAGTCGCCGCGGCGAGCACCGCCGGGATCGCGCCGAGGATCGGTCCGACGAGCGGGATCGCCTCGCACAGGGCGGCGATGAGCCCGAGGAGGAGCGCGGACGGCACGCCCAGCAGCAAGTAGGCGGTCCCGCACAGCACGCCGACGGTGCCCATGAGGATGAGCTGTCCGCGGAACCACATGCCAAGCCTGCTTTCGACGTCGTTCCAGGCGCGCCGCACGCCGCCGCGTCGGTCGAGCGGAAAGAACGCGAGCGAGTACCGCTGCAAGCGGGCGTGGCCTACCAGCCAGAAGAACACGAGCGCGAGCACGGCACCAATCGAGGTCAGCACCTCGGCGAGCGTGAGGCCGATCTGGACTACTTGCTCTGTGCCCGGCGCAGCGGGACGCAGGTAGCCCCGCGCAGCCTCGGTCATCGAGCTCACCACCTGTCCAACGGCGTCCGGCCGGACGCCTGCGGCCCAGTCGTCGAGCTGGTCGAGGAACGTCGGCAGGTGGCGTGTGACCTGCTCGGCTTGGGTGAAGGCGGCAGGGACCACGAACAGGGCGAAGAGTGCGACGAGCGCGAAGAAGGCGAGGTAGACCAGGAGGATCACGGGGCCGCGGGGGATCGGCGTGTTCGACCGCATCCAGCCGACGAACGGCTCGAGAGCGGCGGCGAGCAGGATGGCGATGAATGTCAGGACGATGACGTGGAGCGACGACGCGGCGACCCAGGCGACCAGGGCCACGAGACCCACGCCGATGGCCAGCCCGGCGCCCCGGGCCGCCCAGGAAACGACAAGACCACGCATCGCTAGGGTGACGGGCGCAGGAGCGGCATGGTCGGACGATCCACCGCCATCCATCGCAACTCCCGTGGCGTGGACCCCGGTTCCCTTTCAGCAGCGCGCCAGCGGGTCCGGCACGGGCACCAGTCAGGCGCCGGCGACCAAGCGCAGGAGCGCCCCGCCGCCGACGTCCGTGAGCCACACCTCGCCGTCCTCGTCGATCCCGATGGAGCTGATGTTGCGACCAGTCGACGTGAGAACCGTCGGTGCCTGCTCGCCGTCAAGCGCCGCATCGAGCGCCCACAGCGTCCCGCTGCAGTAGTCGGCGAACAGGTACGCCCCGCGGAGCGCCGGGATGGCGTCGCCGCGGTAGACGACACCGCCGATGACGGAGCAGCCGTCCGCGTGGGGATACTCGGCGACGGGCATCGTCACGCCGTCCTCCACGCAGCCGGCGCCCGTGTCGTAGCAGTGGCGCCCTTCCCAGCGCCGCCACCCGAAGTCGAGCCCGCTCGCGCCCGCCCGCGCGACGTCGACCTCCTCCCACGCGTTCTGGCCCACGTCGCCGATCCACAGGTCGCCCGTCTCGAGGTCGATGCTGTCGCGGAACGGGTTGCGCAGCCCGTAGTGGAGGATCTCGCCGCGCGCGCCGGCTCGCCCGACGAACGGGTTGTCCGCCGGGATCGAGTAGGGGTCGCCGTCTGGCGCGCCGAGGACGTCGATGCGGAGCATCTTGCCGAGGATCGTGCCGAGGTCGCTGGCCCGGTTCTCGGGATCGCCGCCCGCACCGCCGTCGCCGAGCGCGATGAGCAGCATCCCGTCGGGGTCGAAGCCGATCCAGCCGCCGTTGTGGTTGGGATACGGCTGCTGCTGGGTCAGGACGATCTGCTCGGTGGCGGGGTCGAGGCGATCGGGGTCGGCCGGGTCGACCGTGAACCGGGCGACCGTGGTGTCGCCGTTCGTGTCCGAGTAGTGGACGAAGACGTCGGGGCGCTCCGGCCCGAAGCCCGGCGGGAACGCGAGGCCCAGGAGGCCGCGCTCGCCACCCGCGGCAATCCGGTCCGACAGGTCAACGAACGGCGTCGGGAGCAGGGCCCCGTTCTCGACGATGCTGATGACGCCGCCCTGCTGGGCGACGAACAGGCGCCCCGTGCCGTCGTTGGCCGACGTGACGAAGATCGCGCCGTCGAGGCCGCCGATGACCGGTTCCACCGCGACCCGGACGTCCGCGAGTGACGACGGGCTGGCGCCGGGCGACGAGGGGCCGGCGCTCGCGATCGCGGACGGTGCCGCCGTGGGCGGCGCGGGCGTCGTGGTGGGGCCGCACCCCGCGACGGCGGCAAGCGCGACGACGGCTGCGATGAGGCGGCGTGAACACGGAGTGGCGGATCGCATGGGCACCGCGTAGCGTAGCGGCATGGACGTCTTTCCCCTGTCGAGCCTCGTCGACCTCCGCGCGGCGAGCGGCGGCCCGTGGCTGGAGTTCGCGCGCAGCGCGGACCTCTCGGCTGGGCTCTACGTCATCGAGGCGGGTGGCGTGGACGGCCAGGCGCCGCACACCGAGGACGAGGTGTACGTGATCCTCGCCGGCCGGGCGCGGTTCACCGCCGGCGCCGAGACGCGGGACGTCGGGCCGGGTGACTCGATCTTCGTCGCGGCGGAGGTCCCGCACCGCTTCCACGACGTCACCGAGGAGCTGCGGGTGATCGTCGTGTTCGGGCCGGCGGAATACACCCGTGCCGCGGGCGCGAACCGCTGGGACGCGGAGACGGTCGAGGGCTGACCGTCAGCCGGTGACGCGAACCCGATCCACGCGATCGGCGAACCCCTCCGCGCGGAGCGCGCTCGTGCCGTCCTCGTCGTGCCGGAACAGCACGAACGCGTCGAGCCCGTCGTCGAGGAACGGGACGAGGCGGCGCGCCCACGCGTCGAGCTCGGCGTCGGTGTACGTGGAGCGGCGCAGCCGGAGGTAGAGGAACGGCCCCGTCCGTCGGATGTCGGGCGTCTCCTCCTGGTCGTCGAGGTCCGTCGTGCACAGGACCGCGCCCGCGGCCCGCAGGGCGGCGAATGTCTCGTCGGCGGTCCACGACGGGTGCTGCGCCTCGAGCACGAGCGGGATCGGGCGCGGCCAGGCGGTCAGCAGCCCCTGCAGCCGCTCATCGTTGCGCGGGATCTCGTTGCCCACCCGGAACAGCACGGCGCCGAGCCGCTGCCCGAACGTCGGCAGGAACTCCGTCAGCCAGGCGACCGAGCCCGCCGGATCGTCACCGTAGAGCGCCCGGACGCTCGCACCGCGCTGCGCCTTGACGATGAACCGGAAGTCCTCGGGCACGGCGGCTGTCCAGCCGCGGATCCGGTCCTCCTTGGGGCGCGCATAGAACGTGTTGTTGAGCTCGCACGCGGGCAGGCGCGAGGCGTAGTGGGGCAGGAAGGCGCCCGAGCGAAGGCCGGGCGGGTAGAACAGCGGTGACCAGGCGGCGTACGAGAAGCCGCTCGTGCCGGCCAGGACGCGACCGGGCACGCGGGCCGCTCCGGTCACCTGGCGGTCAGGCCGTGCCGGTCCCGGGGGTGCACTCGGGGTCGGCCCAGGTGGGGCCGCCGAGGTTCGCGATCACCCGGTCCATCGCCCGCTGGACGGCCGCCCGGTCGGCCGGGTCGACGACGTCGAGGAACAGCCGGCCCACGCCGTCGAGGTGGGTGGCGGACGCGGCGCGCAGGCGGTCGAGACCCGCGGGCGTGAGCGCGGCCTCCGCGCCGCGCGCGTCGGTGGAGCACTGCGACCGCTCGACCATCCCGGCCGCGACGAGGCGGTCCACGAGGCGAGTGATGCCCGAGCGCGACAGCAGCACGCGGTCCGCGAGCGCGCTCATCCGAAGCCGGCGATCGGGGGCGTTGGCGAGCTGGAGCAGCGCGTCGTACTCGGCGAGGGAGAGCCGATGGGCCGCCTGCAGCTCCTCGTCCAGCGTGCGCGTGAGTCGTGCGTGGGCCTGGATCAGGCTGCGCCACGCGTCGAGACGCTCGTCACCGGGCGTGACGGGGATCGCTGCGTGGGTCGCGGGGGCGGTTGCCTGACGGCCCGCGACGAGCTCGGAGGTCATGCCGCAATCCTAACGCATCGGACAGGTAGTTGACAATGCAACGACCCGGCCATATAGTTGCAGAGGCAACTACATCACCGATCGCCGCACGCGCCACCGTCGTCTGCGGCCCGCGAACACCGCGAACCTGGTCTGGGAGGACCGAAGACATGACCACGACCACCTGGAAGAGCGACCCGACCCACACGGACGTCCAGTTCTCCGCCAAGCACATGATGGTGACGACCGTCCGCGGCAAGTTCACCGACGTCGATGGCACCCTCACCCTCGACGAGGCTCATCCGCAGGCCTCGAGCGGCTCGTTCACCGTCAGGGCCGCGTCGCTCAACACGGGTGTCGAGCAGCGGGACGGCCACCTCCGCTCCGCCGACTTCTTCGACGCGGAGCGCTACCCGGAGATCACGTTCGTCTCCACCGCCGTCGAGGCGAAGCGCGGCAACGACTACGCCGTCACCGGCGACCTCACCATCCGCGACGTGACGAAGCCCGTCACCTTCGACGTGGAGTTCCTCGGCAACTACGACGGGTTCCAGGGCCGGCGCGCCGGCTTCCACGCGACGACGAAGCTCAACCGTGAGGCGTTCGGCCTGACCTGGAACGTCGCCCTCGAGTCGGGCGGCTGGCTGGTCGGCAAGGAGATCAAGCTCGAGATCGACCTCGCGATGGACGAGGTCGTCGCCGACGCGACGGTCGCCACCGAGCTCGTCGCCGCCTCGGCCTGATCGCCCGGGCCGGGAGGCCCATCGAGACCCACGCATCGACGCCCCGTCGGCCGTACCGCCGCCGGGGCGTCCGCGCGTCCGGCGCCCCCGTGTCGCGCACGGCCGGTAGCATCGGGACACCCGAATCGCCGCGAGGTTCCCCGCCATGTCCGAGCTCGACGTCGAGGCGCTCCGCGCCCGCTTTCCCGCCCTGTCCATCGAGCACGACGGACGGCCGATGGCGTTCTTCGACGGCCCGGGCGGGACGCAGGTCACGGACACCGTGATCGAGGCCGTCAGCCGGTACTACCGCGAGGCGAACGCGAACCACGGCGGCACGTTCCTCACGTCCGAGCGCTCGGACGAGATGCTCGACGACGCCCATCTCGCGCTCGCGGACCTCCTCAACGCGGCCGATCCGTCCGAGATCAAGTTCGGCGCCAACATGACGACGCTCACGATGCACGTCGCCCGCTCGATCACGGCGACCCTCGCGGCCGGTGACGAGATCGTCGTGACCGGGCTCGACCACGAGGCGAACGTCGGGCCCTGGCGGAGCGCGGCCGCGGACCGCGGGATCACGGTGCGGACGGTCGGCATCCGGCCGGACGACGCCACGCTCGACGTCGAGGCGCTCGACGCGATCCTCCACGGGCGGCCGAAGCTCGTGGCGTTCGGCTGGGCGTCGAACGCCGTCGGCACGATCAACCCCGTCGGCGAGCTCGTGCGGCGCGCCCACGAGGCCGGCGCGCTCACGTACGTGGACGCGGTCCACGCGGCGCCCCACGTGCCGATCGACGTCCAGGCCATCGGGACCGACTTCCTGGCCTGCTCCGTCTACAAGTTCTTCGGGCCCCACGTGGGCGTCCTGTACGGGCGCGCCGCCGCGCTCGACGCGCTGCCCACGTACAAGCTGCGACCCGCCGGCGACCGGTTCGAGACCGGCACGCTCAACCACGAGGGGATCGCAGGCTCGCTCGCCGCGGTCGAGTACATCGCCTCGGTGGGGGAGCGGTACGGGTCGTCGTTCGAGCACGCGTTCCCGGGCATGACGGGGCGGCGGCTGCAGGCGCACGCGGGCATGGCCGCGATCCGGGCGTGGGAGATGGAGCTGTTCGAGCGCCTCCTCGGCGGGCTCGAGGCGATCCCGGGGTCGCGGATCTGGGGGATCACCGACCGCGCACGATTTGACGAGCGCACCCCGACCGCGGCCGTGACGTTCGAGGGCATCGCGCCCGAGGCGGTCTCGGCGGCGCTGGGTGCCCGGGGCATCGCGACCTGGTGGGGCAACTTCTACGCGGTCGGGGTCACGGAGCGGCTGGGCCTCGAGCCCGAGGGCGTGCTCAGGATCGGCCTCACCCACTACAACACCGCCGCCGAGGTCGACCGGCTGCTCGACGAGCTCCGGGCGATCGTGCCGGGCGCGGCCGGCTGAGGCGGACCCGGCCGTGATCACGCGCGACGTCGCGATCATCGGCGGCGGGATCGTCGGCACCGCGCTCGCGGCCGAGCTGGCGGGGAGCGGCGTCAGCGTCACCCTGTACGAGCGCGCGAACCTGGCGGCAGGCGCGTCGGGGCGCAACTCGGGCGCCGTGTGGTACCCCGCGGACGCCGTCCTCGGGTCGCTGTACCGGGCGTCGCTCGCGCGCTACCGGTCGCTCCCCGACGAGCTCGCCGAGGCGCTCCCGGTCGATGCGCCGGAGCGCGCGTTCCGGCTGGGCGACCGCCCGAGCGGCATCCTCGAGCTTGGCTGGGACGAGGACGCGCTCCGGCTGGGCGCCGCGCAGGCCGCGGCAGCGAGCCCCGAGCTCGGCCCGACGTTCGTCGATCCGTCCGCGCTGCGACAGCTCGAGCCCGGGCTCGCCGACGGCCTCGCCGCGATCCGCTTCGACATCGGCTTCCCGGTCGCCCCGGCGTCCGCGACGAGGGCGTTCGGGGCCCTCGCGAGGGCACGGGGCGCGACCATCCGCGAGGGGGTGACCGCCACGGTCGCGCGCGCAGGCGGCCGCGTGGCCGGCGTCAGCGTCGAGGGGACGCTCGAGCCGGCGGCGGCAGTCGTCGTGACGGCCGGCCCGTGGAGCCCGGCGATCGTGGACCCGACCGGCGGCTGGCGCCCGATCCGCCCGATGTGGGGCGTGATCGTGGAGCTCGCGCTCGGCGATGCGGCGCCGCGGCACGTCCTCGAGGGATCGGGCGTGGACGCCGCGACCGCGCCAGCCCCAGCCGACGGCGATGACGACGGCATGTTCGACTTCAGCCTCGTGACGGCTGACGGCCGGTCGTCGCTCGGCTCGACGTTTCTCCCGCGCGAGCCGGACCCGCGCGACTGGGAGGCGCGGCTCCGCGACGGCGGCGCGCGCTACGTGCCCGCCGTCGCCGACGCGCCCACCCAGGGCCTCCGCGCGTGTGCGCGCCCGCTCGCCGCCGACGGGCGACCGCTCGTCGGGCCGGTCCCGGGGATCGACGGCCTGTTCATCGCCGCGGGACACGGCCCATGGGGAATCTCGACCGGCCCGGCGTCGGCGGCCCACGTCGCCGCGCTCGTCCTCGGGCGAACCGACCCGCGCGACCCCGACGTCCTCGCCGCGACAGACAGCGGCCGGTTCGGGACGCCCCCCGCCTGACGCGGGGCTACCGCCAGCTGTCGGGGTCGAACAGGAAGAACGCCGTCATCGACACCTGGTCGCGGAACCGGGACCAGCGCTCGTCCAGGTCCGGGCCCGGGTCCACCTCGAGGACCGTCGCCGCCTCGTCGACCGCCGCGGCCGCGGCGCGGAGGTCCGCGTCCGGGTCGGCGCCGGCCCACGCGATCGCGCGCACGCGGCTGCGCTCCACGCGGGCCATCGCGACGTAACCGGTCATGACGCGGATGCTAGCGACCCTGACGCCGCCCGTGAACCCCCCGGATGCTGCTCAGGCGTGTGCGATCAGGTAGATGTTGCCCCGCAGGTCGACGACATAGATCTCGCCGCCGGCAGTCTCGCCGAAGCTGCTGATGAGCCGTCCGCTCCCGGCGCCCGCGAGCGTGACCCGGGTCGGCGGGTAGGACGCGTTGGCACGGATCGCGAAGATCTCGCCGCTGCAGTAGTCGCCGAACACGTACCAGCCGAGGAGCGCGGGGATGGCCTTGCCGCGGTAGACATAGCCGCCGGTGACGGCGCAGCGCCCGTTCGAGGCGTGCGTGTACTCGTACAGCGGCAGCTTCTTGCCGCTCGTGCTGCACCCGGACGAGGGAATGTGGCAGTGACGCCCCTCCATGACGCGCCAGCCCCAGTTGTAGGCCCGACCCGGCCCGGAGCTCGTGTTGGCGGCGCGATCGACCTCCTCGTAGCTGCCCTGGCCGACGTCGCCGATCCACAGGTAGCCGTTCGCGCGATCGAAGGAGAACCGCCACGGGTTGCGCAGGCCCCGCTGCCAGATCTCGTCGAGCCCCGTCTTGCCGACGTATGGGTTCGATGACGGGATGCGGTAGGCCTTGGTGGACGTCCTGCCGTTGACGTCGATCCGGAGGATCTTGCCGAGGAGCGTAGACACGCTCTGGGCACGGTTGCCCGGGTCGTTGCCGCTGCCGCCGTCGCCAAAGCCGAGGTACAGGTAGCCGCCAGGCCCGAACGCGAGCATGCCGCCGTTGTGATTCGCGTACGGCTGGTCGATGCTCAGGAGCGACCGCGCCGAGCTCGCGACGGCGCGATCCGGGTTCGTCGTCGACGCCCGATACTCGCGAACCCGCGTGTCGCCGGCGGTGTTGGTGAAGTTCACGTAGAACTTGTGGTTCGTCTTGAACGACGGGTGGAACGCGAGGCCGAGGAGCCCCTGTTCGTTGCCCTTCGAGACGGAGCCGTGGATGTCCAGGAACGGGGTCGCGAGGATGGCGCCGTTCTTGCGAACGAGGATCCGGCCGCCCTTCTCGACGATGAAGACACGGCCCGTGCCGTCGTTCGCACTGGTGATGAACACGGGATCGTTCGAGGCCGCTCGCGACCGGCGAGAGCCGAACCGACGCTGAGGTCAGTGCCGGCGTCACAGAGCCATCCGTGATCGGCTCAGCGAGCGATGGACGCTGTCGCCGCGGCCGGGCACCAGCGCCACGAGGATCGCGGCGGTGGCGAAGGCGACGCGGAGGCGGGCGGCGACGTGCGTCGCGGTCATCGGCGGTACCTGCTGCGGCTGAGGCGAGTGGGTGACATCGGAGATCGTGCGCCCTCGCGCCCCTCGTGTCGACCCGACCCGGTGCACCGACGCGACGTATCCTCGCGCGATGACGACCGATCTCGACCGGGCGACGGGCCGTGCCTACGGGGCACAGAGCATGACCGCGCCGCTCCTCGACGTGCTCGTGAAGACGCCCGGACCGGCGTTCGCGGCCGCCTACGACGAGGTCGCGCACGGGTTCCTCCGCCACGTGGATCTCGAGACCGCCCGCCGCGAGCACGACGGCCTGGTGGACACGCTCACCCGGCTCGGGACCCGGGTCCACGTCCTCGACGCGGAGACCGACGACCCGGACCTCGTCTACGTCTTCGACCCGCTGCTGATCGCCGACGGCGGCGCGATCCCGCTCCGCCCGGGCAAGCCGAACCGCGCGGGTGAGCCCGGCGTGCTCGAGGCGTGGACGCGGGCACGCGGCATCCCGACGCTCGGACGAATCGAGGCGCCCGGGACGCTCGAGGGCGGCGACACGTTCTGGCTCCGGCCGGACCTGCTGTGCGTCGGCCGCACGCTCCGCACGAACGACGCCGGCGCGCGCCAGCTCGCCTCGATCGTGGGCGGCGACGTCCGCGTGTTCGACGTGCCGTACTGGAAGGGCCCGGACGAGCTCGTCCACCTGCTCTCGGTGATCTCGCCCGTCGCCGACGACATCGCGGTCGTATTCCTGCCGCTCCTGCCGGCCGGCCTCTACGAGCTGCTCGCCGACCTCGGGATCCGGCTCGTCGAGGTGCCCGAGGAGGAGTACCCCACGCTGGGCTGCAACGTCCTCGCGGTCCGGCCGGGCGTCGTGGTCACGGCGGAGGGCAACGACGTCACCCGATCGCGGCTCGAGGCAGCCGGCGTCGAGGTCCACGCGGTCCCGCTCCGCGAGGTGGGCGAGAACGGCTCCGGCGGCGTGACCTGCCTCACCCGCCCGGTGCTCCGCGCGTGAGCCGCCGGACGCTGGCGGCGGGGGCACGGGCCGCAGCCGAGGCAGTGGACGTCGCCGCGCTGACGGCCGAGCTCCAGGCGCTGGTCCGCGTCCCGAGCGCCACCGCGAGCGAGGACGAGCTCGCGGCCATGCTTGCGGACCGGCTCGAGGCCGCCGGGCTCGTGGTGGAGGTGTTCCACCCCGACCCCGCCGACATCCGCGATGACCCGGCGTGGCCGGGCGAGGAGGTCCCGCGCGAGACGCTGACGGTCGTCATGGGCCGCGCGGGCCGGCCGGGCGGGACACGGCTCGTGCTCAGCGGCCACACGGACGTCGTGCCCGCGGGCGATCTCTCGACGTGGACGGCGGACCCGTGGGGAGCGGAGATCCGCGACGGCCAGCTGTACGGGCGCGGCGCGAACGACATGAAGGGCGGCGTCGCGGCGATCCTCGCCGCCGTGCGGGCGCTCCGGGCGAGCGGGCAGCTCGCGCTGCTGGCCGGGGAGCTGGTCGTCGCGCTCGTGCCCTCGGAGGAGGACGGCGGCCAGGGGACGCTCGCCGCGATCCGCGCGGGGGCGACGGGCGACATGGCGATCATCCCGGAGCCGTCGATGCTCGACGTCGTCATCGCCCACGCCGGCGCGATCACGTTCCGGCTCGCCGTGCCGGGTCGCGCGGCGCACGCGAGCAAGCGACGCGAGGGCGTCTCCGCGCTCGACAACCTGCAGACCATCGTCCGGGCGCTCGGGGCCGACGAGGCGTGGCGCAACGGCGAGGAGTCGGACCCGCTGATGACGGCGCTCGGGCTGCCGTACCCCACGATCGTCGGGACGGTCCACGGCGGCGAGTGGGCGTCGACGGTGATGGACCTCGTCGTCGCGGAGGGCCGCTACGGCGTGCGGCTCGGCCAGACGCCCGAGGAGGCGTTCGCGGACCTCCAGTTCGCGGTGGCCGCGGCCTGCGACGCCGACGACTTCCTCCGCGACCACCCGGCGCGGCTCGAGCTGACCGGCGCGCGGTTCGGCTCCTCGCGCGTCCCGGCGGACCATGAGCTCCCGACGGCGCTCGCCCGGGTCGCGAAGCAGGTCACCGGCCGGAAGCCGTCGCTCGTGGGCGTGCCCTACGGCGCCGACATGCGGCTGTTCATCGACGTCGGCGAGACGCCGTGCGTCATGTTCGGGCCGGGCGACGTCCGGCTCGCCCACGGCGCCGACGAGCGCGTGCCGCTCGACGAGGTCGAGGCCTGCGCGCGCGTCCTCGCGGCGTTCGTCGTGGAGCAGCTCGGCGTCGTCGAGTGACCGCCGGGCCCGCCCCTTCGCCCGCCGCGGCCCCGCCCAGCTCCGCGGTCCTGCGCACCCCGCGCCTTCGGCTGGAGCCACTCCGCGTGGATCACGCGGAGGAGATGACGCCGGTCCTCGGGGATCCCGGGCTGTACGTGTTCACGGGCGGTGAGCCGCCGACGACACCCGAGCTCCACGACCGCTACGAGGCGCAGGTGCGCGGGCCCTCGTCCGACGCCGGCGAGGCCTGGCGCAACTGGATCGTCCGCCTCGCGGAGACCGGCGAGGCGATCGGCTACGTCCAGGCGACGATCACCCCGGCGGAGGCGCGCGCGGACGTCGCCTGGGTCATCGGGCAGCGCTGGCAGGGTCGTGGCTACGCGACCGAGGCCGCGATCGGGATGGTCGCCGCGCTCGCCGACGAGGGCGTCACCGCGATCACCGCCCACATCCTCGCGGAGAACACCCCGTCCGAGCGGGTCGCGAAGCGCATCGGCCTCGCGCCGACCGACCGGGTCGAGGATGGCGAGCGGGTCTGGCACGGGGTGCTCGAACGCGCGGCGACGGACGCCCCGACCGTCGTCGACCCCGTCAGGCGCCGCCGGATCGCGTGGGTGAACCTCGCCGCGGGCATCGCGATCATCGCCTTCGCCGCGTTCGACGCGGTCATGGCGCGTGCCGGCGCGAGCCCGTCCGGTCCGGACCAGGTGGCCCGCGACCTCATCCTCGCGGGTGCGGGGATCGCGATGATCCTCACGGCGTTCCGCCGCCGGCACGACGTCGCACCGGGGCCGCCGGGACGCCGCTAGGCGAACCGCAGCCCGAGGGCGGCCGCGATCGTCATCGCCTGCTCCGGGTCGATGAGCGCGTCGGTCACGTCGCTGTGGACCGGATCGATCGAGGACAGGTCGCTCCCGCGCAGGTCGGTGCCGTGGAACGACGCCTCGTGGGTCAGCGCCCCCGAGAGGTCGGCGTCGCGGACCGCCGCGCCGTCGAGCCGCGCGCCGACGAGGTCCACCTCGCGCATCCTTGCGCCACGGAAGGTCGCCCGCCGGAGGTCGGCGCCCGGCAGGCCGACGAGCGACCAGTCGCCGCCCTCGACGACGAGCAGGTCGAAGGTGCAGCCGTCGAACAGGCTGCCGACGAGCTTGCAGGCCTCGAACCGGACGTCGAACAGCGTGCACGCGACGAACGTGCAGTTGGTGAACGCGGTGTCACGGAACACGGATGCGTTGAACTTCACCTCGCGGAACGTGCAGCCGGTGAAGCTCGCCCCGGTCACGGTCGCCTCGCGCATGTCCACGCCCGGGAACAGGACGGCGTCCCAGGTGCCGCCGCTCGCGTCGCGCGGGTCCCAGTCGTCGGGCTCGACGCGCGACGTCGTCGGGCGTGGCCGGGATGCCGTGGACGCGGTCAGCCATGGATCGCGCGGGGCGTGCCGCCCGTCACGGCGCCGGCGCCTCGGCGTGCGGCAGGTCGTGGGCGTGGGCGGTGGCACGACGGTGCGCGCGGAGCACGACCACCGGGATGATCACCGCGCCCGCGCCGAGGATCCCGAGGGCCGTGTAGCCGACGCCGGCCATGATCAGCCCCGACCCGAGGCTCGCGGCCGCCGCGGACGACCAGATGAGCGCGTCGGCCGAGCCCTGGACCCGCGTCCGCTCGTGGAGCTCGAGGTTCTCGGAGAGGAGCGTCGACCCGGCCACGAACCCGAAGTTCCAGCCGAGCCCGAGCAGGAACAGCGCGAGCAGGAGCATGAAACCGCCGTCCGGCGGCGAGAGGGCGGCCATGAGCGACGCGGTCGCCAGGACGGCGGTCCCGAGGAAGATCGTCGGGATCGGCCCGAAGCGGTCGGTGAGCCGGCCCGAGACCGGCGACAGCGCGTACATCCCGAGCGTGTGGCCGGACAGGACGATGCCCACCTCGGTCAGCGAGTGGCCGTGCTCGGTCATGTGGAGCGGCGTCATCGTCATGATCAGGACCATCACGAACTGGCCCACGACGAGCGCGATGATCGCCGCGCTCACCCCGGGCCGGCGGAGGATCGCCACGATGCTCTCGCTCGTCGTCACGCCCGACGCCGCCTCCGCGGCCAGCGTCTCGGCGTCCGCGAGCTGGTACGGGTCCGGGCGGAGGAACGTGAACGACAGGATCGCCGCGAGGCCGACGAACACGACCGGCACGAGGTAGGCGCCGGCATACATCGGCAGCCCGAGGTTCATGCCGATCTCGGACCCGACGGAGGCGAGCAGCGGCCCGATCACCGACCCGACGGTCGCGGCCCACACGACGATGCCGATCGCCGACGCGCGGCGTGCAGGCCCGGCCATGTCCGCGTTCGCGTATCGCGACAGGTTGTTGGCCGTGCTTCCGAACCCGATGAGCAGCGTCCCGACGAGCAGCAGCGGGAACAGGCCGCCCACCACGGCCGCCGTGGCGATCAGGGCGCCGACGACGCCCACCGTGTAGCCGGTGCTGAGCCCGATCCGCCGCGTGCGCCCCGCCATGAGCGACGCGAGGAGGACCGATCCAAGCGCGGACCCGAGGACGACCGTCGCCCCCGGCGCGCCGGCCCACGTCTGCGAGCCGAGCATGTCCTTGGCGACGATCGTCGCGACCGTCACGGCCGCGATGTGTCCGGTGCTGCCCAGCGCGACGCCCGTGATCAGCGTGTTCCGTGCCCGCGTCCGCGCCGCGTGGAGCTCGGCCGGCGGCAGGGTGATCGCGGGTGCGGCGGTCATGGCGTGACGATACGTCAGCCGCCTCGGCGGGCGTCGTTGGCTCGACGATCCCATGGTCCGAGCTCGGGAAACAGGAGGAGGTCGCCGTCGGACATGGTTGGCGGCGGTACGGCAGCTGCCACCCGCCCGGCGTCGTCCTGCAGTGTCGCGACCTCGAGCAGGCGCCAGAACGCGTTGAGGAGCGCATCTGCTCCGGGGTGTGGCAGTCGCGAGCAACAGCTCCGGGTTCGCGAGAACGACGGCGAGGCCGCGGGCCCGAGACATCGCGACGTTGAGCCGGTTGCGCGAGTACAGGAACTCCATGTCGCGCGGTGCGTCCTCGGGCGTGGACGTCGTCATCGAGTAGATCGCCACCGCGCCCTCGCGGCCCTGGAACTTGTCGACCGTGCCGACGATCGCGGGCACGCCCAGCCGTTGTCGAACGTCTCGCGTGCGATCTCCGCGACCTGGGCGTTGTAGGGAGCGACGACGATGATGTCATCGAGCGTCCATCGGGCGGTCCGCGCCCTTCGCGTCGATCCAGTGGCGGTCGCGGAGCGCTCGATGACATCCGCGATCCAGACAGCCTCCTCGCGCGATCGGTTCGTTGCGCCCGACGACCGGACCGGGACGTAGCGGACGCGGCCCGTGAGCGAGGCCCGTCCGCGACAGGGGAGGGCCTTCGCCCACGTGCTGGAGGGCGTTCCCGGGCGCGGTCTCGAGCCTGTCCTTCGTAGAACGCGTCGGAGATGTAAGGCGTTGATGTCGGGGTGGAGTCGGTAGGTCTGCCGAGGAGGAGCCTCGATCCGGCGGGATGGTCTTGGCATCGCCGACGAGGTGCCCGAGTGCGATGCCTCGGCGCCCGCGGGATGCGTGCCCTGCGAGACCTGCGTGGAGCTGGTTCGGGTCGCCGAGCAGCACGATCGACGAAGCCGCTCCAGCGACCGAGCACACCGTCGCGAGCGAGCAGCTGCCCCGCCTCGTCGACGAACAGGACGTCGAGCATGCCCACCATGTCGTCGCGCGCCCACAACCATGCGGTCGCGCCGACGACGTCCGACCGCCCGTCGGCGAGTCCATCGCGGGCGTCCTCGGGCTTGCCGATGCGTTCGAGTCGCGAACCCGTCCTCCGTCCTCGCTCGTCGCCGTCCACGCTCTGCGCGATCCGGACAAACCGGTCCTCGGCGTCGGCGGCCTTCGCGACGGCCTCCAGGAGGTTCGCGATCACGCGTGCGACTGTGCCGTCACGCCGACCCGACGACCGGCCTGGACGAGATCGAGGATCATCCGCGCTGCCGTGTACGTCTTGCCGGTGCCCGGCGGACCCTGAATCGCGAGCACCGTCTCGTCCAGGAGCGGCAGCGCGAGATCGCGGGCGATCAGGGTTACGTCGGCGCCGGCGGGTCGCCGAGCTCGGCGCCAACGTCGAGGCCGACGATCCGGGCGGTACGAGCAGCAGCGCCCGCGCGCCGCACGGGCGAACGCCGGGCCGCCGTCGCGTGCTCGATCACGGCGTCCGCGCCAGTCGCCGACGCGCAGGACGCTCTGGTCTGTCCCGAACGGCTTCCGCGGGATCGGCGCACGACCGGGTGCGGTGGCCGTCGCCGTCGAGCTTGAGGTCGACGGAACCCGCGAGCGGGTCGATGGCGATGACGGTCGCCGCGGACGGGGTCCGCCCTGCGCTGTCCGCGTTCGGGGTCAACGCGAGGTACGCCTTCCCCTCGAGAACCTTGGCGTCCTGCGCCGGGTCGAACCGGAGACCGGCGAAGGCTTGAGCGGTCGATCCGGCCGAGATCGCCTCGAAGCCGGAGGTCCGCGAGGGCGGCGCCGTCCGCGATGAGGTCGTCCCGCGATGCTTCGACGAGCCGGAAGTGATCGCCACCAGGCGGCTTCGTCCTCGCGTCGATGCCAATCGACGAGCGCGCGAGAAGCCAGCGCCCTGTTGCGTCGGGAGTGCGACAGCAGCCGGTCTTCGGGCACGCCGGCACGAAGCGGCGTCCTCGGCGCTTGACGTGTCTCGGCCTGCGCGATCGCGATCTTCTCGTTCGGCGCTCCCTCTTCCCAGGCTGGCCGGGGGACCACCCCGTCCGGGTACCACTCCGGGTGCGTCGCGAGTGCCTCGATCTCGCCGTGCCTCGAGCCAGTCGCGGAGGAGGAGGTTGCGAGACACAGTCGTCGCGGTTGTAGTCCGCGATCGCCTGAAGGATCGGCGGGATCGTCGACCGGCGCGTCCGGACCCAGCTCGAGCCACGTACTCCACGACCGACGAACCCGGCTTGGGTCCTGATCCCGCCCTCGCGCTGGAGCATGTAGAACGTCTCGAGCTTCTTGATCGAGTAGCTCTCGACGCTCGCGCGGATGCCCGGCCGGACCACGTGGTCGTACAGGTCGACGAGGACGTCGCCGCGGAGCAGCGGTCGATCTCGCTCCTCGCGGGTCGCGTGCCGCTGCATGAGCCGCTCGAGCGCGCCCGATTCGTAGCCGCCGTAGTGGTAGACGTGGAGTTCGGGTCGCGCTCCCGCCGCTCGAGGACCAGGTCGACGAACGCCTCGAGCATCCGCTTCTCCGGCGTACCTGGCCCGGTCGTGGGCCCAGAGTGCGTGGAAGCCGGCTCGGCGCCCGACGGGTCGAGCCCTCGGGATCGGGCTCGACGGCCGGCTCGAGGATCCGAACAGGTACTCGAGACCGTCGTCGAGCGCGAACGGGATCGGCCTCGATGTCGAGGAACATCGTCGAGCGAGGCGGGAGGGCGAGCAGCGCCGCGAGGCACGGGGCCGGGCTCGTCCGCGGTCGGCCGGGATCAGCTCGTAGAGGACCTCCCCGGCGTCCTCGCCCTCGACGCGGATGCGCGCCGTTCGAGGGACGCCTGGCGGCGCAGCCGGTCGAGGATCCGCGGCTGGAGGTTGACGGCGGCGCGGCCCGCGAGCCCACGTCGGCGAGGTCGGCGAGGGTCGTGAGCCGCTCGACCGCTGGCGTGCGCCTTCGCCGCGCCCGCAACCAGCGACAGGTGATCGTCCTCGCGCCGCCGGTCCTGCAGCAGCTGCCACCACGAGCAGACGCGGCAATGGTCGACGGGCTCCGGATACGTCGCCGGCGGGTGGCGTCCGTGTCGCCGTCCGACACTCGCGCCTCGAAGCGGCCTTGGCTGCGCGGTAGTAGGCGATGTAGTCGGCCAGCCGGTCCGTGCGCCTCGCGGCCGCCGGTGACCACGAAGGTGTCTCCGGCGGGATGCCCTGGATCGGCGAGCTGATCGCGTAGACGCACATCTGGAGGATTGCGGCTGCCTTGACTCGCGTGGCGAGCTTGGTGTCGGCGACGTCGTAGCTCCAAGACCCGAGGTCGGACGGCCTGTCGGTCACGGCGCACCAGGAAGTCCGGGTGGCCGCGCCACCGGCCGTCGAAGAACGTGCCCTGGAAGATCACATCCGCGCCTGCCCGCATCGCCGTCAGCGTCTGGCGGGCCGCCTCGGCCGCTCGCCCGGCATGCGGGCGGCGTGACTCGGTGCCGAGCGGGCGATCGCGGACCGTCCTGCCGATCTCGACGACGTTGCGCCCTGCTCGGTGAGCATGCTCGATGTAGCGCTGCTCATGCGCGTAGCCGCGCTTGCGTACGAGCTCGCTCGGGGTCGTCGCGGAATGGGCTTCTCGACGAGGCCACGCTCACGCGAGCCCCTCGAGGGCCAGCCGGGTGATCGCACTCGAGGAAGCCGACGAGATCCGTGGCGGACGTACGACAAGCGGCCGTCGTCGTGAAGCTGCATTCGTCCCGGTCCTACGTGGCCCGCGTCCGTGCCAGCTCGCCTGTCACTGGCCGCCGATGCGGGAATGGGCCTGCACGTTCGCGATCTGCCGCTAGACTGCCGCCGTGGAACCCGGCAGGAAGCCCCCCAACCGCATCGACGAGCACGGCGACCGCCACGTCGCGCCGACGTGGGAGAGCCTCGTGGATCGCCAGATCCGAGAGGCGATGGAGCAGGGCAAGTTCGACGACCTCCCGTACGCGGGCGAGCGGCTTCCGGTCGCCGACGAGACGTTCGCCGGCGACATGGCGATGGCCTTCCACGTCCTGCGGAACGCGGGCGTGGCGCCACCCTGGATCGAGGCGGACAAGGAGGTCCGGGACCTGCTCGCGCGGCGTGACGCGATCGTCGCCAGCGCCGGCCGCGGCGGCCTGTCGGCGTTCGTGCGGCGGCGCGACCGGGCGGCGCTCGAACGCCTCGTGACTGAGATCAACATGGCCGTCGCCCGCGTGAACGCCGGCGCCCCGACGTACGAACAGCATCGGCGTCCACTCGTCCTCGGGGACGAGCTCGCCCGGCTCGACGAGCTCCACCGCGGATGACGGACACGACCGAACGCACGGCCACGGGTGTCGTCGTGCGCCGCGCCGTCCCCGACGATGCCCCGGCGATCCGCGAGGTCGCCGAGACGGCCTGGCGCGCCACGTACACCGACCTCATCGGCGCCGCCGTGGTGGATCGGTTCATCGCGCAGGGATACACGCCGGAGCGGGTCGCGCGTCGCATCGACCGCCACGACACGTTCGTCGCCTCGAGCCCGGGCGGCGACTCGTCGGGGGTCGACGCGTTCATCGAGAGCTTCGTCGAGGGCGATCACGCCCACATCGCCGCGTTCTACGCGCGGCCCGACGCGCGCGGGGTCGGGCTCGGGACGGCGCTGCTGGAGCGGGTGGTCGCCGCGAACCCGGGCCTCGACATCTCCGCCGACGTCCTCATCGGCAACGAGCTCGGCGAGCCGTTCTACGTCGCGCGCGGGTTCGAGCCGGGCGAGCTCCTGGACGAGGAGATCGGCGGCGAGACGATCCGCGAGCGCCGCTGGTGGCTCCGCGCCGGTCGCTAGTCCCTGCGACTCGCTAGTCCCTGCGGCGGGGCTTCTCCGCGTCGTCGATGATCGCGGCCCAGGGGGCGATGACGAGGATGGCGGCGATCGCGAGGATGACCAGCGAGCCGCCGTTCGCGAGGAGCACGAGCGCGACGATCACCACGGCGACATCCAGCGCGATCGCGAGCAGGACCGCCGGGCGACGGAGCATCGTCAGCCGAGATCGCGATCGAGCGTCGTGGCCATGGGCTGCTCCTCCGGGCGCGTCGGGTGCGTGCCGCTCCGGCGATGATCGCTCCGCCGGCTCGCCGCCGTGCGCCCGTTCCGCGCGCCGGACGCCGCTCTCGTGCGTCCGCTCGGCCGGTGCCCGCCGGGAGGGCGCAACGTGGCGCGCCGCACCGTCCAGCCCGCTGGGTGGCAATGTCGTTGCGCGTGGCATCGCGTGGGCCATGTTTCAGCCGGTCGGAGGGCGGTCGGCGAAGCCGACGCCATGGATCACCCGTTCGTCGGGCGCCGCGTGAGGCGCCGATAAGGCCCAGCGAAGGTCAGCGCGCCATCCTCGCCGGATGAGCACGCGAACCCGCCGTGGTGACGACGCAGCCGCAGACGCCCGTCGCGCGGTGGCGCGCGTGACGACCGACCTCCGCGACGCCCGTCTGGCGGCAGATCTGAGTCTGGAACTCGCCGCACGAGTCGCCGGCCTGTCGTCATCGCAACTCAGTCGCCTCGAGCTCGGACGGCTCGAACGCCCCGACTTCGAGCAGGT
Organism: uncultured Chloroflexia bacterium; assembly: GCA_963768035.1. Lineage (GTDB taxonomy): Bacteria > Chloroflexota > Limnocylindria > Limnocylindrales > CSP1-4 > CAIXZV01. Next base: position 20,670 of record CAVYGJ010000012.1, read on the forward strand.
CTGGCGGGCGGCGAGCGTCGTCGGCCTCCGCCCGTCGCTCGTGCTCTATCCGGCCGGATCACCGGTTCGGGATCGTGCACAGCTGGCGCTCTTGGCGCGATTCGAACGGTGTCTCGGCGTCGGGATGCGCATGCGGCGCGAGATTCCGCTACCGCTCCAGGGTGACCTCCGCGCGTGGGATGCGCTCGTCGAGGGGTCGGATGGCTCCTTCTTCACCGAAGGGGAGTCGCACGTTCGAGACGCACAGGCCCTCGAGCGGCGGCTTCGCCTCAAGGTTCGCGACGACCCACGAGCTCGAGTGGTAATCCTCGTGTTGACGCGCAGCAACCACCACCGGGCTGTCCTCGCCGACCATCGGGAGTCCCTGCGCGACCTGCTCCCGCTCGACGGCGGAGCCGTCCTGCGGGCGGTTCGTGCTGGGCGGTGCCCGCCGGCGAGCGGGATCGTGCTTGTGTAGCGGTCGGTCGGCGCTCAGTCGCCCGCTTGGCGGGCGATATGTGCCCGCAGGAGGTGGAAGCGCCCGGCAGCGGGGCGAGGCGTTGCGGGACGGGGAACAGGCGCACCGCCACTGCCCGCCGAGCGGGCGCCACGTGGCGCACTGCCACCGTTCACCCGCGCGTCGGGCGAGGCCGCGTACCTCGTCCCGGGAATCACGACGGCCGGCACGAGTGCCGGCCGGTGAAGGACCTGGGGATCGGCTCCGGCGCCTGGTTCTGGCCGGAGCGCGGATCAGCGGGTTGTCAGTGGGAGAGGGTGCGCGTGTAGCCGCAGATCTCGCAGTGGGCGATGCCCGCTGTCTCGTCGATGACGAGGAACGAGGTGCAGCCGTTGGTGGCGCAGTAGAGACGGGTCGTGGCGTTGACGGCGCGGCGCCGCATGCGGCGCATCGAGCTTGAGCGGTACGCCACGGAATTCGTGGTGGCGCGTGAGAGCATTGAGGTGACGGTTTCCTTTCGAGGCAAGTCGTGTCGGGACTGCCTGGGTGCCTCTCCAACGGCCGGACATACGGGGGCCGGAGTGGCGTTCATTTGGACCCGGCGCGGCGACGGTTGCGCGTGTTGGGCGTCGACCTTGTGGCCGCGTGCAATCGGGCGATACCTGAAGATCATGCCGTCGAACGCTCGTTCTGTCAACTGGGACCAACGGTGTGGTACCCCGCTGTAACGCCGCCGTCAGGCCGCGCGACGCACGCTGGCGCCGATTGGAGGCCGACATGCCGACCACACGCGCCACCCAGACCATCGTCGCCGTGACAAGTGAGGACGACCGCTTCGCCGCGATCAGGAGCCGCGCGACGGCGCTCGCCGCGGGCACCGGCTCCACCGTGATCCTCTACGACATCGACGCCGCCGGCGTGTTCGCGAGCCCGGTCCCGACCGAGTGGTCGGGCGAGGGCGAGAAGGAGCTCCTCGACGAGGAGGCGACGTTCGACCGGCTCGATGCGGATGCCCTCGAGACGGCCGGCCGCGGCGCCGTCGCCCGCCAGGTCCGAGCGATGCGCGCGGTGGGCGTCGACACGTGGGGCTGGCTCCCGACCAAGCGCGACGCCGCGGAGCTCGCGGCATACGCGGCGCGCCAGGGCGCGACGCTCGTCCTGGTGCCCGGCGAGCTTGCTCCCGCCGATCCGATCCAGCCCTCGGAGACCGGCGAGGGGACGCCGCAGCCGGTGTTCGAGACGGTCGAGTAGGGAACCCGCATCGGGCGGGTATCGTCATGGGCACGCGGCGACGGCCGCCAGATCGACTGATCCGTCACGCCCAGGGGACCCTTGATGCACTCGTTCCGCCTGCCCGGCCTGCTGCTCGCCGTATCGCTCGTCCTCGTCGCGTGCTCGGGTGGTGGCGGCCGCCTCGCCCGCCGCGAGCAGCGACCCCGGCGCTGCCGCCCCGGCGACGTCCGAGGCGCTCGACGGCAAGACGTTCGTCTCGACCGGGATGACCGGGGCCACCCTCGTCGAGGGGAGCACCGTCACCCTCGGGTTCGATGGCAACCGCATCAGCGTGAGCGCCGGCTGCAACCAGGCGAACGGCGCCTACGAGATCGTCGACGGCGTCGTCAAGCTGGGCCTGCTGGCCACGACCGAGATGGCGTGCGAGGCGCCGCTCATGGCCCAGGACACGCTGATCACGTCGTTCCTCGACGGCTCGACCGCGACCCTGGCCGGCGACACCCTCACGTTCACCAAGGGCGACGTGACGCTCACCCTCCTGGACAAGGAGGTCGCGACACCCGACGGGACGCTCGAAGGCCCGCGCTGGGTCGTGACGGACGTCCAGACCGGCAGCACCGTCTCCACGGTCCCGGCCGGGGCGACCGCGGCCCTGACCTTCGGTCCCCGCACGGTCGCGGTCGAGGCGGGCTGCAACTCCGGGAACGGCGCCTACACGGTCGACGGCGACACGATCACGTTCGGCCCGATCGCGCTCACGATGATGGCGTGCCCCGCCGACAAGATGGCGCTCGAGACCGCGGTCCTCTCGGTGCTCCAGGGCCAGGCGACCTACGCGATCGACGCCAACACGCTGCGACTCGTCAACGAGCCGAACGGGCTGCACCTCGTCTCGACGCCGTAGGGCACGCCCGACCGCGAGCCAGGCGCCGTCAGACGGGCGGCCAGGGGAGGGCAGGGCGCCCCGGGTCAGGCTGGGGGAGCACGCCCGCCGCAAGCAGGGCGTCGATCCGGCGCGCGGTTGCGCGCACCTCGATCGGGTCGAGCAGCTCGTAGAGCGTGACCCCGAGCGCCCCGTCGAGCGCAGGTCCGCAGGCCGCGCAACACCTCGGTCTCCTCGTCCGTGAGCGGCTCGCCGCGCCAGCCCCAGAGGACGGTCCGCAGCTTCGGCACCGGCGAGAACGTCACGCCGTGGTCGACGCCGTAGATGTGGCCGCCCGGGACCGGCAGCAGGTGACCGGCCTTGCGGTCGGTGTTGTTGACCGCCGCGTCGAACACCGCGATCCGCCGCAGCCGCTCGTCGACCTCGATCACGAGCGCCACGGGGTCGACCTCGGGGTCTGACCGGATCCAGAGCTGGACCATGCCCTCCCCGAACGGCCCGTCGCGCAGGACGGTCGGCGGGACGATCGACCAGCCCGTGGCCTCCGACGCGTGGAACGCCGCCACCTCGCGGCGCGCGAGCGTCTCGTCGGGGAAGTCGTCGAGCGGGCGCTCGCCGAGCACGGGCTTGTAGATGCACGCGGCGACGAGGTCCGGCTCGGGGTCGGGGCAGTGCTTCGTCGCGAGGCACAGCATCGCGTTGTTGGACGACGCCCACAGGCGGCCGACGACGGACAGCTCGCCGTTCGCCAGGAGGTCGAGCGCGACATCGGTCGGGAGGACCGGCATCGGGAGCCCCAGCGCGTCGATGGACTCCGACTCGGCCTCGTCCTCGCCGTCGTCCTCGTCCTCGAGTCCATCGAGGGCTTCGGCGGGGTCGCGCTCGTCGTCCATCGAACGGGTCAGTTGAGGAGCGGCGCCGTGCCGTTCCGCCGCGGGCACAGGTGGCCCTGCGGGTCGAGCGGCTGGCCGCACAGCGGGCACGGCGGCCGGCCCGCGGAGATCAGCCGCAGCGCCTGGACGACGAACGCCCGCGCGGCGAGCGTCGTCAGCCGGACCCGGAGGAAGTCGGGGCCGTCCTCGTCCTCGTCGTCGAACTCCTCCTCGACCTCGGGCGCCTCCTCGTCCTCGTCGACGGCGAGCAGCTCGCGCGCCTCCACGAGCACGAGCTCGTCCTGCGTGTCCCAGCCCATCGAGAGCGTGCCCACGCGGAACGCCTCGTTGATCGGCTCGTCGAGGACGGGCAGGGTGCTGTCGAGCGGCTGGTCCGCGTCGGCGCCCGCGATGTCGCGCCGCTCGAGCTCGTCGAGGAGCTCGGTGAGGCGCTGCGCGAGCACGGCCACCTGGACCTTCTCGAGCGCGACGGACGTGATCCGGGCACCGTCACGTGCCTGGAGGAAGAAGGTGCGGTTGCCCGGCTCGCCGACGGTGCCGGCGGCGAATCGGTCGGGGGTGTCGAAGATGAAAGCGGCGTCGAGTCATGGGGGAGAGAGCGTACCGGATGGCCGCCCCGGGCCACGCGGACGCGTCAGCCGACCGAGACCGCGATCCGGTGATAGCCCCGCGCCCCGTCGGGATCCGGCCGGGTCACCATGTCGGTCTGGACCTCGCCGGTGCCGTCCGTCGCGCGCACGGTCAGCGTGTGGTCGCCCGCGGTCGCCTGCCAGGCGAGCTTCCACTGGACCCACGTCTGGGGCCCGATCGCCGTCGCGATCGTCGCGTCCTGCCACGGCGCGTCGTCGACCTGGACCTCGACCCGGCTGATCCCGCGGTCGGGCGCCCACGCGACGCCCGCGATCGCGACCTGGCCCGCCGCGATGCGCGAGTTCGAGCCCGGGACGTCGATCCGCGACTGGGTGAGGATCGGCGCCTCCTTGGCCCAGCCGCGCGGGACCCAGTAGGAGTCGAACGCCTCGAGCGTCGTGAGCTCGATCTCGCTCAGCCACTTCGTCGCGGAGACGTAGCCGTACAGCCCCGGGACGATGAGGCGGGCGGGGAAGCCGTGGGCGGCGGGCAGCGGCTCGTCGTTCATCTTGACGGCGATGAGGGCGTCGCGCGGCCGCTCGGGCGCGGTGACCCACTCGGTCGGGAAGCCGGCCGCCCAGTCGTCGATCGACCGAGGGACGATCTGGGTGGCGCCGGGCAGCACCTCGGCCATGTCGAGCACGTCGGTGAGGCGCACGCCGGTCCACTTCGCGTTGCCCACGAGCTGGCCGCCGACCTCGTTGCTGACACACGCGATCGTGACGTACTGCTCGTGGAGCGGCAGCTCGACGAGCTGCGCGAACGTCAGCGTGACCTCGTTGCGGACCATGCCGTGGACGCGCAGCGTCCAGCCGTTCACGTCCACGCTGGGCGTCACGAGCGCCGTGTCGATCCGGTAGAAGTGCGCGTTCGGGACGATGAGCGGCGTCAGCCCGCGACGTCGAACGAGCTGTCGGGCGCCGGACTCGGGGCGGGGTCGACGGGCTGGGGGATCTCGGCGGCGACCGTGGCGACCTGCGCCGCGCGGCCCTCGACCGTGCTCCGACCGAGCCCGAGACCGACGACCGCGAGCGCCCCGATCCCGCCCGCGCGGAGGAGGAACCCGCGCCGGGAGCTGGCGACGGCGGCCACGGGATCGTTCGCGTCGCTCGCCAGGTCGACCGCCTGGGCGCCGGCCATGAGCATCGAGAGCACCTGGATGCCCACGATCGCCTGGATCGCGGCGGAGAGGAGCGCCATCGGGAGCTGCGCGTCCTCCTGCTGGAGCATCGCGAGGAAGCCGACGCCGACGAGGACGACGATGCCGGCCATCGCCGCGGTCGGGCGCGTCCGGGCGAGGATCCCGAGGCCGGCGCCGACGGCCAGCACGGCGAGCGCCACCATGATCAGGAGCGCCGCCTTGTCGTTGGTGCCGAACAGGCTGACCATGACGTCCTTCGCCCCCGGCGGGGCGAGATCGATCACGACGGACCCGACGGCGGCGACCGGCGACGGCGCCCCCGAGACGAACGCGGCGACGAGCTCGCCGACGGCGAGGGCGGCGGCGGCCGCGACGATCCCCGCGACGGCCGCGAGGCCGCGCGGCGCGAGTCCCAGGCGCGTGGTGCGGGACGAGGCGGTGAGGGTGGTGTCGGCTGTCATCGAGGTGGGATTCGCACGGCGAGGCGGCGTTGGATCAGTCCGGTTCATGAAGCGACTGTCGCGCGTGACCATGACGCCACCATGACACGGATGGGCCGAGCGCACGCGCGGCGCCCTCCGGAGCCTCAGGCGCGGACCTCCTGGCGCAGGAACAGCACGTACGCGAGCGCGAACATCGCGGTGGTGAGCGCGGTGAGGACGACGATCTGCGGCCACACGAGCAGCAGGCTCTGGTCGAGCGTGAGCAACGACGTCTGGACCCGCTCGGCGTTGGAGATCGCCTGGCCGATGTTCCCGAACCCCAGCACCGACGTGGTGGACGGGTTCATGACGGCGCGCACGATGTCGTCGTACAGGACGGCGGGCGAGATCCGGAGGAACAGCGACGCCGACTGGGTCGACGCGTAGGCGTAGGGCCCGAGCGTCGTGGTCGTGGCCGGGAACAGGAAGTTCGCGATGAGCGGCAGCAGGAACTGGCCGAACAGGATCAGGCCGAACCAGCTGCCGAAGCCCACCAGCGCGGCGCTCGCGGGACCGCGGATGACGACCGACAGCAGCAGCGCGAACGCGAGCCAGAACGACGCGTAGAGGACCGTCGCGAGGAGCCACACGCCCACCCGGGCGAGCTCCTCGGGCGAGGGGATGATCCCCAGCCGCACGATCCCGAGCGCGGTCACGAGCAGGACCAGCGCGCCGAGCATCAGGGTGATGACCGCGATGCCCGCGGCGAACTTGCCGTTGATCACGTCGTCGCGGTGGATCGGCTGGGCGAGCAGCCGCGACAGCGTCCCCTGGGCACGCTCGGAGTTGATCCCGTCGAAGCCGAAGGCGATGCCGACGAGCGGCACGAGGAGCGCCGCCAGGGCGATCATCGGCACGCCGCCGACCTGGTCGGACCCGCCGATGAACAGGACGAGGAACAGCGCGGGCTGGCCCGCGACCTGCGGCGCAGCGGCGCTGATGTCGGTGGAGATGAAGTACATCGGCACGATCGCCGCGAGGGCGACCACGATCAGGAGCACGAAGAAGCGCACGCTGCCGAGGTGGTCCGCGAGCTCCTTGGCCATGATCGTGCGCCAGCCACCGGAGGGCTGGCGCTCGGCCCGACGCGCCGCGTGGCGCGTCTCGGCGACGGGGGAGGTGTCAGCGGGCGCGGCCATCGATGCCCTCCGGGACGAAGCGGCGATAGAGCTCCTGGAGGTCGGCGCCGCGCCGACGCAGGTGGACGAGCGGCAGGCCGGCCGCGGCCAGCGCCGTGGCGAGCGGACCCGCGACGTCGTCGGTCGAGGTCACGACGCGATAGCGGTCGTTGTCGGGCGACGGCTCGACGGACCGGACGCCGGGGAGCGCCGCCGCGATCGGGTCGATCGCCGCCGGGTCGCCGTCCACGCCCACCTCGAGCTGGATCGTGCGGTCGGTGCCGCGGGCGAGCTCGTCGAGCGGCCCGGCGGCGACGAGCCGCCCGGCCGAGAAGAAGCCGACGCGGTCGCACACGCCCTGGACCTGGCCGAGGATGTGCGACGACAGGAGGACGGTGAGGTTGCGCTCCGCGACGAGCCGCTTGAGCAGCGCGAGCAGCTCCTCCACGCCGGCCGGGTCGATCGCGATCGTCGGCTCGTCGAGGATGAGCACGGACGGGCTCTTCACGAGGGCGTCCGCGATCCCGAGTCGCTGGCGCATGCCGCGCGAGTACGTCTCGGCCTTGTGGTCGGCGGCGTCGGTGAGGCGGACCTCCGCGAGCAGCTCGTCGATGCGCGCCTCGGCCGCGGTGCGCCCGATGCCGTTCAGCTTCGCGGTGTAGCGCAGGTTCTCGCGGCCCGTCATGCCGCCGTAGAAGCCGACGTTGTCGGGCAGGTAGCCGACGTGGCGCTTGACCGCGAGCGGCTCGCGGGTCGGGTCCAGCCCCAGGACGCGCACGACGCCCCGGGTCGGCTCGGTGAGGCCGAGCAGCATCAGGACCGTGGTCGTCTTGCCCGCGCCGTTCGGCCCGAGCAGCCCGAAGACCTCGCCCGCGCGGATCGTGAGGTCGAGGTTGCTCACCGCCGGGAACTCGCCGTACAGCTTGGTCAGGCGGCGGGCGACGATCACGGCATCCTCGGGGACGTCCGCGAGCAGCTGGCTCACGGTGACCCGGCGCTTCGTCCGTGGCTGTTCGCGCTGGTCGCCCGCGGTCTCCGGGTGCTCGCGCCCCTCGACCTCCCAGGGTCGGACGGGGCGCGACTCCGCGTCGTCGTCGGTGGTCGCCTTCGGGTCGTTCGGGGCACGCACGGTGGCGTCCACCGGCCGCGCCTTCATGCCCGGGCGCGGCCGCGTCCGGCGGGTGATGCCCCGACGCCCGTCGGACGGGGGCGTCCGCTCGTCGGTCATGGCGTTACCGGCGCCCGTAGGTCCGGAAGACCCAGTAGAGCCCGGCGAACACGGCGATGATCAGCGCCACGCCGACGATCCACCACAGCTGCGGCGTCTCGACGCGAACGCGGATCGCGACGTCGTCGTTGGCCTCGGTGCCCGTGGCGGTCATGGTCATCTCGTAGTCGCCGGCGATGGCGTCCGAGCTCGGCGTGATCTTGGCGGTGACCGTGACGGGCGTGCCCGGCGCGACCGACGCGATGTCCTTGGGGTCGAACTCGACGGTCCAGCCCGTCGGGGCGCTCGAGCTCATCGTCACGCCGGTGATCGGCGCGGACCCGGTGTTGGTCAGCACGACCTGGAAGTCCTTGGCGGTGCCGGCGTTGGCCGTCGTGGAGAGGACCTGGTCGGGCGTCGAGAGCGTCAGCGTGTAGGTGCCGGTGACCGTGATCGCGAGGTCGAGGCTCGCGTCCTTGCCGCCGCCGTTGACGGCGACGTTGATCGGGTACGTGGCGGCGGCCGCGTCCGCGGGCGCCTTCGCGGTGACCGTGATCGTGCCGGTGCTGCCGGCCGCGACGGTCAGCGTCGTCGCCTGTGCCTGGCCGGACGGCTTGGCGTCCACGGTCCAGCCGGCCGGGCCGGTCGCGTTCATCGAGAACGAGGTCTCCGTCGCGGTGTCGTTGTGGACCGTGACGTTGAACGTGAAGCTCGTGTCGGCGGCGCCCTTGAGCTCGGGGAAGTCGCTGGTCAGCGTGACGTCGCCCGCGGCGGCGTCCGCGACCCGGATCGAGAGCGCCAGCGTGTCGGCGCCCCCGCCACCGGTCGCGACCACCCGGATGTCCGTGGTGCCGGCGGCGGTCCCGTCAGGGATCTCGACGTCGAGGGTGATGTCGGGCGTCGCCGACGGGGTCACGTACGCCCCGTCGATCGTGAGGCCGCCGCCACGGAACCGGGCGGTCCAGCCGCTCGGCAGGCCGTCGGCCTTGAGGTTGACCTGGCGGGCGCTCGTGACGTCGATGGCGAGCTTGAACGAGGCGGTGGAGCCCGGCTCCGCGACGACGGCTGGGAACGGGGTCGTGACGGTGACCCCGCCCGCGGCGGCGGTCAGCGGAGCGAGCGGTCCGGCGACCGACGCGAGGAGGCCGAGGACGAGGGCAACACGGGAGGCCACGCGGCCGAGACCCGGGTTGCCGGTAGCGCGAACCGACATGCGGACACTCCGACAGGGATACCGATGACCGAACTGCAGCCGGGAGTGATCTCCCCGACCCGGCGCGCGGATCATAGGTCGGATTCCTGACAGATCGCTGAGAGCGCCCGCAGCGGACGACCGGCTAGGACGCGGCCGGGGCCACGGTCGGCGCCTCGGTCGGCGTGGGCGTGGGCGTCGGCGGCTCGGTCGGCGGCGGGGTCGGGGCTTCCGTCGGCGGCGGCGTCGGCGCCTCCGTGGGCGGAGGGGTATCGGCCGGGGGCGGCGTGTCGCTCGGTGCGACCGACGGGGCTTCCGACGGCGGCGGGCAGGAGACGACGGGTGCCAGCGGGTCGACGGACGCGAGCGGGTCGATCGACGCGCACGGGTCGAGCGAGGCCGACGGGCTCGGGCTCGGGCTCTCCGAGGCGCAGCCGGCGCCGCGGCCGAGGAGCGGGCCCCACGACCGGCCGTACGGGTTGAACACCCCGTTGTAGAAGTACGCGGTGCGGGTGGCCTCGGGGCCGCCGCGGACGCCGACGCCACGGCGCGCCCGCGCGAGCCAGCCCTGGTCGGCCTTGAGCCACGTCGGCGTTGTCGTTCTCGAACCCGGCGACCTGGAGGACGCCTTCGCCGCAGCGCGAGTCCTGCGGGACGCTGGAGCTGGGAACGGTCCCCGGGAGGAAGAGCTCGGTGATCGAGCGGCCGCGGGCACGCCGCGACAAGGCCGGTCCACGGGTCGATCTTCGCGGTCTGGAGCCCCTCAGGCTTGTGGAAGCCGTTGATGTTCCAGCTCTTGGTGGCGTCCTTGAGGAAGCCCTGCCACACGTGCGTCGACACGTCGATCGAGAACAGCGGCTTGTCGGGCGTGCTCACGACCGAGTTGTTGGAGTTGCCGTTCCAGACGCCGACCGCGAGGGCGTACTCGCCGTTCGCGCGCTCGGCCTTCGACGGGACGCCGATGTAGCCGTAGGCGTTGAGGTCGCGCGCGTCGTTGTTGGTTCCCGTCTTGAGCGTCGCGGGGCGGTGCTTGCCGCCCTTGGTCAGCTCGAACTTGCCCCAGAACGGGTTCTGCTTCGGGTCGGTGTTGCCGGACAGGATGTCGGTCACGATTCCGGCCGCGCCCTGGTCCATGACCTGCTCCGCATCGGTGCGGGTCTCGGGCCCGATGCGCGTCTCGCCGGCGTTGTCCACGACCGTGAGCAGGGTCGTCTGCTCGGCGAGCTTGCCGCCGTTCGCGAGCACGCCGTAGGCCCGCACGAGGTCCTTCGGGCGGACCTCCTCAACGCCGAGTGCCATGGACAGGCCGGCATCGGTCGCGCCACCGCGGAACTGGATGCCCATCGCCTCGGCCTGCTGCTGCACCGCGTCGTTGCCGATGACCGAGAGTGCCTTGACGGCCGGGATGTTGAGCGAGAACCGGAGGGCATCGCGGACGCGGACCGGGCCGCGCTCGAGGTTGTCCGCGTCGGTCGGCGTGTAGCCGCCGCCGAAGTCCGTCACGACGTCCATGAACATCGAGCCGGCCGTGATCGATCGGTTCGCGATGCCGGTGCCGTACACGATCGGCTTGAACGCCGAGCCGGGCTGACGGAAGCCGTCGGCGAGGACGTCGAAGCGGGGCTGGAACTTCTTGGTGGCGCGGGTCGCATCGGCATTCGCGGAGCCGACGTAGGCGACGATCTCGCCGGTCTGGTAGTCCTCGGCGATGAGGGCGCCGTTGCGGAGGTCCTTGTTGCGCAGGTTGCGCATCCAGTCCTCGTACGTGAGGCCCAGGGACTTGGCCGTCGCTCGCCGGGTTCTTGGCGTGGGGGACGATCGGTCGCGGCCTTGACCCACTTCTCGGCGAGCCTTCTGGAGGCGGTAGTCGAGCGTGGTCGTGACGTCGAGGCCACCGCGCTCGAGGTCCGGGCACGTCTCGGCACCCGGGCACAGGCGGTCGGCGAGCTCCTTGCGGACCTGCCACACGAAGTGGCTCGCCCGCCACCTCGAGGACTGCTGCGGGGCCAGGACGACCTTCTCGGCCTTGGCCGCCTCGTAGGCGTCGGCGGTGATCGTGTTCGCCGGTGAGCGGCGTCCGGCCGCGGGCCATCTGGTCGAGCACCTGGTTGCGGCGCTGGACGATCTTCGCGTCCGCGGGGACGACGAGCTGCGACTCCTTGCAGCTGTCCTCGGAGTCGCCGGCGTCGCCGGGATCCAGGCACTCCTCCTCGGCGTTGCGCACGAGGTCGTACGCCGACGGCGACTGGGGGAGGGCAGCGATGATCGCCGCCTCGGCGAGCGTGAGGTCCTTGAGCTCCTTGCCGAAGTAGCTCTTCGCGGCGGCGGCGACGCCGTAGGAGTCGTTGCCGTAGTAGTTCTGGTTGAGGTAGGCGGCCATGATCCGCTGCTTGCCGTCGGCGCCCGAGTACGTCTGGGTGACACGGATCGACTGGATGATCTCCTTGACCTTGCGGCTCGCAGAGAGCTCGGTGACCGCCGAGGTGTCCGTGGTCAGCAGCCGCTGCCGCACGAGCTGCTGGGTGATGGTGGAGGCGCCGCGCGGGCGGCCCCGGATCGCGTCGATGCCGGCAGCGACGATGCCCACCGGGTCGAAGCCCGCGTTGTCCCAGAAGCTCGAGTCCTCGATCGCCGTCGTCGCATCGACCAGCACGGGCGGGATGTCCTTGAACTCGACGACGTTGCGGTTGAACTCGCCGAACCGGGCGAGCTCGACCTTGTGCTCGCGGTCCCAGATGACGGACTGCTCCGGGAGCTCGATCTTCTCGAGCAGGTTCGGGTTGGGGAGGCCCTGGGAGAGCTGGGTGAACCCGGCGACGGCGACACCGGCCCCGACGACGCCGAGGACGAGGAACGCGGTGAACAGGACCAGGCCCATCTTGGCCGCGGCGCCGATGCCGGTGCGGCGCCGGGGCGCGCGCGTGTTCGGAGTTGAGGAGGAGCTCATTGGGGGAAGTCTGCCCTTCGGCTGCGGATCGGGCCATGGCACGACCCTTGCAACGATTGCACCGAGTCTTGCATGTATCCCGTGCCCCGATGCCCGACGTTGCCGTTTCCTTATCGAACCTTGACGGCCCCGGTCACGCTCCGGCGCCGTGCCACAGCTCGTCCCAGCCCACGCCCTCGCGGAGGAGGGCGAGCGAGCTCGCGAACGCGGTGTCGGACTGGACGAGGGCCTCGCGGGCGTCGTCGGGCGTCACCTCCTGGAAGCGGACGGGCGCCCCGGGTGCGAGCTGCCCGAGGCGGCCCAGGTCCGCCGTGATGACGACCGCCACGACCGGGTAGCCGCCGGTCGGCTGGTGGTCGACGAGGAGGACGATCGGCCGACCGTCCGGCGGCACCTGGACCGATCCCGTGACGACGCCGTGCGACGCGAGCTCGCCCGTGGCGGACGCCCGGAGCGTGGCGCCGTCGAGGCGGATGCCCACCCGGTCGCTTGCCGAGGACATGGTCCACGCCTGCGCGACGAGCGAGGCGAGCGCGTCCGGGCCGAGGGCCTCGGCGTGCGGGCCGGGGAGCACCCGGAGCGGCGCGGTCGCGGTCACCCGGGCGGGGAGGGCGTCGCCGGGCCAGCGGGCGCGGGGCAGGACGAACGCGCGCGTTCCTCCGTCCGGTGTCCGGCGCGCCGACCGCGGCGATCCGGTCGCCCGGCCGCAGCGCGCGGCCCTCGAACCCGCCGAACCCGGCGCCGAGCGCCGTCGACCGCGAGCCGAGGACGATGGGCACGTCGATGCCGCCGGGCACGGCGAGGTACCCGCGGGCGCCGTCGCCGGTCGGCTCGAGGACGAGCTCCTGGCCGGCAGCGAGCGTCACCGACGTCCCGGGCGCGACGCGTTCGCCGGTCCGGTCCACGCGGCCCGCCATCGCGCCGGCGACGGCGACCGTGACCGCGGAGAGCGCGCGGAATGTCGGCCCGAGGAGCGTCGCCTCGAGCGCCGCCGCATCCGGTGCGTTGCCCAGGAGGCAGTTCGCGACGGCGAGCGACCACGGGTCGGCCGCACCGCCCCGCGTCACGCCCTCGGAGCTGCGCCCGGGCCGACCGCCATCCTGGACGGCGAGGAGCAGCCCCGGGTCGACGACCTCGAGGACCGGCCCGCCGGCCGGCGTGTCGTCACGCATCTCGCGTCACGCCGGCACGAACCGCACGCGGTCGCCGGGTCGAAGGAGGGCCGGTGGCGTCGCGGCCGGGTCGAACAACCGGGCGTCCGTGCGACCGAGGAGCCGCCAGCCCCCGGGCGACGCCTGGGGGTAGATCGCGGTCATCGCGCCGGCGATCGCGACGGAACCGGCGGGCACGCGCGTCCGGGGCGTCGCCAGCCGTGGCACGCGGAGCGCGGCCGGGAGCTCCCCGAGGTAGGCGAACCCGGGCGCGAACCCGGCAAACAGCACCTCGTACGCGGTGGCGACGTGGAGCTCGATGACGCGATCGACGCTCAGCCCGCACTCGATGGCGACGGCGTCGAGGTCGGGGCCGTCGTCGCCGCCGTAGCGCACCGCGATGACGTGTTCGGTCCGCCGCGGCGTCGTCGCCATCGTCGTCGCGGCCCGCGGCCGTCCTCGAGGAGCGGCGCCAGCAGGGCGCCGACCGCTGCCACGTCCGTCGCCCGCGGCTCGAACGGGACGAGGACGCTGGCGGCCGCGGCGACCGGCACGCCGAGCCGTGGGTCCCGGGTGCGGAGGTCGTCGATGGCCGCCGCGAGCCGTCTCGCCCGCCGTGCGTCGGCGACGACCCCGCGTTGCTCGAGCTCGACCAGGACCGCGGCGTCCCCGAACGCGACGATCCGCGCGCCCGTCACGGCGCCGTCTCGATGCACGCCGCCGTGCGCGCCAGCCGCGGCCCGCAGAACACGGGCAGCTCCGCCGACGACCCGTCGAGGAACGAGAAGCGGACGAACGCGACGAGCGTCTGGTCGCGGAGCGTGTCGCGGTCCTCGAGTCCCGCGAGCCGGACCTCGACCCCCGTGATCGGCGGTTTGTCAGGCGGCAGGCGCGCCCCTGCGTCGGTGACGAGCGCCCGGCAGCGCTGCTCGCCCACGGATTGGGCCTCGCACGTCCCACGGGCCGCCGAGAGCGGGTCCACGCAGCCGGTGAGGGCGCCCGCGATGACGATCGCGGCGGCAACGGACGCCGCTCGGGCCGACACTCGAGTCAGCCCGGCGCCCGGATCTCGACGCCCGCGCCGGCGAGCGCGTCGCGCACCGCCCGCGCCCTCGCCGCGGCGCCCGGGAGGTCGCCGTGGACGCAGATCGTGTCCGCGCGGATCGGCACCGGCGTCCCATCCCACGCGGTCACGGAGCCGCCGACGATGGCCAGCGCCTGGGCGGCGGCAGCAGCAGGATCGTCGAGCACGGCGCCGTCGAGGTCGCGAGCGCGGAGCGAGCCGTCGGCCTCGTACGCCCGGTCGGCGAACGCCTCCTCGGCCACGATGAGCCCCGCGTCGACGGCCGCCGCGACGAGCGCGGATCCGGCGAGCCCGAACAGCACGAGCTCCCGGCCGAACGCCGCGACGGCCCGCGCGATCGGCCGCCGCGGCGTCCGGGTCCCGGGCCGCGCGGTTGTACAGCGCCCCGTGCGCCTTCACGTGCCGCAGCCCGACGCCCGCCGCGCGCGCGAACGCCGCCACCGCGCCCACCTGGTACAGGACGGACGCCTCGATCTCGGCGGGGGAGAGCGCCATCGCGCGTCGCCCGAACCCGGCGAGGTCCGGGTAGCCCGGGTGGGCGCCGACCGCGACGCCGTGGCGCGCCGCGAGCTCGACCGTCCGCGCGATGGTCACGGGATCGCCGGCATGGAGGCCCGCGGCGACGCTGACCGAGGTGACGAGCGGGACCAGCGCCTCGTCCTCGCCCAGCGACCAGGCCCCGAGGCTCTCGCCGACGTCGGCGTTGAGGTCCATCCGCATGGCGCGATGCTACGCCGTCGTCGTCAGCCCCCGGTGGCGCAGCGCAGGAGCTCCGCGACCCCCCACGCCTGCCACGGACAGCCGCGCGCCGCGTGCGGCGGCTCGGGCTCGAGGAGCTCCGCGACGCCGCCCGTCGACGCCGAGGGCATCGACGGCTCGCTCCAGCTCGTCGCGTGCCGCCTCGGGGCCCCGGAACCGGCCCACGGCATCGATCCATGCGCCGAGCAGCCAGGTCCACGCGGGTCCCTGGTGGTACGCGGAGTCGCGGAACGCGGGCGGGCCCTGGAACCACGGCCGGTAGCCGGGCTCGAACGGCGCGAGCGTCCGGACCCCGCCCGGGACGACGAGATGGCGCTCGACCGCATCGAGGATCGCGTCGGCCTGGGCCGCGCTCACGAGGTCGGGGAGGAGGGACAGGGCGAACAGCTGGTTCGGGCGGAGCGAGCCGTCGTCGCCCTCGGGCCCGTCCACGACGTCGTTGAGCCAGCCGAGGTCGGCCCGGAAGAAGCGGTCGTGGAACGAGGTCGTCGCCCGGGCGCGCGTCCTCGGCGTGGCGGGCGGCCGAGGCCTCGTCGCCGTCCGAGGCCGCCCAGCGCGCGGCCAGCCTGAGGCCCTCGATCCAGAGCGCCTGGATCTCGACCGGCTTCCCGTGGCGCGGCGTGATCACGACGCCGTCCACCTTGGCGTCCATCCAGGTGAGCTGGAGGCCCGGCTCGCCGCCCCGGACCAGGCCGTCGGCGGGGTCCATCCCGATCCCGAACCGCGTGCCCCGGCGGTAGGCGCCGAGGATCTGCTCGACGGCGCCGCGGAGATCGCGGACGAGCGACCCGTCGCCCGTCGCCCGCTCGTACGCGCCGAGCGCGTGGACGAACCACAGCGGCGCGTCGATCGCGTGGTAGGCGGCCTCGCCGCCCGCCCCGGGGAAGTGGTTCGGCAGCAGGCCGTCCCGGACGAGCGCGGCCCAGGTCCGGAGGATCGCTGCCGCGGCCTCGTGGCGGCCGAGCGCGAGCGCGGTCCCGGGCAGCGAGATCATCGTGTCCCGGCCCCAGTCGCCGAACCACGGGTAGCCCGCGATGATCGTCGTCCCGGGCGCGCCCGTGTCGGCGTGGAACCGGCGGACGAGGAACCGCTCCGCGGCGACCGCGAGCGCGGCGACGAACGGCGGGGAGGCGTCGCCGCCGACGGTCCGCGCGAGGTCCGCGGCGTGCGCCTCGGCGGCAGCGATCACGGCAGGCCCGGCGTCGGGGTGGGGGACCGCCGCCTCCGAGCCCGCGTCGGTGCCGAGGACGACGACGATGCGCCCACCGGGCGGGAGGGCTGCCTCGATGACCAGCGGTGCGTGGAGGATCTCGTCCGGCGAGGTCCCGCGGGCGGCCTCCTCCGGGTAGTGGACCGGCACCTCGCGCGGCTCGAGGGCGATCGCGCCGGCGTCGACGGCGATGACGAGGTCGGGGGCGCCGTTCGACCACGCGATCGTCGCGCGCCGGCCGTCGTCGCCCAGCGTCACGCTCGCCGGTGCGTCCACGGCCGCCCCGGGATGGTGGTCGCGACCCGCGACGAGCGGCCGCAGCCGCAGGACGGCCTCGCCCGAGGCACCGTCGTCGGTCCGCGCGTACGCGAGCACGGTCGCGTTCGCCAGGGGCTGCATCGCGGCGTCCAGCCGCACCGTGACCCCGGCCGCGGCCGCGGTGCCCGGCGCGATGGCGATCGTCGCCAGCGGGAGCTCCCGGCCGCCCACGACGACGCTTGCCTCGATCGAGCTCGACGAGGAGGACCCGCCCGTCGGGGGGCCGCGTCGCCGCGACGAGCCAGCCGTGGTAGCCACGCGTCGCCGGTCCCTCGAGCGGCCCCAGCGCGTAGCCGCCGAGGCCGTTGGCGAGCAGCCACTCGCCGGCCTCCGACGGATGCCGTGCGCCGCGGTCGACGGTCATCTCAGGTGGTCGCGATGGCCTGGAGCAGCCGGTCCACGAACGAGGCCTGGGCGGGGTTCAGGCGGCGCCGGGCCTCGGCCGGGCGGACCCATGCGACGCGGTCGATCTCGGGGACGGTGACGATCCGGCCCGTCCGGGGCGGCCACTCCACCTCGACCTTCATGCTCCGGATCCGCGCCGGGTCCATGTCGCCCTCGAGACCCCAGCCGTGGACGACCTTGCCGGACCGCATCCTGACCTCGCCCAGGTCGATCGCCTCGCCGGGCGGCGGCGGATGGCCGGTCTCCTCCTCGAACTCGCGGTAGGCGGCGTCGATCAGCGACTCGCCGTCGTTCGCGGCGCCCTTGGGGATCGACCACGCGCCGGTGTCGCGGCGGGCCCAGATCGGGCCACCGGGATGGGCGACGAGCACCTCGACGCTGTCGTCGACGCGGCGATACAGGAGGAGTCCGGCGGACAGCTTGGGCATCGGCAGCTCCGGAAGGAGCGGAGGGAGCGGGGAGCGGGGCACACGAAAGCGCCCGAAGGAACCGTACCGTACCGTCACGCCCGCGCCACTGCCAAGCAAGCCTGGCCTTGTCGCAGCGGCCCCGGCACCTCCACCTCGTCGACCTTGCGGCCTCGTCGGCGGCGGTTCGGGGACCCGGTCCGATGATCACTCATCGGTCCGGCGTCGGTACCACCGGCCCCTTCGGGCAAACCGAACGATATCTGCGGGCCTGGGGTCTCACAACGGGCTTGTCCACGAAGTTGCGGTCCGGTTGCGGGAAGTTGTCCACGTTTCCGGGGGACGGTGGATAACTTGTCCACATTCGTGCGTGGCGGGCGTCACTCGTCGGCGACGACGCCCCTCGCGGATCGGGCCGGCGCGATCTCGTGATGACGGAGGCAGCGGGCCTCGTACGTCTCCACGGCCGGGGACTCGAAGCCGCCGATGACGACGAGCGGGTCGTCGATCGCCGCGGGCCGCCCGCTGACGAGCCGCTGGGTCCGGGTCGCGGTCTCGCCGCACACGACGCAGATCGCGCTCAGCATCGTGATCTCGTCCGCGAGCGCCAGGAGCTCCGGCATCGACCCGAACGGCCGCCCGGCGAAGTCGGTGTTGAGGCCGCTCGCGATGACGTGGCGGCCGCTCTGGCGCAGCGTCTCGACGACGCGCGGCAGGCTGCCGTCGAAGAACTGGGCCTCCTCGATCCCGACGAGGTCCACGTCGCGCTCGCGGGCGAGGGACAGGATCGCGACGGGCTCGCCCTTGGGCACCGGCGTCGACGGGTAGCGCGCCTTGGAGCGGCTCTCCGCGTACTCGCCGGGCGTCCGGTCGTCCACGTCGGGGCGCACGAGCAGGATCCGGCGCTTCGCGATCTCCGCCCGGCGGAGGAGGCGCAGGAGCTCGTCGGTCTTGCCCGAGGACATGCAGCCGGCGATGACGTGGAGCCAGGGATCGGCGCGGAACAGCATCGCCATCGAATCTACCGGCTGCGGCGAGCGCGCGACGGCGCTGCAACGCGATTGGGAGCGTCCCGGGGGTCGATCGCACGCGCCCGCGCACGATGGGCGGCATGATCGCGCCATGACAGCGACCAGCGCGGGCCAGGCCCGCATCGCAACGGGCCAGACGGAGCGCGTCCTCGCCGCCGAGCGGCGCATCGGCGCCGTTGCGCACCTGCTCGACGACCTCGTGCGGGTGCCGGGCACCGGCGTTCGCGTCGGGCTCGACCCGATCATCGGCCTCGTGCCGTTCCTCGGCGACCTCACGAGCGGGCTGATGTCCGCGTGGATCGTGATCGAGGCGGCGCGCTTCCGGCTGCCCGGGGTCGTCCTCGCCCAGATGATCATGTACGCGACGGTCGACTTCCTCATCGGGCTCATCCCGCTCCTCGGCGACGTGTTCGACTTCGGGTTCAAGGCGAACACGCGCAACCTCGCGCTGTTCCACCGGTACGCGGTCGATCCGGGCGCGAGCACGTCGTCGTCGTGGGCGCTCGTCGGTGGCGTCGTGCTCGCGTTCGCGGGCCTGCTGTGGCTCGCGTTCGTGCTGATCGGGCGGCTGCTCTCCGTCGTCGTCGGCTGAGCAACGGGCGACGCCGGTCCGGGGGGCGGGCCTCGGGTAGCCTCTTGCCCATGGCGGCGATCGCGGCCGACGGGCTGACCAAGCACTACGCGGCGGGCGGCCGCCCGATCCGGGCGCTCGAGGACGTCACGCTCGAGGTCCGCGAAGGCGAGATCTTCGGCTTCCTCGGTCCCAACGGGGCGGGCAAGAGCACGTTCATCCGGCTGCTCCTCGGCTTCCTCCACGCGACCGCGGGCGGCGCGTCCGTGCTCGGCCTCGACATCGCGCGCGACAGCGTCGCCATCCGCGGCCCGGACGGGCTATCTCCCGGGCGGCATCGCCCTCTATGACGGCCTCACCGGCGAGCGCCAGCTCGACTACCTCGCGGCGCTGTCGGGGCGGCCGTCCGTCCGACGCGCCGAGCTGTGCGACCGCCTGGAGCTGTCCGAGCGGACGCTGGGACGCCCGATCCGCGACTACAGCCGGGGGATGCGCCAGAAGATCGGCATCGTGCAGGCCCTCCAGCACGACCCGGAGCTCGCGATCCTCGACGAGCCGTCGGAGGGCCTCGACCCGCTGATGCAGCGGGCGTTCTACGACATCCTCGACGGGCTGCGTGCCGACGGCCGGACGATCTTCTTCAGCTCCCACGTCCTGTCCGAGGTCGAGCGCGTCTGCGACCGGGTCGCCGTCGTGCGGGCCGGCCGGCTCGTCGCCGTGGAGGACGTCGGGACGCTCCTCGCGCGCCGCCGCCGCAAGGTGGAGATCCGGCTGTCGGGGCCAATCCCGCACCTCGAGGCCGTGGCCGGCGTGTCGAACCTCGTCGTGGAGGGCGACCTCGTCACCTGCGACCTCGAGGGCGACCCGCGCGCGTTCCTCGCCGCGCTCGCCGGGGCGCCGGTCGCGGACCTGACGATCGAGCCCGCGCGGCTGGAGGACGCGTTCCTCGAGCTGTACGAGGGCGACGCCGACGAGGCGGGTGCGGGCTCGTGATCAACGGCCCGCTCCTCCGACACACCTGGCGCTCGCACGGGCTGCGCGTCGCGTTGATCGCGCTCGCGCTCGGCGCCTGGGGCTTCCTCATGCCGGTCATCTACGCGACGTTCGGCGTCCAGATGGAGGCGCTCCTGCGGTCCGGGATCATCCCCGACGCGTTCCTGCGCCTCCTGGGAGCGGACCCGTTCAGCCTGTCCGGGGCGGTCGCGCTCGGGAGCGTCCATCCGGTCGCGCTCGGCCTGCAGCTCATCTATCCGGTCGGCTTCGCGGCCATGGCGATCGCCGGCGAGCGGCAGCGGGGCACGCTCGAGGTGCTGCTCAGCCGGCCGGTCTCACGGCGGTCCGTGTTCGCGACGCTCCTGCTGGCGACCGCGGCCTTCGCGCTGATGACGACGATCGGGCAGGTCGCCGGCACGGTGCTCGGCGCGACGCTGTACGGCGTCGCGGGCCAGCTCGACGCCGGGGAGGTCGCGTTCCTCGCGCTCAACACGGCGACGCTGCTCGTGGCGCTCGCGGCGGTCAGCCTGGCCGCGTCGTCCGTCCACGACCGGGCGTCGACGCCGGTGGCGATCGGGCTGGCGCTCGTCATCGGGGGCTACGTGCTCGAGGTGCTGGGCACGTTGTGGCCGGACGCTGCGTTCCTCCAGCCACTCTCGCCGTTCCACTACCTCCGCCCGCTCGAGATCCTGGCCGGCCGCGGGGAGCCGACGGACATCGTGGTGCTCGCGGTCCTCGGGGTCGCGGCCGCCGGGTTCGGGCTGTGGCGGTTCCCGCGCCGGGATCTCGCGGCGCCCACCTGAGCTCGGTCGCGGTCCACGCACGGGTTTCCACCGTTCAGCACCCACGCGGGTCGAATGTCGCGCGTCCGCCAATTCGGCTCGATCCAGCCCCGGGTAGCACCCACGCGGGTATCGCGGCCCGGATCGCGACACATGACCCGGGTGAGTACTACGGCGGGGAAACGGGCCGGGGGCCGCAACGGGCCGTGGCCGCGCGGCCGGCGCCCGGATGGCGCACCATCGCGCCATGACCGACGCGACGACGACCCCGGCCCCGATCAGGATCGGCCTCAACCTGCCGACATGGCCCCTCCGCGAGGGCGGCTACGCCTCGTGGCCGGACATGCGCCGGCTCGCGCAGGCGATGGACGCGATGGGCGTCGACACGCTGTGGGTCCCGGACCATCTCCAGCGCGTCACCCCCGGCCGCGGCGTGTTCGGCTTCTGGGAGTGCTGGACGATCCTCGTCGCCGCGGCCGAGGCGACCAAGCGGATCGAGGTCGGCCCGTTCATCGCGTGCACGGGGTTCCGCAACCCGGCGTTGCTCGCGAAGATGGCGGCCACGCTCGACGAGGTGAGCGGCGGCCGCCTCCTGCTCGGGCTCGGGAGCGGCGTCCCGGCCCGCGACGCGTCGTGGGGCGCGTTCGGCTACGACGGGACGCGGCACGTCGGCAAGTACGGCGAGGCCGTGGAGATCGTCAGCCGGCTCGTCCGGGGCGAGACGCTCACCTTCGAGGGCGAGCACTACCGCACGAACGCGGCCCAGATCATCCCTCGCGGCCCACGACCCGACGGCATCCCCGTCATGGTCGCCGGGCTGGGCGAGAAGACGGCGCAGGTCGCCGCCCGCCACGCGGACCTCATCAGCGTCAACAAGGTGATCGCGGGCGAGGAGGACGCTCGGGCCGCGATCGCCATCGCGCAGGGCGCGTGCGAAGCCGTCGGCCGCGACCCGAAGACCCTCGTGGTGACCGGCTGGGCCCGCCTCGCGATCGATGCCGACGGCGTCGCGATCGAGAAGCAGGGCTCCCTCTCCGGCGAGCCGGCCGCGGTCGCGGACCAGGTCCGGGCGATCCGCGACGCGGGGATCTCCGCACCTCACGCTGTACCCGGGCAGCGCCGACGACCCGAGCCCGCTCCCCGCGCTGACCGACGAGATGCTCGACCGGTTCGGCCCGTTCCTCGAGGCGATCCGGGCCGTCGCCTGACCGGCGATCCCGCGCGACCTACGTGGTCGCGAGCTCCGGCGGCGACGACCAGGAGTGGAGCGTCGCCATGTAGTTCGCACGCTCGAACGCCGTCGGGTCGCCGACCGTCGCCTTCGTCGCGGCGCCGCGGAGCTGGGCCACGGACTCGTAGTCGTGCATGTCGAGCCACTCGACGAGCTCGCGCTCGACGGTCGCCACGAACTCCGGCCCGTGTCGGAGGAGCGCCGAGGTCATCATCGCGACGTCCGCCCCGACGAGCAGCGCCTTGACCGCGTCCGTGCCCGAGTGCACGCCCGAGGTCGCCGCGAGCGAGATCCCCGGCCCGAGCAGCGGTCGCAGGATCGCGATCCAGCGGAGCGGGCCCCGGAGCTCGGACGGATGCGACAGCTCGACCCTGTTCACGACGTCGAGCGTCTCGAGGTCCAGGTCCGGGCTGGTAGAAGCGGTTGAACAGGACGAGGCCGTCGGCGCCCGTGGAGACCGCGTCGATCGCGAACCCGGCGAGCGCCGAGTAGAACGGGCTGAGCTTGACCGTGACCGGGATGGTCACGACGGAGCACACCGCCCGGACGAGGTCGAGGTCCATCCGCTCGCGGTCGGCGGCGGTCATCCGCGGGTCCGCGACGAGGTGGTACAGGTTGAGCTCGAGGGCGTCGGCCCCGGCCTCCTGGATCTGGCGCGCGTAGCGGACCCAGCCGCCCGGGGTCGCGGCGTTGAGGCTCGCGATCACCGGGATGTCGAGCTCGCGCTTGTAGAGGGCGATGAGCTCGACGTACCGGTCGCTGGGCGACGGGATCGAGTCGATGGACGGGAAGTAGTCGAGCGCCTCGGCGAACTGGTTCGTGCCGGCCTCGAGCGCCCGGGTGAGCTGGAGCTCCTCGTTGAGGATCTCCTCCTCGAACAGCGACGGCAGCACGATCGCCGCCGCGCCGGCGCGCTCCATGCGACGGGCCGTCGCGAGCTCGCCCGTGTACGGGGACGACGAGCAGACGAGCGGCGAGCGCAGGTCCAGCCCGAGATAGCGGGTGCGCAGGTCGACGGTCACGCGTGGCCTCCCTTCCCGTTGGTCGCGGCGGCAACGGGTGCCGCAGGTTCGAGGACGGCGAGGGCCACCTCGTCCGGTACGGCGTCGGCGTCCGGCTCGGCATGGCCGACGTGCGGGACGCTGCGCTGGATGCCCGCGAGCTGCGAGTAGTAGCGCCAGCGCTCGTCCGCGTCGGCCTGGGCCAGCTCGGCGAGGGTGGCGGCGCGGTCGGGGTCGGTCCGCTGGAGGATCGCGAACCGGGTCTCGGCGGCCACGAAGTCGGCGATCGGGAGGCTCGGCCTGGCCGAGTCCAGCTTGAACGGCGTGCCGTCCGCGACCTCGCTCGGCTGGAACCGGTAGAGCGGCCAGTAGCCGCTCTTCACGGCGTCCTTCTGGTGGCTCATCGAGGTCGACATGTCGATGCCGTGCGCGATGCAGGTGGCATACGCGATGACGAGCGACGGGCCGTCCCAGGCCTCGGCCTCGAGCAGCGCCTTGATCGACTGGGCGTCGTTGGCGCCGAGGCTGATCTGGGCGACGAAGACGTTGCCGTAGGAGCGGGCGATCGCGCCGAGGTCCTTCTTGCCCGTCGCCTTGCCGGCGGCGGCGAACTTCGCGACGGCACCGCGCGGGGTGGCCTTGGAGGCCTGGCCGCCGGTGTTGGAGTAGACCTCGGTGTCGAGCACGAGGATGTTGACGTTGCGGCCCGACGAGAGGACCTGGTCCAGCCCGCCGAAGCCGATGTCGTACGCCCAGCCGTCGCCGCCGATGATCCACACGCCCTGGCGGACGAGGTCGGTCGGTGAGGGTCATGAGCTGGCGGGCGTCGGCCGCCCCGTCGCCGGTCACGGTCTCGAGGACGGCCCGGAGGCGATCCACGCGCTCGCGCTGGGCGACGATCTCGGGCTCGGTCGCCTGCGGTGCGTCGAGGATCTCGCGGACGAGGTCCTCGCCGATGACCGGCGCCAGCCGCGTGAGCAGCTGCTGCGCGAACGACGTCTGCGCGTCGAGCGCGAGCCGCATGCCGAGGCCGAACTCCGCGTTGTCCTCGAACAGGCTGTTGGCCCACGCGGGACCGCGGCCTTCGGCGTTGGTCGCCCACGGGGTCGTCGGCAGGTTGGCGCCGTAGATCGAGGAGCAGCCCGTGGCGTTGGCGACGATCATGCGGTCGCCGAACAGCTGGGTCACGAGGCGCAGGTACGGCGTCTCGCCGCAGCCGGCGCACGCGCCGCTGAACTCGAACAGGGGCTCGAGGCGGGCCGCGCCCTTGACGGTGTCGTGGGGGATGGCCGCCCGGTCGAGCGGCGCGATCGCCGCGAACTCGTCCCAGCGGACGCGCTCCTCGTCGCGGTGCTCGAGGTAGGGCGCCATGTTGATCGCCTTGTGGCCGACGTCGGTCTTGCTCTTGGCCGGGCAGACGTCCACGCACACGCCGCAGCCGGTGCAGTCGTCGGGCGACACCTGGATCGTGATCCGGTGGTCGACGAGGTCGCGCGACTTGAACTCCTTGGACGGGAAGCCGGCGCGGGCCGGGGTCGCGTCCTCGGGGTAGACCTTCATCCGGATCGACGCGTGCGGGCAGACGATGGCGCACTTGCCGCAGTCGATGCAGATCGCCTCGTCCCAGACCGGGATCTGGGGCGCGATCGCGCGCTTCTCGTACTTCGTCGTGCCGCTGGGGAACGTGCCGTCGACGGGCAGCGCGGACACCGGGAGGAGGTCGCCGTCGCCGGCCATCAGCCGGGCGGTGACCTCGCGGATGAAGTCCGGGACCGAGTCCGGGACGAGCGCGCGCATCGGCAGCGCGTCGCCGATCGGGCCGAGGGGCACCCGATGGAGCCGCTCGATCGAGCGGTCGATCGCGGCGAAGTTGCGCTGGACCATCGCGTCGCCGCGCTTCGCGTACGTCTTCTTCACGAACGCCTTGATCCGCTCGATGGCGTCCGCCGCGGGCAGCACGCCCGAGAGGTGGAAGAAGCACGGCTGCATGATCGTGTTGATCCGGTTGCCCATGCCGGTCTCGGCGGCGACCGCCATCGCGTCGATGATCCAGAGGTTGATCTGCTTGTCGACGAGCTGGTGGCGGACCTCGGACGGGAGGTGCTCCCAGACCTCGTCGGGGCCGTACGGCGAGTTGAGCAGGAACGTCGCGCCGTGCTTGGCGCGGTCGAGCATCCGGACGCTCTGGAGCAGGCCGAACTGGTGGCAGGCGACGAAGTCGGCGTTGTCGACGAGGTACGACGACTGGATCGGCTCGGGGCCGAACCGCAGGTGCGACGCGGTGACGGAGCCCGACTTCTTGGAGTCGTAGACGAAGTAGCCCTGCGCGAACAGGTCCGTGCCCTCGCCGATGATCTTGACCGACGCCTTGTTGGCGCCGACCGTGCCGTCCGAGCCGAGGCCGAAGAACAGCGCCTGGACCTCGCCCGCGGGGCGGGGCTGGCGGAACGTCGTGGAGATCGGCAGGCTCAGGCGGGTCACGTCGTCGTAGATGCCGACGGTGAAGTGGCGCTTGGGCCGGGCGGCGAGCAGCTCGTCGTAGACGGGCTTGATCATCGCCGGCGTGAACTCCTTCGAGGACAGGCCGTAGCGGCCGCCGATGACGCGCGGCGCGGTCTCGAACGGCGGCTCGTCGGCGTCCATCGCCTCGGCGAGCGCGGCGACGACCGCCTGGTACATCGGCTCGCCGACGGCGCCCGGCTCCTTCGTCCGGTCGAGGACGGCGATCGAGCGGACGGTCTTCGGCAGCGCGGCCATGAGCTCGTCCGCGGGGAACGGCTGGAACAGGCGGATCGTGACGACCCCGACCTTCTCGCCGGCGGCGACCATCGTGTCGACGGTCTCGCGAACGGCGCCTGCGCCGGAGCCCATGATCACGACGACGCGGTCCGCGTCGGGTGCGCCGTGGTACTCGACCAGGCTGTACTGGCGGCCGGTGCGGGCGGCCAGCTCGTCGAAGACCTCCTGGACGATGCCCGGCACGGCGGCGTGGTACGGGTTGCACGCCTCGCGGGCCTGGAAGAACACGTCCGGGTTCTGGGCCGTCCCGCGGACGACCGGCGCCTCGGAGGTGAGGCCGCGGCGGCGGAAGGCGAGCAGGTCGTCCTCGCGGATGAGCGCGCGCAGGTCGTCGGCGTCGAGGACCGAGATCTTGTTGACCTCGTGGCTCGTGCGGAACCCGTCGAAGAAGTGGAGGAACGGGACCCGCGCCCGGAGCGTCGCCGCGTGGGCGACGAGCGCGAAGTCGTGCGCCTCCTGGACCGACCCGGCCGACAGGAGCGCCCAGCCCGTCGCGCGGGCGTGCATGACGTCGCTGTGGTCGCCGAAGATCGAGAGCGCGTGGGTCGCGAGCGTGCGAGCCGCCACGTGGATGACCGCCGGCGTGAGCTCGCCCGCGATCTTGAACATGTTCGGGATCATGAGCAGCAGGCCCTGCGACGCCGTGAACGTCGTCGTGAGCGCGCCCTTCTGGAGCGAGCCGTGGACCGCGCCCGCGGCGCCGGCCTCGGACTGCATCTCGATGACGGTCGGGACCGCGCCCCACAGGTTCGGCTTGCGGGCGGCCGACCAGTCGTCGCAGTACTCGGCCATGCCCGAGGCCGGGGTGATCGGGTAGATGGAGATCACCTCGCTCATGGCGTAGGCGATCCGTGCGGCCGCCTCGTTGCCGTCGAGGCACTCCCAGTGCGCTGTCATCGTGGCTTGCGTCCTTTCGGGTGGCGCGACCACCCGTGCTCGCGTGGCGACGGGGGTATCGATGGGACGCCGCCGTTCGGCGGTCTCGTTCCCGCCAAGTCTGGGCGGCAGGGCCGAGAGATCCGCGGGCGAACAGGCCCGTGGACGCGGGCATGGGGTCACGGGAATCCGCGGTCTCAGGGGGCCGAATGGCCCGCCCGGGCCGTCGCGCCGCGGCGCCCTCGCTGCCTCGTCGCCCCTCGTCCCTCGCCCGCCCCTGGCACGCTGGGCGTTCCAATCAGCGCCGAAAGCCCCCAGTTGGAACAAGGGATGTTCCATCCGAGGGCAAACGGGGTCACCTGGAACGGGTGATGTTCCAGACGACGGCTGCGGGGGCTAGTTGGAACGCTGGGCGATCCGCGGGCCGCGACCGCGACCGCGCGAGCCGCTACCCGCGGCGCGCCCGCTCCATGCGGCGCACTCGCGCCACCGGCGCCGCCGGCGCCCGCGACCCGAGCTCCGGCGCCCCTGGAACGCTGGGCGTTCCAATCAGCGCCGAAAGCCCCCAGCTGGAACAAGGCGTGTTCCATCCGAGGGCAAACGGGGTCACCTGGAACGAGTGATGTTCCAGACGACGGCTGCGGGGGCTAGTTGGAACGCTGGGCGTTCCGGCCGTGCGCGAACGACCGCGTGCGCGCGAGCGCTGACCCGACTCGTCAGGCGGGAGTCTCGGCGCTGTAGCGGCTCGTGCCGAGGTCGCCGCGGACCGCGGCCGCACCGTGCTCGCCGGACCAGGTCGCGACGGCGTCGCGCAGCGCACTGGAGGTGGGACGGACGGCGAGACGGTCGTCGAAGGTGCGGACGTCAGCGCCGAGCTCCGCGAGACGGCCTCGATACGCGGGCTTGTCGCCGTTGGTGCGGGCGACGGCCGGGTAGACGTCGAAGTAGCCGTCGGTCGAGACCACGATGGTCGACTCGGGGTGGGCGAAGCTGGTGCGCGACATGGGGTCTGTCCATTTCCGTCGGTGCGAGAGCGGACCAACGGAAAGCGAGCCCTGAACGTGCGACCGGTGGCCCCACCATGCCGCCAGCCGCCGGATCCGTCAACTCGCCGGCGTGGCAGGCCGGCCAGCACTCAGGACGTCAGGGGACGGACCGGCCCGCCGCCACGAACCGCGGCAGGTACGGCAGGTTCGCCTCGATCAGGGCGTCTCGCAGCTGCTGGGCGGCCTCGGCCCCGGGCACGAGCGGGTTGGCCAGCAGCGCCCGGAAGGCGTCCTCGTCGTCGCCCGAGAGCGCGGCGGTGATCGTGAGCCGCTCGTACGCCTTGACGTGCTCGACGAGCCCGAGGAGCTCCTGGGCGAGCGGACCTGTCGGCAGCGCGTGGGCGCCGTCGCGGTCGATCCGGGCCGAGAGCTCGACGACCGCGTCGTCGGGCAGGTTCGGGATCGCGCCGTCGTTGCGGATGTCGACGACGTGGACCGCGCCGTCGCCGGTGTGGAGCGACTCGATGAGGGCCGCGGCGGCCTCGCTGTACCAGGCGCCGCCGCGCCGCTCGAGGAGCTCCGGCTTGCGGTCGAGGGTCGGGTCGCGGTAGAGCTCGAGGAGCTCCTCCTCGATCGCCATCACGTCCCGCGCCCGGTTGAGCCCGGCCTGCTGCTCCGCGAGCGCCGCGCCCGTCGCGTAGTAGTAGTGGAGGTAGTAGGACGGGATCGCACCGAGCGCCCGCACGAGGTCGAGCGGGAACGCCCCGCCGGCCGTCGCCATGTCGCCGCCCTCGGCGAGCATCGCCGGCAGCCGGTCGACGCCGTCCACGTACACGGCGCGGATCCACGACAGGTGGTTGAGGCCGACGTGGTCGAGCCGGACTGCCTCGGGGGTGACGCCGAAGTGGGTCGCGAACTCCCGCTGGAACCCGATCGCGACGTTGCACAGCCCGATCGCTCGATGCCCGGCGTCGGACAGGGCCTGGGTCACGATCCCGACCGGGTTCGTGAAGTCGAGCAGCCACGAGTCGGGCGCGCCGCGGGCCGCCGACTCCGCCGCGATGTCGAGCACCAGCGGGACCGTGCGCAGCGCCTTCGCGAACCCGCCGGGCCCGGTCGTCTCCTGCCCGATGGCGCCGAAGCGATGGGGGAGCGTCTCGTCGACCAGCCGCGCGGCCTGCCCGCCCACCCGCAGCTGGACGAGCGTGAACGCCGCGCCGTCGAGCGCCGCGCTGCGGTCCTGGGTGAGCACGAGCCGGCCCGGCCAGCCATGACGGGCGAGGATCCGGCCGGCGAGGCCGCCGACGACGTCGAGGCGGTCCTTGTCCGGGTCCATGAGCACGAGCTCGTCGATCGGGAGCACCGCGGCACGGCGCGCGAAGCCCTCGACGAGCTCCGGGGTATACGTGCTCCCGCCGCCGACCACCGCGACCTTGAGGCCCATCGCGCAGCCCTCGTGCCTGCCGGTCCGTGGCGGACCCTTGACAGATTGCTTATAACCTTAGCAGCACGCACGTCCAGTGCAAGAGGGCAACGCGACGCGCATGACACGGTTCCGGCTTCTCTCGGGTCCGATCCCGCTCCACCACCAGGTCTATCTCGACCTGCGCGCGGCCATCGAGGCCGGCGAGTGGAAGCCGGGCGAGCAGATCCCGCCCGAGCGCGAGCTCGCGGAGCGCTACGGCTGCAGCCTGATCACCGTCCGCCGCGCCCTCGGTGACCTCGCCCGCGAGCGGCGCATCGAGCGGGCACGCGGCCGCGGGACGTTCGTGTCCCGCCAGCCGATCAACCTCGACCTCGACGGGACGCTCTCGTTCACGGAAGAGCTCCACCACCTGGGCCACGACCCGTCGACGCGCGTCGTCGCGGCACGGACGCTGCCCGCCGAGGCCGTCGTCGCCGAGGCGCTCGGCATCGCCGTGGGCGCGTCGGTCGTGCACCTCGAGCGCCTGCGCATGGCGGACGGCGAGCCGCTGCTGCTGGAGCAGGTGTTCCTGCCCGAGGCGCGCTTCCCGGGCCTGCTCGCGGGCGACCTCGAGCACGGCTCGCTCTACGAGCTGCTCACCGAGCGCTACGACACGCAGGTCGTCCGCGCCCGCGAGGCGCTCGAGCCCATCTCGCTCCGGGCGCGAGAGGCACAGCTGCTGGGCGTCGAGCCACATCGGCCGGCGCTCCTCATCGAGGGCGTGGCGTTCGACAGGGACGGCATGCCCGTGGAGTTCGCGCGCTCGTACGTCCGGGGCGATCGGACGCGCTACTACGTGGAGCGGGTCGTGATCCGCTCGAGCCCGCAGACCGGGACGTCGGCAACGGGCGCCGGCGCACCAGGCCTGCGGACCATCACGCGCAACTGACCGCCGCAGCCGACGGTCTCGGAGCCCGCGAGGAGGAGCACATGCGAGCGATCAGAGCCTTCGCCGCGTTGGGGGTGCTGGCGATCGTCGTCGGCGCCTGCGGCGGGACGACGCCAACGACCGCCCCGTCGGGCGGTGCGAGCGCACCCGCTTCGGCACCCGCGTCGGCGCCGGCGTCCGCCGCCGCGGGCGTGACCGAGATCCGGTGGTACTGCTGCCTCGGCGGCGGCGACGCGCCGGACCAGGTCGAGGTCGAGAAGCAGGTCGTCGAGGCGTTCAACGCCAGCCACCCGAACATCCACGTCACGTTCGAGGCCGTCCCGTACGCCGGCGCGAACGACGCGCTGGCCACCGAGATCGCGTCGGGCAACGGCCCCGACATCGTCGGACCGGTCGGCATCGGCGGCGCGAACGCGTTCCACGGCCAGTGGCTGGACCTCGCGCCGCTCATCGAGAAGACGGGCTACGACCTGTCGGGCTTCCCGCCCGACGCCGTCGACATCTACAAGCTCGACGAGGGCCAGGTCGGCATCCCGTTCGCCATCTACCCGTCCGTCCTGTTCTACACGAAGAGCCTGTTCGCGGAGGCGGGCCTCGCCGAGCCGCCGCACAAGTACGGCGACAAGTACACGATGCCCGACGGCTCCCAGGTCGACTGGTCGTACGACACGATCAAGCAGGTCGCGAAGCTCCTGACCGTCGACAAGAACGGCAAGGACGCGACCCAGGCCGACTTCGACGCCGACAACATCGTCCAGTGGGGCTTCGAGCCGCAGCGCGACGACCTGCGCGGCATGGGCGCCTACTTCGGCGCCGGCTCGCTGGCGGCCGCCGACGGCAAGACCGCCCAGATCCCCGACGCGTGGAAGGCCTCGTGGCAGTACTGGTACGACGCCATGTGGACGGACCACTTCTCGATGACCGGGCCCATCTTCAGCAGCCCGGACATCAACCCCGAGGACTACCCGTTCTTCACCGGCAAGATCGCCATGAGCGCGAACTTCCTGTGGTCGACCTACGGCCTCGAAGGGCTCAAGGGCGACTGGGACATGGGCACGCTGCCGTCGTACAACGGGACCGTGACCTCCGCGTTCAACGCGGACACGTTCCGCATCCTCAAGGACACCAAGCACCCCGACGAGGCCTTCGAGGTCCTGACCTACCTCCTGGGCGACGCGGCGCCCGACCTGCTCGCGACGTACGGCGGCATGCCCGCCCGGACGGCCGACCAGGACGCGTTCTTCGCCGGCCAGGACGAGACGTTCACCCAGAAGCCGGACTGGCAGGTCGCGATCGACAGCATCCAGTTCGCCGACAACCCCAACTTCGAGTCGTTCATGCCCGCCTACAACGAGACCCTCGGGCTCGTCGGGTCGGGCGGCAAGTACACGACCAAGTGGCAGACGGACCAGGGCCTGGACATGAACGCCGAGTTCGAGGCGCTGCGCGCCGAGATCCAGGCGATCTGGGACAAGCAGTAGGCTCCGCCGCCTGAACGCGACACGTCCCGCCGGGTCCACGGGCCCGGCGGGACGTCAGCGCTCCAGCGCATCATCCGCGTCCCCCGAACCAGAGGACCCGATGCACATCCCCGCCCGTCGGTCGCGCTGGTCGCCATCGGCCCTGCGCATGTCGCCGCTCGCGTGGCGCGAGGCGCGCTGGGGCTACATCTTCATCCTGCCGTGGATCATCGGCTTCTTCATCTTCACGCTCGCGCCGATGATCGCGTCGCTCGCGTTCACGTTCACCAACATCAACCTCGCCCAGGACGAGCCGCTCCGGTTCACGGGCCTGGACAACTGGCAGAAGCTCGTCGGCGACGCGCAGACGTGGGAGTCGCTGGGCGTGACGTTCCGGTTCGCGCTGCTCCAGCTCCCCGTGATCATCATCCTGCCGTTCCTGCTCGCGCTCGGGCTCAACAGCAGATACCTCAAGGGCCCGGGCGCGTTCCGTGTCCTGTTCTTCCTGCCCTACGTCATCCCGTTCGTCTCGGGCGTCCTCATCTGGCAGGGGATGCTCAACCTCGAGACCGGGTGGGTGAACGGCTTCCTGCGCTTCACCGGCGTCGAGAACCCGCCCAACTGGCTCAACGACTCGACGTTCATCTACCCCGCGCTCGTGTTCATCGGGATCTGGGGGGTCGGCGCCGGGATCATCGTCAACCTGGCCGGCCTGCGGGGGATCCCGACCGAGCTCTACGACGCTGCCAAGATCGACGGCGCGGGCTGGTGGGGGTCGCTGCGCAACGTGACCCTGCCGATGATGTCGCCGGTCATCTTCTACACGCTCGTGCTGGGGATCGTGGAGGTGCTCCAGTACTTCCTCGTCCCGCTGGTCATCAACAACGGGACGGGCGAGCCGGGCGGCACGACGCTGTTCTACAACCTCCGCCTGTACAAGACGTTCTTCACCTACCAGGACATGGCCTACGGCGCGACCCTCGCCTGGCTCCTGTTCGCGGTCACGCTGGTCCTTGCGCTCGTCGTGTTCCGGACGTCACGGCGCTGGGTCTACTACGCCGGCGAGCGGTAGGCGGCGATGGACACCACCCCCGGCCAGATCCAGGACCTCGCGACGGGCGCCCAGGCGACCCGCGCGTCGCGCATCGGCGCCCGGCGGCTCCGGCCCCACCGGCCGCGCCGTCCGCGCGACGCGGCCATGTCGTTCACGCTCACGTTCATCATCGTCGTGGTGCTCGCGGCGTTCCTGTCGCCGATCCTGCGCTCGGTCCTCGTGTCGCTCAAGACGCCCGACCAGCTGTCGGAGACCAACGCCCCGTTCCTGCCGTCGCTGCCCCAGACGTTCTCGTTCGATGGCAAGGATCTCGACGTCTACGTCGTCCCGATCGACGGCACCGACCGCACGCTCGCGCTGCTCAAGCCGGGCCGCCAGCAGAGCGAGTTCATCGACCCCGCGAACCCGTCGGCCCCGGCGATCGTCTGGGACGGGTCGTGGCGGACGCTCGAACGCGCCTGGACGCTCGCCCCGGCGTGGCAGAACTTCGCCGACGTCTGGCAGCTCATCGACTTCCCGCTGCTGCTCCGGAACACGATCGCCATCGCGCTCATCGGGATGGCCGGGACGATCATCTCGTGCACGCTCGTGGCGTACGGGTTCGCGCGGTTCCGGTTCCCGGGCCGCACGCTCCTGTTCACGATCCTCATCGCCACGATCTTCCTGCCGGCCGCCGTGACGATCGTCCCCACGTACACGATGTTCGCCAAGCTGGGCTGGGTCGGGACCTGGCTGCCGCTGCTGGTCCCGACGTTCTTCGCCAATGCGTACGACGTGTTCCTGCTCCGCCAGTACTTCCTCACGATCCCGCGCGAGATGGACGAGGCGGCGTCGATCGACGGCGCGGGGCCGTTCCGGACGCTCGTCTCGGTGATCCTCCCGCAGGCGTGGCCGGTCATCGTCGCCGTGGCGATCTTCCACCTCGTCTACTCGTGGAACGACTTCTTCGGGCCGCTCATCTACCTCTCGACGAAGCCCGAGCTCCAGCCGCTCGCCGTCGGCCTCCAGCGGTTCAACGGCATCCACTACCGGAACCCGGCGTACGTCCAGGCAGGCACGCTGATGACGATGCTGATCCCGGTCGTCCTGTTCCTGATCTTCCAGCGGGTGTTCATCCGCGGGGTGGTCGTCACCGGCGTCGAGAAGTGAGCGACGCGCCGCGGGTCGCGCTCACGTTCGACGTGGAGTTCGCGGACCGCCCGACGAGCCACGGCGCGACGGCCGCGATCCTCGACGCGCTCGAAGCCGCCGACGTCCGCTCGACGATGTTCCTGCAGGGCCGCTGGGCGGAGGCCGAGCCGGTCGTCGCCCGGCGGATCGCGCGGGACGGGCACGTGATCGGCAACCACTCCCATCACCATGCGCGGATGACGATGCTCACCGGGGCGGGGATCACCCGCGACGTGCGCGCGGCCGACGCGGCGATCGAGGCCGCGACCGGGGTGAGCCCCCGTCCGTGGTTCCGGTGCCCGTTCGGGGCCGGGGCGCGGACGCTGCGGGTCGTGCGGCGGCTCGCGGATGCGGGCTACGTGGACGTCGCGTGGCACGTTGATCCCGGCGACTGGACCGGGGTCTCGGCGAAGGTGCTCCGGCGCAGGGTCGTCGAGGGCGTCGCTCGCGCACGGCGACGGCGCGGTGGTGCTGCTCCACGGCTGGCCGGACGCGACGCCCGTCGCGCTGCCGGGGATCATCGGCGACCTGCGCGCGGCCGGGTGGACGTTCGCCACGGTCGACGCGCTCGACGACGTGCCGGGGCGCCGCGTGTGACCGGCCTGCTCCTGGCGGTCGACGGCGGGAACTCGAAGACGGACGTCGTGCTGCTCGAGCGCGACGGGACGGTGCTCGGCGCGCACCGCGGGCCGACGGTCTCGCACCAGCAGGTCGACGCTCGAGGAGGCGGCGCGACGGCTCCGGGCGCAGGTGGACACGCTGCTCGGGTCGTGCGCGCGGGCCGGGCGATCGAGGCCTCCGTGCTGTGCCTCGCCGGGGTCGACTTTCCCGCGGACGAGCGTGCGCTCGCGCGGGCGCATGGACACGGGGGGTTCGGGCGCCTGGTGCTCGAGAACGACACGATCGCGGGACTGCGAGCGGGGTCGCCGACGGGCTGGGGCGTGGGCGTCGTGGTCGGGGCGGGGATCAACGCGGTCGGCGTGGCGCCGGGCGGCCGGCGGGCGCGGTTCGCCGGGCTCGGGGCGCTGAGCGGTGACCGGGGCGGTGGCGGCGGTCTCGGGCTCGACGCGCTCGGGGCTGCGGTTCGGGCGGGGGATCGGCGCGGGGGGCGGACCTCGCTCGAGCGCCTCGTGCCCGAGCACTTCGGGATGCGCCGCCCGATCGACGTGACGCTGGCGATGTACCACGGCCGTCTCCCCGAGGGTCGGGTCGCGGAGCTCGCGGCGGTCGCGGTCCGTGCGGCACGCGACGGGGATGCGGTCGCGCTCGGGCTGCTCGCGGACCTGGCCGGGGAGTGCGCCGCGTTCGCGACCGCGGCGATCCGCCGGCTCGGCATGACGCGCCTCGAGGTCCCGGTCGTCCTGTCGGGGGGCGTGGCGCGTGGGGCGGGGGAGCTGCTCGCCACGCCGGTCGAGGAGCGGGTGCGGGTCGTCGCGCCCGCGGCGGCGGTGTCGGTGCTCCATGCGCCACCGGTGCTCGGCGCGGCGCTGCTCGTGCTGGATCTGATGGCGCCGGGCGACGCCGCGGCAGCGGAGCGGGCGCGGACGGGGATCGCGGAGGCGCGGTTCTAGGGGGTCTCGTCGTTGCGGGCGCGGCCCGTGGATCGCCCGTGGATCGCCCAGCGTTCCAATCAGCGCCGGTTGACGACGTTTGGGTCTCCGGGCGTTCCAACTGACCGGTTCGTGGCCCAGATGGAACGTCGGGCGTTCCATCCGATCGGTTCGGGCCACGGTTGGAACGCCCGGCGACCCAGGAGGGCCCCGATCAGCCCGCCGCCGCGACCTCCAGCGATGCCGCGAGCTTCGCCGCCTCGGCGTCGCCCTCCACCTCGGCGGCGGTGATCGCGGCGTCGGTGACGATGGACCGGGCGAGGAGCAGGAGCGCCGTGCCCGCACCCGCGAGCAGGAACACGGCCGGCAGCCCGAGGGCCTGCCCGATGAGCCCGCCGAGCAGGGCCCCGATCGGCTGCGATCCCCAGGCCAGCAGCCGGTAGCTCGCGTTCACGCGACCCAGCAGCGCGTCGGGGACGATCCGCTGCCGGAGCGAGACCGTGACCACGTTCCACATCACGCTGCCGAAGCCGGCGAGCGCGAACGCCGCGCCCACGACCCACGGGTTCGGCGTGAGGCCCGGGATCGCCGTCGACGCGGCGCTGATCGCGACGGCCACCGACAGCAGCGTCGCGCGGCCGAGCCGCTTCTCGACCCGCTCGACGAGGAACGACCCGAGCAGGCTGCCGATCGCCAGCGCCGTCATCAGCACGCCGAACCCGAACTCGTCGAGGCCCATCGGCCCGGGCGCCACGGCGTACAGCACGAAGATGGCGAACGCGGCCGAGCTCGCGAGGTTCATCACGCCGACCATCAGCGCGAGGGTGCGCAGCAGCCGGTGCGAGAACAGGTAGCGGAGGCCCTCGCGGATGTCGGCGATCACGCTCGGTCGCGGGCCCGGGTGCCGCGGCCGCCTTGAACGTGCCGGTGAGCAGCGTCAGCGCGATGCCGGCGAAGGCGAACGCGGCGGCCGACCCGACGAACGCGAGCGCGATCGACACCGCGGCGAGGATCCCGCCGAGGGGCGGGCCGACGAACTGGTTCATCGTCAGCTCGGCCGCGTAGAGCCGGCCGTTGGCCTTCGAGAGCTGGTCCCGCTCGACGATCGAGGGCATGACGGACTGGGCGGCGGTGTCGAACAGCGTCTCGCCGATGCCCAGGGCGAACGCCGCGATGTAGAGCATCGCCAGGGTGTCCGTCCCGGTGATCACCGCGATGCCGATGCCGAGCGAGATCACGGTCCGAAGTGCCGCGACCGAGACCATCGTCCGGCGGCGGTCGAGCCGGTCCGCGAGCGCGCCCGCGAACAGCACGAACACGAGCCAGGGGAGGCGACCGACGACCGCGACGCCCGCGATCAGCACCGGCGAGTCCGTCAGCCGCACCGCCAGCAGCGGGAACGCGATCCAGAACACGCCGTCGGCGAGGTTCGAGGCGGCCGAGGACGCCCACAGCTTCCAGTAGTTGGTGGGGAGCCGCATGCTCGTCGTCATTGGTTGAGACTACTCAACTGGTTGACAGGAGTCAACCAGTGAAATACGGTGGCGGC
Organism: uncultured Chloroflexia bacterium; assembly: GCA_963768035.1. Lineage (GTDB taxonomy): Bacteria > Chloroflexota > Limnocylindria > Limnocylindrales > CSP1-4 > CAIXZV01. The sequence goes on from CAVYGJ010000012.1 coordinate 57,573, forward strand.
ATGGATCGCCGCCCAGCAACCCCCGAGGAGGCTCGCGCCCTCGCGAACCCGCTGCGGCTGCGCATCATCCGCCTGTGCCTCAACCAGGCCATGACCAACGAGCAGCTGGCGACACGCCTCGGGCGCGACGCGGGCTCGATGCTCCACCACGTGCGGATGCTCGTCGACACGGGGTTCCTCGCCCCGGCGGAGGAGCGGCGAGGCGCTCGCGGGTCCGTCGAGCGGCCATACCGGTCGACGGGCAAGTCGTGGACGCTCGACGTCGGCGACCAGGACTCCACGACCCAGGCAGTGATCGAGGCGTTCGGGGCGGAGGTCGCGGAGATGCCGAAGGACGCGATCGTCGAGCTCTCGCGGCTCGCGGCCCGCCTCCAGCCGGACGCGCGCGACGCGTTCTCGGAACGGCTCCGGGTGCTCGTCGAGGACATCGTCGCGGCCGACGACCCTGACGGCGAGCCGTACGGGTTCCTGTTCGGGATGCACCGGCGGGCGGACTAGCGTCGGGCGTAGGCTGCCCGCGATGGAGCAACGACAGCTCGGCGCGACGGGCATCCGCGTGACGCCCGTCGGCCTCGGGCTCGCGGCGCTCGGCCGGCCCGCGTACATCAACGCCGGCCGGGACCGCGACCTGGGCGAGGACCGCAGCCTCGAGGCGATGGAGGCGCGGAGCCACGAGGTCCTCGACGCGGCATGGGCGGCCGGGATCCGCTACCTCGACGCCGCCCGGTCCTACGGCTACGCGGAGCGCTTCCTCGCGTCGTGGCTCCATGCACGTGACGTGGACCCGACCGCCGTCACGGTGGGCTCGAAGTGGGGCTACCGGTACGTCGGCGAGTGGCGGATGGACGCTCCCGTCCACGAGGTCAAGGACCACACGCTCGCGATGCTCCGCGCGCAGCTCCCGGAGTCGCTCGTGCTCCTCGGGCCGTGGCTCCGCCTGTACCAGGTCCACTCGGCGACGCTCGAGAGCGGCATCCTCGCCGACGCCGCCGTGCTCGCCGAGCTCGCCCGCCTCCGCGCGGAGGACGGCCTCGTCATCGGGCTGAGCGTCAGCGGCCCGCGCCAGTCGGACGTGATCCGCGCAGCGCTCGATGTCCGCGTCGACGGCGTCAACCCGTTCGCCTGCGTCCAGGCGACCTGGAACCTCCTCGAGCCGTCGGCGGGCGCCGCGCTCGCGGAGGCGCACGACGCGGGGTGGGGGGTCATCGTGAAGGAGGCGCTGGCGAACGGCCGGCTGCTCGACGAGCCGTCGGTCGCGGCCGCCGCCCGCGAGGCCGGGACGGGCGCAGACGTCGTGGCCCTCGCCGCCGTGCTCGCGAACCCGTGGGTGGACGTCGCGCTGTCGGGCGCCGCGACCCCGGCCCAGGTGACATCGAACGCCGGCGCCGCGGCGCCCGGCCCGGCGCTCGCCGCGATCGTGGCGACCCTGCCGCGGATCGCCGAGTCGCCCGACGACTACTGGGCCGCCCGGGCCGCGCGCGCCTGGTCCTGACGCCGGCCGGCCGCCGTTCCACCGTTGTGGCGTACGCTGCGCCCGTGCATCGACGCCCGCGCCCCACCCGGCTCGCCGCCGTCCTCGGCGCCCTCGTCGTCCTCGCCACCGGGGGACTCGTCGCCCCCGCGGCCGCCGCCGGACCCGCGGACCGGGCCGCGCCATCGTCGGTCCGCGAGACCCACCAGGTCGTGGTCCGCTGGGCCGCCGCCGACCTCCCCGACACCCGCCCCGGTCGCCTCGCGGCCCTCGGGAACCCGAAGCGCGTGGCCGGCCTCTCGCGGGCCGCGGGCATGCGGGCCGCCTTCGTCCGACCGTTCGGGACCGCCGGCACCGCGGCCGTCTACCGGTTCGAGGAGCCGCTCGGCGCGAACGCGAACGCGACGCTCGCCCGGCTGAATGCGTCGCCGGGCGTCGTGCTCGCGGAGGCGGACCCCATCGCCACGATCGACGCGGTCCCGAACGACACGTATGCGAGCCAGCTGTGGGGCCAGCTCGGGGCAGCGGACGGCTCGCCGTACGGCGTGAACAGCGTCGGTGCCTGGGCGACCGCGACGGGTGCCGGGACGGTCGTCGCGGTCCTCGATACGGGGATCCGGACGCACACCGACCTCGCCGGCCAGACCGTCGCCGGGTACGACTTCATCGCGGACGCCTGGAGCGGCAACGACGGCGACGGCCGGGACGCCGACCCGTCCGACCCCGGCGACTTCGTGTCGGCCGACCAGGTCGCGGGCCATTGCTCGGAGCGCCACTCCAGCTGGCACGGGACGCACGTGAGCGGGATCGTGGCGGCGATCGCGAACAACGCGATCGGCGTGTTCGGCACCGCGCCCGGGACGAAGGTCCAGCCGCTCCGCGTCCTCGGACGATGCGGCGGGAGCTACACGGACATCGCGGACGCGGTCACGTGGGCGTCCGGCGGCGCCGTGCTCGGGATCCCGGCCAACGCGACGCCCGCGGACGTCGTCAACCTGTCGCTCGGCAGCAACTCCAGCCTGTCCCGCCTTCCTCCAGGCCGCGCTCACCGGCGCGCGCTCGCGGGGCACGGTCGCCGTCGTCGCGGCGGGAAACGGCGGCGTCAATGCCGCGGGGCACGCACCCGCGGACTGCCAGGGCGTGCTCGCCGTCGCAGGGACCGACATCGACGGCAAGCGGGGCATGTTCGGCGCGACGAGCTCCTCGAACTACGGCGCCATCGTCGACATCGCCGCGCCGGGCGCGGGGATCATCAGCACCTGGAACGGCGGCACGACGGTCCCTGGCGCCGAGTCGTACGGCAACGGCAGCGGGACATCGCAGGCTGCTCCACACGTCGCGGCGATCGTCGCGATGCTCCGCGAGCTCCGGCCTGAGCGCCCAGCCCGCGGCCCTGGAACGCGCGCTGATGAGCTCGGCCACGGCCTTCGCGCCGGACGCGACCCCGCTCGGCTGTCCGACGGTGGGCTGCGGCTCGGGGATCGCGAACGCGCCCGCGGCGCTCGCGTTCATCGCGACCGCGGACATCGCCGCGCCGGTCGTCACGATCACCCCGCCGGCATCGCCCACGAAGAGCACGACCCTCGCCTTCTCGCTCGCCTTCGATGAGAGCGTCAGCGGGCTCGCCACCGCGGACCTGATCGCCGGCGGGAGCGCCGCGGGGTGCGTCATCGGGACGCCGTCGGGCGGCGGCACCGCGTGGTCCGTCAACCTGACCGGCTGTGGCGACGGGACCGTGACCCTGACGCTCAAGGCGCAGGGCGTCCAGGACTCGGTCGCGAACGTCGGGCCCGACGACGACGCGACATCCGCCGCGGTCATCGTCGACCACACGCCGCCCGCGAGCGTCGGCGCCGTCACCGCGACGGCGACGAACGGCACGAGCGTCTCCGTGGCGTGGACGGCGAGCGACCCGACGGGGACCGGCGTCGCGTCCGTGCAGGCGTTCTACTCCACGTCCGCCGGCGCTCACCTCCCCGGCGGCCTGCGGGAGCGTCGTCTCGGGCGCCGCCAGCGGGACCATCGCCTGCACGATCCCGGCGACCGACGCGACCTATCGCATCTTCACCCGCGCGACCGACGTCGTCGGCAACGTCGAGGCGGCGCCGGGCACCGCCGACGACACGATCGTCCGCGACACGGTGGCGCCGACGGCGACCGTGACCCCGTCGTCGCTCCTGTCGAAGACCGGGAGCGTCGCCTTCACGATCGCGACGAGCGAGCCCGTGACCGGCCTGGCCGCGGGAGACGTCGTCGTCGGTGGCACCGCGACCGGCTGCTCGGTGACCGGGTTCACGCCCGCCGCCGCCTCCGCGAGCGTCGTCCTCACCGGCTGCTCGGACGGCACGGTCGTCCCGGGTCTCGCGGCCGGCTGCCGTCACCGATGCCGCCGGAAACACCGGTCCCCTGGCCGATGCCGAGGGCGCGACCGTCCTCGTGGACAGCGTCGCGCCGACTGCCGGCACGCCATCCGTCGCCATCCGAGCCAATGCGACGCTCTCGGGGACCGCGATCCCCGTCACCGTCGCCTGGACCGGATCCGACAATCCCGGCGGCGCCGGCATTGCGACCTACACGCTCCAGCGGAGCACCGACGGCGGGTCGACGTGGTCGACGGTCGCGAGCGGCCTCACGACGAGCTCGCGGGCGACGACCGTCCCGTCCAGCGGCTCGACGCGGTTCCGTGTCCGCGCGATCGACAGGGCCGGCAACGCCGTCTTCTCGGCCGCGACGACGCGCTCCGGCCGGCTCGTCCAGAACAGCTCGACGGCCGTCCGCTACTCCTCGCCGTGGGGTCTCACGACGTCCTCGAGCTACTCCGGCGGGTCCGCCCGCTACACGTCGACCTCCGGCCGCTCGGCGAGCTACACGTTCACGGGCCGCTCGATCGCGGTCGTCGTCAGGCGTGGCACGACCCGGGGCAAGGTCAAGGTCTACGTGGACGGCGTGCTCCAGGCGACGGTCGACACGTACCGCGGCTCGACCCAGTACCGGTCGGTCGTCTGGCGCAAGGCGTATCCGTCGACGGTCACGAAGACGATCCGCGTCGTCGTCCTCGCGACGAGCGGCCGACCGCGCGTCGACCTCGACGCGTTCGCGGTCCTCAAGTAGCGCCCGAGCCCGGACATGACGACGCCCCGTCCGGTGGACGGGGCGTGTCGAGTGTGACGCGGGACGGCCCGCGCCGGATCAGATGGGACGGACCGACGCGATGCCCGCGATGGCGAGCGCCGCGACGGCCAGCACGCGCACCAGCGCGTCGAGGCGCGGGCGGGCCGTAGCCACACCAACCTCCTGACTTCGGCAACCCGGCTGACTCGTGACGGCGTTGTGCTCCACCGACCCGAGTCCCGTGGCTTTGCGTCCCCGGGTCACCCCGGGTTTGCCTTTATCGGCCAGCCGCTGCGGCTGGGACGGCGTTCGCCGCCTGCATCGACTGTAGGGGACCGCGCTCGCGATGGGCACCCTCCAACCCGTCCCAGCGACGGCCCGTACATAGGGACGGTCATGCCCCGGGACCGCCGATCGGCGGGCCCTTCTCGACCTGACATACGATCCTTGGGTGACCGCGACCGGCCCGAGCGGCGCCGGCGGTCGACGGAGGAGGACACGATGGACGGCACGGCGCTGGGCATCCTCGCCCTGATCGGTGCCGGGGCCGTCGCCGTCATCGTCCCGTACCTCTACCTGTCCCCGGGCCGGGCGCTGCGCAAGCGGTTCGTGGCCCTGGGCTCGCTCAAGGGCCGGACCCGCCGCGAGATCGTCAAGGCGGTCGGGGAGGCGAGCCAGGAGACGCCGCTGCCCGACGGGCGGACGCTCCTCCAGTGGCGCGCGACCGGCTACCACATCGCGCTCGTGTTCGCGAAGAACGGCCGCTGCGACGGCGTGACCCACGAGAACGGCCGGCGCGTCGTCGGGCGGGCGTAGGCCCGTCGCTCAGGGGCGGTTGGCCCAGAGCCACTCGCGGAGGCTGTGCCCGGACTGCGTGACGAGCGCCGCGCGCTCCCGGCCGACATAGCGGAAGTGCCAGGCCTCGCCGCGGTAGCAGGTGAACTCCGGGCTGCGGTCCGCGGGGTAGGACATCACGAACCCGAAGCCCGGCGCGTGCGCGGCGAGCCAGTCGAGGTCGCCGGTGAAGTCGATGGTCGTGCCCAGCTGGTGCTCGCTGTGGCCCGGCCGCGCGACGGTGAGCCGCGCCGCGTCCTCGCCGTAGCCCTTGACGTAGCTCTCGTAGCTCAGGACCTGCTGGTGATAGCTCCGGAACGCGGAGTCGACGCCGATCGTCACGCCGTCCGCCGCCGCGCTGGTCGCGAGCGCGCGCAGGTCGTCGACCACGAGCTCGCGGACCTTGACGCGACCCGTGATCCCGGCCTCGGTCACCGGGACGAGGTCGTCGGGGGCGTACGTCTCGGGGAGCATCAGCGTCGTGTCGAGGATCGTCGATGCCCAGTCGTCGGCCCCCTCGTTCGCCGTCGGCTCGTCGCCGTAGGCGCACGCCGGCGGGTCGGCAGCGGCCGGCGCCTCGGCGACGGCGGTGGGGGTCGGCGTCGACGGTGCGGACGTGAGACCGGCGACCTCGCCACGCGGATCCGCCGTGGCGGGACGGGGGTTGCCGAAGGCGGCAAAGGCGATGGCGATGCCGAGGGCCGCGAGGATCGCGGGGCCGATGAACCGGCGCGCCCCCCGCGGGTCGCGGGTCGGGTGCGCTCCGGGACGGTGCGCCATCTGGCGTCGCATCGACTGTCATGGTGGCACACGTCCGGCAAAGACGAACGGTCCATCCGCGTGGTATGCCTTCGATGACGACCACGCGCTCCCCCTGGAGACACCGATGAGCCAGCCGGATCCGTTCACCTACATCAACGAGCTGTCCGCCGAGGAGGAGCGCCTGTACGCGAAGGCCGGCGACGGCTCCGGCCTGTCACGCGAGGAGCGCGCGCGGCTCGACCAGATCAAGGTCGAGCTCGACCGCTGCTTCGACCTCCTCCACCAGCGCCAGGGCCGCGTCGACGCCGGCCTCGATCCCGACAAGGCGAAGCTCCGGTCGGCGAAGGTCGTGGAGGGCTACGAGCAGTAGCGCGCGCGCGGATGGCCGGTCGAGCGGGCGCTCAATTTGAAATGCGCCCGTATCTTGGTTTTCCGCTCGGACCCTGTGCATCCTGAGGCGCGATCCGGGGAGCGCGGTCCGCCGCGCCCGGAGCGCTGGCCAACCGGGTTGCACTGAGGGCGCGCCACCGAATGGATCTCGTCACGCTGCTGATCGGCGCGGCGTTCTACCTCCTGTTTGCGGTCTCGATCCGCCGCTGGGCGAACCACCGCGGCGAGCTCGAGCTCGCGGTCGTGCTCGTGTTCAGCAGCACGGCGGCGATCTTCGCGTCCAGCACGATCAACCTGGCCCTGCCGGGCGTGTTCCCGTGGCTCTCGCCGCTGGCGACCGTGCTGCTGGTCGCGCAGCCGCTCCTGATGCTGCGCCTCGTCGGGCTCATCGTCCGGTTGCCGCGCTGGGTCGTCCCGCTCGCGTTCGTCGGGTTCCTGGCCGCCGTCGCGGGCTTCTACGGGACCAACAGGAGCGTCGGCGCGGTCCTGTTCCTCGTCGGCTACTTCGCGCTCACCGAGGCCCTCGCGGCCGCGATCCTGTTCGCGGAGAGTCGCCGTCGGCTCGGCCTCCCGCGCATCCGGCTGTCGGCCGCGGCCGCCGCGTCGGTCCTGTTCGGGCTCTCGATCTTCATCGCCGGCCTCGGCTCGGCGGCCCGCGGGGGCACGGGATCACCGCCCGAGATCACCGTCGCGTCGCGCCTGCTCGCACTTGTCGCGGGCGGTGGCTATCTCGCGGCGTTCGTGCCGCCCCGCTGGCTGCGCGAGGTGATCCACCGCGCGGTCGCGTTCGACCTCGTCCGGTCGATCGTCGGGTCGCCGACTGGCACGGACCAGCGCGTGCTGTGGACCTCGTTCGCGACGTCGGCGGCCAACATCCTCGGCGCGCGACGGGTGGTCGTCCGCGACGGCGACGCGGTGCTCGGCGACAGCTCGGCGCACGGCCAGGCGCGGGACGATGGCCACACGTCGCAGCAGCAGCTCACCGTCCCGATCGTCGCCGAGGGCCGCTCGGTCGCAACCATGGACGCGGACATCGGCGGCCGGCCCCTGTTCCTCGAGGACGACGTGGCCCTCATCGCCATCCTCGGGTCGTTGACCGCCCTCGCCGTCGAGCGGGAGGTCGCGATCGCGACGCTCACCGAGGCGGCGCTCGCCTTCGACGAGGCCGATGCCGTCCGGCAGAGCGAGGCCCGCTTCCGGAGCCTGCTCGAGGCCGAGCCGAACGCGATCATCAGCCTGGACGCACAGGGCGTGGTCCGATGGGGGACCCGCAAGGCCGCGGAGATGTTCGGGACCGACGCCGAGGCGCTCGTCGGGTGCCGGCTGGACGAGCTCATCCTCCCGTCGAGCGGCATGCGCGCGACCCAGGTCGCCGAGGGCGGCGTGAGCCGGTCGGACGGCACGGGCCGTCGGCGCGACGGCGGCACGTTCCCGGTCGAGGTCGCGATGTCGCCGTTCACGTTCGACGGCGAGCCGTCGAACCTCGTCGTCGTGAGCGACATCACGTGGCGCCACGAGGCCGACGCGCTGCGCGACCGGTTCATCGGGGTGCTGTCCCACGAGCTGCGGACGCCGGTCACGTCGATCTTCGGCGGGACGCAGGTCCTGCTCACGAAGGGTGATCGCCTCGACCCGGCGACGCGGAACGAGCTGCTCGTCGACGTCGCCGGCGAGTCGGACAGACTTCAGCGGATCATCGAGAACCTGCTGATCCTCGCCCGCGTCGAACGCGGGGCGGACGTGCTCGAGGTGAGCCCGGTGCTCCTCCACCGGATCCTGCCGACGGTGGTCGAGCGGGAGCGCAACCAGGCCGGCGCGACGACGATCGTGGCCGACATCCCGTCGTCGCTGCCGCTCGTGGCGGCGGACGAGGAGTCGCTGTCCCTGGTGGTCCGCAACCTGATCTCGAACGCGGGCAAGTACGCGGGCCCCGGCGCGACGGTCGAGGTGACGGTCACCGTGGACGGACCATCGGCGGTGAGCGTGCGGGTCCTCGACGACGGGCCGGGCATGGACCCGGACGAGGCGGCGTCCCTGTTCGACCTCTACTACCGGTCCGAGGCGACCCAGTCCGCTCCGGGATCCGGCATCGGCCTGTTCGTGTGCCGCGAGCTCGTGAACGCGATGGGCGGCCGCATCTGGGCCAGGCCGCGACCCGAGGGCGGCGCCGAGTTCGGGTTCACGCTCCCGATCTGGGCCGACGAGCCGGTGCTCGAGCCCGCCGAGCCGTCGCCGGCTCGCGGCCGGATCACCGTCGCCCAGAACGTCCTCCCCGTCACCTGACCGCCGACGCCGGCCGCCTAGGACCCGAAGTCCGTCTCCTTGACCAGCGAGCCGTCGCGGGCGAACGTCCGCCACGGGCCGACCTGGCGCCCACGCTCGAACCGGCCGCTGCGCATCACGGAGCCGTCGGCGCGGAAGAACGTCCAGTCGCCGTGCATCTCGCCGTCGAGGTTCGTGCCGCGGAAGCGCAGGTTCCCGTTCGGGTAGTGGTCGACGGCCTCGACCGGCTCGCCGCCGGGCTCGTCGGTCATGGTCGCGCGTACACGAGCGTGTGCCAGAGCACGCCCTTGTGCGTGCTCGCGGGCATGAGGCCGGCGGCCGCGGCGACCGCGGTGATGTCGCGTTCCCGGTGCACGTAGGCGAGCAGAGGACGCCGCCCGAGGCCCCTGAACCAGATTCATGAGTCCGAAGCACGCCCGCATCCACGCGTCGTCGCGGGGCACGACGATGCCGAGCCTTCCGCGGGTCCTCGCGGCGGCGAGGCCAACCAGCAGCTCCATGTCCGGGTAGCAGCACACGACCCGGTCGAGGGCGACGAGATCCGCCTCGGGGATCATGTCGCCGAGCGCCACGGCGTCGCCCTTGAGGTACGTGACGCGGTCGGCGATGCCGCGCCGGGCCGCCTCACCGCGGGATGCTTCAAGGTATGGCCCGGATGCGTCCACGTCCGTCGCCGAGGCCGCGCCACCGGCGAGCAACGCATGGTGGACGGCACCCACGCCCGCGCCGATGTCGAGCACCGTCAGCCCGTCGACGCCGCCCGCCGACAGCTCCGAGATGAGGCGCGTCGTCGAGCCGCGGGGACCCTCGCGGCGGTAGGCCTCGAGCTGGGCTCGTGCGTTCCGCTCGTCGAAGTGCTCGTCGTAGACCGAGGCGTCGCAACAGTCCATTGCAAGGCATCGTACGCCGATCGCTGATAAGGTCGGACACGCTACTGATCAACGACAGGGGTTCAAAAACCACATATCGCCGCCCTGGCAGGGCCTCCCTGCCGTGCGGTCGACCCACCTGTCGATCGTTGCCGGCTCACCCACCCATGCGTGTCGCGTGAGCCCCCTCTCTCCCATGCCGGGCGGCCTGTCCTTTCGTCGCGGCGGTCGTCCCGCCGTGTTCGGGCAGAGAGGAGCATCTTGGGTTTTCGCAACCACAGCCCCCGGGCCATCGCCATCGCAACGCTCGCGGTCGTCCTCGCCGTGGCCGACGTCGCCGTCATCGGCTTCGCCGACCCCGCCGCGCTCGTCGCGGCCACCCCGACCCAGCCGCTGACCATCGAGACCGCCGCGTTCTCGAAGGTTGTCGTGGCGTCCGCGCCATCCGGGCCCTCGGAGCCCAACAGTCAGCCCGTCTACGCGTCGCGCGTCGTCTCGACGGAGCTCCGCGACGACACCGTCGCACCGAAGGTCACGAATGCCGCGCTCGCGCGCGTCGAGGCCCGCGTCCGCCACTCGAAGGTGCGCGCCGAGGCCGCGACGTCGGTCGTGCGCCACCTGCCGAAGCCGAAGCCGAAGCCTGCGGCCACGGCCTCCTCCTCGTCCTCGTCGAGCTCACGGGTCACGTTCGCAGGCGGCTCGTCCGCCGCCCGGAACCGCGTCGTCCAGATCGCGCTCAACCAGCTCAACGACCGCTACGTCGCCGGCGGGACCGGACCCAGCTCGTTCGACTGCTCGGGCCTCGTCCGCTACGCCTACAACCAGGCGGGCGTCGGCGGCGCGCTCGGCGGCGGGCACTCCGCGTCCGCGATGCTCGCATGGGGCCGGAGCATGGGCCTCACGTCACGCTCGAACGGCCGCGTCGGCGACGTCGTGATCTACGGCAACGGGTCCCACGCGGGGATCTACATCGGCAACGGCAGGATCGTCAGCGCGCTCAACCCGAGCCAGGGCATCCGGGTGACCGGCCTGTACGCGCTCGGCGCGCCGTTCACGACGTTCATCCACACCCGCATCTAGCGGGCGGGCCGGGCTTCGCCGATCAGCTCGCCTGCTTGGCGAGCGCCGCGAGGATCTGGGCCGCCTGGTCGCGGTCCTTGTCGTTCGGGTGCTGGTGGTCGGCCATGATCCCGCAGTACACGTCGTGGATCGCCTGGCTCATCGTGTCCTGGCTCGCGACCGCGTAGCCCTGCGCCGTGAGCGCGTTCATCGCGTCCTCGGGATTGGCGTGGTGCATGGCGCTCTCGAGGGCATCGCGCATCGTGGTCATTCGGGGACACCTCCTGTCCGCGCAATCTACGCGGCCGGTGGCGCCGGTGTCACTACCCGTTGCGCACCGGCGTAAGGCACGCCGGGCAGGCCGCCCCACCACTTTGAGGTAGGCAGGGGGCGACGGCTGGGGCTGCAGCCCGATTACACGCGGGTCGCTCGTGGCGAGGATGAGGTCACGAGATGCCGGTCCGCCCAGCCCGAAGATATCGGGCAGGGACGGCGGCAAGGAGAACCGGAAATGTCCGCAACGACCCGCTCCATCCAGGCAACCCCGCGCTTCGGCCCGCTCGTCGCCGCCTTCGCGGCGATCCTCGTGGCCATGGGACTCGCGCTCGCCCTGGCCTACAGCCAGCTCGGCGCACTCCAGGTGACGACCGCCCCGATCAGCGGCAGCGCCCAGTCCATGCACGACCACGGCCTGAGCACGGCCGCCGCCGCCGCTGCGCCGCGCAACGCCGCCGCCCAGTACGCCCACGATCGCGGTTGGATCGACGCGGCGGGCGCCGCACCGATCAGGACCGTCGGCTGGACCACCCCGCCGTACACGAATTCCACCGTGGTTTCCACCCCGGCCGGCGCCGGTCCGAGTGGGGCGAACGGCACCCGCTTCGCGCGGTGACGCCGCCGTCGGGTGTCGGGCTCGCGCCCGGCACGCCGGCCGACATCGAAGACGCCGTCCCCGATGGGGGCGGCGTCTTCGTGCACGGACACACGATGGGGCCGTTGCCCGTTGAGCGGACTCGTACCATCCGCAGCATGGCGGGCGGGATCTCGAGTGCCATCCTCGTGGGTCGCGAGCGGAACGTGGGCACGCTCTCGGCCGAGTTGAGCGCGTCGGCCGCAGGGGCTCCGCGCTTCGTCGTGGTGCTCGGTGAGGCCGGGATCGGCAAGTCGCGGCTCGTGCGCGAGGGGACGCAGGGGGTCCCGGACGAGTCGCACGGCGGGGCAGGGGACGGCGCGCAACGGCGCCTCGTCCTCGTCGGTGAATGCCTCGACATCGGCGTCGCCGGTCTCCCGTACCTGCCGATCGCGGCCGCGCTCCGGAGCCTCGCCCGGGCCGTCCCGGCCGACCGCCTGGAGCAGCTCCTCGGGCCGGGCCGCGCCGACCTCGCCGCCATCGTCCCCGAGCTCGCGACCGACGGCATCGCCCCGCCGGTCGAGGCCACCGGCGGCGCCGGGCTGCCCTCGGGGCTGGCGCAGGCTCGCCTGTTCGAGCGGATCCTCGGGCTGTTCGGGGCGCTCTCGGCGGCGACCCCCGTCGTGCTCGTCATCGAGGACGTGCACTGGATCGACCGGGCGACGCGCGACCTGCTCACGTTCCTGTCCCGGAACCTCACGACGGAGCGCCTCGCGGTCGTCCTCACCTGCCGCATCGACGACCTGCCGCGGGGCCACCCGATCCTCGCCTGGCTCGCGGAGCTCGAGCGCACGCCGTCCACGGTGGTCCTGGAGCTGGAGCGGCTCGACCGGGACGCCGTGCGCCGCCAGCTGACGCTGATCGCGGGCGACGCCCCGGCGACCGGCGTGCTCGACCGGATCTGGCGGCGGTCGGAGGGCAACCCGCTGCTCGTCGAGGAGCTGTTCGCGGCCCCGGACACGGAGGGCCCGCGGTCGGTCGTCGAGGTCCTGCTCGCCCGGGTGGCGCGGCTCGACAAGTCCGCGAGGGCCATCGTCGACGCCGCGGCGATCGCGGGCAGGCCGGTCGACGAGCGGCTCCTGGCCGACGTCCTCGAGGTCGAGGAGCCGGAGATCGACGACGGCCTCCGCGCGGCGCTCGACAACCGCGTCCTCGAGCACGAGCCCGCGACCGGCTACCGGTTCCGCCACGAGCTGCTGCGCGAGGTCGTCGAGGCGGAGCTGCTCCCCGGCGCCCGTCGCCGGCTGCACGAGCGGTTCGCCCGCAATCTCGAGGCGCGGCCCGAGCTCGCCGACACGAGCCCGGTCGGCGCCGCGGCCGAGCTCGCGCACCACTACGCCGAGGCGGGGCTGGTCGGCGAGGCGTACACGCACCTGGTCCGCGCGGCCGACGCGTCGGAGGCGGTCCACGCGTACGCGGACGCGCACCGGGACCTCGAGCGCGCCATGGCCCTCGAGCCGCGGCTGCCACCCGCCGACGACGACGTTGCGCGTCGCCTCACGCTCCGCCGGCGCGCGGCGGACGACGCCGAGCTCGGCGGCGAGCTTCCCCGCGCGCTCGAGCTCACGCAGGAGGCGCTCGCGCTCGTGGACCCGGCGCGGGACCCGGTGGGCGCGGGGACGCTCCACTCGCGGGTCGGGTATCTCCAGTGGAGCCTCGGCGACGGCACGACGGCGCTCGAGGCGCACCGGGAGGCGGTCCGACTCGTGCCCGCCGAGCCGCCCACGGCGGAGCGCGCACGGGTCCTCGCGTCGCTCGGCGGGGCGCTCATGGGCGCGGGCCGCTGGGCCGAGTCACGCGAGGTGTGCGAGGCCGCCATCGCGTGTGCGGCGATCGCGGGCGCCGGCCAGGAGGAGAGCCGGGCGCGGAACATGCTCGGGTCCGACCTCGTCGCGCTCGGCGAGATCGACAGCGGCATCGCCCAGCTGCGAGAGGCATGCCGGCTGGCCGACGAGACGAGCCAGGCCCACGTGCGGATCGTCGGGCGGTACAACCTCGCGCTCAACCTCGCGACCGCCGATCGACTCGACGAGGCGCTCGAGGCCGCCGAGGCGGGACGACGGGTCGCGGAGGAGAGCGGCCTCCAGCGACGGTTCGGCCAGGACCTCGCGGCCGTGATCGGCGACATCCTGCTCCGCCTCGGCCGCGTCGACGAGGCGCTCCACGCCGTGGAGGCGGGCTTCGCCCTCGTGGCGGGCGGATCGGCCGGCGTGTCCGCCGACACGTACCTCGCGACCGTCCGGGCGCGGATCGCGGGCATCCGCGGCGACATCGCGGACGTGGAGCGCCGGATCGGCGGGATCGACCTCGCGACGCTCGACCCCGACGTGGCGGCGTTCGCCGGCGCCGTCCGCGCCGAGGCGCGCACCTGGGCGGATCGACCCGAGGAGGCGCTCGCGGACGCCGAGGCCGGGCTCGCGCAGCTCGAGGCGCTGGACGACGTCCTGTGGACGGCGCCGCTCGTCGCCCAGGCGCTCCGTGCCTGCGCCGAGCTCGCGGAGAGCGCCCGCGCCCACCGCGCGGAGGCCGCCCTGGCGGCGGCGATCGCCCGCGCCGAGAGCTTCCGCGCCCAGGTCGACCGGCTCGCGCCGCGCGTCACGACCCCGAGCGGTCGCGCATGGGTCGCGAGCGCGCGTGGCGAGCTCGCGCGTGCGTCGGGCACGCCCGCCGCGGCCGACTGGCGCGAGGCCGTCGACGCCTTCGACAGCGTGCCCGACCCGATCGACGCCGCCTACGCGCGCTTCCGGGCCGCCGAGTCGGCGCTCCAGCTCGAGGGCGTGCGGGCCGACGTCGCGGGGCTCGTCCACGAGGCGGCCGCCGTCGCGGAGGCAGCGGGCGCGCGACCGCTCGCGGCCGCAGTCGCGACGCTCGCGGCTCGCGGCCGGCTCGCGCCACGGGCGGTGGACGAGGGTGCGTCACCGGCGGTCGCCGCTCCCGCCGCCGGGGCGGCCTCCGAGGCGGATCCCCGGGCCGCGGCCGCTGCCCTCGGGCTGTCCGCGCGCGAGGTCGAGGTGCTCGAGCTGGTGGCCGCGGGCATGTCCAACGGCGAGATCGCCGAGCGGCTGTTCATCACGCGCAAGACCGCGTCGGTCCACGTGACGCACATCCTGGACAAGCTCGGGGTGCCCAACCGGGTCGGGGCGGCGATGGTCGCCGCGCGGATCGGGCTGTCGGGAGGCGGCGAGCCTGGGGACGAGGACCCGCCGCCCCTGCGCTGACCTCTCGTCAGGCGCTGTCGCCCGGCGCCTCTTCCGGGCCATCGCCCGGACCCTCCGAGTAGACCTGGACGACGATCTTGCCGTCCTCCCGGTTGGCGCCGACGAGGATGTCCTTGATCACGCGGCCGGTGCCCCGGTTCTCCGCGATGGCATCCGTGATGCACGCGAGGAGCTGGCCGGGCGTGTCGTCGAGCAGGCAGCGCTTGGGCTCGACGAGGCGGGGCTTGTATTTCGCGGCGACTCAGGGCGTCCATCGCGGCCTGCTCCTGGCCGTCCTCGACCGCGAACGCGAACTCGCCCCCCGATTCCACGTTGCTGCCGCTCACGCCACCGATGTTGATGTCCGCGTCCGCCAGGACCTTGAGGAAGGCGGCCAGGTCCGGCGGTGACAGCTTCGGGACAGTTCGGATCTGCTGATGCACGGCCGATCTCCTGCTGAGCCTTGCGGCGCGGGCACGTCGCCTCGGCAGCCCGGACACTCTGCGCAATCGGCGTGCGTCGTCAATGGGGAACCGCACCGTCGCGACGACGGTGCGGTTCCGGTACCCGGTCCCCGAGAGCCGGGCGGTGCTGCGGCACGTGCGGCATCACGCGCTGGCCGATGCGGTCCCCGTGGGGCTCGTGGGCCAGCTGGTGCCGAACAGCCGCGCGATGCGATCGCGGAAGCGGACGCTGTCGATCGCGCCGGATCGCCGAATCGATCCGGCTTCGCGGATCAGGCGCTGTCGATCAGCGTCGTGCTGCGCCTCGTCCATTCGGATCCTGGCGAGGGCGGAGATGGTCTCCGGGTGGTACATCGTGGTGCTCCTTGTCGCGTCGGTTGCCGTCATCGGCCACTGACGACATCCTGTGCGCCGGGAGCCGCCGCGCCATCGGGCCGGAGCCGCAAGGGGTCGGCCGGCCGTGCCTCAAAGATCCGGTGAGCGGGTCCCGGCCCTGCCTTATCCATGCACCGCTGCTATCGTCGGGACATGGGACTTGGCTTCGGACTCCTCAGCGCCCAGCTCCGGCCGGGCGAGACCGACTGGACACGCGCGTACGACGAGACCATCACGCTCGCCGTCGAGGCGGAACGGCTCGGGTTCAGCTCCGTGTGGACCACGGAGCACCACTTCGTCGATGACGGGTACATGCCCTCGCTGCTCGTCGTGAGCGCCGCGATCGCGCAGGCGACCTCGACGATCGAGATCGGCACCGGCGTCATCCTCGCGCCGATGCACAACCCGATCCGCCTGGCCGAGGACGCGGCCACGGTCCAGCTGCTGAGCCACGGCCGGCTGACGCTGGGCATCGGCCTCGGCTGGGTCGAGGTGGAGTTCGCCGGGCTGGGCGCCGACGCCCGCCGGCGCGGCGCGGCGATGGACGAGATCCTGGAGATCCTCCCGCAGGCCTGGACCGGCGAGCCGTTCACGCACAAGGGCCGGGTGTACGACCTCCCGACGATCGGCGTGCGGCCGCGGCCTTCGCAGCGCATCCCGGTGCTCATCGGCGGGGGAGCGGAGGTCGCGATCCGTCGTGCCGCGCGCCTCGCCGACGGCCTGTTCGCCAGCTCCTCGGCCGAGAAGTTCCTCGAGCAGGTCGGCTGGGTCCTCGACGAGTGCGAGAAGATCGGCCGCGACCCCGCGACGTTCCGGTTCTCGTACTACTCGGTGCTCCTGCCGGGACCGTCGCGCGCTGAGGCGCTCACGCACTACCGCGACGCGCTGTGGTCGATGAACTGGAAGTACTCGGACATGCAGGCGTCGGCGACGCGGCCGCTTCCGCCGCCGGCCGCGCCCGCCTTCACGCGCGACATCGAGGACCTGGTGAAGGGCCGCGCGACGTTCGCCGGGACGCCCGACGAGCTCGTCGAGGCGATGCTCGACATCCGCGCCAGGGCGGGCGTGCCGGTGGACTTCGTCACCCGCAGCCACCTCCCGCTGCTCGAGCTCAACGCCGAGCTCGACCTCATGGCCCAGCTCGCCGAGGGCGTCGCGCCGCACCTCTAGTCGCTCGCGCCGGCGCCTCGCGCCGCGCGCTCGCGCCTCGGCGCCGGCGCGGCCCGGCGCGCCGGTGCCGCGCCCACGCCGTTTCCCCCGTTCAGTACTGGAGCGGGTACAAAGTCCCCGAATCGGCCCGAATCGGGCTCATCCAGCCCCGGACAGTACCCACGCGGGTATTCCGGCCCGGATCGCGACACACGACCCGGGTGAGGACTAATCGGGGGAAACGAGGCGGCCGGAGGCGTCCCGGCAGGTCCGGCTGGCCGGCGGTGGGACAATGCAGGCTCACCGAGATGAGGCAGCTGGAGGCCTGAACATGGCGCAGACCATGGCGGATATCGCCAACAAGCCCTCGTGGGTCGACCTCTCGAGTGGCGACGCGGCGGCGTCGCGCGAGTTCTACCGCGCGCTGTTCGGCTGGACGGTCGAGGTCAATCCCGATCCCCAGTACGGCGGCTACGCGATCGCGAAGATCGGCGGCAAGGACGCCGCGGGGATCGGTCCGAAGATGGACCCGAACGGGCCGACGGCCTGGGCCCTCTACATCGGCACCGACGACATCGAGGCCCTCGCGACGAAGGTCACGGCGGCCGGCGGGACGGTGGTGATGGCGCCGTTCGACGTGGGCGAGCAGGGTCGGATGGCCGTGTTCGGGGACCCGATCGGCGCGTTCATCTCGGCGTGGCAGGGGACGCGGATGGGCGGCTTCGAGACGGACGCGGCCAACTCGTTCGGCTGGGCGGAGCTCAACGCGCGCGGCATCGATCGCGCGCTCCCGTTCTACGGGTCGGTGTTCGGCTGGACCACCCGCACGAGCGAGATGGGCGAGGGCGACCCGCCGTACACCGAGTTCCTGCGCGACGATGAGAGCGTCGCCGGCGCGTTCGAGATGAACGAGATGATCCCGGCCGAGGTGCCGAGCTACTGGCAGGTCTACTTCAGCGTCGACGACGTGGACGCGGCGTATCGCAGGGCGCTGGATCTCGGCGCGAAGGACGTCATCGCGCCACGGTCGATGCCCGGCGGCCGGTTCGCGATCGTCACGGACCCGGAAGGCGCGACCTTCGGCCTGCTGCGGATGGATCCGCGCTAGTGGTGGAGGGGCGGTGGATCGACTACGTCCGCGGCGCCGACGGCGAGATCCGGATCAACGGCCAGGACCTCGGGTCGGCCGTCGAGCGGATCATGGGCGAGGGCATCCGCGAGTATGAGTGGACCTGGGTCATCGACGCGGATGCCGTCGAGGCCGCCGTGAAGGCGCTCGGCGGCGGACCCGGACGACGACGTGCTCGACCTCCTGAAGGCGTGGGCAACCGCTCACGGCGATGCCGACCCCGGCCGATTCCTCCGCGATGCGGGCGTGCCGATGGCCTTCTGGAACCGCATGGGCGACTGATCGGAGACGCGCGACAGGACACGGAGGCGCCGGGACGTCGATCGACGCCCCGGCGCGGGAGGAGCGGACGCGGAGGGCGTCAGGCCATCGAGCGGTCCTGCCCCGACGTCGCCCGGTCGGCTGCCTGCGGTGCCTCGGCGGCCACGGTCGCCGGCGCATCGCGGAACAGGAGGACCAGGCACGCCGCGATGAGCGTGCTCGCGATGCCGACCACGAACGTGCTCGCGATCGCGACCGAGAGCGCCGAGTGGATCGCGTCGACGATCGCGGGCACGAACGGCTCCACGAGATCGCGGACGTTGGCTGGCAGCGCCGCGAGCAGCGCCGCACCCACGTCGCCGACGCCGGTCAGCGCCTGCGTCCCGCCCGAGCTCGCGAGCGCCTGACCGACCTCCGGGGGCACCCCGGCCGTCGAGAGCGCCGTCGGCACCTCGCGGCTCATCGTGCTCGCGAAGATCGTGCCCGTGATCGCGAGGCCGACCGTGCCGCCGACCTGCTGGAAGAACGACAGGTTGCTCGTCGCGGCGCCGATCTGGGTCACGGCCACGCTGTTCTGGACGACGATCGCGAACACCGAGAACACGGGACCCATGCCCGAGCCCGACGAGGAACATCCACGCCCACAGGATCGGCAGCGGCGTGTCGGCGCGGAGCTGGGTGAGCAGCGCGAGCCCGGCGCACGCACAGGACGAGCGCCCCGAAGATGAGCCACCGGTAGCGGCCGGTCCGCGCGACGATCTGGCCCGACGCGACGGCGCTGATGATCACGCCGCCCAGGAGCGGCAGCATCTGGTAGCCGGAGATCGTCGCCGATGCGCCCGCCGACGACCTGGAACCAGCGCGGGAGGAACACGACGGCGGCGAGGAACCCGAACGCCGCGAGGAACACCGAGGCCACGGAGACCGTGAACGCGCGGTTCCGGAACAGGCCCAGCGGGACGATCGGCTCCGCCGCGCGCGACTCGACCCAGACGAACGCCGGCGAGGATGACGAACCCGAGGACGATGAGGCCGCCGACGGTCGGGTCGACCCAGTCCGCGGACTGCTTGTTCGTGAGGCCCACGAGGATCGGGACGAGCGCGCCGGTGAACAGCGCCGCGCCGAGGTAGTCGATCCGCGGGCGAGGGCCGGCCGGATGGTAGGCGGGCAGGTAGCGCCGGACCGTCAGCAGCACGACGGCGCCGATCGGGATGTTGATGAAGAACACGAACGGCCAGCCGACGGTGTCGGTGAGCAGGCCGCCGATCGCCGGGCCGAGGAGGCTCGAGAGCCCGAACACGGCGCCGAACAGCCCCTGGTAGCGGCCGCGCTCGGACGGCGCGAACAGGTCCGCGATCACGGCCATCGCGACCGGGAACAGCGCACCGGCGCCGAGGCCCTGGACGCCACGCGCGACGACCAGCTGCCACATCTCGTTGGACAGCCCGGCGAGCAGCGAGCCGACCATGAACACGCTGATGCCGAAGATGAGCACGGGCCGCCGGCCGAACAGGTCGGACAGCTTGCCGTAGATCGGGCCGCTGATCGTGGAGGTCAGCAGGTAGGCGGTGAACGCCCACACGTAGAGCCCGTTGCCGCCGAGGTCGGTGATGATCCGGGGCAGCGCCGTGCCGACCACCGTCTGGTCGAGGGCACCGAGGAACACGCCCACCATGACCGCGCCGAGGACGCGCATGCGGACGGGGTGGGGGAGCTCGACCGGCGGGCGATCCGCCAGTCCTCCCCAGGCCTGAGTCGTCGCGTTGGACACCGCGAGCACCTCTCCTTCGGTTGTGTTGACCACCGAAGGCTAGGCGTCCATTAGGCTTGATTCGTTCCTAATGAGAGGGGTAGATTCACGCGCCGATGACGACCTCCGCCCGCCTCCTCCGGCTCCTCTCGCTGCTCCAGACGCCGCGCGACTGGACCGGGACGGAGCTCGCCCAGCGGCTGGAGGTCAGCGCGCGGACGGTCCGCAGCGACATCGAGCGGCTGCGTGACCTCGGCTACCCGGTCCACGCGACGCGCGGGTCGGTCGGCGGGTACCGGCTCGAGGCGGGGGCGTCGATGCCGCCGCTCCTCCTCGACGACGACGAGGCCGTGGCGGTGGCGATCGGCCTCCGGACCTCGACGACCGGCGCCGTGACCGGGATCGAGGAGACCTCGCTCCGGGCGCTCGCGAAGCTGGAGCAGGTCCTGCCGCCGCGCCTCCGCCGCCAGGTGCAGACCCTCCAGGACGTCACCCTCCAGGTCCAGCGCCGGCGGTACGTCGCGACCGTGGACGCCGAGACGCTGACGACCATCGCGCGGCTCGCCCGCGAGCACTTCATGCTGCGCTTCGACTACTCGGACCGTCGCGAGACGGCGTCGCAGCGGCGCGTCGAGCCGTACCGGATCGTGCACGCAGGGCAGCGCTGGTACCTCGTGGCATGGGACCTCGACCGCGACGACTGGCGCACGTTCCGCGTGGACCGGATGCGGCCGGGGATGTCGCCCGGCGCGAGGTTCTCGCCGCGCCCCTTGACCGACGCCGAGGTCGAGGCGCTCGTGTCGCGTGGCGTGCCCCCGGAGGCGCGCCGCCACCAGGCGCGGGTCGTCGTGCGCATGCCCGCGGAACGGCTCGCCGAGCGGGTCGGGCCGTGGATCGGCACGGTCACCCCGATCGACGAGGACTCGTGCGTCCTCACCACCGGCGCGGACCGGCTCGAGGATCTCGCGGCCTACCTGGGCCTGCTCGACGCCGACTTCTCGGTCACCGAGCCGCCGGAGCTCGTCGCCCAGCTGCGGGTGCTGGCGGCGCGCTTCGCCGCGGCCGCGGGCTGAGCGGGGAACGGGCGGAGCCGGCCCGAGGGATCGGTGCCCGCGTAAACCGGACGGGTCCTGACAGGTTCCCGCGGGACACTGGCGCCAACGACACGACGCTCCGCGTCCCCGAAGGAGGTCCGCCATGCCCAGCGCCCCGATCATCCTCGTCCCCGGCTTCTGGCTCGGCGCCTGGGCATGGGACGACGTCGCGGCCCGCCTCCGCGCGGACGGCTTCGACGTCACGGCGATCACCCTCCCCGGGCTCGAGTCGAAGGACGCCGACCGCTCGGCGATCGGCTTCGCGGACCACGTCGACGCGATCGTCCGCGCGATCGAGGCGGCGGACGAGCCCGTCGTGCTCGCCGTGCACAGCGCGACCGGCTACACCGGCTACGCGGCGAGCGACCGCGTCCCGGAGCGGATCGCCGCCATGGTGTACGTGGACAGCGCGCCCGGCATCCCTCCCCAGGACCCGACGTTCGCCGACGCAGAGAAGCCGCTCGACTGGGCGGAGCTGACGGCCGAGGAGAACCTCGACGGCGTCTCCGACGACCAGAAGGCGACGTTCCGCGAGCGCGGCGTGCCCGTCCCGGGCGGCGTCCTGCGCGACGCGTACCCGCTGACCAACGACGCCCGCAACGACATCCCGTCGACGCTCATCTGCACGGCGTTCACCGCCGCGGACTACCAGAAGTACTCGGCCGAGCACCCCGAGTGGTCGTGGCTGGCCGGGATCCCCGAGCTGCGCAACGCGACCTGGGTCGACCTGCCGACGAGCCACTGGCCGATGTGGTCGAAGCCCGCGGAGCTGGCGGGGCTGATCGGCGACGTCGCGCGCACCGCCTCGAACCCCGCGCTCGTCTGACGC
>CAVYGJ010000013.1:0-108111 GCA_963768035.1 uncultured Chloroflexia bacterium
GCGCACCGAGCACCTGCGCCGGAAGCCCGAGCCCGACATGCTCCTCGCCAGCATGCCGCCACCTCGGCGTCGACCCGGAGCGCACCGTCGTCTTCGAGACGACCACCCAGGGGTCGACGCCGCACGCGCGGGAGGCTTCGAGATGGTCGTCGCGGTCGATCGCGACCGGTCCACGCCGCTCCGGAGGCACGGTGCGGATCTCATGGCCGTGGACCTCGCGCGAGCTGCTCGAGCGTCAGCTCACCAGCTGAGTCGAGACGGCGCTTCGCTCACACGCGGGGGCCGCGCGGCAGCGCGGCCCCCGCGTGTGTCGCTGCGGTCGGGTCAGTGCGTCTCGTCGTAGTAGGAGCCGAGGCGGGTCCGGTAGCCCTCGTCCGTGACCATCTGCGTCGTCGAGCTCGGGCGCGTTCTTGATCTCGTCCTTCGAGCGGTCGACCATGATCTTCTCGTCCTCGTGGTCGACGGCTCGGATGACGCCTGCCGGCAGCATGACCTTCTTCCCGAAGATCCACGGGCCGGTGTCGACGACGATGAACGACGAGCCCACCTCGTAGGTGGCGTCGTCGACCTTGCCGATCGAGCCGTCGGTCGCCTCGACGCCGTAGCCCACCACGTTCCGTGGCGAGACGTCGGGGGCGACGATGCCGTCGCGGTACGTCCAGATGTCGACGGTCGTGCGCATCGAATTCCTCCTTCGGTCGTTACGGCCAACGCACCTCGAATACCCCGGCCCGTGACTCGCAAACCCCCGGACGAGCGCGTCCGCCCGACCGCTACGCTCGGCCGGGCGGCAGCCGCATGAAGACCCTGCTCAACGTCATCTGGCTGGCCCTCGCGGGAGTCTGGCTCGCGCTCGGGTACCTGATTGCGGCGATCCTGCTCGCGATCACGATCGTCGGGCTGCCGTTCGCGAAGCAGTCGCTGAAGCTCGCGCGGTACGCGCTATGGCCGTTCGGGCGCGCGCTCGTGGTGAGCCCGACACGCCACGAGACGCTGAGCGCGATCGGGAACGTCCTCTGGTTCGTCCTCGCCGGGTGGTGGCTCGCGCTCGGCCACGTCGTCACCGCGATCGCGCTCTGCCTGACGATCATCGGCATCCCGCTCGGGATCGCGGACTTCAAGATGGCGGGCGCGGCGCTCGTGCCGTTCGGGCGGACGATCGTCAGGGCGCGGGAGCTGAACGCGGGGATGGTCGCGGCGGACTCGACGATCGCCTTCCCGGACTGAGCGCCGGCGCGGGGACTCCCCGCCCGGGAGATGGTCAGGGCATCGGGCGCTTGAACACGAGCAGGTGCCCGCCGTGCTTACGGCGGACGCGGTGGTTCCAGGAGACCTGCACGAGCTCCCAGCCGTCGGCGCCCATCGTGTCGAGGCGCTCCTGGAGCACGCGAAGGTCGACCTGCTCGCTCCGCCACCCGAGGAAGCCGTGCTCGAGGAGCTCCGTCCGGTACTCCCAGGCCTGAGCCTCGTGTGCGGCCGAGTCCGGCTCGGGCGTTGTCCGCGTCGGCAGCAGCGCCGTCAGGAGATCGGTCCCGTCGCCGTTGGTGTCGGGATCCGCCGGAGCGGATCGCTCAGTTGCACTACCCGTGATACCCACCGTTCCCCCTTTCCCCGATGCCGAGGCATCGCTTCCATCATGGACGATACGGGCTCAGGGTCAACCTGCGTCGGATGGTGCGCGGCCGGCGCCGGTGCATCCTGCCGGGGCGCGGTCGCTCTATGGTCCGCCGATGCCCGCGGTCGTGAGGCTCGGAACGTGCAGCTGGGCGGACGCGGGGCTTCTCGCCGCCTGGTATCCGCGGGGGGTCTCGACTGCCGAGAAGCGGTTGAGGTACTACTCCGAGCGGTTCGACGTCGTCGAGGTCGACTCTCCGTACTACGCGCTCCCCGACCCCGCCGTCACCGAGCGCTGGGCGCGGCGGACGCCGGACGGCTTCACGTTCCACGTCAAGGCGTCGGCGGCGATGACCTGGCACGAGGGGGAGCCGACCGACGCTGCGTTCCGGGAGTTCCGCGCGGCGCTCGATCCGCTCGAGCTCTCCGGGAAGCTCCGCGGTGTCCTGCTCCAGTACCACCCGCGGTTCGTGAAGTCCGATGCGGCGAAGGCGGAGCTCGCGCGGGCCCCGGACCGGCTCGCGCCGCTCGTCCCGCTGATCGAGTTCCGGCACCGCTCGTGGATGGACGAGGCCGAGCGGGCGGACACGCTGGCGTTCCTCGAGCAGCACGGGCTCGCCTACGTGTCGCTCGACAGCCCTCGCACGCGGGCGTCGAACGTCTCGCCGCGCGTCGCCGCGGCCACCCATCGCCTCGCGTATGTCCGCTTTCACGGGAGGAACGCGCAGACCTGGAACATCCGCGACGCCGAGAGCGCGGCCGACCGCTTCGACTGGCTCTACTCCGAGGAGGAGCTGGCCGAGTGGGTCGAGCCGCTCGCGCGCCTCGCGGACGAGGCGGAGGAGGTCTACGCGATGTTCAACAACAACCGCGACGACTTCGCGCCGCGAAGCGCGCAGATCCTCCGCGGGCTGCTCGACGAGGCAGGCGTGCCCGCCGCGGGCGGCGTCGAGCCGCCGCCGAGCGAGCTGACGCTGTTCTGACGTCGATACAGTCGGCGGGTATGCGCGTCCTGTCGGTCGTCCACGACCCGGCCGTCACGGGCGGCGGGGGGCTCTTCGAGAACGTCGTCGTCGAGCGCGGCGACCATCTCGACCGCTGGGTCGTCGCGAACGGGGACGCCGCGCCCGGCGATCCGGTGCACTGGGACGCCGTGATGGTCTTCGGCGGGGCGATGCACCCGGACCAGGACGCCGAGCACCCGTGGCTCCGGAGCGAGGTCTCCTTCATCCAGCAGGCGCTCGATCACGGTATCCCGACGATCGGCGTCTGCCTCGGTGCGCAGCTGATCGCCCGCGCGGCCGGCGCCTGGGTCGGGCCGGCCGGCGCCGCCGAGGTCGGCTGGTTCGCGGTCGAGCTGAACGACGAGGGCGCAGCCGATCCGGTGCTCGGCGCGATCCCCGGCAGGGTCGACGCGTTCCAGTGGCACTACTACACCTTCGAGCTCCCGGCGAACGCGGTCGAGCTCGCGGCGAGCGCGGCCGCGCGGCAGGCATTCCGGCTGGGAGAGCGCGCGTGGGGGATCCAGTTCCACGCCGAGGTCGACCGGGTCATGCTCGAGAGCTGGTTCGAGGACGGTGCGGCGGAGCTTCCAAAGCCGGTCGAGGAGATCACGGCGGAGACCGACCGCTACCTCGGGACCTGGAACGAGCAGGGGCGTGCGCTCTGCAACGCCTTCCTCGACGAGGCGCGCCGCCTCAGCGCGTAGGGCCGGTCTCGGCGGGCAGCTCCGGGTCGCGCGACCACTCGTGCCACGAGCCGAGGTAGTTGCGCGCGGCGTAGCCCGCTGCGGCGAGCACCTGCACCGCGAGCGCCGATCGGCTCCCGGAGTGGCAGTACGCGATCACCTCGGCGCCCGCCGGCACGCCGACGAGGGTCTGCACCGCGGCCGGGTCGCCCGCCCCGAGGAGCAGCGAGACGTCGACGTTCCGCGCGCCGGGGATGCGGCCGGGTCGCGGGTCACACGGAGCCGCCATGTCACCTGTGTATTCCTCGGGCCGGCGCACGTCGAGGAGGACGAGGCCCGGCTCGCCGAGCCGGCGGGCGAGCTCCTCCGTCGTGACGTCGCTCATGCCGCGAGCGAGGCGACCGTCTCGAGCTCGGCGGCGACCGACGGTCGCTCGCAGCAGCGGTCGAGCCACCCCGTGATCGCCGGGTACGCCGTGAGCGAGACTCCCATCAGGTCGCGCAGGCGGATCAGCCACGGGAGGTACGAGGCATCCGCCAGGCCGAACGACCGCCCGGTGAGGAACGGCGTCGCGCCGAGCACCCGGTCGAGGTCGGCGAGCGCGTGCGCCAGCCGCTCGGCCGCCCCCGCCTCGCGGCGACGGAACGCGTAGTACGGGTCCCCGAGGTCGTCGAAGCGGAACACGAGGAACCGCGCGACCGCCCGCTCCGCAGGATCGTCCGGCAGCAGGGCGGGCTCCGGGTAGCGCTCCTCGAGGTACTCGTCGATCACGGAGGACTCGGACAGCACCCAACCGTCCTCCTCGAGCACGGGAACCCGCGCGTCGGGCGGGTTGTGCTCGTAGAGCCACGCGGGCCGGTTCGCGAGGTCGATCGTCACGGTCTCGAACGGCACGCGCTTCTCGGCGAGGACGATGCGCGTGCGCGCGCAATAGGGGCACCGCGGCGCGTCGAAGAGCGTCAGCACGACACCGAGGCTACCCGTCGAGGCTTGCGTGGCCGTGTAGCGCGCCGTCGAGGCCGAGCGCGGCGGCGAGCTCCGCGAGGATCTCGCGCGCCGGGGGGAGATCGGCCGGTGACGCGCCGGTCGGCGCGGCGGCACGGACGCGTTGCGGGTCGGCCCCGGTCAGCCGCGCGAGGACCGTGGGATTCGCGGCGAGACCGATCACGTCGCCAGGGGCGAGCGGCCCGTAGAACTCGGGCACCGAGAGGTACTCGTCCACGATCCCACCGCGGTCGATGGCGACCATCCGGACGACCTCGTCGACCTCGAGCGAGAGCGCGATGACGATCGCGCCCATCCGGGACGACAGCTCCCGTGCAAACCGGACGAGGGCCGTCGGCTCCTCGTCGATCACCTCGTCGTAGACCGCGACCCAGCCGTTCCGGGGCCCGACGACGGTCGACGTGGTCGAGCCGATCCGGGGTGCGAAGGCGCGGACTGCGCGTTCCACGTCCGTGACCGCGTCCGTCTGGACGTGCAGCGAGGCGAAGGACTCGGCATGCCGCCCGGGAGCGAGGCGCTCGCGCAGTGCCGCGACGGGCGCGACGAGAACGACGACGTCCTCGCCGAACCCCCAGCGGTGGTAGACGGCTCGTGCACCGGCGTTGCCGGCCGTCACCTCGAGGTCGAGGTGCTCGACACCCTGCGCCGCGAGGGCCTCCACCGCGGCATGGACGAGCGCGGCCGCGACACCGCTGCGGCGCGCGTCGGGGACGACGTAGAGATCGGTGAGCCGGCCGAGCCGCGTGCCGGTGCGGCGGGCGAGCGCGAACCCGACTTGCGCGTCGTCCTCCTCGGCCAGGAACGCGAGGCCCGAGTCGACGACCTCGCGGATCTCGTCGATCTCCTGCTCCGGGTCGTGGTCGAGGTGCGGCCGGGGCGGCACCTCGAGCTCGAACTCGCGCCAGAGGCGCTCGAGCGCTCGAGCGTCGTCGGGGGTCGCCGTGCGAATGGTCATCGCGCGATCGTAGACACCGGATCTCGGCCCGTGTCTTCCCGACACGCCCTTCACGATCTATCCTTGGGAGAGCCCGGCGGCGGTCAACCCCCTCGGCCGTCGCCGGCACCATCCTCCTGCCCTGACCTCCTCGCCAAGCAGGAATCCGCGCGAGTGGATTCCTGCGGCTCGATCCCCGCCTACGGCGGGGCAGATCGCTGAAGGCGTCGCCTTCGGCGCCGCAACTGGCTTGTTCGGTCCTAGGCGAGCGAGCGGGCGATATCGAACAGGTCATCGAACGGCTCGAAGGCGAGGCCCTGCGCGTCGAGCCACGTCGCGAGCCCGTCACGCGCGAAGCGGCGCTTCGCAGCGAGCGCGACGCAGCGGTCGGAGTAGCCGTCGCCCGCGTACGCGAACGGGCCGAGCCCCGCGACCGTAGCCCGCTTGCACCGCTCGCCGCACACCTCGCAGGGGGGCCGGTCGGCGAACGACGCCCGCCAGCCGTCGCTCCCCACGACGATGTGGTTTGCCGCGAGCCGGGCCGAGACCCCCTCGCGCGAGAGGATCGGCTCGATCAGCTCGTGGAACCCGGCCGACACGACCAGCGGATCGTGGGCGTCGACGAGCTCGTGGAAGCCGCGGCGCACGCGCACGTGCTGGAGGAGCCAGCCGGTCACCTCGTCGAGCGGCGCCCGGATGGTCGCCATCTCGGCGGCGATGACCTCGTCGAGGGTCAGCGTCCGCCCGAGGTCGTCCTCGAGCGCGTCGAAGGCGTGGAGGTCACCGAAGCGCTCGATTGCCATGTGCAGCGTGTCCCGCTCGGTCACCGTCCCGTCCCAGTCGAGGACGAGCGCGAGCCGACCCTCGTGTTGATTCAACACGAGCGTTGTCAGCCCGCGGGCAGCGACCAGCCGCCGTCGATCACGACCGTCTGCCCACGGATCATCTCGGCGTCGGGCGAGCAGAGGAACGAGACGACGCCAGCGACGTCCTCGGGCGTCACGAGGCGACCGGCAGGGTTGCCGGCGCCGGAGGCGAGCATCTCGTCCCGGTTCGGGAAGTGCTCGAGCGCGCCCGTCTCGACGACGCCCGCGGAGACGGCGTTGACGCGGATCCCGCGCGGCGCGAGCTCGACGGCCAGGTACCGGACGAGCGACTCGAGCGCGGCCTTCGAGGTTCCGACGAGCGAGTAGTTCTCGAGCACGCGCACCGAGCCGAGGCTCGAGATCCCGACGATCGACGCGCCCGCGGGCATCGACGGGGCCGCGATCACGGCGTCAGCGCGAGCAGCGCGCGGGCGTTTGCGTTCAGCGTCCAGTCCCAGTGCTTGTCCTCCGTCTCGAGCGCCGGGCGGATGACGCCGGTCGCCGCGTTGTGGACGAGGACGTCGAGCGGGCCGAGCGCCGCCGACCTGCTCCGCCACGCGCGACGAGGTGACGTTCCCGCGGACCAGCACCGGCTCGGCGCCGAGCGCGCGGAGCTCGCCCGCGGTCTCCTCCGCGGCGCGCGTCCGAGCGGAAGTACCCGATCGCCACGGTCGACGCGCCCTCGCGCGCGAGGCGTAGCGCGATCGCCCTGCCGATCCCGCGCGATCCGCCCGTGACGAGGACGCGCCGCCGGGCCGCGCTCACCGCTCGCCGCGCGGGAGCGGGTGCGTGGCGGTCGCCGACGACGGGATCGTCTCCCAGCCGATGCGCGTCGCGCGACTCGGGCTCCGAGTTCTGCCGACTTCGTCGACGCGAAGCCGAGCCGGTCGAGGAGCTCGATCTTCTCCTCGCCGTAGCGTCGGACCGGGTCGTCCTCGGGCAGGTCGCCGATCAGCCTCGCGGACGCGCGCGCGGATCTGGTAGGCGAAGTGCGGGGTCGCAGGCCCGACGAGCGCGTCGATGTCGTCCGTCGTCATCGGCTGGGACATTACCCGGCCGACCGCGCGGAGCGTCTGTGCGACCGTCGGCCGGCCCAGGCCAGTAGGCTCAGCGAATGCCCAGGCCGCGAGCGGTGGAGGTGATGTTCCTCGGGACGATCGGGCTGTGGTCGCTCAACCTGACGGTGACGCCGCACCATCCTCACGCACGGGTTCCAGCCGCTCGCCTACGCGATCGTGCGCTACGGGCTCGCGAGCATCGTGTTCGTGGCGCTGACGCTGGGGATCGAGCGGTCGCCTCCGGTGGAGCGCCGAGACGCCGCTCGTGCGGGCGCGCGGCCGCCTTCGTCTACGTGAACCAGATCGGTTTCGTGTACGCACTCGACACGACCTCGGCGTCGGTGATCGCGGATGATCCTCGGGGCGACGCCGATCTTCGCGGACCTGCGGGTCTCGCGTTTCGGACGGAGACGCTTGCACGCCGCGCTTCTGGACGGGCGCGGCTTCTCTCGTTCGTCGGCGTCGCGCGTCGTGGCGCGTCGGCGACGGGCGGAAGGCTGGCAGGCGACCGGGCGGGGTCGTGTTCGGGCGCTGATCACGGCAGCGACCTGGGCCGGGTACTCGATCCTGGTCACGCCTCTCATGCAGCGCTACTCGGCGACCCGGATCAGGCGACCGTCGTGACCGGGAGCGCATGGGTCGTCATCGCGCTGACGTCGGCTGGCCTCAGCTCTCCGAGCCAGGAGTGGGATCTCGGTTGGTGGGATCTGGGCGCTGCTCGTCTTCGCGACGCTCGGCCCCTCGTCCTGACGAACGAGCTCGTGGTTCCGGTCGCTCGACCAGATCGGGCCGGCGCGCGCGACGCTCGCCGCGAACCTCCAGCCGTTCCTCGCCGCCGCGATCGCCGTCGCGCTCCTCTCCGAGACGACTCGACCTGCTCGAGCTGGGCGGCGGCAGCTGATCGCCGCCGGGATCCTCGTCGCACGACGCAGAGGCGGAGCACCGCGCGCCGGTCGCCGCGCCCGTCCCTCGGAGTGAGCGTTCGCGCGACGTGTCGCCGCTCCGCCGTACCGCGCTCGCGTCGGTCGCCGCCGCCGTTGCGCTGATCGCGATCAAGCTCGTCACGGGGCTCGCCGCCGGGAGCCTCGGTTCGTCGCCGAGGCCGCTCACTCCGGCACCGACCTCGTCGCGGCGCTGCTGACGTTCTTCGCGGTGGGGATCGCGACCAAGCCCGCCGACGAGGCGCACCTCTACGGGCATGGCAAGGCCGAGCACCTCGCGGCGCTCGCCGAGGCGGCGTTCCTCGTCCTCGTCTCGTTCGTCGTCGCCGGCGCTCGCCGTGGCGCGGCTCGCGGGCTGGATCGAGCTCGAGGTCGAACCCGCCTGGTGGGCGTTCGCCGCGGCGTTCGTCGTGATCGCCATCGACGTCTCGCGCGCGGCGATCTCCTACCGTGCCGCGCGCCGGTACTCGAGCGCGGCGCTCCTCTCGAACGCCGTGCACTTCGGTGCCGACCTGCTCGGGACGGTGGCCGTCGTCGCCGGCCTCGCGGCGGCGAGGGCGCGGGTTCCCCGACGGCGACTCCATCGCTGCGCTCTTCGTGGCGGTGCTCGTCGTGGCCGCAGCGGTGCGGCTGATCCGGCGGAATGTCGACGTGCTGATGGACCGCGCCCCGGCGGACGCCGTCGAGGCGGCGCGCGAGGCGATCGACCGTCTCGAGCCTCCAGTCGTCGTCCGCCGCCTGCGGCTGCGCCAGGCCGGTGGGAGCACCTTCGCCGACGTCGTGATCGGCGTCTCGCCCGACGCGGCGGTCGGGCAGGGCCACGCCGCCGCCGACCGGGTCGAGGCGGCCGTCCAGCGCGCTCTCCCCGAGAGCGACGTCGTCGTCCACGTCGAGCCGACGGGGCGCGAGGCCGAGCTTCGCGAGCGCGTCCGCGCGGCGGCGATGACCGTCCCGGACGTCAGGGAGCTGCACGACCTTGCGCTGATCGACACCGGCGAACGGCTCGAGGCGTCACTCCATCTCAAGCTCCCGGGCGACCTCGACCTCGCCGCGGCGCACGCGCTCGCCGAGCAGGTCGAGCAGGCGATCGAGCGAGACGTGCCCGAGGTGCGCTCCGTGCAGACGCACCTCGAGCCGCTGGCCGAGCGCTCCCCCGGGCGCGTGCGGACGCGGGACGTGGAGGGGATCGAGCGGGAGATCGCGGAGGTCACGGGCGCGCCGCCCCGCGCGCTCCGCACGCTCGAGACCGACCAGGGCCTCGTGGTGCTCGTCACGCTCGCCCTCGACGGGGCGACGACGCTCGCCGACGCGCACGACCAGGCGACGGCGGTCTCCGAGCGGATCCGCTCCGCCAACCCAGGCGTGGCGGACGTCGTCGTCCACACCGAGCCTTGATTCTCGTGGAATCGGGATCCGCCAAGCGGATCCCGATCGCGGCAGGTCCCCGCCTTCGGCGGGCAGATCCCTGAAGCGGCCTGCTTCGCGGCCGAGCTGGAGGGGCGTGTACGGCTACCGGCCGGGGACCAGCCGGCCGATCACGTCCCGCGCGACGTATCCGGCGACCTTCGGGTTCTCCTGGAGCCGCCGGAGCGAGTACTCGTACCACCACCGTCCGTAGGGCACGTAGACGCGCAGCGGGTGCCCGGCAGCGGCGAGCTCGCGGCCGCGATCGGCGCGGACGCCGAGGAGCATCTGGAGCTCGTACGCCGAGTCGTCGAGCCCCTGCACGCGCTCGAGGGTCTGCTCGAGGAGCCACTCGTCGTGCGTCGCGACGGCGACCCGGCAGCCTGCGCCGAGCAGCGCGTCGAGGCCCGCGACGAAGCTCCTGCGGATCACGTCGGGCTCCTGGAACGCGATCGCCGCCGGCTCGATGTAGATGCCCTTGCAGAGCCTGACGCTCGGCCGGAGGTCGGAGACCGCGGCGATGTCGTCGAGCGTGCGCCGGAGAGCGGCCTGCAGGACGATGCCGACGTTGTCGCGGCCCTCCTCTCGGAGCGAGCGGTAGATCCCGAGCGTGTCGTCCGTCGTCGTCGAGTCCTCCATGTCGATGCGGACGAACGTTCCCTGCGTCGCAGCCTTCGCGACGAGCGTTCCCACGAGCGACCGGCAGAGCTCCTTGTCGATCTCGAGGCCGAACCCGGTGAGCTTGATCGAGACGTTCGACTCGAGGCTC
Organism: uncultured Chloroflexia bacterium; assembly: GCA_963768035.1. GTDB lineage: Bacteria > Chloroflexota > Limnocylindria > Limnocylindrales > CSP1-4 > CAIXZV01. The sequence goes on from CAVYGJ010000013.1 coordinate 10,279, forward strand.
TCGGCGGCGATCGCCTCGAGCGCCTCGTGGTAGGCGCGCGCCATCGCCTCCGCCTCCTCGGGACGCGACACGTCCTCGCCGAGCACGTCCAGGGTCGCGCGGATCCCCGCCGCGTTGAGCTCGGCGACGACGCGCGCGCGCGTCGTCGAGCGTCTCGCCGGCGATGTAGGGCGCGGCGACCCTGCGGACGATCGAGCGCGGCACCGCGGGCAGGACGCGGACGACGGCGCGATCGAACACCCTCACGGGCGGGGATCCTATTCCCGCATGAAGCCCTGGCGGGCGGCCGAGACGAGCGCGACCGCCTCCGGGAACAGGACGCGCATCGCGTCGCGCAGCTGGATCGCCTGCTCGTCGATCGTCCCCGCCGGCGTCACCTGCGCGAGCGCGGCTTGCGTCAGCTCGACCGCGGTCGAGAGGGTCAGCGTGGCGAACTGCTCGCGCTGCGCGTCCTTGACGCCCTCGGCCTGCTGCTCGGCGAAGTCGCGGAGGCCCCGGAGGATCTCCTCGGGGTCGCCGCCGAAGGGGAAGAAGCCACCGCCTTCCATGCCTCAAGGCTAGATGTTGATCGGCAATTCGCGCGAATCGGGTGGCGCCCCAGACGCAGCGCCGGATCAGCCCGTCCGGACACGGCCCGCACCTTCGGGTACGAGCCGCACCCGGCCGGTGCGCCCGGCGTGGTCCGGGACGCCCCGGACATCACGCCGAATTCCGATCAGCGATCTAGTCGAGCGCGCCCCTGTAGGCGCCGGCGATGTCCGCCCAAAGCGCCTCGGCGACGTCGGCAGCGCTCTGCATCGCCGCCGTGAACGGCGACGGTGCCGTTGGGTCGAGCGCGAGCTCGAGCCGGCGCACGGCCTGCCCGATCTCGTCGAGCCGTGCGGGAGAGGCGACGTGGGGCGGCGCGCCGAGGACGTGCTGGAGGCTGCGCGCCGCGTCCTCGGCCTCGTCGATCCCGTCGGGGCTCTCCGTGATGCGGAGCGCCACGAGCTGGGAACGGAGCTCGTCGAGGTCGCCGGGGAAGGCCGACTCCTCCGCGACCTCGCAGAGCGCCGCGATCGAGACGGCGTCGCGCACGTCCTGACGGGACGCCGCCGGCGCTCCGTTGCCGTCGAGGGCGAGCCAGCTGCGCGTCCCGTCGGGCCTTTCGAACGCGCAGACGTAGATGCGGGGCCCGGAGCCGGGCTCGGTCGCGAGGATCCCGCTCAGCGCGCTTCCGTCCCCGTCAGCGTGGTCGGCCGCCGCGGCCGCGATGCGCTCCAGATCGTCCACCAGGGCCACCGTGCCAGGATAGGGCGGGATGCTCTCCGAGCGACGCCTCCACGCCCGGGCGCTCTTCGCGCCGCTCGGCCCGAGCTACGACCGGGTCGGTGCAGCGCTCTCCTTCGGGCAGGACCCCCGCTGGCGGCGGTTTCTCGTCTCGCGGCTCCCGCGCGACGGCGGCCACGTCCTCGACGTCGCGACCGGCACCGGCCTCGTCGCCTCGCAGCTCGTCGCGCGCGGCTTTCGCGTGACAGGGCTCGACCAGAGCCCCGAGATGCTCGCCCGCGCCCGGCAGCGCTTCGGGGGGCGCATCGAGCTCGTCGAGGCCTCGGCCGACGAGCTTCCCTTCGCCGACGCGTCGTTCGACCACCTCACCTTCACCTACCTCCTCCGCTACGTCGACGACCCCGCGGCGACGATGCGCGAGCTGACCCGCGTCGTCCGCCCGGGCGGAACGATCGCGATGCTCGAATTCGCCGTCCCCGGTGGGGTGTGGCGGCCGCTCTGGGACGTCTGGGTCGGCGTCGGGCTGCCCGCGGCCGGCAGGCTGATCTCGCCCGGTTGGCACGAGGTGGGGCGCTTCCTCGGCCCGTCGATCCGTCGGTTCCACACCGCGTACCCCGGGCAGGCACTCCTCGCGCTGTGGCGCGACGCCGGGGTGGCGGACGTCCAATCGCGCCGCCTGAGCCTCGGCGGCGGAGTCGTCGTGTGGGGGCGGCGCGATGACGGCAAGTAACAGACTGTTACTTGCTCGTTCGGCATCGGCGGGGACCCTGGCTCGAACGGGGGGACGCGGATGACCGCGCCGCCGAGCGCCCACGAGACGGAGACGCCGCCTGCTTTTTACGCGCTTCGCCCGGGCGGCTGGCGGGACTACGTCACGCTGCTCCATCCGCCCTACACCGCCTGGCACCTTTCGTACGCCGTCGTCGGTGGATGCCTCGCGGCCGCCGTCGACTGGTGGACGCTGGGCCTCACGGTGCTGGCGTTCGCCCTCGCGATGGGGATCGGCGCGCACGCCCTCGACGAGCTGAACGGCCGTCCGCTGCAGACGCGGATCCCCTCGCAGGTGCTCGTCTGGCTCGCCGCCGTGGCCGTCGGCCTCGCCTGCGCGATCGGGATCGCGGTCGCGCTCGAGCGGACCCTCTGGATCCTGCCGCTCGTGGCCGTCGGCGCTGCGCTCGTGCCCGTCTACAACCTCGAGCTCCTCGGCGGCAGAGTGCACACCGACCTCGGGTTCGCGCTCTCGTGGGGAGCGTTCCCGGCGCTCACGGCCTTCGTCGCCCAGACCGGGACGCTCCGGCTCGAGGCCGTTCTCGCCGCTGCCTGGGCGACGCTCCTCTCGCTCGCCCAGCGGCGACTCTCGACGCCGGTGCGGAGGCTGCGGCGCGAGGTCGCCGCCGTCGACGGGCGCCTCGTCCTCGCCGACGGCGCCCGCGAGCCGCTCACGCGGGAATCGATCGTCGCGCCCTCGGAGACCGCGCTCCGGCTGCTTTCGGCCGCCACCGTCCTCCTCGCCGCCACGCTCGTCGCGCTGCGCGTCTGAGGTCGACCCTCTACCCTGCAGGACGTGGCCGTCTGGATCCTCGCCGCCGCGCTCGCGGGTGCGCTCCTGGTCGCGGCCGCGCTCTGGCTCGCGCTGCGCCGGGCGCGAGCCGCGGCCTCAGCGACGTCGTTGCTCGTCGCCGAGGCCCGCGACGCTCTCCGTGCCGCCGTCGCGGAGGAGACCGCCGCTCACGCCGAGGAGATCCGCCGGGTGCTCGCCCGCGAGCGCGCCGAGACCTCCTCGGTGCTCGCTGCGGAGGAGCGCCGCCTCACCGAGGAGCGTCGCGTGGCCTTCGCAGAAAGGGAGCGCAGGACGGGCGAGGCCCTTGCAGAGGAGCTCACGCGGACCGAGCGACGCCTGGAGGAGCGCCTGCGCGCGTTCACGGACGACCTCGACCGGGCCCAGCGGCACCTCGAGGCGCAGCTCGCCGCGCTCGGGCAGCGCTACCGTCAGGCGATTGCGGACGTCGAGAGCCGGCTCGAGCGCGAGGCGACTGAGCTCGGTTCCACGGCCGACGAGCAGCGGAAGACCGTGCTGCGGCTTCGGGAGGAGCTCGAGCGTGCCGCCGGCCAGGCGGTCACCGAGGCGCTCGACGAGCTCGAGTCGCAGACGGTGCAGCGCCGGCGCGCGATCGACGAGATCACCGAGCGCCTCCGCCAACGGGAGCAGGCGGTCGCCGAGTCGATCGAGCGGGCGGAGACCGACGTGCGCGGTCGCCTCGACGTCGTGCTCGTCGAGTGGGAGCGCCGCCAGACCGAGCGGCTCGCGCGCGTCACCGAACGAGAGGTCGAGCGCCACACGCAGCTCGCGATGCAGGCCCTCGACGACCGCTTCCGCGAGGCGCGCGAGGAGGCCGCGACCCGGCTCCAACGCGAGCTCGAGCGCACCGTCGAGCTGCTCGCACGCGAGGAGCTCGCCCAGCGTCTCGACGCGCGCTGAGCGGACGTTCGAGACCGTCCCGCCAACTTTCCGGCGGTAGGAATCGTCAAAGCCAGCACGAATCCCGTGCACCATGGCCGAGGCGATCGAGACACCAGTGTGGCGTGAGGACGAGCAGTCCAAGGTCGAGAGCTGGCGCCTCCACGTGCTGATCGAGGCCGGGTTCCCGCTGCCGCTCGCCGAGCGTCTCGCGGCGAGCGAGGCCGACCTCCACACGTGCGTCCAGCTCGTCCGCAAGGGCTGCAGCCACGTGACCGCAGCCGAGATCCTCCTGTAGCGCCCGGAGATCTCGCCCCGGCGCGGCGCGCGCGCATACGCTGCCGCGCATGGAGGCCAGCGCCGTCGAGCGGAAGGTGTACAGCGTCGCCGAGTTCAACCGGCGGCTCGGGACGTACCTCGGGCGCGTCCGCGACGTCTGGGTCGAGGGTGAGATCTCGGAGCTCCGCCGGAGCCCGGCCTGGGCGACGGTCTTCCTGACGCTCAAGGACGCACGGACGGGCGCCTGCCTCGCGGCGACGATGCCGCGCAGGCGGTTCGACCAGATCGAGCCGGCGCTCGCGGAAGGGGAGCGCGTCCAGGCGAACGGGTCGCTCTCCCTCTACGAGGCGCGCGGCGAGGTCAGCCTGCGCGTCGCGGCCCTCGAGCGGGTCGGCGCGGGCGACCACGCGGCGGCGCTCGCCCTCCTGCGGCGTACGCTTGCCGCCGAGGGCCTCTTCGCCGCGGATCGCAAGCGCGGGCTGCCGCGCTTCCCGCGCGCGGTCGGGCTCCTCACGGGCGTCGACGCCGCCGCCCGAGGCGACGTCGTCGCCGCGATCGCCACGCGCTACCCGGCCGTGCGGCTCGTGATCGCGGAGACCCGCGTGCAAGGCCCGGGTGCGCCCGGGGCGATCGTCTCGACGCTCTCGCGCCTCGCGACACAGGGCGGGGTCGACGTCGTGATCCTCGCCCGCGGCGGGGGCAGCTTCGAGGACCTGCTTCCCTTCAGCGACGAGCGGGTCGTGCGCGCCGTCGCGTCGTGCCCCGTGCCGGTCGTGTCCGCCGTCGGACACGAGCAGGACGAGCCGCTCTGCGACCTCGCTGCGGACGTACGGGCGCCGACCCCGACGGCCGCCGCTCGTCTCGTCGTCCCCGACCTGGACGAGCTTCGCGCCAGGCTCGACCGGGCGCGGCAGCGTCTCGGCTCGGGCGCGGCCCGCGCGCTGGAGCGCGACCGGACGCGGCTGGCACGGAGCCGAGAGCGGCTGGGTCTCGCGCCGACGCTCCTGCTCGAGCGTCGGCGAGCCGCGCTCGACCGCTCCGCCGCGCGGCTGCAGGCGCTGTCCCCTCTCGCAACGCTCGCCCGTGGCTACGCGATCGTGCGCGCCGGCGGCGCCGTTCTCCGCGACGCCGGCACCGTCGCTACCGGAGAGCTCCTCGAGGTCGAGCTCGCCCGTGGCGGCCTCGGTGCTCGGGTGGAGGACGTGCGGCCGTGACCGAGGAGCGCTCCTTCGAGGATCTCCAGCGCGAGCTCGACGAGCTCGTCTCGAGGCTCGAGCGGGGGGACGTCCCGCTCGACGAGGCCCTGGCGCTCTGGCGCCGCGGGGAGGAGCTGCACCGCGCCTGCGTCGAGCTCCTCGATCGTGCGGAGCTCGAGATCGAGGAGCTGCGTGTTGCCGACGACGCCGCTGGACGTGACAGCGGAGCGCCGGCAGGGTAAGGTCGCCGCCATGGCACAACCGAGCGCCGACCTCATCCGCGGGATCCCGATCTTCGCCGACCTCGACGAAGCGTCCGTCGCCCAGCTCGCCACCGACTTCATCGAGCGCGAGTTCGAGCCGGGTCAGGAGATCGCCACCGAGGGCGAGGGCGGGCTGAACTTCTTCGTCGTCGAGAGCGGCACCGCCGACGTGTCGGTGAACGGCGCGAACGTCGGGTCGCTCGGGCCCGGGGCGTCGTTCGGCGAGATCGCGCTCGTCGACAAGTCCGCGCGTTCGGCGACGGTCACCGCGACGTCCCGCTTGCGCGCGTACGCGCTGCCTGTCTGGAGCTTCCGAAGCTTCGCAGAGTCCCGCCCCAGCGTGACGTGGAAGCTGCTCGAGTCGCTCGCGGATCGACTCCGCGCCGCCGAGCATCGTTAGGGACCGGGGGCCGCGGTGGACGCCGCGTCGGACGCCGAGCTCGTCACCCGATGCCGCGCAGGCGACCAGTCGGCGTGGGAAGCGCTCGTCGACCGCTACGCGCGCTACGTCCACGCGATCGTCACGCGCGTCTACCGGCTCGATCCCCACGACGCCGAGGATGCGTTCCAGGATGTGTTCGCGCGGATCTTCGAGCGGCTCGACACGCTGCGGGACGTCGACGCGCTGCGGCCGTGGATCGCGCAGACCGCACGCAACTGCGCCGTCGACACGCTCCGCCGCGCCGGTCGCGAGGTCCCGGTGGACGACGTTCCCGAGAGTGCCGACGACGGGCTCGCAGGTCTCGACGAGGCCCTGACCGTGCATGCAGCCCTCGACCGGCTCTCGCCGGAGTGCCACGAGATCCTCGACCGGTTCTTCTGCCGGGACGAGAGCTACCGCACGATCGGTGCCGAGCTGGAGCTGCCCGCGGGAACGATCGCGAGCCGCATCGCGCGCTGCCTCTCGCGGATGCGGGACGTGCTCGACCCCGGCGGCGGTGACGGCCCGGGAAGAAAACCGCGGTCCACGACGTCGGGTGGACAGGTGGGACAGCGATGACGACGCCCGAGGAACGAATCGCCGAGCTGCTGCGCGCGCTCCCCGCGCCCCCGACGGGGTGGGTGGAGGCGGCGAAGGAGCTCCCGGCCGTGCGCCGCGATCTCGACACGGTCCTCGAGCGGCTCGAGCGGGACGAGCGCCTCCGCGAGCGCGCCGTCGCCGACCTCGAGGCGATGCTCCGCGCCGAAGGCGTGGAGCCGACCCCCGTCGTCGTAGCCCACCTGCGCCGCCGCCTCGGGTCGTGAGCGCCACCTCGACCGGGCTGACGCTCGCGAGCCTGCCCACGGGCCGGCTCCACGACGTGCTCGCCCAGGCCGGCCCAGGGCCGGCGGGAGGGTCCGCAGCCGCGATCGCGACGACGATGGCGTCCGGCCTCGTGCGCCTCGTCGCGCGCGTCTCCCACGACTGGGAGGAGGCTCCCGGGATCGCTGCCCAGGCAGCTGCGCTCGGCGATCGCGCGCTGCTGCTGGCCGACGAAGACCACCGCGTGTACGCCCACGCGCTCGAGCAGCTCCGCGCCCCTGAGCGCGACGCCGCTCTCGGCAGGGCACTGCGCCGGGCCGCCGAGGTCCCGCTCCGGATCGCCGAGACCGCGGCCGATGTCGCCGCGCTCGCCGCCCTCGCCGCGCGCGACGGGGCGCCGTCCGTGCGCGGCGATGCCTGGACCGCGGCGACGCTCGCCGAGGCTGCCGGCGTGGCGGCTGCGCAGCTCGTCCACGTGAACCTCTCGATCCAACCGGACGGCGAGCTCTCGACGCGGGCGGAGCTCGCGGCCCGGTCCGCAACGGCGGCCCGAGAGGTCGCGCTCTCCTCGACGTGAGCACGCGCCCCGTGCCCGCCTGGAGCCTGCCGCCGGGGGAGGCGCCGGCGATCGAGACCGATGCCGCCTGGCGCGGGATCGTGACACGCGACTGGGCGTTCGGCGGCTCGCGCGGGGAGGTCGACGTCTGCGTCGTGGACAGCGGCGTCGATCCGGCCCATCCGCTCGTCGCGACCGCTCGCGAGCGCGGTGGCGGTCGTCCGTGAGGGTGACGAGGTGTCGGTCGTCGACGATGAGCTCGGCGACGTCTGCGGCCACGGCACCGCGTGCGCGGGGATCGTCCGCTCGATCGCGCCGGACTGCCGGCTCCACTCGGTCCGCGTGCTCGGAGCGGGCGCGACCGGCGCCGCAGACCTGATCCTCGCCGGTCTCCGCCACGCGATCGAGGCGGGGCACCGCGTGATCAGCCTCAGCCTCTCGACGACGAAGCGGCGGTTCGCGGAGGAGCTCCACGAGCTCGCCGACGTCGCCTACTTCGGCCGCACGATCCTCGTGGCGTCCGCGCACAACCTGCCGGTCGACAGCTACCCGTGGCGGTTCTCGTCGGTCATCTCGGTGGGAAGCCACGAGGAGCGCGACCCACTCGTCTGGTACGCGAACCCCGACCCGCCCGTCGAGCTCTTCGCACGCGGGGTGGACGTCGAGGTCGCCTGGCCCGGGGGCGGGACGCTCCGCTGCACCGGTAACAGCTTCGCAGCGCCGCACGTCGCGGGGATCACCGCGCTCGTGCTCGCGAAGCACCCGGAGCTCACGCCGTACCAGCTGAAGAGCGTGCTCCACCTGACCGCGACGAACACGGGAGGATCGGCGTGAACGACGAGCTCGACCGCCGTCGCGAGGCAGCGGCGGGGATGCTCGGAGGCGGCGAGGAGACCTTCCGCGAGCTGCTGCAATCGATCGTCGACGTCGCTCGCGCGATCTTCGGCGCCGAGGCGGCCTCGATCTTCCTCTACGACGAGGAGGCCGACGAGCTCGTCTTCGAGGCCGTCTCCGGACGCGGGGAGGGGGCGCTCGTCGGCTCGCGGTTCCCGTCGAGCACCGGGATCGCGGGGTTTGCCCTCGTCACGCGCCAGCCGCTCGTCGTCGACGACCTGGGCGCCGACCCTCGCTTCTCGCGAGACCGCGCCGAGACGACCGGCTACGTCCCGACGAGCATCGTCGCCTCGCCGCTTCTGCACGACGAGCGGGCGCTCGGCGTGCTCTCCGTGCTCGATCGCGCCCCGGACCGGCCCTTCGGGCTCGCCGAGCTCGACCTCCTCTCACGCTTCTCGACGCAGGCGGCGATCGGGCTCGACCTGCTGCTCCGCGCCCGTCGGGCCAGCGCGTCGCTCACGGGACGACGACGGCAGCGCGGCCCTCGTCGGGCGGGTGGCCGCGCTCCTCGACGAGACCGACGACGACGCCGGGAAGCGGCTCCTCGAGGCGCTCGAGCGACTCCTTCGCTAGAGGCTTGATGTGAAATTCGTGCGCGGTCGTTGCTGCCGCCTCAGGCACGGCGCCATGCCGGCTTCGCGCCCTTGCCCAGGCCACCGGCCCGCGCTGCGGACGCGAGGTCACCCTGGCTTGGCCTGAGACGGCCCCACGGAGCGCCCATTGCACGTCAAGCCTCCGGCGACCGGACCGAGCGCGCGACAACTGCCGGAGGCCCGGCACCCCTGGTGCCCGGCCCCGGCGCCCCCACGAACCCCCTCAGCCGACGTCGATCGACGCGTCGATCGACGCAACTGTACGCCACCTTGCCCTCGTCGAGCCGCCCGACGTCGACCTTGCCCTCGTCGAGCCGCCCGACGTCCAGGCGGTGACCCTCGAAGTCGGCGTCCTCGACCTTCTCCGCTACGGCCTCGCGTCCTCCAGATCGACCTTTTCGCGCTCGTCCGACATCGTGCGTGCTCCTTTCGGTGGATGCCGGGAATGGCATCTCACCCCACGTGACGCGCGGGGCGGCTGAAATCTTCCCGCATTTCTGGTGTGGTTGGCAACGACATGCACGGCGACGGCGACGCCGGGGAGGCCGGCGGGAGGGCAAGGGCCGCGCTGGGGGCCCTCGGCGCCGTCCTCTCGAGCCCGCCGCTGCGCAGGCTCCAGCTCGCCTGGGCGGGGTCGATCCTGGGCGGATGGGCGTACCTCGTGGCGCTCGGCGTCTACGCGTACGACCAGGGCGGTGCCGCCGCTGTGGGGCTCGTCGGGTCGATCCGGCTCGTTCCCGCGGCGCTCGCCGCGCCGTTCACCGCGTCGCTCGTCGACCGCTTCTCGCGCGTCGCGGTGATGGTGGCGAGCGACCTCGCGCGCGGCGCGCTGATGCTCGTCGCGGCCGCCGTGATAGCGGCGGACGGCCCGGCGCCGGTCGTCTACGCCACGGTCGCGGTGTCTCAGGTCGTGGGCACCGTGTTCCGTCCGGCGCAGTCGGCGCTGCTCCCGGAGCTCGTGCGGGCCCCTTCGGAGCTCACGGCGGCGAACGTCGCCTCGAGCACGATCGAGAGCATCGGCACGTTCCTCGGCCCCGCGCTCGGCGGGCTCCTGCTCGCCGTGAGCAGCCCGCAGGTCGTGTTCGCGGCGAACGCCGCGACGTTCCTCTGGTCGGCCGCGCTCGTCGTGGGGCTCCGCCGGCGCGAGGAGCCGCACGTGCGAGCCGAGGTCGCCGGCCCGGCCGCGCGGGAGCGGGAGGTGCTTGCGGGCATCGCGACGATCGCCCGCGAGCCGACGCTGCGGACGCTCGTCGGCCTCTACGCGGCCCAGACGCTCGTCGCGGGCGCGCTCAACGTCCTCGTCGTCGTCACCGCGTTCGAGCTGCTCGACCTGAAGGCGGCGGGCGTGGGGCTGCTCTACGCCGCGATCGGCGTCGGAGGGCTGATCGGAGGGTTCGTCGCGCTCGTCCTCGCGGGCGGCGGCCGCCTCGCCCGGGACTTCGCGATCGGCCTTGCGCTGTTCGGGCTGCCCGCTAGCTCTGATCGGCGGCGCCCCGGTCGCGGCCATCGCCGTCCTCGCGCTCGGCGTGCTCGGGATCGGCAACTCGATCGTCGACGTGAACGCGCTCACGATCATGCAGCGGGCGGTCCCCGACGCCGTGCTCGGGAGGGCGCTCGGCGCGCTCGACGGGCTGCTCCTCGGCTCGCTCGGCATCGGAGCCTTGCTCGCGCCCGTGCTGATCGCGTTGATCGGCCCGGAGGCATCGCTCGTCGCGGCGGGGCTCGTCCTGCCCGTGCTCGCCCTCCTCACCCGGCCGAGGCTTCGCGCGCTCGACCGCTCGACCGCGGCGCCCGAGGCGACGTCGCTCTTGCGCCGGGTGCCGCTGCTCGCCGCGCTGCCCGAACCGGTCGTCGAGCGGCTCGCGCGCGAGGCGGCCGACGAGTCGTTCCTGGCCGGCATGCCGATCGTGCGGGAAGGCGAGACGGGCGACCGGTTCTATGTCGTCAGGTCGGGGACCGTCGAGATCCTCGGCCGACGCTTCGGCGAGGGAAGCGGATTCGGCGAGATCGCGCTTCTCCGTGACGTCCCGCGCACCGCCACCGCGATGGCGGTCACCGACGTCGACCTCGTCACGCTCGCGCGCGACCCGTTCGTCGCCGCGGTCACGGGGCACGCGCCCGCCGCAGCCGCCGCCGACATCGTCGTCGCGGCCCGGCTCGGCGCACTCAGCGCCGGGAACGCGCCTGCGTGACGTACGGGCGCTCGTCGGCCGGCGCTTCCTCTTCCGGCTCGTCGGCGGGCAGCTCCTCGAGAACGTCCTCTGCCGAGGCCTCCTCGTCGTCCTCCATCCGCTTCAGCGCCGCGAGCGAGAGGCCCTCGCGCGCGAGCATCACGAGCCCGACGCCGACGCCGACGGACATCTCCACGGCCTGCAGGACGAGCCCGAACGCGAAGCCGGTGCCGTAGGCGACGCCGTACTGCGCGAGCGGCAGCGCGACCGCGGCCTGGAGCAGCCCCACGTTGCCGGGCCAGAGCGGGAACAACGTCGCGATGTTCATCAGGAGCAGGACGAGCGCAGCCGCGGGCAGCGGCACGTTCAGCGCGAACGCCTCCGTGACGGCCCAGACGGCGAGGAGCTGAAAGGTCCACCCGACGGTCTGGAAGAAGATCGCCGCGACGGCGGCACCGGGCGCGCGGAGCACTGCGAAGGCCCTGCCGCGCCATCGCCAGCACGCCTGCGCGCGGTGCGTTGGCTCTGCGTCGGGACGCCGTCGGCGCTCCGCGCCGACATGACGGCGACCGCGAGCATGCCGACCCCGACGAGCCCGACGACCACGACGCCCGTGACCGCCCAGTGGGGCAGCTTCGCGGTCGTCATCACGTAGGCGACGAGGAGCGCGATCGGGAAGAGGTCGAACAGGCGGTGCGCGAACACCGTCCCGAGGAGCGTCGCGCTCGTTCCCTTGCCGTGCGGGAGATGACGGCGGAGCACGGCGACGCGTGCGAGCTCGCCCGCGCGGGCGGGGAGCACCGCGTTCCCCAGCAGCCCGACGCCGAACGACGAGAAGACCTGCCGGAACGGCGGGCGCGGGGGCGGCATCGCCTGATGGATCGTCAGGTTCCATGCCCACGCGCGCGCGATCACCGAGAGCAGGTTGAGCAGGATCCCGACGATCACCCAGCGCCAGCTGACGAAGTCGAAGGCGTGGTAGACGGTGTTCCAGTCGGGCCCGCGCCACCAGACTGCGAGGATCGCCAGGACGAGCGTGGCGAGCACGAACAGCCCCCGCGCCCACGGGTTCCGTGCGAGCACGACGATCCGGCTCACGCCGCCGCGACCTCCGGCAGACGCGACGGCGCACCGGCGGTGACTCGCTCGTAGATCGTCTCGAGCCGCCGCGCGATGTCCGGCCACGCGAAGTGCTCCTCCGCGCGCCGCCGCGCCGCCGTTCCCATCGCGACCCGGCGCGGCTCGTCGGCGAGGAGGCCTTCGACGCGCGGTGACGAGCGCGCCGACGTTCCCCGGCGGGACGGAGACGGCGGTCTCGGTCGTCACGACCTCACGGTAGCCCTCGATGTCCGACGCGACGACCGGCGTCGCGCACGCGAACGCGCGCGTCAGCACCATCCCGAAGCTCTCGCCGCCGAGCGACGGCGCGAGGAGCGCCTTGGTCGAGCGGAGGAGGTCGGTGAGCGCGTCCTGCGAGAGGAACCCGACGATCTCGATCCCGGCGTCGGGCACGCCGAGCCGGGTCAGCAGGAGCCGCACGGCGAGCGGGTCGGCGCCCGCCACGACGAGCCGCGCGCCGGTGCGCCGGTGGATCTCCGGCCACGCGCGGAGAAGGATGTGGAGCCCCTTGCGCGGCTCGTGCCGCCCCGCGAAGACGACGGTGTGCTCGCGGCCCGCCGGGTCGGCCTCCTCGGGGATGAGGACGCCGTTCGGGACGACCTCCCACGGTCCTCCGAGCCACCTGTCCGCCGAGTCGCGCGCGCGCTGCGAGACGGCGATGCGCTGGTCGACCCTGTCCATCAGGAAGCCCCACGCGGGCATGCCCAGCCGCATCCAGCCGAGGTCGCCCGACGCGTGGTGGGTCGTGACGACCGGCTCCTTCGCGAGCGCGAGGACGGCGATGCAGATGGCCGGGGTCATCGGCTCGTGGAGGTGGAGCACGTCGAACCGCTCGCGCTCGAGCACGCGCCTGACGCGGAAGATCGACCGCGGGCTGAGCACGATGTTGGGCAGCGAGCCGTTCGCCGGGACGATCACCGAGCGGCCGACGGGGATGACGTTCGGCGGCGGGTTGCCGTGACGGCCGACGCGCGGGTGGAGCGCGCGGGTGAACTGCCCGGGCGGATCGTTGCCCATCACCAGCCTGACGTCGTGCCCACGGGCCTCGAGCGCGGCGGCCTGAAGCTCCGCGTGCTCGACGACCGCCCCCCAGAACGACCACGAGAACGGCACGACGATGCCGATCTTCACGCCGGGAGCCTACTAGCCCGGTCGTGGTGTGCGACCGCAGTGGCCCGCCTCAGACGCGGTTCATGCGAGTGCGAGAGGACGCGCTCCCAGGCGTCGGTGAGCGTCCGCAGCTCGTCGTCCGCGAAGTGGTCGAGGAAGCGGGCGCGGATGCCGGCGATGATGGGTGGGGCGCGCGTCGGTGAGCTGCCGGAGGCCCGCGTCCGTCATCTGCGCCCACAGGACGCGCCGGTCCTCGGCGCACTGGCGCACGCTCGACGAGGCCCCGCGACTCGAGACGGTCGACGAGCCGCGTGACCCCGCTCTGGCTCAGGAGCACGGATCGCGCGAGCTCGTTCATGCGAAGCCGGTGGCTCGGAGCGCGCTCGAGGTGGAGCAGCACCTCGTACTGGGTCAGCGGCAGCGCGTGCGCCGTCTCGAGCTCGCGGTCGAGCTCGCGGACGAGCGCGGCGTGGGCGCGAAGAAGCCCGGCCCAGGCCGAGAACTCGAGCGGGGAGAGCTGCTTGGCGCGCGTCGACTGCATGGGCGAGTTTGTTGAACGTGCAACTATAGGATACTGGAGTCAAACGCATGCGGCTCGACGGCATCCACCACGTGACCTGCATCACCGGGGACGCTCCCGGCAACGTCGACTTCTACACGGGCGTCCTCGGGCTGCGGATGGTCAAGAAGACCGTCAACCAGGACGACCCGACCGTCTACCACCTCTTCTACGCGGACGAGACCGGCAGCCCCGGCGCCGACATCACGTTCTTCGAGTACCCCGGCGCGCGACGCGGCCGGGCGGGGGCGGGAATGGTGCACACGGTCTCGTTCAGGGTCGGCTCGGAGGAGGCGCTCGGCTTCTGGGAGAGCCGCCTCGACGGCCTCGTGACCCGCACCGCGCGCACGCCGGACACGCTGCGTTTCGAGGACCCGGAGGGCCTCGGGCTCGAGCTGGTCGTCTCGGCGCACATCGGACGCTCCGCTGGTCGCGCGGCACCCGGAGATCCCTCGCCGAGCGTCGCCCTCCAGGGGTTCGACGGCGTCCGCGCGTTCGCGGGCGACCCCGAGCGGAGCCGGCACCTGCTCGAGGACGTCCTCGGGTTCGCCCCGCGAGGGCGGGCGGACTGGGAGGTGAGGGGCGAGACGCGAGGCGGGCTCCTCGGCTACGACGCGACGCCGCCGGGCGGTGTCGCAGCGCCGGGGGCGGGGACCGTCCATCACGTCGCCTGGTCGTCGACGATGGAGGACCACGAAGCTTGGCAACGGCGCGTCATGGAGGCGGGGATGCACGCGACCCCCGTGATCGACCGCTTCTGGTTTCGCTCTGTCTACTTCCGCGAGCCGAGCGGCGTTCTGTTCGAGCTCGCGACCCTCGGGCCCGGCTTCGGTGTCGACGAGGATCCGGAGCACCTGGGAGAGGCTCTCATCCTGCCTCCCGCGTTCGAGCACCTGCGCGCGAGCATCGAGCCCGTCCTGACGCCGCTCCCGGACCCGAGGGCGGCGTGGGCGGCGTGACCCACGCGCCCGTAGCTCCCCTCGTCGCGCTCCGGCGCGAGCCAGACGGCGAGCCGGCGGGCGAGCCCGCCGGCGCTCTCGTCCTGCTGCACGGCCGCGGGGCGGACGAGCACGACCTCTTCCCGCTCCTCGACCTCCTCGACCCCGAGCGCCGCCTGCTGGGCATCACGCCCGGCGGCCCGCTCCATCTCCCGCCCGGCGGGCGCCACTGGTATGCCCTGGGGGGCATCCCGACTCCCGACCCGGCGACGTTTCACCAGACGGCGCCGCGACTCTCGGCGTTCCTCGACGAGCTTCCGGTGCCGATGGAGCGCGTCGTGCTCGGCGGCTTCTCCCAGGGCGCGGTCATGAGCTACGCGATGAGCCTCGGGGCCGATCGGCCGCGTCCGGCGGCGCTGATCGCGATGTCCGGGTTCCTCCCGCGGGTCGAGGACTGGGCGCTGCACCCGGAACGGCTCGCGGGCGTCCCCGTCGGCATCGCCCACGGCTCGCTCGACCCCGTGATCCCGGCGCAGTTCGCGGCCGAGGCGGAAGCGACGCTGGTCGCCGCCGGCGCGGAGGTGATCCGGCTCTCCACGCCGGTCCCCCACATGGTCGACCCCGACTGGATCGCGCCGCTCCGCGAGCTCGTCTCGCGCGCACTCACCACGTGACGAGGGCGCGAGGGCGCCGCCGCGCCCGCGCCTGTCCCTGGTCGACGGCTCAGGCGATCTCGGCCGTGTAGTCGAGCGGGTTGGTCGAGCAGCAGCCCGATACCCACGTTCGCGGGGCCGGGGACCACCTCGCCGCCGTTTCCGGTGGAGACCACCCGCCCGGTCGGCCTCTGGCCCTGGTCGTCGCAGGTCAGGTAGTAGCTCCCGACCTTGGTGTCGGTCGTGATCGACGTGGACGCATGCGGGACCCGCTGCCCGGCGGCGAGTGCCTTCACCGCACTCACGTCGTCGAGCGGCATCAGGCTGTTGGCGCCCGTGCCGTAGCAGAGCCAGTAGGTCCTCGTCTGCGGCAGGCACTTGCCCTGCGTGGCGCTTGCGCCCGCCGCGCAGGTACATCCCGACGATGTCCGCGGCGAACTCCGCCACGCTCGGCGTCTGGATCTGAAACTGCCCGTATTTCGCCAGGCAGAGGACGAAATTCTCGCTCGCCAGGTCACAGAGCGGAACCGAGCCCGGGAAGAACTGGTCGTCCCAGGTCCCCACCTTCCCCTGGTTTTCTCCGATCTCCTCGGGAGCTACGAGCCCGGTCACGTCGCACGTATATGCGGCCGGCGGCCCTGGTACCGGGTTGGGTGGCTGCGCCGCCACCGCTGCCGCAGACATCGCCCCCATCACGACCAGCGTCGCGATGCACGTCGTGAAGGTCCTCACGTGAGGCCCCACCTTTCCCCCCTCTGCCGCTTTGCGCCCCCCCGGGCGCCAGGCCGGGAACATCGCGTCGGACGCCAGAAGTCGAGCTATCGCTGTCAGCGGCCGGCCCAGCGGCACCGTTCGCGTCCTCGTCACCAGCGGCCTCGGGCGCCGTCCTTCCCCCCGTACACTCGCCCCATGCTCCTGCCCGACGTCGGCCTCGCCGAGCTCCACACGCACCTCGGCGGATCGGTCGCGTCGGACATCATGTGGAGCCTCGCGCACGAGCAGGGCATCGCGCTCCCCGTCAAGGACTACTGGGCGTTCGACGCCCTCGTCACGGTCTCCGACGCGCGTGGGGTCGAGAACCTCGACGCGCTCGACGCGATCTACCACTGGACGGAGCTGATCCAGTCGTCGCCGCTCGCCGTCGAGCGCTCCGTCCACGCTGCGATCGGCGGCGCCTACCGCTCGCAGCGGATCACGACGCTCGAGCTCCGCTTCAACCCGATGAAGCGCAACCGCGGCGGCGAGCGCGATCTGGACCACATCATCCTCGCCGCGATCCGCGGGCTCGACACCGCCCGGCTCGAGTACCCGCAGGTACGCGCGGGGCTGATCCTGATGATGGACCGCACCTTCGACGCGCGGCAGAACGAGATCATCGTCGAGAAGGCCGTGCACTGGGCCAGCCGCGGCGTTGTGGGCGTCGACATCGCAGGGCCGCGGCCGGGCGGGCTGCGCTACGACTACACGCAGGTCGCCCCGATGGTCGAGACGGCCCGCGCAGCCGGTCTCGGGGTGACGATCCACGTCGGCGAGGAGGGCGAGACGGGAGCGGAGGAGATCGGTGAGGTCGTCGAGTCGCTCCGTCCCGACCGCATCGGCCACGGGATCCTCGCGGCCGACGACCCTGGCCTGATGACCCTGATCCGGCAGGCGGGCGTGACGCTCGAGGTCTGCCCGACCTCGAACCTCCTCACGAAGGCGCTCGCCGACGAGGACGCCGTCCGCGAGACGTTCCACCGGTTCGTCGAGCACGACGTGCCGTTCACGATCGCCACGGACGGGCCCGAGATGATGCGCACGCACCTCCGCGACGAGTTCGAGCTCGTCCACCGGATCGGCGCGCTGGACGAGGACGGGCTCGCCGAGGCGAACGCGCGGGGCCACGCGGCCTCGTTCGTGAACCGAGCCGGACGCGTCAGCTAGGCCGCGGTCGGGCCTGGACCCGTCGCGTCGTCAGCTGCGTCGGAGGCCGCGTCGGCCGCGTGGGCGACGTCGTCCTCGCCGCCGAGCTTCTCCGTGGCGTCGTCCGCGACGTCCTTCGCCTTGTCCCACGCCTGATCCGCAGCCTCCTCCGCCTTGTCGACCGCCGGTGCGGCCTTCTCGGCGACGTCGCCCGCGGTGTCCTTCGTCCTGCCCAGGAGCTTGTCGAGGAATCCCATGGCCGTGACGTTACGCTCGATGGCGCCCGTCGGCAACCGGGAGCGCGCTCATGTCCTGTCCGCCGGCTCGTCCGCCGGGTCGCCCGTGCCGGGCTCGTTGTCGAGATGGAGACGCTCGAGCAACTCGCCGGCTTCCTCGTCCGCCTTCTCGACGGCGTCGTAGAAGCGGCCGCCGGTCGCGTCGTCGACGCGGTCCTCCACGTGGTGGACGGCGTCCATCGCCGCGTAGTCGGCCCCCGTCATCGCGCGATCGGCGCGCCCGAAGATCCGGCGGATGGAAT
Source organism: uncultured Chloroflexia bacterium (assembly GCA_963768035.1). Taxonomy (GTDB): domain Bacteria; phylum Chloroflexota; class Limnocylindria; order Limnocylindrales; family CSP1-4; genus CAIXZV01. Next base: position 28,020 of record CAVYGJ010000013.1, read on the forward strand.
CGAGGACTCCCATCGTTGGAACCCTAGATGGTCGAGCGCGCTACCCGCCCCGTCGACCGGCGATCTCACGCCGAGCCGCCGCGCGGCGTTTCCAAGTCATGAGCCGCTCGCGGATCGAGCTGTGGGCCGCGCTCTGGGTCGTCTACCTCGTCTGGGGATCGACCTACCTCGGGATCAAGCTGGCCGTGCGCACGCTGCCGCCGCTTCTCACCGCCGGGACGCGCTTCCTCGCGGCGGCGGCCGTCCTCGCCGCGATCCTGGCGATCGCTCGGCGGTCGCTCCGCGTCGAGCGGCGCGAGGCGCTCTCGGCGGCGGGGCTCGGCGTCGCCCTGCTCGCCTGCGGCGTCGGCATGGTGCACGTCGCCGAGACGAGGATCGACTCCGGCGTCGCCGCGATGATCGCCGGGTCGGTGCCGCTGCAGATCGTCGTCTGGCGCGCGCTCGCAGGCGAGCGGGTCCCGCGCGCGACGGTGCTCGCGGCCGCCGTCGGCCTCGTCGGCCTCGCGCTCGTCGTCGGCCCCGGTGGGCTCGGCGGAGGCTCGGTCGCGGTCGGGCTGCTCGTGATGCTCGCAGCGTCGCTCTCCTGGTCTCGCGGCTCGTTCGTCTCTCGTCGTCTCGCGCTGCCGGGCGACCCGTTCGTCGCGACGGTGTACGAGATGCTCGGTGGTGGGCTCGTGCTCGTCGGCGCGGGACTGGTCGCCGGCGAGGCGGGGCGGCTCGACGCCCACGCGTTCCAGCCCGGACCGGTCGCCGCCTGGGCCTACCTCGCCGTCGTCGGCTCGGTGGTCGGGTTCAGCGCGTACGCGTGGCTCCTCAAGAATGCGCCGATCTCGCAGGTCGTGACGCACCAGTACGTCAACCCGCTCGTCGCCGTCGCCCTCGGGGCGCTGCTCCTCGGCGAGCGCCCTGCGCCCACGACGCTGGCGGGCGCGGCGCTGATCGTCGGCGCAGTCGTCGTCACCGCTCGATACGAGGGTCGCGCCGCCGCGCCGGAGGCCGATCCCATACCGGCGTCTGCGGAGCGGGAGCGACGGGCCGCCTAGCCGAAAGCCTCAGACCTCGACGTGCGTGCGGCGAGCGGCGAGGAACTCGAGGAGGTCGGAGCGGGTGATGATCGCCACCGGCTTCCCGGCGCGCCCGACGACCACGGCGCCGCCCGAGCCGGTCAGCTCGGCGAACACCTGATCGACCGATGCGCCGGCGTCGACCGTCGCGAGCGGGGGCTGCATCGCCACCGCGACGTCGTCGTTCAGCGCGTCCGGGTTCCGGAAGACGCGATCGAGGAGGCTCCGCTCCTGGATCGAGCCGACGATGTCGGTGAGCTCGTCCGCGGTCTCGTGCCGGACCACCGGCAGCTGCGAGATGCCGTAGCGCTGCATCAGGTCGATCGCGGCGCCGACCTTCTTGTGCGCGTCCACGACCACGAGCTCCGGCACGCCGCCATCGTCGCCGTCCTTGGCGCTGATCACCTCGTCGACGCTCGGCACGGGCGCGCGGCGCTCCATGAAGCCGTACTGGATCATCCAGTTGTCGTCGTAGAGCTTCGAGAGGTACGAGCGGCCGCCGTCGGGGAAGGTCATGAGGATCGTCGACCCGGGTCCCAGCCGCTTCGCGACCTGGAGCGCCGCCCACGCCGTCGACCCGCACGAGCCGCCGACGAGGAGCCCTTCCTCGCGGGCAGAGGCGCCGCGCGGTCAGGAACGAGTCGCGGTCGGAGACGCGCACCCACTCGTCGACGACCGAGGGATCCAGCGTCTGGGGCCACGCGTCCTTGCCGATGCCCTCGACGAGATAGGGGTGCATCGGGTGCTCCTCGTCGGCGGTGAAGACCGAGCCCTCGGGGTCGGCGCCGATGATCCGCACCTCGGGCTTGCGCTCCTTGAAGTACTTCCCGATCCCCGTGATCGACCCGCCCGTGCCGACAGAGACGACGATCGCGTCGAGCTCGCCGCCCGTCTGCTCCCATAGCTCGGGGCCGGTCGTTCGGTAGTGGGCCTCGGGGTTGGCGTCGTTCGAGTACTGGTCGGGCTTGAAGCCGCCGGGGATCTCCTCGGCCAGGCGGTCGGAGACCGAGTAGTAGCTCTCGGGCGACTCGTGGTCGACGGCCGTCGGGGTGATAACGACCTCGGCGCCGTACGCGCGGAGCGTCGAGATCTTCTCCTGGCTCATCTTGTCCGGCATCACGAAGATGCAGCGGTACCCCTTGCGCGCGGCCGCAATCGCGAGGCCGACCCCGGTGTTCCCGGACGTCGGCTCGACGATCGTCCCGCCTGGGCGAAGACGGCCGTCACGCTCGGCGGCCTCGATCATCGCGAGCCCGATCCGGTCCTTGTTCGACCCGCCGGGGTTCATGTACTCGAGCTTCGCGAGCAGCGTCGCGCCGGTTCCCGCGCCGAATGAGACGAGCCGGACGATCGGGGTCCCACCGACCAGGTCGATGAGGGTCGGGTACTCGCGGCTCATGCCGGCGCAAGCCTATAGACCGCTCAGAACGCCGTGATCCGCCGTGCGCCGACCGGCGGGTAGGACCGTGCGCCGAGCGCCTCGATCTCGACGTTCCGGCCCGACTGCGGCGCGTGGATCATCCGGCCGTGGCCGACGTAGAGGCCCACGTGGCCGAGGCCGCTGAAGAAGACGAGGTCGCCCGGGCGCATCGCGGACACGGGAATGGGGCGTCCGACGCCGTACATGGCCGCGGCATTGTGCGGGAGGCTGATCCCGAGCCGGCCGTAGATCCACGAGACGAGCCCCGAGCAGTCGAAGCCGGCAGGCGACGATCCACCCCAGACGTAGGGGACACCGAGCTGGCGCCGGGCGAGTCTCACCGCCTGCTGCCCGAGCGGGATCGCCACCGGCTTTGGCGGCAGGACGAAGTGGACCGGGGCCTCGAGCCGCAGGCCTCGGACGGGAGCGCCGACGTCCGCGTGCGCCGTGTTGCCGACGAGCCCGACGAAGGCCAAACACCCGATCATGGAAATGGCGAGGCGACGAGGCATCGGCGGGGTGAGGCAAGCACGTGACGGCGTCGAGGTCGAATGCCGCGGAATGCGGCGTGCCGTCGGTGGCAGCGACTGCAGGATCGTACCTGGCTTCCGGCGATCGAGCGACCAGACGAGCCCCGCCTTTCGGCTAGTTGCCCGGCCCGAACCGGCAGCGGCCCGGGCCGCGACGCGGAGAAGGCTTCCGGTTTGAAGCGGCTGACGGCGATGCGGAGCGTTGGCTCGCGCCCCTCCAAGCTCGCTGCAGTTGCGACCGCGAATGCGGGGGGTCTTTCAGGATGTGCCCCCGCCGGAGGCGGGGATCCGAGCGGCGGGATTCCGCTTCCGCGGAGATACCGCCTGCGAACTCAGTGCCTGAAGTGGCGCCTGCCCGTGACCACCATCGTCGCCCCCGCCGCACGGACGGCATCGAGCACCTCCGGATCTCGGCGGGAGCCGCCGGGCTGGATGATGGCGCGCACGCCCGCCTCGAGCGCGAGCTTCGGCCCGTCCGCGAAGGGGAAGAACGCGTCCGAGGCGAGGACGGCGCCGTCGAGCGAGTGACCGAGCTCGCGTGCCTTGCCGAGCGCGAGCCGAACGGCGTCCACGCGGCTCATCTGGCCGGCACCGATGCCGAGGGTCTGGCCGCCCCGGGTGATCACGATCGCGTTCGAGGTGACGTGCTTCGCGACCGTCCACGCGAAGAGGAGCTCCTCCCACGTCGCCTGCTCGGGGTCGCCGCAGGCGACGTCCATCGCGTCGAGCGGGTCGCCGTCCGCGTCCCGATCCTGTACGAGCAGCCCGCCGAGCACGCGACGGAGGTCGCGCTCGCTCGTGACGAACGCGCGCCGCTCGCCATCGAGGAGGACACGGGCCTTCTCCTTCGCCGCGAGCTCCTCCAGCGCGGCCTCGGCGTAGCCGGGCGCGAAGACGACCTCGACGAACTGGGACGCGAGTGCCTTGCCGAGCGCGGCTCCGACCGGTCGGTTCAGGACGACGACGCCGCCGTAGGCGGAGACTGGGTCGGCGGCGAGCGCCTTCTCGAACGCCGCGTCCACCGTCTCGCCGAGCGCGGCGCCGCACGGGTTCCCGTGCTTCACGATCACGGCGGCCGGCCCATCCAGCTCGAGCACCAGGAGCCGGCCGGCCGACAGGTCGCCGAGGTTGTTGAAGGACAACGGCCGGCCCTGGAGCTGGTCGACGCGCGCGAGAAGATGGGTGCGCGCGCCCTTCTGCGCGTAGTACGCGGCGCGTTGGTGGGGGTTCTCACCGTAGGCGAGGTCCATGTAGCGCTCGAAGACCGGGACGTACGTCTCGGGAAACGCGTCGTCGCGGCCGAGCCAGCCCGCGACCGCGGCGTCGTAGGCTGCCGTGCGCTGGAACGCGCGGGCGGCGAGCCGCCGGCGCGTCGCCGAAGTGACCTCCGCGCGTACGCGGAGCTCCTCGACCAGGAGCTCGTAGTCCTCCGGGCGGCACACAGGGACGACGTGCGCGTGGTTCTTTGCCGCCGCTCGCAGAAGCGCCGGCCCGCCGACGTCGATCTGCCCGATCACGTCTTCCCACGCCACGTCGAGCCGCCCGACGGTGCGCTCGAAGGGGTAGAGGTTGACGCAGACGAGGTCGATCGGCTCGATGCCGTGCGCGCGCAGCTCTGCCATGTCCCCCGGCACGTCACGGCGCGCAAGGATGCCGCCGTGGACGGCGGGGTGGAGCGTCACGACCCGATGGCCGAGCAGGTCGCCGAAGCCGGTCAGCTGCTCGAGCGGCGTCGCGGGGATGCGCTCGTCGGCGAGCGCCTTCGCCGTCCCGCTCGACGCGAGGAGCTCGACGCCGAGGCCGGAGAGCCCACGTGCGAAGTCGGCAAGTCCGGTCTTGTCGTAGACCGAGAGCAGGGCGCGGCGGATCGTCATGCGGCTATCAGCTCCTTCACGACCTCGGGCAGGATGCGGTGCTCGACCCGCTGGACCCGGGCCTTGAGCGTCTCGGGCGTGTCGCCCGGCTCGACCGGAACGGGCTCGGTCCGGATCACCGGGCCGGTATCGATCCCCTCGTCGACCCAGTGGACGGTCGCGGCCGTCTCGTCGACGCCGGCGGCGAGCACGTCCTCGATCGGGTGCGCGCCGGGGAAGGCCGGCAGCGGCGCCGAGTGCGTGTTGACGACGCGGCGCCCGAAGACCTCGAAGAACTGCGGCCGCAGCAGCTGCATGTACCCGGCGAGCACGGCCAGCTCGACTCCCCGCTCGCGGAGCCAGCGGGCCATCGCCTCGTCGCGTGCCTCGCGGCTCGGATAGCTGTCGGCCTCGAACACGGCGGTCGGGACGCCGGCCGACTCGGCCCGTTCGAGCGCTCGGACGCTCCGGCGGTTCGAGGCGACGGCGACGATGGGGAGGCCCGCGTCGAGCAACGCCTGGAGGTTCGATCCCTCGCCGCTGACGAGCACGCCGATCACGCGTCGCTCCACTCGACGCCCTCGACGCCCGCCTCGAGCCGGCCGATCACGAGGTCGCCAGCCGTGACGTCGTCCGACGGGACGACCGCGCAGTACCCGATCCCGATGTTGAACACGCGGCGGAGCTCGTCCTCGGGTACGCCGTGCCCAGCGAGCCAGCCGAACACGGCCGGGCGTCCCCACGACGCGGGGTCGATCACGGCCCCGACACCTTCCGGGAGCGCGCGCCCGAGGTTGCCCGCGATGCCGCCGCCCGTCACGTGCGCGAGCGCCCGGACGTCCGCGCGGGCCCGGAGCGCGCGAACGTCGCCGAGGTAGCACCGTGTCGGTGGGAGAAGCAGGTCGGCGTCGAAGGGGTCGTCGCCGACGATGCGACGCACGAGCGAGAAGCCGTTCGCGTGGATCCCTGCGGACGGCAGCCCGACCACGACGTCGCCGTGCGCGGCTCGTGAGCCGTCGATCAGAGCGTCGCGCTCGACGAGCCCGACCACCGTCCCGCAGAAGTCGATCTCGTGCTCCCGGTAGATGCCCGGCAGCTCCGCGGTCTCGCCGCCCAGGATCGCGCAGCCGGCGGCGCGGCACACCTCGGCTGCGCCCTCGACGAGCTCGACCACCTGCTCGGGATCGATGGTGCTGGCCGCGACGTAATCGAGGAAGAAGAGGGGCTCGGCGCCGGTCGTCAGCACGTCGTTGATCCCGTGCGCGGCGAGGTCGGCACCGCACCACCGGAGCCTGCCGGCCCGCCGCCCGAGGACGAGCTTCGAGCCCACCGAGTCGGTGGATGCCGCCAGCAGCCGGTGCTCGTCGATCGCGTAGAGCCCGGCGAACGCGCCGAGGCTTCCACGCACCGCGTCCGTCCGGGTCGAGTCCACGGCCGATCGCAACCGATCCACGACCGCCTCGGCGGTCGCGAGCGAGACCCCCGCGGCGGCGTACGTCTGGTCGTCCGGAGACACGGTGCGAGCGTAGTCGACCGTCCGGCGAGGATGTCCGGGATGCCGTGCCCCGGACGGGTGATGCCTCGAGGCCGGCGCTGGGCCGGGAATACACGCACGCCCCGGGGTGTTGGGACGCTGTATGAGCGTGCGCCTGTCCGTCCTGGATCTCGCGTTCGTCGGCACGGGCCAGTCCCCCGCCGACGCGTTCGACGCCTCGGTGAGGCTCGCCCGCTCGGCCGAGCTGCACGGCTTCACCCGGGTCTGGTATGCCGAGCACCACAACATGCCGGACATCGCCTCGACCGCGACGGCGGTGCTCGTCGAGCACATCGCAAGCCGAACCGAGCGGATCCGGGTCGGCGCAGGCGGTGTGATGCTGCCCAACCACTCGCCGCTCGTGATCGCCGAGCAGTTCGGAATGCTCGCGGCGCTGCATCCGGGTCGCATCGACCTGGGGCTCGGTCGTGCGCCTGGCGGTGACGCGGAGACGCTGCGTGCGCTGCGGCGTGACGCCTCGAGCGCCGAGTCCTTTCCCCACGACGTCGTGGAGCTGCAGGGCTACCTCCGCGACCGGAGCATCGTGCCCGGGGTGCAGTCGTACCCGCTCCCGGGATCGGACGTGCCGCTCTACATTCTCGGATCGTCGCTTTTCGGTGCGCAGCTCGCGGCGGCGCTCGGGCTTCCGTACGCCTTCGCGTCGCACTTCGCGCCCGCAGCGCTCCATCCCGCGGTGGAGGCATACCGCGAACGGTTCACGCCGTCGGACGCCTGCGACGAGCCCTACGTGATCGTGGGCGCGAACGTCGTGGCCGCCGATGACGAGGCCGAGGCGCGCGAGACGTTCCAGCGCGTGTTGCGCACCCGCGTGCGCCGCTTCGTGGCGCGGGCCGTGTCGTCGTCCGACGAGGAGATCGACGCGTTCCTCGGCACGCCGAACGGTCACCAGATCCGCGACATGCTGCGGTACACGGCGGTCGGCAGGGCGGAGCAGGTCGGTGACTGGCTCGATGAGCTCGCGGTGTCGACGGGAGCCGACGAGATCATGCTCGCATTCCAGGCGGACTCCGTCGAGGCGCGCCTGCGCTCCCTCGACCTCACCGCCGGGTCCGGGGCACTCGCCCCGGCACGGGCGTAGCCGCGACGACAACCACCGACGACAACCACCGACGACAACCACCGACGACAACCACCGACGACAACCACCCCCAGGGGCACTCCCGTGCCCCTAAAGCCACGCTATCGGGAAATCTCGTACAGCTGTGTGCCGACTCTGTGCCGGGTTCGCACCCTACGGCGCACGACGACGCGCCTCACGCGGCGGCCGCGCCCCGGCGATGGATCTCGCCGTCGGCAGGTCTCAGCGCCGGGTCGCGCCGGCCGGCTCGAAGCGGTGCTTCGCCGCGAGGCCCTCGCCGGGGACCCGCGTCGGGTAGCTCCGCGTGAAGCAGGCGCGGCACACGTCCTCCTCCGGGATCGCCGTCGCCCACTGCATCCCGTCGAGCGACAGGTAGTGCAGGCTCGTTGCGCCGACGTGCTCGCGCATCTCCTCGACCGAGCGGTGCGCGGCCGCGAGCTCCGCCTCGTCGGCCATGTCGATCCCGTAGAAGCACGGCGACACGACCGGTGGTGACGAGATGCGGGCGTGCACCTCGGCCGCGCCCGCGTCGTGCAGCATCTGCACGAGCGCGCGCATCGTGTTGCCGCGAACGATCGAGTCGTCCACGATCACGAGCCGCTTCCCGGCGATCTCGTCGAGCGGGTTGAACTTGAGCTTGATCCCCTGACGGCGCAGCTCCTGGTCGGGCTGGATGAACGTCCTGCCGACATAGCGGTTCTTGATGAGCCCCTCCTCGTACGGGAGCCGGGAGCGCTTCGCGAAGCCGATCGCCGCCGGTGTGCCGGAGTCGGGGATCGGCATCACGAGATCGGCGTCCGCGGGCGCCTCCTCGGCGAGCCGCTCGCCCATCCGGACGCGGGCCGCGTGGACGCCCGTCCCACCCAGCTTCGAGTCCGGCCGCGCGAAGTAGACGTGCTCGAAGATGCACGCAGCGCTGCGGCCCCTGGGAACCGCCTGCGCCGAGTGGCAGCCTTCGTCGTCGACCCAGACCACCTCGCCTGGGAGGACGTCCCGTACGACGTCGGCGCCGACGAGGTCGAGCGCGCACGTCTCGGAGGCAACCACCCAGTCGTCCCCGATGCGGCCGAGCGTGAGCGGCCGGATGCCGAGCGGGTCGCGGAACGCGACGAGCGTCCCGTCCGCGATCGCAACGATGGAGTACGCGCCCTCGAGCCGGCGCATCGCGCTCGCAACGGCCTCGTGCAGCGGCGCTGGGTCGCGGCCGATCAGGGCGGCGACGACCTCGGTGTCCGACGTCGAGCCGAGGCGGACGGCCGTGGCGAGGAGCTCGTCGCGTAACGGCGCCGGGTCGACGAGGTTCCCGTTGTGCGCGAGCGCCACGGTGCGCGCGGTGCCGTGGTGGACGAGCGGCTGCGCGTTCGACCAGTACGCACCCCCGGTGGTCGAGTAACGCGTGTGCCCGATCGCGACCTCGCCGGGGAGCGCCGAGAGCTTCTCCTCGTCGAACACCTGGGGAACGAGCCCCATCTCGCGGAGCGCCGTGACGCGGCCGCCCTCCGAGACAGCGATGCCCGCCGACTCCTGTCCGCGGTGCTGGAGCGCGAAGAGGCCGAAGTACGTCAGCCGCGCGACGTCGCGCTCGTGGGAGCGGACGCCGAACACGCCGCACATCAGCCGTTCCCCGCGTGGGCCAGGGCGAGCTCCGCGAGCGGCATGCCGAAGAGCTCGCCGCCGCCGACCGTGCCGATCCGGCGCACGTCGACATCGGCGCCGGTCGGGTCGGGCTCGACCTGTCCGGGCGACACGGCGACGATCACCTGGCCGCCGATCTCGCCGAAGAGGGTCAGGGGGTCGTCCTCGAGGTCGAGCTCGGCCCCGAGCCCACTCCAGAGCGCCGCCTCCGCGAGGGAGACCGCGAGGCCACCCTCGGCGACGTCGTGGACGAGCGACGCGTGCTGCGCGACGACGCTCGCGTGCCGCACGAGCGCGGCCTCGGATGCGAGGTCGAGCGACGCGGACCCGCCGAGCCGTCCCCAGCGCGCCTGCGCCTCCGAGCCCACGAGCGTGAGCGGCGAGCGGGACCGGGCAAGGAGGACCGCGTCGCCCTCACGCCATCCGCGCGGTACGCGACGCACGTCGGGGACGAGGCCGACGCAGCCGACGACGGGCGTCGGCGGGATCGACCGGCCGCCGGTGTCGTTGTAGAGCGAGACGTTCCCGGAGACGATGGGGACGCCGAGCGCCCCGCAGGCGAGCGCCATGCCCTCGATCGCCTCCGCGAGCTCCCAGCCGACCTCGGGCTTCTCCGGGTTGCCGAAGTTCAGGCAGTCGGTGAGGCCGAGCGGCTCGGCGCCCGTGCAGGCGACGTTGCGCGCGGCCTCGAGGATTGCGAGCTGACCCGCCAGCCGCGGGTCGAGCGTCCCCAGCCTGCCCTGGCCGTCGAGCGTCACGGCGAGCCCGCGCCACCCCGGGCGCAGCCGCAGCACCGCCGCGTCGAGCCCCGGCCGGCGTACGGTGCGCGACTGGACGAGCTGGTCGTAGCGGCGCGTGACGAAAGCCCGCGAGCGGAGCGCGGGGGAGGAGAGCAGCTCCACGAGCGCCTGCCGCGTGGGGGGAACAGGCGTCGAGCTCTCGGGCGGCGGTACGCGCGGCTCGCGCTCGACCGCGTACCGGGGGCACTCGTCGGTCAGCAGGCGGGCCGGGATCGACCCGACCTCGTCGTCGTCCCACAGCGCTCGCAGGAGGCCGGTCTCGGTCACCTCGCCGATCACGGCGCGGTGGAGCTCCCAGCGGTCGATCACGGCCTCCACGTCGGCGAGCCGCTCCGGGGCGACGATCGCGACCATCCGCTCCTGCGACTCCGAGATCATCACCTCCCAGGGCTCCATGCCCTCCTCGCGCTGCGGCACCCGGTCGAGGTGGACGTCGATCCCGTAGTCCGCGGCCATCTCCGAGAGCGACGACGCGAGCCCGGCGGCGCCGCAGTCCTGCAGCGAGAGCACGAGCCCGCGCTCGACGAGCTCGGCCGAGACCTCGATCAGGCGCTTGCCCGTGAACGGATCGCCGACCTGGACGGATGGTCGCTTGTCGGCGTCGTCCTCGCCGAGCTCGGCGCTCGCGAGCACCGACGCGCCGCCGATCCCGTCGCGACCCGTCGTCGCGCCGTAGGCGACGACCAGGGCACCGGCAGCGGTCGCCTTCGCGCGCACGAGCCGCTCGACCGGGAGCAGCCCGACGCACATCGCGTTGACGAGGCAGTTCGACGCATACGCGTCGTCGAAGACGACCTCGCCGCCGACGTTGGGCACGCCGACGCAGTTGCCATAGTGGCCAACGCCGCCGACCGCCCGCGAGAAGTGGTGATCGGGCGCGCCGAAGCGCAGTCCGTCGAGGAGCGCCACCGGCCGCGCGCCCATCGCGGAGATGTCGCGAAGGATCCCGCCGACGCCTGTCGCTGCCCCCTGGAAGGGCTCGACGGCCGACGGGTGGTTGTGGCTCTCGACCTTGAACGCGACCGCGAGCCCCTCCCCGAGGTCGAGCACGCCGGCGTTCTCGCCGGGGCCCTGGAGGACGCGCGGTCCCTCGCTCGGCAGCCGGCGGAGCAGGAGGGCTGAGTGCTTGTAGCCGCAGTGCTCCGACCACAGAAGGGAGAACACGGCGAGCTCGAAGTGGTTGGGCTCGCGTGCGAGTAGCGAGACGATGCGGGCGAGCTCCCCGTCCGTGAGGCCGAGCTGACGATGGAGCGGCTGTTCCGCGACCGAGCTCAGGAGGCCAGTCTACCCTGGGGGTCGGGCTGCACCCGACCGCTAGCGTCGCACGGTGCATCGCCGCGACCTCGCCCTCCTCCTCTCGCTCGCGGCGATCTGGGGCGCGTCGTTTCTCTTCATCAAGCTCGGGGTGGAGGAGGTCGAGCCGGCGGTCGTGGTTCTCGGCCGGCTCCTCGTCGGCTTCGCGGTGCTCGTCCCGGTCGTGGTCGCGCGTGGCGCCTTCCCCGACGTCCGCCGGATGTGGGTGCCGTTCCTCGTCCTTGGCACGCTCAACAACGCCGTCCCGTACTGGCTGCTGGCGTTCGCGGAGACGCGGATCGACTCGGGGCTCGCGGCGGTCATCCAGGCGGCTGCGCCCATCCTCACGGTCGTGCTCGCGACCCGCATCGACCCGACGCAGCGCGTCCGTGGCCTCCGGCTCGTCGGCGTGGGGATCGGCTTCGTCGGCGTAGCGCTCCTCGTGGGGGTCCAGGAGGGTGGGCAGCTCGTCGGCGCGCTCGCGGTGCTCGGCACGGCAACCTGCTACGCGATCTCGGTCCTCTACGCGGGTCGGGCGATCCGGTCGTTCGCGCCGCTCGAGGTGACGATCGGGCAGCTGGCCGTCGGCACGCTGCTCGCGGCACCGGTGGCGCTCGCGCAGCTGCCGTCGGAGGCGCCCACCGCGAAGGCGGTCGCGGCGATCGTCGCGCTCGGAGCGCTCGGCACGGGCCTGGCGTACCTCCTCTACTTCACGCTGATCGCCCGCGCGGGCGCGTCGCGCGCGATCCTCGTCACCTACCTGGTCCCCGCATTCGCCCTCGTCTACGGGACGCTGATCCTCGACGAGCCGGTGACCGCGTCGGCCGTCGCCGGTCTTGCGCTGATCCTCGGCGGGACGGCGCTCGGGACCGGGGCGCGGCTGCGACGTGGGTAGCGTGGCGTGGCGTGAACAGGTACCAGGCCCTGCTTCCTGCCGGAGAGGCGCGAACGGCGTGAGCGTCTCCATCCGGCGTGCGACGCGCGACGACGTCGCGTTCCTCGCCGGGCTCGCGACGGACCCCGACGTCGCCCCGTACCTCGCAGCCGTCCGCGCCTCGACACCCGAGGCGATCGCCGACGAGATCGCCCGGGCGGACGCCGAGCCGGACGAGCTCGGCGTGCAGGTGATCGAGGTCGACGGCGAGCGCGCGGGAACCTTCGCGTGGGAGCTCGTCAACCGCCGCTCGCGGATCGCGTCGGTGAGCGGTCTCGCGATCGATCCCGCGTTCCGCGGGCGTGGAGTCGCCGTCGAGGCCGCGCGCGCGATGCTGCGGCACCTGATCCGCGAGCGCGGACTCCATCGCCTCCAGATGGAGGTCTACGGCTTCAACGAGCGCGCGCTCCGGCACGCCGAGCGCGCCGGCTGGGTACGGGAGGGCGTCCGCCGCAGGGCCTACTGGCGCAACGAGGCGTGGGTCGACGGCATCCTCTTCGGCATCGTCGAGGACGAGCTCGACGACGGCTGACACCGGCCGCAGATCCGTCACGCCGCCGCCAGGAACTGCTCGAGGCGTCCGAACGCCTCCGCCGCGCCCCGTCGCCCGAGCCCGAGGCGGACGTGGCCCGGCACGTCGTAGACCTCCCCCGGGAGGAGGAGCACTCCGGCGTCGACCGCGAGGCGCTCGCAGAACGCGAGCGTGTCGGGAACCCGCAGTCGAGGGAAGCCGATCGGCGATGCATCCGGCCGCACCCAGTCGAGCCGCTCCGCGTGCGCCGCGACGAACGCATCCGCGAGCGCGAGGTTCTCGAGGACGAGCGCCCGATTACGCTCGATCAGCCGCTCCCGGTGCCGCAGCGCGAGCGCGGCGAGGAGCTCGCTCGGCGCGCTCGAGCAGATCGTCGTGTAGAGCTTCGTCGCGATCGTCGCGTCGCGTAGCGCCGCGTCCCGGCATGCGATCCACCCGGTCCGGAGCCCGGGAAGCCCGTACGTCTTCGAGACGCTTCCCAGCGACACGGCGCGCTCGTAGAGGTCACATGCGGCCGGGAGCCGCGCCCCGGGATCGTGCTCGAGCTCGCGGTACACCTCGTCGGAGAACAGGACTGCGTCCCGCTCTGCGCACAGCTCGACCAGGCGGTCGAGCACGGCCCGGGGCATCGACGTCCCCGTCGGGTTGTGCGGCGTGTTGACGTAGACGAGCTTCGTGGTCGGCCGCAGCAGCCGCCCGAGCGAGTCGAGATCGTGCGCCCAGCCGTCGGCGTACGTGCGGCGCCAGGCGTCAACCTCGGCTCCGGTCGAGCGGGCGACCGCGAGCGCCGACTCGTAGCACGGCACCTCGACGACGGCGTGGTCGCCCCGCCCGAGGAGCGCCGTCTCGACGGCGAAGATCCCCTCCTCGGCCGCGGCGAGCGCGACGACCGCATCGGCGTCCGTCGTGCCGTAGAGGGCGGCGATCGCCGTGCGCAGCTCTGCCGATCCGGGCACCTCCGTGTAGCCGAGCCGAAGCGATTCGAGCCGCTCCCGCGCATCGGGCTCGAATGACAGCAGGTCACCGATCGACACGGACTCGCAGTCGCTCGACGAGAGCTGCAGCTCGGTCGTGAACTCGTAGCGCTCGTACCAGCGCTCGATACGGAAGGACGGCAGGCGCACCCTTCGCATCGTCTCAGAAGAGAAGTAGGCTCACACCACCCCCACCGAGAGAAGGAGAAGCAATGGCGTTCCTCGTCGCCCTGGGCGTGTTCATCGCGGTGATCGTCGTCGGCGTCGTCCTGTTCGTGACGGGCCACGTCGTCCTCGGCTGTGTCGCGCTGCTCGCCAGCCTGCCGTTCGCCCTCGCTTCCTGGGTGAAGTGGGCCGACCGGGGAATCTGAGGCGGCTGCCCTCCTAGCGCGACCGGCCTCGGGCGTCGACCCGCAATGCCCGCGGCGCCTCTCCCGCCCGGAGCGCGACGAGCTCGTCCGCGAGGTTCGCCACGACGCACGCGTCGTTCGGCACGACGCGGGCCTGCTGGCCGAGCTCGAGGCTCTCGTCCGGGCCGAGCGCGACGACCGCGTGCTCCTCGCGCAGCCGCTCGATCGTCGAGCCTCGAGGACGGTGCCGAAGCCCAGCGCCGGGCCGGGTCGGAGCTCAGGGCTTGGAGCCCGCGTCGAGGACAGCACGATCCGCAGTAGGCCTGCTGACCACTGTTGCCAGAACGTACAACGGGACGATGTCGTCGAGCGTCGCCGCGGCAGCGGCCGCGGTCGCCCGACCGCGAGCTCGCGCGGCCCACCGCGGACCGACCCTGCCAGCCCGTCCAGCGGCGCATCGTCGTCGACGCTCATCGCCATCGACACCCGCGCCGCGGCGCACCGAGCTTCTCGGCGCCCAACGATGTTGTAGGGCACGAGGATGTCGGCGACGCCCGCGTCGGCCACCTCCGCCTCGCCGAGCTTCTGGCACGTGATCCCGGCCGCACCGAAGCGAGAGCTGCCGGCGCGCGATCTCGACCGAGCGGTGCGTCTCGACGTGCGGGCGGTTAGCGAGCCCGACCCGGTCGCAGCGCTGCCAGCGCTCGAGGCTCGACTCGAGCCGGTCGAGGTCGACGACCGCGACGGGCGTGTCGAGCAGCGTCACCGGCTCGCGAGCCGCGCGACCGCCTCGACCTCGATCAGGATGCCCGGAGGCAGACCCACCTGCACCGTCGTCCGCGCGGGATAGGGCGCGGTGAACGCCTCCCGGTAGACGGCGTTGAACGCCTCGAAGTCCGCGAGGTCGGCGAGGTAGACGTTGACCTTCTGCACGTCGTCGAGGTCGCATCCGGCCGCTGCCAGGCACGCGCGGACGTTTCCGAGCACCTGCGTCGTCTGCTCGGCGATCCCGCCGGCCACGATCGCCCCGTTCTCGCCGTGGGCGACCTGGCCGGCGGTGAAGACGTGGTCGCCGCTTCGGATCACGGGCGAGTAGGGCAGGCGCGGGAGCGCGATCCCGCTGGGGATGGGTGCGTCGCGCGGCATCCGCTACGACCCTAGTCGCTCGCCGCTCACCGGGTCGAAGAGACGGGCCGGGCCGTGGGCCGCGAGCCGCACGGACTCCCCCGCGCCGGTGCGGCGTGGGCCTCCACCCGGCCCTCCTCGGGCGGTGGATTCCGTACCCGCCGAACATCGCGGTGTCGTCCCTGGGCGAAGGCGGCGGTGCTCACCGGCGCGCTCGCCCTCGGCCTGCGCAACGCGCTCGACGACGTCGTCGAGCGCCGCGATCCCGTCGTGCGCGCCTGACTGCGCTCGCCCGAGGCCGGCGCCTCAGGCAGCGACAGGCGCGACCTCGCCCTCGACGACCGCAACGACGTCGCGACGGCGGAGGAGGGAGAAGAGCATCACGGCGCCGAGGGCGAGCAGGAGCGCGCTCCCGAGCCAGGCGACATGGAACCCGTCGACGAGCGCGTTCGCCTGCTCGGACGGCGTCGGCCGGTGCCCGAGAGAGGAGAGCGTGTCCGTCGTCTTGTTCGTCGCGAACGTCGAGAGGAGCGCGAGCCCGAGGGCGCCGCCGATCTGCTGCGCCGTGTTGAAGAGGCCGGAGGCGAGGCCCGCGTCGTCAGGCGGGATCCCGCTCGTCGCGATCAGCGTGATCGGGACGAACACGAGCCCCATCCCGACCGCGGTCAGCAGGATCCCCGGCAGCAGGTCGGTGACGTACGACGAGTCCGGCGTCAGGCGGAGGAAGCTGAGCAGCCCGAGCACCGCGAGGCCCAGGCCGATGAGCGGCACCTCGCGCGCGCCGAGAGCGGGCACGAGCTTCTGCGAGATGCCGGCACCGACGATCACGCCGAGCGTGAACGGCACGAATGCGAGCCCGGCCTCGAGCGGCGAGAAGCCGAGCACGCGCTGGAGGTACAGCGTGTTGAAGAAGAACATCGCGAACAGCCCCGCGGCGACGATCAGCATCGCGACGTTCGCGCCGCGCACCGTCTTCACCGAGAAGATCGAGAGCCGGACGAGCGGCTCGGCCGAGCGACGCTCGATGAGGACGAAGGCGACGAGCAGGACGGCCGCGAGGGCGAGGAAGCCGAGCACCTCGGTGGAGCCCCAGCCCGACTCGGCGGAGCGCACGATCCCGTAGACGAGCGAGATGAGCCCGGCGGTGACCGTCGTCGCGCCAGCGACGTCGAAGCTCCTGTGCGCGTGCTCGTCCTTCGACTCCGGGACGAACCGCAGCGAGAGCACGAACGCCGCGATCCCGACGGGGACGTTGACGAAGAAGATCCACGGCCAGGAGAGCGTCTCGACGAGAAAGCCGCCGAGCACGAGGCCGACGGCGCCGCCGCCGACCGCGATCGCGGCCCACACCCCGAGCGCCTTCGTGCGCTCGGCGCCTTCGCGGAACGTCGTCGTCACGATCGACAGCGCGGCGGGCGAGACGAGCGCAGCGCCGAGGCCCTGGACGCCGCGCGAGACGATCAGCATCGTCTCTCCCGACGCGAGCCCGCAGAGGAGCGACGCGGTCGTGAAGAGGACGAGGCCCGCGAGGAAGACGCGCTTGCGGCCGATCAGGTCACCGGCGCGACCGCCGAGCAGGAGGAAGCCGCCGAAGAGCAAGGCGTACGCGTTCACGATCCACTGGAGGCTCGACTCCGACAGCCCGAGATCGGCCTGGATCGAGGGCAGCGCGACGTTCACGATCGTCGCGTCGAGGATGACCATGAACTGGGCGAGGCAGACGAGGACGAGCACCAGCCAGGGATTGACGACGTGCGCGCGCGGGTTCACTCCCCGAGGGTAACGACGACGCGTCGGGTCGCGGCGTTCGAGCCGAACCCCGACCGTTAGGCTCCCGCGTATGGAGCTGATCCACACCTGCTACCGCATCACCGACCCGGAGCGGTCGATCGCGTTCTACGAGGCGCTCGGGCTCGAGAAGCGGCGCGAGCTGCCGATCCGCGACGAGGCCGTCAACTACTTCCTCGGCGTCCCCGGCAAGCCGCAGCCGGAGCTCGAGCTGACCTACAACTTCGGCATCGACTCGTACGAGCTCGGGACGGCCTACGGGCACATCGCGCTCACGATCGAGTCGATGGACGAGACCCTCGCCGCGCTCGCGGAGAAGGGGATCGAGCCGGAGCGGCCGCCGTACTCCGTGCGCGAGGGCGGCTCGCTGCTCTGCTTCGTCCGCGACCCCGACGGGTACCGGATCGAGCTGATCGAGCGCTCCGACTACTGACGCGCGACGGAGGCGCCACGGACGCGGCGCTACCCGGCGACCGCGGGCGCCGCGCCGGGACCGCGGCGCTGAGGCGCCGGGCGACGTCGAGGGGCTCAGGCATCGCTGCGATCTCCGCGGCCAGGGCGAGCGCGCGGTCGCGGTACGCAGGGGTTTCGAGGAGCGTCTGCGACAGCGTCCTGGACGGCATCCCCGGTGACCTTGCCCGGCGAGATCCGCCGACTCGAAGACGAGCAGATCGGGGCGCCACGCGCTGCATGCGCCGAGGAGCTTGTCGACCTTCGCCGGCGCCTCGATCGTCGCGAACCGCCACGTGAACGCAAGCGGACGTCGCTCGGCGACCGGCATCGTCTCGAGCCGGGCCGGTACGGGCGTGACGCGCCTCCAGCTCTTCCTGGTCGATGCCCGCAGGCAGCAGCTCGAACCCGGCCTCCTCGACGCGCTCGCGGAACGAGCGGGATGTCGCGAAGGCGACCTCGTGCCCGTCGTCGACGAACGCCCGGGCGAGGGGGAGGAGCGGATGGAAGTGCCCGTCGGCGGCGGCGCAGCTGAACAGGACCCTGATCCCGAAAGCCTCTCACGGACCCGCAGAACCTGGGAGAATCTCCGCGTGACGTACACGATCTTCCACACCGCCGAGCTCGAGTGGCACCCGCGCCGGGTGCCATCGTTGGCTATAGCCGAAGCAGGCGGCCTAACCACATGGCGAGGGCCGGGCGTGGGCCGTGGGTCTGGTGCCCGCGCCCGGCCACACGCCACACCACATGCGCTGCCTGGGCGATGGGACCTCCGTCGGTCGCTCGGGCAGCCACCCCAACACCGAACAACTCGATGGCCGTTGCCAGTTGGCAGCGCTGTTCCGTGCTGCGCCCCTAGCGAGGTCACCTGTCCTCCGTTCCGTCAGTGAGGCCCACGTTTTCCGTCCCCTGACGGTGTGACAGGCGTGGGCCTCGCTGCGCGTCGCCCGCGCCCGAGCTCGTGTTCGCGGCTTCCTCCTGCCGCGGGCGTTGCATCATCGTGTTCCGATGCGGTTGCGGCCTGACGGTGCCGCCGTTGTCAGGCAAAGCCAGCCGCCATGCGGAGCACGCCGACCGCGGCCTCGATCTCCTCGTTGGCAGGGACGATCGTGACCGGGACGTCGTGGGTCACGCGAATTACACGGCCACATCGCCGGACGCGGCATGACCCTGGCGCAGACCCGCTGCGAAGACCGGGGGCCGACGGCTCATGTCCATCGGATCGAGGGCGAACGCCGCACCCGACTCCGCGTCCGGGCGGATTTCGACGATGTGGCCACCAGCGGCGCGGATCTCGGCCGTCTCCGCGGCAATCTGGCGGTCGGATTGCTCGCTCCGGGATTGAACGGCGACGACGACCACGAGGTCACTGCCCGCCGCGAGGTCCGCCGATGTCGGCGAGCGCATCGCTCCGTCCATGAAGCGTCGCCCCCCGATGGTGATGGGCGGCAGCATGCCGGGCATGGCACTGCTGGCCGCGACCGCTCGGACGAGCGACACGCCGGCGTCGGCGTCCCAGGACACGAAGGCGCCGTCGTCGGTATCGACGGCTGCGATGACGAGCGACCTCGGCCAAGGTCCATCGGGCGCGTACTGGCCCACGACATCGATGAACCGCTCCTCAGGGGTAGATGTCGTCCGAGCAATCGCGCCGATCTGCCGTCGACGCGCCGAGTCGGCGTCGCCACCCGACATGAGCACCGAGAAGACCGGGCCCATCCGCTCCGGGTCGATCTGAGGGACGATTGCCGCGAGCTGCAGATCCCGCGGCGCTCCGGGGGCGCCGGGGTCAAGTGACCCGCCCGATGCGGCAATGGCACCGACGATGGCGCCGGCGGAGGTCCCTACGACCTTGTCAAATCGCCCGATGGCGATACCGCCATCCTCCAGTCCGCGCAGGACGCCGAGCTCCCATGCAACGCCAAGCCATCCCCCGCCACTGAGGACCAGTGCCTTCCCCGCCACGGCCGAAGTATCTCACTGGCACAATCGCGGCTGGCAGCGTTTCGCCAGCGCGTGTGCACGCGACTCGACGATCATCGGGGTGCCATCGGCAAGCGCGGGCAGGCCCGGTCGCGGCGCGATCGCCGTGGACGGCGCCGGCAGGACGCTCGTCGGCCCGCGGACCCAGTAGCCGACCGCGATCACGATGACGAGCGCCGCCACGATCCCGATCGCGATCGCCGCCCGGCTCACGTCAGGGCAGGGTCTCGGAGGCGATCCCGTCGTGCTCGAAGTCGAGGCCGTAGGGATCGTTCGATCGGGACCCGTCCGTGCCTTTGAAGAAGCTCTGGGCCTGCTTGTGCGTCTTGAAGTCGCTGCAGTCGACGTCCGAGTGCCCGTCCCAGCCCTTCGGCCGGTACTACTTGGCGTTCTTCGTCGTCGGTTTCTTTGTCGCTGCCGGCTTCTTGGTGAGCTTCGGGGCCGGGGTCGCCGTGGCCGCCTCAGCTGGCGACGCGGCGGGGGCTTCCGTGGCGAGGTCCGTGGGTGCGGCGGCCAGCGGGTTGACGGTCGTCGAACCGCCGCAGCCGATCACAACGATGGCCGCAAGCGCGATGAGCAGCTTCCGCACCCTCGATATCCCTCACTAATCGGGGTCCGGCAGCCCCCGTCAGGCAATCATGCGCGCGCGGCGCGGCCTGTCGTTGGGTAGATCGTCACGGTGGTTCGGCTGACGCGCCAATTGCGCGGGGCGGCACGCTCCGCACCGCGCCCCGGCGGCCTCCCCCCGCCGCCGGGGCGTCATCACGTCCGGGATCACGGCGTTGGCGGCTCGCACCCGGGTGCGGACGGGGGCAGCATGGCGGCTCCGGGACTCAAGTCGTGGTTCGTCGGCCCATGACGGCGCGGTAGATCACGACGACGATGATGGCGCCGATCACGGCGACCACGATGCTCGAGATGTTGATCCCCGTGACGTCGGCGACGCCCAGCACGGTCCCGGCCACGAAGCCACCGACGACCGCCCCGACGATGCCGAGGATGATCGTCTCGATGACGCCTTCGCCGCCGCCCATGATCATGTTCGTGATGAAGCCAGCGATCGCGCCGAGCACGATCCACGAGATGATTCCCACGGAGCCTCCTGCGAGTGCCGGAGCGACCAGGGGATGTCCCGCGGTCGAGCGCCGATCGATGCTCGCCGGGCCATCCTACGCGTGCGGTGGCGGCCCCAGGGGCTATCGCGAGACATCTGCAAGGTCGAAGGCCCGGTCGCCGGCCGTGAGGCTGTCGCGACGCACCGAACGCTCGGAGCCCCGGTCCCGGTGGCCGGGCGTGACATTGTCCTGAGGTGAGGCGGCAACGGCGTCGGCGTACGATCCTGGACGTGGTGGCCCCCGGAGAGGACTAGCCAGAGGGAGGACGGCATGAGCGAGGTAACAGCCCGATCGCGGCTCGAGGCGTGGGCGGTTGCGACGCTGGGAGTCGACCATCTGAGCTACAAGCGGGACTCGGAAAGCGGTGGTGGCCATCTCTGGACCGTTCGCATCGACTACCAACCCGAGGGCGCTGTCAGTCTGGTCGTGGTGCTCGCGTCCGCGACGCAACTCGAAGAGGCGTGCGGAGCCGCGATTGAAGGCCTGACCGAATACGGTGCCGAGGTGCCGTGAGGCGCCCCCCTTGCCCCCTGCGGATCTAGCGGGCCAACGCGTGTTAGGTGGTCAGTGTTCGCAGCCCGGCGCGGACTTGGGGCTGAAACAGGTGTCATTGCCAGTCCCGCCGCTGATCACGTCGGCTCCGGGACCACCCCGGATGATGTCGGCCCCGCTGCCGCCGAAGAGCCGGTCGGCTCCCGCATCACCAGCCAACATTCCGACCATCAGCTGGAAGTCGAACGCGAACACAAACGCGATCATCGCACTCGCCCCGCCCCGCACCGCGCCCCGGCGGCTTCCCCCTGCTGCCGGGGTTTCAATGCACGGGTACTCCAGACATGAGCGAGCCCGGCCAGCAAAATTAGTCCTCTGGCCGGGCTCATGGTCCGCTGTCGCCTCCCGCCCGGGATATCAAGGCGATGCGGCCAAGTCCAATCTACCGACGCTACGGCGCCGAGGACGACGTCAGTCGTCGCCTGAGCCTTACAGGGTCCTCGCGGTTCCGGACAGATAGCAGACGAGGCCCACGCTGGTTGACGGCCCGGGGTAGAACCGCACAGCGCAGACCTCGTCGGTTGAGATCCGCGTCCGCACTCATCGGTCAAATCAGAGACGCGGATCTCGTACTAGAAAACAAAGGACCTGCCTGGGGCGTTGGCACCGCGACGTGGCAGCTTCGCCCCGCATGGTCCCGCTGCTGTGACAGCCGCGTTGCGTGGACTCCGCGTCCGTGCCACGCCGCCCGGAGGCGGGGCTCGAGCCCGATAGCCCGCATCGCTGTTTGCGAGGCGAACGACACGCCGACCGCACGCTCCGCCGTCGATGCTCATTTGGGTGGTCGCGCAGACTCGGGCGCGATTGCAGACATCGGGGGATCGCGCTGGAGATCGACCCATGGACGACCCCGGCCAGGATGCCCGTCTCGCGGCATCACGCGCGCGGGCGCTCGGCAGCATCCGGCGGTCGCGAAGGGCGATCCTCGATCAGATGAGCCGAAACGAGCAACTCGCGATGCGGGGAGCCTTCGAGCAGATGTACCGCCGGCGCATCGAGGATGAACAGCGCGTCCTTGAGGATCTCGCCCGGCAGGAGGCGATGCTCGAGGCGGAGCTCAGGGGCAGGGAGACGGCCTGACGCGCACTCACCAAACGGGAACTCGATCGCCTCGGCGACAGATCCAGACCCGCTCCCCGGCGGTACGTTTCCGCAGAGGACGGGGCCCCCGTGTTCACCGAGCCCTCAACAGACCGGCCAGCGCGAGCCCCGTCCGCTGCGCTCCACATTCACTCTCATGCGGACGTCGTCGATGACAGCAGTCACCGCGTGACACCCTCCCGGCTTGCCAGGCCATGCGGCGTGACAGAGGCGTTGCGCCTACTCAAAGCCAACTCCCGGGCGGCGGCCGTCAACTAGCCGCCGATCTCTGCCCCGGTCGGGACGCCCCCGTCCCGACCGGGGCGCTCCCATTTCGGAGTCAGGCCCTCGCCTAGCAGCCGCAGGCATCGCGCCATCTCGCGCACCACCTCCAGCTCTGAGCCCGCTACCGCCGTCCACTCGCGCGACCGGTGCCCGGCCTTCGGCCGCTCGCGCGTGTCGAAGGCGTACATCGTCCGTTGTCGCGTCGACGACATGGCTTGTCCCGGCGTGAAAGGGGCAGACCTTCCCGCCATCGTGTCCACCATGAAGCCCAATCGATCCGTGCCGCGCCAGACAAGCGGCCACAACACACCTGATGCCTACGGAGGAACCCTCATGAGACGACTCGTGCCGGTACTGGCCGGCCTTCTGCTTGCGCTGCTGATCCCGTTGACGGCGTCGGCACACGACATCACCAACGTCCAGGTCGACTGCGACGGTCACGCCATCCTCGTCTCCGGCAAGTCGTTCGCCTCCGAGCCGGCTACGGTCACGGTGACCGGGCCCGGCGGATACAGCGAGTCTTTCCATGCCGATCAGGACGCCGAGTGGACCGTGAGCCTGCCGCTCGGCCCGAATGGCGACTACCACATCAACTGGCCGGGTGCCGCCGCGCAGGTCGACTTCACGGTCGATTGCGCGACGCCGACGCCGACGGAAGAGGCCACGGCGACTGCCACCCCAACGGCGACTCCGCCGGCAGGCGGCGTCGTGCCGACCCAAGGGACCCCGACGCCCACGGGTCAGGGCAATGCGGCACCCATCGGCGGCGCTGTGACGCCGCCGGCGACTGACACTGCGCGCGTGGTCAGGGACGACGTGCCGTCGCCCATGATCGGCGTGGTCCTGTTCAGCCTGGCAGCGGCAATCGTGTTGGTCATGCTCGCTGCGCGTGACCGGGCGCGAACCCGCGCCAAGGGACTCCGCTAGCAAGATCCGGCAACAGATCGCGACACCCCCCGGCCGGATAAATCCGCCGGGGGGTGTTCCTACGTCGGGTGGCAACCAGTCGACGCCCCCTGGACCTGGCGACGCTAGGTTCTGGGGTTCTTGTCCTTCGCGCGCTTGACAGCCGCGGTGTACGCCTCGTGGGCGATGGCCTCAGCGACGTCGGCCACATCGGACTCGGCGTCTGCGTCCGCCTGATCGGCCGTCGCTGCCTGGATGACCGCCTTCGCCGCGGCTGCCGTCCGGCTCGCCGAGATCTCGGCCTGCGACGCCGCCTCGAGCGCGGCCCTGGCGGCGGCAGCTGTGGCGATCGCGGCCTCGGCCGCATGTTGTGCAGCCTCCGTGGCCGCAGCTGCCGCGACCTTGCCCCGGCGGGCGACGGCGACCGCCTGCTCGGCCAGCCGCCATTCCTGCAGTGCTTCTGAGGTGGTGATGTGTGAAACCTCGCCGTCAGGCATGCCTTCGCTCCTCACCAGCCCGCATCATGCGCGGTCTCCCCCGGCACGGTGGTCAGTCTATTCCGGCGGGCGCCCCATCGCGGATCTCCCGCAGGCATCGCGCCATCTCGCGCACGGCCTCGAGCTCGGAGGCCGCGACGGCCGTCCACTCCCGCGACCGGTGCCCGGCCTTCGGGCGCTCCCTCGTGCTGCGAGGGCCGCCGCCGGACTCGGACAGCACGAGGCCCGCGGTAGTCGGGCAGCACTCAGACCTCGCCTGTTGTGGACGGGGTCAGAGCCGTCACCGTCCGGGGATGGACCGGCAACAGCTCTGACCTCGCCTCTCGAGGTCCGCTGGCACTGTCGCGGTCCTCGCATATGAAAACGAGCGGGGCCGCGGTGCGTTTGGGCACCGGCGTGCCAGGTTCGTGACGCTCGGCATCCACCGCGTCAAGGACACATTGCGCTGGCCGCGATGCCGTTAGCCGCGCGATGCGCGGATCGTCATGACTTTCTGGGGTCCAAGGGTCAAGATGCAGCCGATACCGGGCCACGCGTGCCGGGGGATTCCCCGTAGAGCGCCCCGGCCGCCTTCCCCGGTCGGTCGGGCCGCTGACCGTCGCAAGACGTGGACGAGGGACGGTTCGATGTTGGCACGGAGGCCCGCGGGTGCCACACCGCCGGGGGAACGATGCATGTCCGCGAGCCTCCGTAGTTTGTGAAAACGAAGGCGGGGAAGTGGCGTTAGCGACCTGTCGCGCAGCCGACACCGCACTACTCCGGGGCCGTCCCCTCACGGATTAGTCGAAGGCAGCGCGCCATCTCGCGCACAACCTCGAGCTCGGTCTGGGCGACGGCCGTCCACTCCCGCGAACGGTGCCCGGCCTTCGGGCGCTCTCGCGTGTCGAAGGCGTACATCGTCCACTCGTGGCGCTGTTCCTCTTGGGTGGTCGGGCCGACGAACCAGCTGTCTGGCTTCGCGTCGTGGATCTCGTCCCAGGCGGCCTCGAGGTCGGTCACCGGCCGATCGCACGAGCCGGTCACCGCCGCTCGCTGACCGCGGCCCGACGCCGGGGCGCTCTGAGGGCGGGCGAGCGGCCGGCGTAGGCTTCGGCGTCATGAAGCGCGGCCGCATCGGGGCTTGGTTAGAGGCGCGCCTGGCGATCGCGGATCTGCCCGGCGACGACGACGACGCGCGCCTGCGCAAGCGGATGGGCGCGGCGGCCGGCTACATCACGATCGTTGCACCGCTTCCGCTGCCATTCGAGGCGGCCGGCCAATGGATTGCCGTGCCGGTCGCGCTCGGGCTGTCGCTGTACAGCGCAGTCAACCTCGTCGTGTTGGCGCGGACCCGGAAGTTCGAACGCTACGTCGTCGCGTTGATCGCGGCCGGGCCGGTGTTCGTGCTGTTCGCGACCATCGTCGCGGGTGGCGTGACCTCAGGCAGCGGTGGCCTGGTGTGGGCATTCCTAGTGCCCGGTTACGCGATCCTGGCGCTCGGACCCTTGCGCGCGACGCCCTGGTTCGCCGTCTTCGTCGGGACCGTGCTCATCGCGATCCTCATCGACCCGATCGTCCATGCGGTGATCCCCCCACCGCCATACGTGGCGCAGCTGCTTGCGTTCGTCCCGAACCTGTTGCTGCCGCTGACCGTGGTGTTCCTGTTGCTCCGGCACACGGACGTTCGGCGCCGAGATGCCGAAGCCCGGTCGGAGCGGCTACTGACCAACGCCATCCCGCGGACGATCGCCGACCGGCTCAAGCACGGCGAGGTCCGGATCGCGGATGCCTACCCGGACACGACAGTCGTGTTTGCCGACCTCGTCGGGTTCACGCCGTGGGCCCAGCGCACGGATCCGGCGCTCGTGGTCGCCCTCCTCGACGATCTGTTCAGCCGGCTCGACGAGCTGACCGAGGTCCACGGGGTCGAGAAGGTCAAGACCGTCGGCGATGCATACATGGCGGTAGCCGGTGCCCCAAAGCCGCGTTTGGACCACGCGGAGGCAGCTATCGGCTTTGCCCGGAGCATCCTCCACCAAGTGGCCGAATGGCGGCACATGCACGAGCTCGAGTTCCAGATCCGGGTGGGGATCGCCAGCGGCCCGGTGGTCGGCGGCGTCATCGGGCGTACGCGGATGCTGTTCGACCTCTGGGGCGACACGGTCAACACCGCCGCGCGGATGGAGTCGTCGGGCGTTCCCGACCGGATCCAAATCGCCGCCTCGACGCGCGCGGCGCTCGACGAACGCCACGCGTTCGAGGCCCGGCAGGTCGACGTGAAGGGCTTGGGGACGATGACGACGTTCCTCCTCGTCCCGGAAGGCGACCCCCCTGCCGGCCATGCCGAAGACCACTAGCCCGCGCCCGCCGGGTCGATCCCGATTCGCCGGCCAGACCGCGACGGGGCGACCGGAGGCCGTTCAGCTCCTCACCGCGCCTGACCTCGAGGCGGGGCCGGCGGGCGTCCGTAGCCCGGTCCCTCATCCGGCTCCGCATCTGGACGCTGGGCGGAAAATGGTATTGCAGCCGAGCGGGCGACCAGAACGGCCGGGCTGGTAAGCGGCCCCCGGTCAAGTCGATGTCCCCGCCACCATGGAGGAGATCCCATGCGGAATGGAACGCGAGCCATTGCCGTTGGAGTGTCGCTAGCGGCGTCGGTGCTGCTACTCCAGGGTTCGGCCTTGGGTGCGGGCACAGGCACCGACCGGGGCGGCCCCACGATGACCTTCCAGGTGTTGTTCTCTGACCCCAGCTACACCGATCTTGGGGCACCAGGTTTCTCAGCAGCGGACGTGATCGTCTTCCATGACCAGCTCCTTCAGAACGCGGAGACGGTGGGCGACGAGGTCGGAAGCTGCGTCCTCGTCGACGAAACGGGTCTCTCCAACTGCAGTGGCGTCGTGCAACTCGAGGATCGCGGGACGATCGCGTTCTCCTTTGTGAACGCGCCGCCCCCCCACAAGGTATTGGCAGTCACGGGTGGGTCTGGCGAATTCAGGACAGTCCGCGGCGACGGCACGCTCGACGAGAACGGGGATGGCACAGGCACCCTCGTTCTGCGGCTCATCGGCGGATAGCCACACGGAGCCGCCTGATCCGCGCGGGTAGGCGACCCAGCGCGGTGAGTGACTCCACCACACCGCCCTGACGCCCTTGCCCGGGGCGCCGGGGTTGGTTTCGCGGTGGCTGAGGAGATCTACTCGGGGACCCGCCCCTCGCCGATCCGCCGCAGGCACCGCGCCATCTCGCGCACCACCTCGAGCTCGGTGGCGCGACCGCCGTCCACTCCCGCGACCGGTGCCCGGCCTTCGGGCGCTCCCGGGTGTCGAAGGCGTACATCGTCCACTCGTGACGCTGTTCCTCGTGCGTGGTCGGGCCGACAAACCAGCCCGGCGGCTTCGCGTCGATGGTGGGGCTCCGCACTGCCTGACCGACCGGGCGGCATTGCCGGTTGTATGCAACCGATCACCTGTCGGTCTGCCTGGTCTGGTGGGTGACCCTGCGTCATCGCTGCACGAGACTCGCTTTTCAGCGCCCAGACCTGCATCCTGATCCTTGGGTCGCCCTCATCTCAGACCACGCATAGCGACTCCCCGCCGGGCGTGGTGGCCTGCACGCTGTAGGGGACCGTCGTTGGCCGTGCGCCTCGGCGGCTGCGACACTGGAGCGAGTCCGACCCCAAGCCGGAAGGGATGGCATGAAGACCCTAGTGTTCGCGGCGGCTGCCGCCCTGCTCCTGATCGGAGCGCTTGCGCCGGCTGCGTCGGCCAACGGGAGTACGCAACTCTGCATCTCCGAGGACACGAACCACAACGGGGCAACAAGGTGCGTCGATCGCGGCCACGAAGGCAGCGTTTCGAACCTCGCCAACCTCGGGTACAGCGGCAACCCGTTCGGCTGTCACGGCACCCAATGGCCGGACATCACCACCCCCGGCTGGCAGGATTGCGCCAGCTCGTGGAGCTACATCGCTTACCCGAACGACTGCATCCAGGCATGGACCGGCAACGACTACACCGGAACGCTGATCATGAGCGTGTCCGTCCGGCCCGGCGACAGCACCAAGTCGAGCAGCGCGAGCAGCATGGGCAGGGTCAACGACGACATGAGCTCGATCCACCTCGGGGCCTGGACCGGCACCCGCAACTCCGGCCACTGCGTGTGGTCATGACGAACCGTCGATGGACCCCTGCGGCCGATTGCAAAGAGTACGCAGCCGTCAGGTAAGGCCGGGGTAAGCGGCGACCCGTAGCTTCGGCCACGCCACCGGCTCCGCGTCCGTCGGGTCGATCCCGGTTCGCCGGCCCGACCGCGACGGGGCGACCGGAGGCCGACTTGGGCCGCCTGCAGACCGGCTCCCTAGGGCGCGAACGTGCAGTTGTAGTCCGCGGCAAGCGCCTCTTCCCACGTCCGGAACCACGGGCAATAGAACATGTCCACGAAATACTGTTGCAGGATCTCCTGGCCGTCGACATTGGTCACGACGTACTCCTCCCGGAAGACCACCGGGTGATTGGTGGGCGAGGTGTACGACGCGACTCCCCCGTACACCGCGACGACGTTGTCGCAGACCGACGCGTCGAACCACGTCGGGCACACCCACGAGTCCGTGATGTTCCGGCCGGTGAAATGGCCCACCGCGTCGCCCCCCGGCACACCGGGCTCTGGCACGTTGTCGTAGACGCACGACCAAGAGGGCGTCGCCTCGCGGCAAATTAGGCGCTCGTGCCCCGTCCCATAGTTGTTGCGGTGCCACTCGCCCGATGTTGCTGCCGACGCCGGTCCAACGGATACGGCGAGCAGGAGCAGCCCGGCGACGACGATCGCCACAGCCTGCAATTTCCGACGCATCGGGCCACGTGTCTCCCACAGGGTCGGCTTCCGTCTCTTGGGCGCCATGCTCGCCTCCTCCCCCGTCCGCATCCGGGATTGGGATGCGCTCCGCAATTATCCCCCCGCCGTCACTGGGCTCGAGCCCCGGTCGGCCCAGGCTGGTCCACCCCGTGCCGCCTTCCCCCTGGCCGGGCTCCTTTCATGTCGAGATCTTGTCTTCCCCGATCAACCGCAGGCATCGCGCCATCTCGCGCACGACCCCGAGCTCCGAGTCAGCGCCGGCGGTCCACTCCCGCGACCGGTGCCCGGCCTTGGTGCGCTCCCGGGTGTCGAAGGCGTACTGCTCCCACTCGCGGCGATGCTCGTGGTACATCGGCTGGCCGACGAACCAGCCGGCAGGCTTGGCGTCGTGCAGCTCGTCCCAGGCGGCCTCGAGGTCTACCCGTGGCTCGTCAGCGTGATCCAATCGTCGCTCGGCTGGTGTAGTTGGGTCACGAGGCGGGGCGGCCGCGAGCGGCTGGCTCCGGCTCAGGCGTCTTGGGCGGGATCCGCACGCGGTAGACCCGGCGGAACGTAGCCGTAGGTCGGGTTACCGCCGAGCGACGCATTGGCGTTCGTTGCGTTCCAAGCTCCGAAATCGTCGGTGTAGGGCGGGAGGTTCTTGCCTCGCAGCGACAACCCCTCCTCGGCTGTATATCGCTTGCCTTGCCGCTCGAGCCACGCCTCGAAGATATGGAGTTGGTGGCCGGCGTCGTTGTAGACGTGGACCATGTACCAATCAGGGCCGAGGTTGAACTGGGCCTCGAGGCGGATCCGGTGGCGCCTGAGCCACATCGCAGACCCGGACGTGACCAGCACGACCACGAGCCCCGCGATGACGCCGCTCGTCAGCGTGTCCCACCACACGACGCCAACCATGACACGTGCTGGCAGGCCTCGGCGCGACAATTCCGACATGAGGATCGTGCCGCTCACGCCGGCGACCTGGACCACGGCGGTCGACCTGTTTTCGAGTGTGTCAGACAGCAAGTGGTGCTGGTGCCAGTTCTGGCGCAAGCCTGGATCGAACTGGAGCAACACGACCGTCGACCAGAACCGCGACGGCCTCCGCGCGCTCGTCGACGAGAGCGGCCCCGCTCCGGGCCTGGTCGCGGTCGACGACGGCAAGGCGGTCGGCTGGGTCGGGCTGGGCCCCCGCGAGGTGTTCGAGCGGTTGCCCCGGTCGCGGACGATCCCCCAGCTGGCCGGCGACGACGTGTGGGTCATCAACTGCTTCGTCGTCGCGAAGACGCTGCGGCGATCGGGCGTCGCGGGCGCGCTGCTCGATGCCGCCGTCGACTACGCGGCCGAGCACGGCGCGGCCATCCTCGAGGGCTACCCGGTCGACACGCGCGGCACCCGGATCTCGTCCGCGTCGGTCTACACGGGCACGGCCGACATGTTCCGCCGCGCGGGGTTCGAGGTTGCCGCTCCCACGACCTCGAAGGCCGCCTCCAGGACGCCTCGCGTGGTGATGCGCCGGGCACCGTAACCGTGGCCCCGCCTGCGCACCCAGGTTGCTCACCGGGCGGTCGTCGGGTCTCGCGGACGCGACGAACGGTGCGCGGACGAGGCCAACCGTGGCACCGGCGAGGGTCCCATGAGACGCTCGGTGCACCCGGCGAGCGACCGGTTGCGCGCACGCGACGGGACGACCGCGCCATGCACGCGGGCGGCCTTCAGCCGCACGTCGACGCGCCTGCAGGTCCGTCGCTACGTCGTTTGTCGCGACTCGCTGCGAGACGATTTCGATGGTTGACGCGGCGTCCGCGACGCGCGTAGACTGCGCGGCGGTCGAGCAGGTCGCTCGGCACGTCTACCTACCGGAGGCGCTTCGCCAGATGATGACGAACGCAATCTCCTACCCGCGAAAGGCGGCCCTCGCGGCTGTCGACAGCGGGAAAGGTGTGCCCACCAGCAGGTAGGACGCGGGGCTTCAGCCCCTAGAGCGACCACCGAGCCGTGGGCCATCGGGCCCCCGGCTCTTTCGTTTTTCTGACGTCCTCAAGCGTCGAACGACCCGAGCCGCGGGCCTCCCGGAATCAACCGGGCCCGCGGCTCGTCCCATGTCTGGGACCTCCCGCGGACCGGCTCACCCACTCGAGTCAGGCCAGCACCCAGGAGAGTCCCCCGTGACGACCCTCGCACCGGAACCGAAGACGACTCATCCGACGTCGAGCCCGCTGCCGGCGACCATCGCCGACCTCGCGCCCGCCGAGCGGATCCCGGCCGGACCGGATGTCGAGGACGTCAACGTCCAGAGGCAACCGACGCCAGCCGGACCGCCGGCACTCCTCGTCGAGCACGTCACCAAGTGGTTCAGTGTCGACCGGCGCAAGCCCCCGGTCCTCGCGATCGACGACGTCTCGCTCCGCCTGGAGCGCGGCACGATCCAGGGGATCCTCGGGGCCAACGGCTCCGGCAAGTCGACCCTCATCCGCCTGGTCTCTGGGTTGCTGACCCTGGACCGGGGCAAGGTCGAGGTCTTCGGCTACGACATCGAACGCGACGAGCTCGCCGTCAAGCGGCTCATCAACCGGGTGTCGGTGGATGCCGCGTTCTTCAAGAAGCTCAGCCCGATGGAGAACCTCCTCTTCGCCGCCCGCCTGTACGGCCTCGATGGCAGCCAGGCGAAGCACGAAGCGACGGCGATCCTCGGCCGGCTGGGCATCGCGAAGAACCGGCTCGGCCGCCCCGTGGAGCAGATGAGCCGGGGGATGCAGCAGAAGGTCGCGATCGCGCGAGCCCTGCTGACGAGCCCGACGCTCCTCCTGCTGGACGAGCCGACCACCGGCCTCGACCCGCGAAGCAAGCTCGACGTCCAGGCGTTCATCGAGGAGGTCAACGCCGCGAACGGCGCGACGATCGTCCTCACGACGCACGACCTGGCCGAGGCGGAGCGCCTCTGCGAGCGGATCTCGATCCTCGACGGGGGTCGGACCGTCGCCGAGGACACCCCCGAAGGGCTCAAGCGACTCGTCGCCGAGCAGCACGGGCAGCCGCCGACGCTCGAGTCGGTGTTCATGACCTTCACCGGTCGCTCCCTCGACGAGGACGTCGAGGAAGACGACGACAACGACTGACACCACGACGACTGACACGAAAGGAGGTGCCGCGATGACCACACAGCACAACGACCAGGCCAGCCGCCATCACCTCATTTCTCGAAAGGATCATCAGAATGTTTGCAATCGAGCACCGGCTCGCGGCGATCAACGAGCGCCAGGCGCTCGAGCGGTCGTACCGCGCGGCCGACCGCGCCGCCTCCGGGCAGTCGCGCTCGATCCGGTCCCAGGTGGGCGAGTCGATCATCCGACTCGGACGCCGGGTGGCCGGTGAGAGTCTCCGCTCCCCGGCCCTGACCGGCTGATGCCGATCGGGCCGGGGCCCCAACCCTCGATCTGGAGACAGTCCCTTGACCCTGCTGACGCACGAGCTGAAGGCGTCCTACGCCTTCGTCGAGCGCAACTTCTTCCTCACCCGCCGCTACTGGGGATGGGAGATCGCGTTCCTCGTCTACTCCGTCGCCGGCGCGCTCTCGATCACGCTGATCGGCGCCGCGGCGGGCGATACGCGCCTGCTCCTCACCCTCATGATCGGCGCCATCTTCTGGAACTACCTCAGCGTCGTCTTCGGCTGGATCGCCGAGACGATCCAGGTAGAGCGCTGGGAGGGCACCCTCGAGTACACGTTCATGGCGCCGATCCGGCGCTGGACGCAGCTGTTGGGATCGTGCCTGTACGCGATGGTCTTCGGCCTCGTGCACACCGGCGTGATCTTGATCGTGATGCTGGTGTTCTTCCGCGACCTGACGTTGCACGTCGAGGACGTGCCCACGGCCCTGGTGTTCGTGCTGCTCGGCTCGTTCAGCATCGTCGGCATCGGGATGATGGCCGCGATCCTGCCGCTCCTCTACGTGGAGCGCGGGGCGCAGATGACCTTCGTCCTGCAGTCGTGCCTGCTGCTCGTGTCGGGCGTGTACTACCCGATCAGCGTCCTGCCCGAATGGATGCAGGCGCTCTCGAAGCTCTCGCCGGCGACCTACGTGCTGGACGGCGTCCGCGCCGGCCTGCTCGACGGGGTCCCGGTGACCGCGCTGTGGTACGACGTCGTGCCGCTGATCGTGATGGGCATCGTGCTCATCCCGGCCGGCGTGTGGGCGTTCGGCCGGGCCGAGAAGTACGCCAAGCGCACCGGCAAGCTGAAGCGGGTGGGCTGAGATGGACGAACCGATGACGGCCGCCGTCTCCCCCACCCTCCAGGACCTCGGCTGGGACCCGGGCTGGTCCACCGCCTTCCTGCCGTTCGACGCGGCGGGCTGGCGGCCGGCCCGGGTCGTGGCCGCCCACCGCGACGCGTGGGTCGTGGCCACCCTGGCCGGCGACCTCGACGCGGTGATCGCGGGCCGACTTCGCCACGAAGCGCTGGGGCCGGCCGACCTGCCGGCGGTCGGCGACTGGGTCGCCGTCGGGCACGGCGGCAGCGCCGCGATCGACGCCGAGTCGGACGCCCAGCACGCCGAGCATGCCTATGGATCCGGGCCCACCGTGATCCAGGCCGTGCTGCCGCGCCGCACGGCGTTCGGTCGAAGCACCGCCGATTCCGGCCGCCGGACCGGCAGGCGGGCCGCCGACGAGCAGGTGCTCGCCGCCAACGTCGACGTCGCGCTGGTCGTGACCAGCCTCGACGGCGACTTCAACCTCCGTCGCCTCGAGCGGTACCTCGCCGTCGCGTGGACCGGCGGGGCCACCCCCGTGATCGTGCTCAACAAGGCCGACGTGGCCGACGACCCCGCCGGGCTGCGAGTCGCCGCCGAGGCCGTCGCGCCCGGTGTCGAGGTCCGGACGATCTCGGCGCTGACCGGCGACGGGGTCGCGGCCCTGGCCGACGACCACCTGCCTCCGGGCCGGACCGCCGTCGTGCTCGGCTCCTCGGGCGTCGGCAAGTCGACGCTCGTCAACGCGTTGCTCGGCTACCAGCGCCTGCGAACCGGCGCCGTCCGCGAGGACGACTCGCGCGGCCGCCACACCACCACCCATCGCGAGCTCGTCCGGCTGCCTGCCGGAGCGCTGCTCATCGACACCCCAGGCATCCGCTCGCTCGGCGTCGCCGGCGCGTCGGATGGCCTGGAGACCGCGTTCGCCGACATCGCCGACCTCGCCCTGGGCTGCAAGTTCCGCGACTGTCGCCATGACGGCGAGCCCGGATGCGCCGTCCGGGCCGCGCTCGACGACGGCAGCCTCGACTCGGCCCGGTTCGCGAGCCATCGCAAGCTGGAGCGCGAGGCGGCCCACGTCGCCCGCCAATCCGACCCGCTCGCCATGGCCGCCGAGCGACGGCGCTGGAAGACGATCCACGCCTCGGTGGCCATCCAGATGAAGCACAAGTACGGGAGCGACCGATGACGACCTCGCTCAGCCAGCTGCCCGCTGTCGACAACCCCACCATCGGGTTCCGGCTCTGGACCGGCCTCGATGAGGTGCCCGGCATGGCCGCGGCCAACAACCGCCTCCGGATCCACACCGGCATCCTCGAGCCGATCGACATCGAGGGCATGACCCATCGCTACACCCACCTCGTCAACTCGGACCCGCGCGAGGACTGCGTGGTCGCCACGAAGTCCGGCAGGACCGTCGGGTACGGCCGCGTCGAGTGGCACGACCTCGTCGACGGCGACCGGATCTACGACCACACGGTGCTCGTCGAGCCACCCGCATGGGGGCTCGGGATCGCTCGGGCCCTCAACGGCTGGTGCGAGCGCCGCAGCCGCGAGATCGCGTCCTGGAACCCGACCGACAGGCGACCCTGGATGGCCCAGTTCGCGTTCGACGGCGACACGGAGCTCGAGGATGCCATCCGGGACGCCGGCTACGTCGCTGTCCGATGGGATGCGGAGATGCTGCGCCCCAGCCTCGAGCAGATCCCGGAGGCCCCGCTCGCGGACGGCTACGAGATCCGGACACCCACCGAGGCCGAGCTGCCCGCTGTGTTCGCGATGACCGTCGAGGCGTTCGCCGAGCACTGGGGCCAGTCCGAGGCGGGTGAGCAGCGTCTCGACGAGTGGATCGAGAGCCCGTCGTTCCGCCTCGACCAGGTGGTCATCGCCTGGAAGGGCGACGACCCGGTCGCGATGGTCAACGGCGAGCTCGAGACCAAACCCGACGGGACCGTGTCCGGCTTGCTCGCCGGCGTATGCACGCACCCCGCCCATCGCCGCCTCGGCCTCGCGCGAGCCTGCATCGTCGAGAGCCTGCGGCGCCTGCGCCACGCAGGGGCCACGAGCGCCTACCTCGGCGTGGACACCGACAACCAGAACCGGGCCTACACGCTCTACGAGTCGTGCGGGTTCCGTGTCGCGACCAGCAGCGCCAACTACCGCAAGCCCTTCACACCGGAGGCCACCTGATGCGCTCCCCTTCGACGGCCGACCCGCCCGCCGTCTTCGTACCCGATGCGCCGCACATCGAGGGCCTCACGTTCCGGCATGGCGTCCCCGACGACTGGGCCACGCTGACCGACGTCGTCAACCGGGCTCGCGGGTCCGACGGCGTGAACGAGGTCTTCGGCCCCGACACGCTCCGCGCCGACTACGAGCCGGCGTCCTGGTTCGACATCGGCCGCGACCTCCTGATCGCCGAGCTGTACGGCGAGATGATCGGGCTGGCCTTCGGGTGGCGCCTCCAGCGAGGGACCTCGCTCTCGCTCGAGGGGTGGGGCGCCGTGCTGCCCGAACACCGACACCAGGGCATCGGCACCGCGCTCCACCGCGCGACCCGCGCCCGCCTCGCCGCGGAGGCGGCCACAGATCCGCGCCCCGGCGAGCGGTCCTTCGCGTCGTGGGCGCTCGAGGTCGAGCGGTCGGACGAGGCGCTGCTGCGCGACGAAGGCTTCGTCCCGATCCGGTTCGGGTTCGAGATGCGGCGGTCCATCACCGGCAAGCTCCCGGATCGCCCGCTGCCCGCCGGGCTCGTGCTGCGGCCGGTCACGCCGGACCAGCACCGCGCGATCTTCGACGCCGACAACGAGGCCTTCCGCGACCATTGGGGCCATCGCGAGGCGGACGATGGCGACTTCCGGGCGCGCTTCGAGCACCCGGAGACGGACACGTCGCTGTGGTGCGTGGCCTGGGACGGCGACCAGGTCGCCGGGTCCGTGATGAACGGGATCTACGCCGAGGAGAACCAGCAGCTCGGGATCAGGCGCGGCTGGCTCGACCACGTCTCCGTCCGGCGTCAGTGGCGTGGCAAGGGCGTCGCCAAGGCGCTGTGCGCGGCCTCGTTCGCGGTACTCCGGGATCACGGGATGGAGGAGGCGTGGCTGGGCGTCGACGCGTCGAACCCGACGGGCGCGCTCCAGCTGTACGAGGGCCTCGGCTTCCACGTCGTGCGCCGCTGGCAGGCGTTCGGGCGACCGCTCGACGGTCCGGCGGCCGAGGGGTGGCGGCCGAAGGGCGACGAGCCCGGCTTGACCGGCGCCGTTTGACCGGCGGGCGCCGTCGGGGCCTGCCGTCCGATCGGCGCTCGGGCCTGCGCGATTCCGGTTCAGGGTGGACGATCTCCGCATGCGCGGCTCGGCGACCCACCGGCTGATCGCGATCCCGGCGCTCGTGGCGCTGCTCGCGGTTGCGGCGTGCTCGGCGGCCCCGGGGGCGTCGCCCACGGCGGCGCTGTCGGCCGGCTCGTCCGCAGGCCCGACGCCCGTTGCAAGCCAATCGACATCGTCGGCCGCCGAGTCGTCGTCGGCCTCGGCCCTCCCGTCGGCGACGATGTCGTCTTCGGCCGCCCAGTCCCCCACCCCGGAGGCAACGATGCCCGACTTCGCGCTCACCTCGACCGCCTTCGATCCCGGCGGCGCCATCCCGAAGCGCTTCACCTGCGACGGCGAGGACGGTTCGCCGGATCTCGCCTGGACCGGTGCCCCTGACGGGACCCGAGCGCTCGTCCTCCTCGTCGACGACCCCGACGCGCGGGGCTGGGTCCACTGGATCGTCCTGGACATGGCCGGCACGTCGACCGGTGCGCTCGCGCGCGGGGTCGGCGTCTCGCCCGACGCGCCCGCACAGGGCCGCAACGACTTCGGCCGGATCGGCTGGGGCGGTCCGTGCCCGCCGTCCGGGACGCATCGCTACGACTTCACGCTCTATGCCCTCGCCGAGCCGCTCAACCTGCCCGGCCAGCCGGACGGCGGCGCGGTCCGCAAGGCCCTCGACCGCGCGAACGTGCTGGGCAAGGCCGTCCTCCAGGCCAAGTACCAGCGCGGCGGCTGAGCCTCGGCGCCGGAGGGCGGCTGCCGCGACGTCAGATCGGCAGGCGGCCCTCTCGGCGGACGAGATCCAGCCAGGCCCGTTCGCGGCCGATGGTCGTCGAGGCGCCGTGCCCGGGCATGACGCGAACGCGGTCCTCGAGGTCGGCCAGCCGCCCCAACGAGGCCACGATCTCGTCGGCCGATCCACCCGGCATGTCGGTCCGGCCCCAGGCGCCGGCGAACAGCGTGTCCCCGCTGTAGAGCGTGCCGTCGTCGACGTCGAGGAGGCAGACCGATCCCGGCGTGTGCCCGGGCGTGTGGAGCACCCGGAGGCGGATCTCGCCGAACCGCACCTCGCCGCCCTCGGCCAGCTCGACGGCCGGCACGCTGGGCACGAGCTCGAACGGCGGCGGGAACATCGGGGCCGGCGATTCGAGCATCGCCCGGTCGGCCGGATGGACCGCGATGTCGGCGCCGGTGTGGTCCGAGACGGCCGCGTTGTCCCCGATGTGGTCCCAGTGGCCATGCGTGCTGACGATCAGCTTGAGCGTCCAGTCGCGATCGGCCAACGCGCCGGCGATCCAGGCGAGCGACGGCGTCGCCGTGTCGATCGCGATGGCCTCGCGGGACGACGGGTCGGCGAGGACGTAGACGTTGGTCGCCACCGGCCCAACGACCTGGTGCAGTCGGTCCATCGGCCGAGTGTCGCACGCGCCGCCGAGTCGCTCAGCCGGCCTCGAGCTTCGAGCGGATGCAGTCGAAGGTCTGGCCGATCATCTTGTTGGCCGTCCCCTCGATCAGCCGGGCGCCCACCGAGGCGAGCGTCCCCGCGATCAGCACATCGGCCGACCAGTCCATCGTCGTCGGGCCCTCCGCGGGTCCGGACAGCGCCATGTTCGCGGTGGCGTCGACCGCCGACCCGGGCGCCTGGCCGTGGGCCTTGAGCACCGCGAGGTCAGGGGCGTTCTTCTCGGCGACCGTCATGTCCACGTTGAACTTCGCGGAGATGAACCCGATCCCCACCTTCGCCTTCGCCTTGAAGTGGTCCTCGTCGACGACGTCGATCGATTCCACACCGGGACCGCACGATCCGACCTGGTTGGGATCCATGAGGAAGGCCCACACGGTATCTCGCGGCGCGGCGATCTCAACGGTGCCCTTGAACTGCATCTGGGTCTCCGGGGAGAGGCCGCGATCAGGCCTCGGCGGCGGTCGAGCCGGGAACGAACGCCCCGGGCTCCTTGATGAACGCGGTCCGGCAGCCCATCGAGCAGAAGGCGTAGACCACGCCGTCGTGCTCCGCGAGGTGCCGGGCGTGCTCGCGATCGACGGTCATCCCGCAGACCGGGTCGAGCAGCACGATGTCGTCGACGACGGGGGCGAGCGACGCCCCCTCGAACGCTCCGGCCTGGCCGGCGCCTGCCAGCGTCGCCGGGCCGGGGGTGGCGACGAACGAGGCCCGTCCCCGGCGGACCTGGACCAGCTCGGCGAGGATCGAGAGCGCGATCTCCTCCGGCGTCTCGGCGCCGAGGTCCATGCCGGCCGGCGCGCGCAGTGCCGCGAGCCGCTCCTCGGGCACGTTGGCCTCGTCGCGCAGCCACGACCGCACGACGCCGGCCCGGGTCGGCGAGGCCACAAGCCCCACGTACGAGACGTCCCGCCGCAGCGCCGCGGCGAGCGCCTCCTCGTCCCAGATCCCCTGCGTCGCCACGACGACGAACGGTGACAGCTCGGGATCGACGCGCCCGAGGGCGGTGGCCGTCGACACCCGTTCGGCATCGGGAAACGCGTCGGCGTCGGCGATCGGGTCGAATACCGAGACCCGCCAGCCGGTCGCGGCGCCGAGCGTGGCGAGCGCATGGACGATCGGCGTCGTGCCGGCCAGCCACAGCGATGGCGAGGGAAGGTGCGGCTCCACGTAGATCTCCAGGGTGCCCCCCGAATGGCAGGTCATGACGAGCTCCACGACGCCGTCGCCGCGCCGGCCCTCCGCGGGCGCCGTCTTCGACAACCGGAGCAGGCGCGGGTGGCCGTCGACGAGGGCGCGGAGCGCTTCGCGGACGACGACCGGCTGGGCGCAGCTGCCGCCGACCCAGCCCTCGATCGTGCCGTCGGGGTGGATGATCCCCATCGCGCCGGGCCGGGCCGACGTGGGACGCTGGACCGCCACGACCGTGGCAACCGCGAACGTCCCGCGGGCGGCCTCGAGCTCGGCGACGCGGGGGAACAGGCTTCGTCCGGCCATCGGCGTCAGGCGATGCCCTTCTCGTGCAGGATCGCCCAGACCTTCTGGGGCGTGATCGGGATGTCGATGTGGTCGACGCCGAGGTGCGACAGCGCGTCGACGACGGCGTTGGCGATCGCGGGCGGGGCGCCGACGGTGGCCGACTCCCCCACCCCCTTCGCGCCCAGCGGGTGGTGCGGGGAGGGCGTGATGGTCTTGCCGGTCTCCCAGGCGGGTGTCTCGACGGCGGTCGGCAGCAGGTAGTCCATGAACGTGCCGGCGAGGTTGTTGCCCTGCTCGTCGTACGAGATCTCCTCGTACAGCGAGGGGGCGAGGCCCATCGTCAGGCCGCCGTGGATCTGCCCGTCCACGATCATCGGGTTGATGATGTTGCCGCAGTCGTCGACGGCGACGAACCGGCGCACGTGCACCTGCCCGGTGCCCTTGTCGATGTCGACGACGCAGATGTAGCTGCCGAACGGGAAGGTCAGGTTGGGCGGGTCGTAGTAGTCGACCGCCTCGAGGCCGGCCTCCATCCCCTCGGGGTGGTTGGTGTAGGCCGCGAAGGCGAGCTCGGCGATGGTCTTGACGCGATCGGGCGAGCCCTTGACGTTCCACTGGCCGGGCGTCCACTCG
The DNA here is from genome assembly GCA_963768035.1 of uncultured Chloroflexia bacterium. Taxonomy (GTDB): domain Bacteria; phylum Chloroflexota; class Limnocylindria; order Limnocylindrales; family CSP1-4; genus CAIXZV01. Next base: position 67,774 of record CAVYGJ010000013.1, read on the forward strand.
AGGTCGTCGGGCGACGCCTCGAGCAGGTGCGCGGCGAGGAGGCGCGTCTTCTCCCTGATCTTGCGCGACACCATGGCGGTGGCCGCGCCGGCGACCGGCGTCGAGCGCGAGGCGTAGGTGCCGAGGCCGTAGGGCGCCGTGTCGGTGTCGCCCTCCTCGACCTTGACCTTGGACGCCGGGATGCCCAGCTCCTCGGCGACGATCTGGGCGAACGTCGTCTCGTGGCCCTGGCCCTGGCTCTGGACGCCGAGGCGCAGGATCGCCGAGCCCGTCGGGTGCACCCGGAGCTCGGCCGAGTCGAACATCTTGATGCCGATGATGTCGAAGTCCTTCGACGGCCCGGCGCCGACGATCTCGGTGAACGAGCTGATGCCGATGCCCATGAGCTCGCCGCGGGTCCGCTTCTCGGCCTGCTCCTTGAGCAGGTCGCCGTAGCCGATCTGGTCGAGCGCCTTCTGCAGCGCGGCGTGGTAGTCGCCCGAGTCGTACTCCCAGCCGGTCGGGCTGTGGTACGGGAACTGGTCCTTCCGGATGAAGTTCTTCATCCGGAACTCGGCCGGGTCCATGCCGATGACGTCGGCCGCCTTGTCGACCAGCCGCTCGATCGTGTGGACCGCCTCGGTCACGCGGAACGAGCAGCGGTAGGCAACGCCACCCGGGCGGCTTGTTCGTGTAGGCCGCGTCGACCTCGACGAACGCCTGTGGCATCTGGTAGCTGCCGGTGATGACGTTGAACAGGCCGGCCGGGTACTTGCTCGGGTCGGCGGCGGCGTCCGCGTAGCCGTGATCGGCGAGCGTCTTGACGCGCAGGCCGGTCATGGTGCCGTCGTTCTTGAGGCCGAGCTCGGCGTGCACGTGGTAGTCGCGGGCGAACGAGTCGGCCTGGAGGTTCTCGGACCGGTCCTCGATCCACTTCACGGGCCGCCCGAGCGTGAGCGAGGCGACGATGGCGACCACGTAGCCCGGGTAGACCGGCACCTTGCCGCCGAACCCGCCGCCGATGTCGTGGGTCTTGACCCGGATCGACGACTCGGGGATCCCGGAGACGAGGCTGATGACCGTCCGGTAGGCGTGCGGCGCCTGGCTCGTGACGTGGAAGTCGAGGTGGCCGTTGACGGCGTCGTAGTCGGCGATGCAGCCGCAGGTCTCGATCGAGGCCACGTGGATGCGCGGGATGTAGACGTCGATCGGGACGATGCGGTCGGACGCCTCCAGGGCGGCATCCGTCGCCGCCCGGTCACCCGACTCCCAGTGCCAGATGTGGTTGTTGGCCTTGTCCGGGCCGCGGTCCGGCCGCAGGACGGGGGCGTCGGGCTCGAGCGCCTTGAACGGGTCGACGACGACCTGCAGCGGCTCGTAGTCGACGTTGACGGCGGTGATCGCGTCGGCCGCCTGGTAGCGGGTCAGCGCGATGACCGCGGCGACCTCCTGCGACTGGTACATCACCGTGTCGACCGGCAGCACCATCTGCTTGTCGCCGGCCAGCGTCGGCATCCAGTGGAGCCCGGCGGCCTCGAGGTCCTTGCCGGTGATCACGGCGAGCACCCCGGGCATCGCGAGCGCCTCGCTCGCGTCGATGGACTTGATCTTCGCGTGGGCGTACGGGCTCCGGACGATGTCCATCCAGACCATGTTCGGGAGCGTCACGTCCTCGATGTACTGGCCCTTGCCCCGGATGAAACGCGGGTCCTCCTTGCGCTTCATCGAGTGGCCCATGCCGCTGACCTCAGCGGTGGTCGTCGGTTCCTGCGCCTCGGTGGTCATCGTCGTCTCCTCCGGGGCTCAGGCCGTGGCCGCGGCGGGTTCGGGCTCGGCGTCGGCCGCCCGGAGCTCGTCCGCCGCCTGCTGGACCGCCTTCACGATGTTCACGTAGCCCGTGCAGCGGCACAGGTTGCCGGAGATGCCCTCGCGGATCTCCGCCTCGGTGGGGTCGGGGTTCTCGCCCAGGAGCCACGCCGACTGCATGATCATCCCCGGGGTGCAGAAGCCGCACTGGAGGCCGTGCTGGTCCCAGAACGCCTGCTGGAGCGGGTGGAGCTTGCCGCCCGCCTCCATGCCCTCGATGGTCGTGATCTCGGCGCCGTCGGCCTGGACGGCGAGCATCGTGCACGACTTGGCGCTCCGCCCGTTGACGTGGACGGTGCACGCGCCGCAGTTGCTGGTGTCGCAGCCGGTGTGGGTGCCGGTCAGCCCGAACGTGTCGCGCAGGAGGTGGACGAGGAGCAGGCGAGGCTCGACGTCGGCCTCGCGCGCCTGGCCGTTGACGGTGACCGAGACGTGCTGTGTCGTCATCGTCGTCTCCTAGCGGAAGGACTGGGCGCGCTCGGCGGCCCGTCGGAGGGAGCGGACCGTGATCTCGGCGACCATCGCCCGCTTGTAGTCGGCCGAGCCCCGGACATCCGAGGCGGGCTCGCTGGCCGCGGCCGCCGCGGCACCGGCGGCCTTGAACGCCTCGTCGCCCGGTCGCTGGCCGGCGAGTGCGGCCTCCGCCGACGGAACGGCAAACGGCGACGCCGAGACGCCGGTCACGCCGATGCCCGCGCGCTTGATCGTGCCCGACCCGTCGAGGATCACGATCGCGCAGACGCCGACGGTGGCGAAGTCGCCGACCCGTCGCTCGAGCTTGGTGTACGCCCCGGCGTTCCCGGGCCCGCGACTCGGAATGCGGATCTCGGTCAGGACCTCGGTGGGCTCGATGGCGGTCGTGAAGGTGTCGAGGAAGAAGTCCCGCGCCTTGATCTCGCGGTCGCCATCGGCGCCACGACAGACGATGGTCGCGTTGATGGCGAGCAGGGCGGCCGGCCAGTCCGATGCCGGGTCTGCGTGCGCGACCGAGCCGCCGATCGTGCCCCAGTTCCGCACCTGCGGGTCGCCGATGCCCCCGGCGAGCTCCCGGGTCATCGGGTAGCGATCCGCGATGATCGGGTCCTCATGGACCTGGCGATGCGTGGCGCGGGAGCCGATGCGCAACCAGCCATCCGATTCGGTGATGCCGTCGAGGCCCTCGAGGGCCTGGATGTCGACGAGCAGGGCCGGCTGTGCCAGCCGCAGCTTGATGAGCGGGATCAGGCTGTAGCCGCCTGACAGGATCTTGGCCTCCCCCTCGCGGTCCCGCAGGATCCGCAGCGCCTCGTCCAGCGAACCCGGACGGACGTAGTCGAACTGACCAGGGATCATGCGCTGCCTGCCCTCCTTCCCGTGCGACGCACGGGAGCAGTGGTCGAGCCCGCCGCCACGCAATGGCGGGCTGGACCTTGCCAGCAGATTCGTCGGCCGTTCAACCGCGGATTGCGGCGATCCCCCCGGCCGGGGCGCGGTGGCGTGCGAGAGGCTTGCGAGCCCGAGTATCGGCGCGGTTGCGAGCGACGGCGTCAACGTGATTGTGCGCGCAACGGGGCGTCTCCGCAGGCCGCGTTCACCACCACTGCACACGTGCCCGTCGGACGACTCGCCTACCGCAACGACGCGATGTCCCAGACGACGACGAATCTCCGACCTTGCCGCCACGACAAGGTCACCGCTGACGACTCGCGCCCAGCCGCCGCCCGACAGCACGTGGACCTAACCGGAGTCCGGTGGTCGTAGACGAATGCGCGCACGACTCCGCCTCGCCGACGACGATCGACCCGTCCACGCCGAAGGCCGTCGATGCCCCAGCGAGCGCGCTCGACAGGTTGACGACGACGCCCGAGTCGAGGTCGTACACGACCGCCTGGTTGACCCACGGCTTCGCATGTCTGGATTCGCACCGACGACGAGGTTGCCGTCGATGTCGTTGACCCAGCTCGGTGACCCACCGAACAGCGGGTGCAGCACCGTCTCATGGCCGCGTCTCGAGGTTGTAGACCCACGCCTTCTCGTCGTCGTCGACCCGAACGTCCCGGCCATCCGGCCCTCGCTGACGTCAGCGATCCCGCCCGGGGCCGGAGCCCTCGAGGAGGGCGAAGCTTGTCGAGCTTGCCGGAGTCGAGGTGGTAGACCCACGCCGCCTGGATTTCGCCGTTGGTGAGCGCCCGCGTCCGCCACGACGAGGCGCCCGTCGGTCGCGATGCGGCCGATACCACCCCACCCGTGGTCGAGGGCGATTGTCCGCAGCGTCCGCGTGGCCAGCTCGTACACGAACGCGGATCCGGAGACCGAGTCGTCACCGGGGAGGGCGCCAACCGCGAATCGCCGCCGAGGTCGCCGGGCCTGCTTCCGCGCCGACCTCGCAGGACGGTGGTCGACCCGTCCGCGAGGTCGTAGAGGACGGTCTCGTCGGCCGCCGTCATGCCAAGCACGACGCTCCCGTCGAGGTCGCCTCGACCTCGCTCAAGCCGGGGATGACCGACGGCGCGAGCGGGTCGGTGACCGGCGCCGGTGTCGCGACGCTCGACGGATCCGCGGACGCGACGGCGATCGACTCCGGCGTCGACGCGCGATGGCGCATCGAACGCGACGGATGCAGGCATCGGCCGGCAGCGGCGACGAGCACGACGAAGGCGAGCGTCGCGATCCTGGAGCGTGGCATCGGCGAAGAAGTCCCCGCTGCGGTTGGGCTTCGGCAGTGCGGAGACGCCGGGCGCGACGGCGTGTGACGGGTCGAGGGGCCGCCCCGCGGCGGCCCCTCGCGCTTGCTCCCCCCGTCGCGTTCAGCGCACGGGCTGGAACGCGTGCTTCAGGTCGTACTTGGCGACGCTCCGACCGAGATCGATCCCGGCCTCGCTCGAGAAGCGGTAGTGCAGGCCGGCCCATAGTCGCGCGCCGATGATCTCCCTGCGGAGGTCGTTGGCCTTGGCGAAGTGGTGGACGGCATCGAGGTTGCCGGCGGCGCCGTTGGGGTCGAACCCGTGGATGTCCGTGTCGATCCTGGTGGTGCCGAGGAACTGGGTCAGCACCTCGTCGAGGGACGACGTGATCGTGCCGTGCGCCGCGGGGTACTCGGGGTGGTTCGGCGTCACGATCGAGCGGTCGCCAGCCCTGCTGCTCGACCGTCGCCGCGTTGCCGTCGTCGAAGCCCGGGACGGGCCCGAAGCCATCGGCCGTCACCGAGGTGGGGTCGATCGCGGTCACAGGCCGCCAGAACAGGTAGTGGTACTTGGCGTTGAGAACGGCGATGCCCGCGTCCGCGTCGGTCACCATGACCATCGCCGCCAGCCGCGCGGTGTCGAGCAGCCCGAGGGAGCGGGCGTCGGTGATGTCGCGGACGAGCCGGTTGTCCTGGCGGATCGCGTTGGCGGTCCAGAACTTTGCGGTCGCCGTCTGGGCGGCGGTCCGCTGCGTGCTGGTGTCCTGGCCCATCGCCTTGATCTCCGCGACGCCGGCGACCCATTCGGGGCTCGACAGCGACGGCGGCGGCGGCGGCAGGAAGCGATCCGCTGTGGGCAGGACGAACGGCTTCATCGTTCCCGCCCACGGCGTCTGCGGCGGCAGGTAGGGCGGCGTCAGGCGCCACACGCCGGGTCCCGGAGTCTTGGTCGGGAACGACGACGTCGTCCCGATGGGCACCTGCCGGCCGTCGCCCGTCCGCAAGGCGATGATGTTCGCGGCGGCCTGGTGGCCGACCGCGATGCCGTCGGTCTTCGCCTGTCCCGGGGCGATCGCCGCGAGCGACGCGTTTCGCGCCGTCCCGAGCGGACCGGCCGCCGACGGGATGTAGAACGAGAGCGTCTCGTACGCGGCCTCGACGACCGCCGCGTCCCGCGATGCGCCCGCAGGCGCCGCGATCGCGGGACCGAAGGATTGGTACGTGCCGTCGATCGCGACGAGGGCGTCATACACCGCGGTCTGCGTGTACGACATGTAGACGAAGCCCTCGATCTGGAACGCGCCGGTGGCGACGACCGTGTCCTCGGCGATCTTGTTCCACTGCTCCACGATGTTCGGCCCTGACGCCGAGGCTGGCGTCCAGCCGCCGGCCGCAAGGCTGAGCAGGACGGCAGCTGCTGCCCCGATCTGTGCTCGCCGCACGTTGCTGGTGCGGCGTTTGACCTCGATTCCGGCCATCCGCGGGCCTCCTCGACTGGGGCACAGCGGCCCCGCTCATCAATAGAGATGCAGGCCGAGGGCGAATCGTTGAGGTCGGAGGGCTTCAAAAAATTGCCGGGTAGCATCGAGGTCCATCGGAGGTGTCTGGCGTGCGAAAGATCGTCGTGTACGAGCTCCTGTCCCTCGACGGCGTTGCCGAGGCCCCGGACACGTTCTTCGGCTGGGACGACGCGTTGGACGCCAAGCTTGCCGCCGTCATCGCGACGCAGGACGCGGTGATCCTCGGCCGCCGCAGCTACGACGAGTGGGCGCAGTTCTGGCCGAGCAGCGGGATCGAGCCATTCGCCACGTTCATCAACGGGGTCACGAAGTATGTCGCGACGTCGACGCCGCTCGACCGGGAATGGGCCAATGCCACCGCGATCGACGGCGGGCTGGTCGAATTCGTTCGGGATCTCAAGCAGCAGGCCGGCGGCGACATCGGTGTCCACGCCAGTCTCTCGGTCGCGCGGGCGCTGCTCGCCGCCGACGTCGTCGACGAGCTCCGGCTCGCGATCGGCCCGATGATCGCCGGCCGCGGACGACGACTCCTCGACGACCCGCCACCGATGCGGCTCGAATCGATCCGAAGCGAGATCTCGCCGACCGGCTATCTGACCGTCGACTATCGCGTGATTCGGTAGAGCCGCTGGGGCGAGAGGATCTTCAGCGGCGCGGCGGCAGATCGGCTCGGTCGCGCGTCAGCGGGGACCCCAGGTCACGATCCCGATCGAGCCCGCCGGCGGGTCGAGCAGCGTCCAGCCGCCGTCGCGGTTGACGATCCGGTCGGGCAGCACGGCCCGGAAGTGGAGGTCCTTCTCGCCGCCTTCCGAGATGAACAGCTGGCGCCGGAGGAACGCGGTCAGGGCGGGCACCGAGTCGAAGGTGCGCGGCGGTCGCTCGACGCGGATGACCTCCGTCTGCCGGCCGCGCGAGTGCAGGACCTCGAGCAGATCCGGCAGGGCCGGCAGCGGGACCCGGTCCTCGCCGTGGACGAGCGGCCAGAACGGATCGGCCACCGACGCCGGGCTGCGGTCGGTCAGCACGGCCACGCAGCGCTCACGGGTGGCCGCCTCCATCGCGTCGAGGAACGGGCCGATGGCCTCGATGTCGTAGCCCACGTGGGCGATCATCCCGACGTCCGCGGCCGGCAGGTCGCCCAGGCGTTCGATCGACTCGGGCCAGGCGCCCGCGACCACGCGCACGTTGGCGATCCCGTGCTCCCCCATCCCCGTCCGCAGCGCGCCGCGCATGCCGGCCGACGGCTCGACGGCGATGACCTCGCGCACGACGAGGGCCAGCGGGAGTGCGTATCGGCCGGCCCCTGCACCGATGTCCAGCCAGACCTCGTCCTCGGTCGCGGAGGCCAGGAGCGCGGCGAGCGCGGGCTCGTCGGTCCGCCGGGGATCGGCAACGAACAGCGACGAGACCGGGGCGTAGAAGTCGGGCGTCTGCGTCTCGCGGAACCGCTCGGCCTGCTCGCGGTTCTCCCGGACGCGCTGGGCCCAGGCGGACTCGAGGCGATCGGCGGAGGCGGCGCTCCTAGGCGACATCGCGGGTCACGATACGCCCTCGAGTCGCACGAGGTCCGCGACGGTGTCGACGTCCGGGTTCGCGCCCTCCACCGGCACCTCCAGCACGAGGTCCGGCCGCGCCGCGAGGAGCGGACCCAGGCCACGGTCCCCGTCGACCCCCTCGGCGAGCGGCCAGGCGGCCCGCCGGAGCACCACCGGGTTGGGCGCGTCGTCGGCCGCGTAGCGGGGACGAACGATCGGCACCAGCGCCGTCTCGGCGGCGGCCACGACCGCCCGCACGACGTCGGGCCGGAGCGAAGGCTGGTCCCCGAGCACGACGATGACCGCATCCGCCCCGGCTTCGGCCATCGCGGTCGCCAGGCCCACGCGAAGCGAGCTCGACAGCCCGTCCTCGGGACGCGGGTTCACCACGCGCCGCTCGGATCGCCAGGCGATCGCGGCCTCCACGTCGTCGGCGCCCCGGCCAAGCACGACGACGGCATCGGCCAGGCCGGCGTCGGCGACCGCATCGAGGGCGTGCTGCAGGAGGGGCCGGCCGTCGAGCGGCGCCAGCAGCTTCGGCGACCCGAACCGGGTGCTCGCGCCGGCGGCCAGGACGACCGCGACCACCTTCACCCCGGCGCGCCGGTCGAGACCGCCGCCTCGCGGGCCTGGGCGACCTCGCGCATCGGGCGGCCCGTGCCCGATCGCCGTTCCGCGACGATCTCGGCCATGATCGCGAGCGCCGTCTCCGACGGCAGCCGCCCGCCGAGGTCGAGCCCGATCGGGCCCCGGAGCCGGTCGACCTCCGCCTCGGTCACGCCGGCCTCGAGCAGCCGGGCGCGGCGGTCCGCCTGAGTCTTGCGCGAGCCGACCGCCCCGACGTACCGGCAGCCCCGATGCAGCGCCTCCACAATCGCCGGCTCGTCGAACTTCACGTCGTGGGTCAGCACCGCGACCGCGTCGGCCGGTCCGAGGCCGATCTCGTCGGCGAGCTCGTCCGGCCACCCGACCAGGAGGCGGTCCACGTCCGGGAATCGCGCCTCGGTCGCGAACGCCGCCCGGCCGTCGATGACCACGGTCTCGTACCCCAGCTCCTTCGCCAGCCGGACCAGCGTGCGCGAGACCTCGACGGCCCCGACGACGACCAGGCGCGGACGGACCGGGTACGCCTCGATGAACAGCTGGCGCCCTGATACCTCGATCGTCCGCGACACGCCGTGCGCCAGGGCGTCACGTGCCGCGTCGACGAGGGCCGCGTCGGCCGCGGCGTCCCCCAGCGAGCCTTCGAGCTCGCCGTCCTCGTGGACCACGAGGACCTCGGCCGGCTCCGCGCCGGTCCCCGGCGGGTGGGCGCCGAACGACGCCGGCGGCGCGTCATCGGGTAACGGCGTGACGATCGCGCGACCGTCGCCGCGACCCTCGCGGGTCTCCCTGGCGGCGGTGACCGCGACGTCCGGCACGCGCGGCGAGATCAGCACGTCGATGGTCCCGCCGCAGGCGAGCCCCACGTCCCACGCCTGCTCGTCGCTGATCCCGTAGCGGATGACGCGCTCCCGGCCGCTCTTGCGCGTCGCCCAGATCTCCTCGGCGGCGGCCCCCTCGACGCAGCCCCCGGACACGGAGCCCGCGAGCCGCCCGTCGTCGGTGACCAGCAGGACGGCGCCCTCGGGTCGCGGCGCCGAGCCGAACGTCCGCACCACGACGGCACGGCCGACGCCCGCGCCCTCCGCGCGCCATCCGTCCAGCGTGTCCAGCAGCTCCTGCATCGTGACCTCCAATTCGTCGGCCGGGCGTTCGCGGATCAGCCCCGGCGCCGGCGGGCGCGGGGGTGCCGGTCGCGGCCGGCGGGATCCCTCATGTCAGCGGCCTCGCCTGGTCGGCGCCTACCGGTGCCGCGTCGAGCGGGCGTGGTGGGGCGGCGTCCGGCGCGCCAAGGCCGAGCGACGGCGCGACGGACGTCGCGTGCGTCACGGCCGAGCCGCGCCGCGCGGTCCCCTGCGATGAGCCGCTCAGCACCTCGCCCAGCCGCTCGAGCGACGCGAGCGTGCCGGCCGGGAGGAAGTCGTCGATGAACGGGAAGGCCGCCTTCATGCCCGCCGCGAGCGGCTGGTAGCCGGGTGCCGACGCGAGCGGATTGAGCCACACGAGGCGGTGGCAGTTGCGGCGCAGCCGCGCGGTCTCGGCGGCGACGAGCGCCGGGTCGCCACGATCCCACCCGTCGGAGACCACGATCACGACGCCCGACGTCCGCAGCGTCCGCCGCGCCCAGCGGTGGTTGAAGTCCCGGAACGACTCCCCGATCCGCGTCCCGCCCGCCCAGTCGGTGACCGTGTCGGCGACCCGCGCGAGGGCGCGATCCCGGTCGCGGTCGCGCATCAGCCGGGTCACGCGGGTCAGGCGCGTCCCGAACACGAACGACTCGGTCCGCACCTCGTTCGTGCGCGACAGCGCCTGGACGAACCGCAGGAGCAGCCTCGAATGCCGCTCCATCGAGCCCGAGATGTCGCACAGGACGACAAGCTGGCGCGGCTCGCGGATCTGGCGCCGCCAGACCCATTCGGTCAGCTCGCCGGTCGCCAGGTTCTGGCGGAACATCGCACGCTGTGCCACCCGGCGACCGTGCGGATGGAGCTCGAACCGCCGGGTCCGCCGTCGCTCGAGCCGCGGCCGCAGCAGGTCGACGAAGCGCTCGGCGTCGCGCAGCTCGGCGGAGGTCATCCGGTCGAAGTCGCGGTGGCGAAGCAGCTCGCCGCGGGAGTACGCGTCGGGCGAGATCGTCACGCCCTCGATCTCGCCGTCCTCCTCGCTGTCGGAGGCGACCTGGACGCCCATCGTCGCCAGCTCCGACATCGTCGCGTCGTGGCCCTCGCCGTCCTCGTCGGCGGCCGCCGGATCGCCCTCCTCGTCCCGCTCGGCGTCGGGGACGAGGCCCTCGAGCCTCGGCTTCGGCAGCTTCCGCCCGCGGCGCCGCCAGAACTGGGCGAACACCCGGTCGTAGACCTCGCGGTCGTCGCGCCGCCGCACGAACAGCGCGGCACCCGCGTCCCGGACGATGCCCTTGTTGCCGAGGTCGACGAACGTCAGCGCCCGGGCGAAGTCGATCGATGCCGCCATGTCCACGGCGAGCCCGGCGGCCCGGAGGGCTCGCCCGAAGCCGACGGCCTCGGCCAGGAGCCGGCGCCCGTCGATGACCTCGCCGGTGGGCGCGACGGCCAAGGCGCTGGAGGGCTCGAGGCTCATGCTAGGCCTGCGCGGTCGCCTCGGCGAGGTACTGGTGGGCGACCGCCCCGCGGACCTGCCGGATGTCCTCCTCGTACTTGAGGACGACGCCCAGCGTCTCGTCGACGACGTCGGGCGACAGCTCCGCCGCCCCGAGCGACAGGAGCGCGGCCGCCCAGTCGAGGGTCTCGGCGACGCCCGGCACCTTGGTCAGGTCGGCGGAGCGCAGCCGGTGGACGAAGTCGACGACCTCGCGGGCGAGCCGCGGCGGCGCGTCGGGGACGCGGGTGGCGACGATCTCGAACTCCTTGGCCGCCGTGGGGTAGTCGATCCAGTGGTACAGGCAACGCCGCTTGAGCGCGTCGTGGACCTCGCGGGTGCGGTTGGACGTGAGGACGACGCGCGGCGCCTGGGCGGCACGGATCGTGCCGATCTCCGGGACCGTCACCTGGAAGTCGGACAGGATCTCGAGCAAGTAGGCCTCGAACTCCTCGTCCGCGCGGTCGATCTCGTCGATCAGGAGCACGGGCGCGCTGCCGTCGGTCGACTCGAGCGCCTGGAGCAGCGGGCGTTTGAGCAGGAACTCCGCGCCGAAGATGTCGTGCGCCGACGCCTTGTCGATCTCGCCGCGCGCCTCGAGCAGGCGGATCTCGAGCATCTGGCGCGGGTAGTTCCACTCGTAGACGGCGGTGTTGACGTCCAGGCCCTCGTAGCACTGGAGCCGGATCAGCCGCGACCCGAGCGTTGCCGCGAGGACCTTGGCGAGCTCGGTCTTGCCGACGCCCGCCTCGCCCTCGAGCAGCAGCGGGCGCCCGAGCTCCAGGGCGAGGAACACCGTTGTCGCGAGCGACCGGTCGGCGATGTAGCCCCGTTCGCGGAAGGCGTCGGTGATGCCCTCGATCGAGCGGGTGGCTTCGGCACGCGCGGCGCGGGCGTCGGGCGCGGCGGTCGACTCGGGCTGTTCGGACTCCATGGGCGGCGATGCTACACCGCGGGCCCGGCACGGGGGGCCGGGCGCGGGGCGGGAAGCCGGGCCGGCGCCCCGGGCGCCGGGTCAGGGAGACGAGCCGCCGCCGCCATCGTCGGGCGGCGGGTCGGGGCCGGCCGGCACCTCGCCGGTGACGTCGCCGCCGGTCGCCACGGTGACGATCCGGCTGCGCGAGACCTCGTGGCCGTGGGGCCCGAGGGCGACGACCATCACCTTGACCTCGACGACCGGGTCGAGCACCCGGAACCGCAGCCAGTGGTCCGGCGCGGCGGCGAACTGGCGGAAGACCTGTGAGCCCGGGTACACCGGATCCGGCGCCGGACCCACGCGCGACCGGGTCACGATCAACAGGTAGCTCGCTGCGCGGCGCGTCGCGGTCCATCGCAGCACGACCCGGTCGCCGGTGGGGTTGGCGTGGGCCCGGAGCCGCGGCCGGAACGTGAGCGGCACCGGCGACGGCGAGGGCGTGGGCGATGGACCTGTCTCGACCGGGGGCGTGGGCGTCGGCGTCGGTTCGGGTGTCGAGGTCGGCGTCGGCGTGCGATCCGGTGCGGGCGTCGTCTTCGGCGTTGGCTTCGAAGTCGGCGGGGCCGTCGGCCGGGGCGTGTGATTCGGGACCGCCGTGGGCCTCGGGGTAGGCCGGGTCGTCGGCCTGGGGGTCGCGTGGCCGGGGGTCTGCGTCACGACGCCGATCGGGCGGTCGTGGTCGATCCGGGGTCGACCGAACTCGATCGTGACCACGTCGCCGGCGTGCAGAACCTGGTCCCCGATGCGTGCGTACCCGCCCTCGCCCACGGTGACGACGGCGCCGTCCGGCAGGCTGAGGCCGTCGGTGGCGTCGACCACCGTGCCGTCGGTCAGGGCGACCGTGACGTTGACCGGACCCGCAAGCAGCGGCGCAGGGCCGGGTTGGCTGTTCGGGGTCCCGAGCGTGAAGGCCAGGACGACGGCGAGGGCGCTCAGCGCCGCGAGGGCCAGCGCGATCGACCGTCGTTCCCGCCCCGGCGGGCGGACGGGTCCGGTGGGCTCGGGCGGGACCGGCGACGTCGCGGCGACCGCCAGCAGCCGTGCCTCCAACCGCTCGGCGAACTCGGGATCCGGTTGCGGCACGGGGCGGCTGCCGGCTTGTTCGAGGCGGCGGCGGGTCTCGTCGCTCACGACCGGTCCTCCTCGGCGAGGGCCCGACGGAGGGCGCGGGTGGCCCGATGGACGACCACGGCCAGCGTGGCCTTGGACGTGCCCATCGCGGCCGCGGCCTCGTCCGTGCTGAGGTCCGCGAGGTAGCGCAGGGCCAGCGCCTGCTGGTAGCGGGGGCTCAGGCGGTCCATCGCGGCCAGCACCTCGGCGACGGCATCACGCTCGCCGACCTCGTCGGCCGGGTCACGCGACGCCCCTGGCAGGAGCCAAAGGGCCGCGTCGGTCGAGCGATCGGAGGCGGCGCGGCCCGTCCGCCGGTAGTGATCGACGAGCTCGTTCGAGACGATCCGGAACAGCCACGGGCCGAACCCGCCCGGCCGCCAGCTGAACGTATGCAGGTTGCGGAGCGCGCGCTCGAAGGCCGCCGAGGTGATGTCCTCGGCGACCTCCACGGCTCCGGTCCGGCGGTAGGCGAAGGCATGGACGCGGGGCAAGTACCGGCGGTAGAGCTCCGCGAAGGCCGACGGATCGACCCTCGCGCGCTCCACCAGCTCCCGCTCATCGGCTTCGTCACCCGCTCGTCCGTCCACCCCGGCAAGTGTGCCGGTGCCGACGGAACGGATCGCGCCGGCTCCGTCGCTACGGCGTCGCGATGGTCGGGACGAGGACGGTGTCGACCCGGCTGACGCCCACGATCCGGCCGTCGCCGGCGAGGGCGAACACCTTGTAGCGGATCGACTGGCCGGCCACGACGTCCGTGTCGAAGAACGACCGGCGTCCGTCGGCCGCGGTGCGGTAGATCCGCTCGCGGGGGCCGCCGTCGATCGAGCGCACGAGCACGAAACGTGCCGCGCCCGGGCGATCTGCCTTGGCCCAGTGGCACGCGACGCCCTGGCGGGCGGCATCGATCACGTAGGCGCAATTCAGGGCGATCTTCGCAGCCGGGAAGCCCACGCGCAGCCACTCGGCGTTGCTGACGCCAACGCGCTTCCCGTCGGTGCCGATCGCCACGACCCGGTAGGTGTACGTGTGGCCGCGGCGGATGTTGGGGTCGACGACGCGGAGCGGCTGGTCCGGGGTCACCCGGGCGAGCAGGTGGCGCGGCCGGCCCAGCCCGGCGTCGACGGTCTTCCACACGCGGTAGGCGCGGACCTCGACGCCCGTGACCGCGGACCAACCGCAGCCGACGCGCTCGCGGGCGGGATGCCCGGCCGGGATCACCAGCGCGCAGTGGAGCCTGATGTTCGGGGCCACCGGGGTCGTGGTCGTCGTGGGCTCCGCGGCCACCGCGAGCGACGGGAGCAGCAGCGCGGCGAGCAGCGAGCCGCCGAGCAGCGTGAACAGGCGGGATCGGCGCATCTGGATCCTCCGGCTTATGGGGCGTGACGCCCATGACAACGCCGATCGGGCGTGACGATTACACGCGGCCCGGGATCGTCTCAGCCGGCCGTGACCTTCTCGGTCGCCACGAGCGTCATCGCGGCCTCGACCGCAGCGTCCAGCGTCAGCGCCTGCCCCTCGGCCCACGCCGCGGCAACGGTCGCGGGGTCGAGGCGCCGGCGCACCTCGGACATCCGCGCGTCGATGAGGCGCTCGTCGGCCGGCATGTTGGCGAACCCGGACGCCGCCCGGTCGGCCGCCGCCCCCGCCCACAGGCGGATGGCCAGGACGTCGTCGCCGCGCGCCGCCGCCAGCGCACCCGCACCCTCGAGCGCGAGGAGCACGATGACGCGAGCGCCGATGGCGTGGGCTCGCGGCAGCGCCGTCGCGAGCGCTGCGGTCGCCGCGTCGAGGTCGCCGCGCTCGACGTCGACCCGCACCCGGTCGGCCATCGCGTAGGCCATCTCCGAGCGATCGCCGACCTCGGTCGCGATGTCGTAGGCCCGGGTCAGCTGCCCCGCCGCCTCGTCGTTGCGCCCGCGGTCGAAGGCGAGCAGGGCTGCGTTGTGGACGCCCACCGCGAGCCGCTGGCGGTCGCCCAGGCGCTCCCAGATCTGGATCGCCTCGTCGAACGCCTGCGCCGCCTCTTCCGGGTGCCCGGCGTCCCGCTCGACCAGGCCGAGGTTGGTCAACGCGACCGCGATCCCGTTCGTGTTCCCAATGCCTTCCTTGAGCGACAGGCTCTCGACGAACATGGCGCGGGCGAGGTCGAGGTCGCCGCGGAAGTGGTGCACGCCGCCCAGCGCGTTGAGCGCCAGCGCGATCCCGGCCGGCTCGCCGATCCGGCGGCGGATCCCGAGCGCCTCGGACACGAACGCCTCGGCCGCGTCGAGGTCGCCGCTGGCGTAGGCGTTGGTGCCCAGCCAGTTGAGGCACGACGCCATCGCTTCCTCGTCGCCCATCTCCCGGGCAATCGACAGCGCCTCGCGGAGGTACGCCTCGCCGAGCCGGTAGTCGCCCTGGTACGAGGCCAACAGGCCGGCGCCGCTCAGGGCCTTGCGGCGGACGGCCGGCGGCGGGTCGACGGCCAGCGACAGCGCGGCGGCAAGGCGGAGGCGGCCCTCCGTATGGTGTCCGCGCGTCCGCCAGAACTCGGCCAGCGAGCCCGCGAGCCGGAGTGCGAACGTCCCATCGCCCTGGGCCATCGCCCACTCCAGGGCCTCGCGGATATCGTCGTGCGCCTCCTCCAGCCGGTCGAGGACCTCGAGGTCGCCGCCGGCCGGCAACGCGCGCTCGGCCTCCTCGGCGACGGCGAGCACCTGGTACGCGTGGGCCCAGCGCATCGCGATGGCCTCGCCGCTGCGCGCGAGCCGGTCCTGCGCGTCCGCCCGGACCGTGGTCAGCATCGCGAACGAGCGGCCCTCGTCCTCGTGCCGCAGGAGCGAGGCGGCCGCCAGCTGCTGGAGACCGGATTCCACGTCGACGCCGAGCGGGGCGAGGCCACGCCGCTCCCCGCCGTCGAGCATCGCGGTCGCCGTCGGACTGCCGAACGTCCCCGAGATCACTGACACCCGCCGGTACAGGCGGAGGACCGGCTCAGGGAGGAGACCGATGCTCCAGTCCATCGCCGCCCGCAGGCTGCGCTGGCGCGCCGGGCCGGAGCCGCCTTCGTCCCGGCCGGCGTCGACGCTCGGCTCGACGCCGGTCTCGCCGATCCGGCCCTCGAGCTGGTCGACCAGCTGGTGCGGCGCGAGGACCCGCAGCGCCGCCGCCGCGAGCTCGATCGCCAGCGGGATCCCGTCGAGCCGGCGGCAGATCCTGGCCGCGAGGGCGGCGTTGGTCGGGGTGGCCTCGATCTCGGGGCGGCTGACCGCGGCCCTCGCGAGGAACAGGGCGACCGCCGGGTTGCGCATCAGCTCGTCCGGGTCGGCCTCCGTGTCGGGCGGCACGGGCAGCGGGTCGACCCAGACAACACGCTCTCGCGGCACCCCGATCGCGATCCGGCTCGTCGCGAGGATCGTGAGGCCGGGCGTGCGCGCGAGCAGGTCGGCGAGCGCGGGCGCCGCCGACCGCACGTGCTCCACGGTGTCGAGGACGAGCAGGCTGGGCGCGCGTCCGAGCGCCTCCGCGAGGGACTCGACGAGGGTCCGGCCGGGCTCGTCGGGCACACCCATCGCGCCGGCGATCGCCGGCACCACGAGCGACGCGTCGCTGACGCCGTCGAGCGGCACGAACGCGACCCGCCCGTCGCGGCGCACCATGGCCCGCCGGGTGACCTCCACCGCCAGCCGGCTCTTGCCGACGCCGCCGATGCCGGCCAGCGTCACGAACGTCCGGTCGCGACCGGTGACCAGGCGCCGGATCGCGGCGAGGTCCGCCTCGCGGCCGATCAGCGGCGCGTCGGGCGACTCGGCGACGGCTCCGGGCCAGCACGGATCGATCGCGACGTCCGCGGCCCTGGTCGCGGTGGACGGGGGTGGCGCGTTGACGATCGCGATCGACGCGTCGGGATCAGCCGTCGGGTGCATCGAGAGCCCGAGCATACGCCGGGAACCTGAAGCGCATGTCGCGGGTGAGGATGCCGCCATGGCCCAGCCGGGAGACCGTCCGGAGGGTCGGCGGCTCGCCGGTGAGCAGCCTCGGCAGCAGCAGGTCCGCGGCCGTCGCCTTCGAGTAGGCGCCGCAGGTGGGCAGGCCGAGCACGGCCGTGTGGCGCACACGGCCCAGCCACAGCATCGAGCCCGGGTGGGCCGGCACGCCGCGGCGGATGAGCCGGCCGCCGACCGCCTCGAGCGCGACGAAGAACGGGTCGCCGGGGTCGGTCGACCGGCCGCCCGCCGTGAGTACCACGTCGACCGTCTCGGCCGCCGGCCCCGTCGTCATCGACGCCAGCGCCGACTCCACGGCGGCCGTCTCGTCGGGCAGGTACTCGAAGCGCAGCACCGACGAGCCCAGCGACTCGACCTTGTCCCGGACGCTCCGCTCGAAGCGCTCCCGGTCCGCTGCGCGGAGCGACTCCTTGACCAGCACGCCGACCCGCATGGGCACGAACGGCGCAACCCAGACGAGGGGGCGCCGGCCCGCACGTGCGATCGCGACGCCCCGGTCGACGATGGACGCCGGGACCACGTGCGGCGCGACCTTCACCGACGCGACCAGCTGGCCCGTCGCGACCACGGACCCGTCGAGCGCCGTGAACACCTCCAGCGGATCGATCCGGTCGAGCAGCTCGATCTCGCGCGACCGCACGTGGAGCACGCCCGGCTGCGCGGCCAGGAGGTCGATCCGGCTCTCGCTTGGGCCGCGCTGGTCGAGCCCGGGACCGCGCACCGCCGCGGCGAGCTGGGTCGCCGCCTCGTCCTCGTGCAGGTCGCCGGCCTCCATGACCAGCACGGTCACCGATTCGGCGCCGACCTCGGCCGGTGACGATGCGGCGAGCGCGTCGAGGTCGGCGGCGTCGAGGCGACGGCCCTTCGACCAGCGCTCGCCGCCGACACGCAGGTCGCGCGCGAGGACGGCGCCGGTCAGGTCCGTTGCCGGACGGTGGCCGGGGACGACCTGCTCGAGCCGCACCCCTCCGGTCCGCGCCGTCCGGCGCCGCTCAGCCCAGGCGGGCCAGCGCCGCCTGGATCGCGCGTCGCGTGTACACCTCGGCCATGGCCGAGCGGTACTCGGCGGCGGCGTGGATGTCGCTGTTGACCTCGTGGTCGCCGACGACCTTTGCCGCGGCCGCCGCGATGTCCTCGGCCGAGCCCTTGGTGCCGACCAGGGCCGCCTCCACGTCCGTCGCCTTGTACGGGTGGTCGGACACGCCGGTGACGCCGATCCCGGCCGACTCGATCACGTCGCCCGGTCCGACGATCACGACCGCCGCCACGCCGACCATCGCGTAGCCGGAGGCCGGCTGCTCCAGGGAGGCGTACGCGGACCCGGCGCTGTCATGCGGGGCCGGCAGCAGGATCCGGGTGAGGAGCTCGTCGTGGCGCATGGCCGTTGTGAAGGGACCTTCGAAGAAGCCGTCGGCCTTGACCGTCCTCGTGCCGCCCGACGACTGGAGAATGACCTCCGCGTCGAGCGCGAGCAGGGCGGCCGGCAGGTCCGACGCCGGGTCGGCGTGGGCTACGGCGCCGCCCACGGTCCCCCTGTTGCGGACCTGGACGTCGCCGATGGTCGGCAGGGCGTCGCGGAGCACGCCGTAGTGGATCGCCGGCGAGTCCATGAGCTCGGCGTAGGTGGTCAGGGCGCCGATGGACAGGCGCCCGTCGTCGAGTCGTTCGACCCCCCGGAGCTCGTCGAGACGGCCGATGTCGACCAGCGTCTCGGCCGAGGCCAGCCGCAGCTTGAGCAGCGGCAGCAGGCTCTGGCCGCCCGCGATGACCTTCGCCCCGTCGTCGCGGGCGATGGCGCCCAGCGCCTCGTCGACGCTGTCCGCCCGGGTGTACCCGAACTCCGCCGGGATCATGCCTGGCCTCCCTTCGCGGAGCCGTTGCCGTTCGCGGAGCCGCCGCCACTCGACGCCCCGTGGATCGCGCCCCAGACCTTCTGCGCGGTGTACGGCATGTCGAGGTGCCGGATGCCCAGCGGGCTGAGCGCGTCGATGACCGCGTTGGACACCGCCGCGGTGCTCGCGATGCAGCCCGCCTCGCCGACGCCCTTCACCCCCAGCGGGTTGACGGGCGACGGGGTCACGGTCTCGCCGAGCTCGAAGCTCGGCAGCCACGACGCCCGCGGGAGCGCGTAGTCGAGCATCGAGCCCGTCAGCAGCTGGCCCTCGTCGCTGTAGATCGCGCCCTCCCACAGCGCCTGGCCGACGCCCTGCGCGATGCCGCCGTGGAGCTGGCCGTCGACGATCATCGGGTTGATCTTGTTGCCCACGTCGTCGACCGCGATGTAGCGCAGGAGGTCGACCACGCCCGTGTCCTCGTCGATCTCGACGATGGCGATATGCGTCCCGAACGGGAAGGTGCAATTGGGCGTGTCGTGGTACGCCGTCTCGTCGAGATACGGCTCCATGCCCTCGGGCGTGTCGAACGCGAGGTCGAGCGCGAACGCGATCTCCTGGAGAGTCTTCATCTTCTCCGGCGAGCCCTTGACCCGGTACTCGTTGCCGTCGATCTCGATGTCGTCGGGGCTGGCCTCGAGCATGTGCGCGGCGTAGCGGCGCGCCTTCTCGCGGATCTTGGCGGCGGCCTTGAGGGCGGCGCCGGTGCCGACGTTCGAGGTGCGGCTGCCGTACGACCCGTAGCCGAACGGCGTGCCCTGGGTGTCCGAGTGCTGCACGACGATGTCGTCCATCGGGATGCCCAGCTCGTGGCTGATGATCTGCGCGTAGGTGGTCTCGTGACCCTGGCCCTGCGGCTGGGTGCCCATGGTGACCACGGTCTTGCCGGTGAGGTGGACCCTGATGTTGGAGCTCTCCCACATCGCGGCGCCCCAGCCCTCGCCGACCGCACCGATCCACTTGCTGGGCGCCACGCCGCAGACCTCGATGTACGTCGACAGGCCGACGCCCAGGAGCTTGCCGCGGGCCTTCGCCTCGGCCTTCCTTGTCGCCATCTCGGCATAGCCGGCCATCGCGAGCGCCTTGTCCATCGCCGGCTCGTAGTTGCCCGAGTCGATGAACAGCTTCGAGCCGTTGACCGCGGTCAGGAGCCCGGACGGGTTGTCGTACGGGAAGGCGTCCGGCGGCAGGAAGTTGCGGCGCCGGATCTCGGCCGGGTCGATGCCCAGCTCGTCGGCGAGCAGGTCCATCGTCCGCTCGACCACGTAGGTCGCCTCGGGCCGGCCCGCGCCGCGGTACGCGTCCACGAACGTGGTGTTGGTGTAGACGCCCGTGACCTCGGCGTAGACGTTGGGGAACTTGTAGGGCCCCGCGAGGACGCGGCCGTAGAGGGTGGTCGGGATGCCGGGTCCGATCGTCGACAGGCGCCCGCCGAGGTTGGCGAAGGTCTTGACCCGGAGGCCCTGGACCTCGCCGTTGCGGTTCGCCGCCACCTCGACGTAGGTGATGTGGTCGCGGCCGTGGATCGTGCTGCCGTAGCTCTCGCGCCGGCCCTCGACCCATTTCACCGGGAGGCCGCCCACCAGCTTGCTGGCGAACATGACGAGCGCCATGTCCGCGTAGCAGAAGATCTTGGTGCCGAAGGCGCCGCCAACGTCGGGGCTGATGCAACGGACCTTGTGCTCCGGGACGCCGGTCACGAACGCGGTCAGCAGCAGCCGCTGGATGTGCGGCGTCTGGCTCGACATCCAGATCGTGTATTCCTCGGTGCCCGGGTTGTACCAGCCGATGTCGCCGCGGACCTCCATCGGGTTCGGGATGAGCCGGTTGTTCACCAGGCGCTGCTTGACGACGACCTCCGCGTTCTCGAACGCGGCGTCGGTGCCGTCCTTGTCGCCGACGGGCCACACGAACACGACGTTGTTGGGGGCGTTCTCGTGGAGCTGCGGCGCGCCCGGCTGGGTCGCCTTCTCGGCGTCCACGACCGCCGGCAGCGGCACGTACTCGACGTCGATGAGCTCGAGCGCGTCCTGCGCCTGTGCGGGCGTCTCGGCGACGACCGCCGCGACGCCTTCGCCCGTCCACTTGACCGAGTCGGTCGCGAGCGTGCGCGGGACGTTGACGTTGTTCTGGAGGCCGCTGGCGCCACCGGCGGGCCAGGCCATGGGCAGCGGGTTGTACGGGATGTCGGCGCCGACGATGACGGCGAGGACGCCCGGGGCCTTCTTGGCCCTCGAGGTGTCGATCGAGGCGATGTTCGCGTGGGCGTATGGGCTGCGCAGGATGGAGATGTGGACCATCCCCTGCAGCTGGATGTCGTCGAGGTAGCGGCCCTTGCCGGTGATGAAGCGCGGGTCCTCGACCCGCTTGACCGGTGTGCCGAGGACGTCGGTGGTCACGTCGTCTCCTCAGGCGTTCGCGGCGACGGGTGCGCCGGCACCCTCGCGCATCACGCGTGCCGCCTCGCGGATGGCCAGCACGATGTTGTGGTAGCCGGTGCAGCGACAGATGTTGCCTTCGATCGCGTGCCGGATCTCCTCCTCGCTGGGATCCTTGTTGGTCTTCAACAGGTCGGCCGCGGCCATGATCATCCCGGGCGTGCAGAAGCCGCACTGGAGGCCGTGCTTCTCCCAGAACGCGTTCTGGAGCGGGCTCAACGCCCCATCGGCGCCGACGACCCCCTCGATCGTCGTGACGCTCACGCCGTCGGCCTGGACGGCCAGCATCGTGCAGCTCTTCACGGCCCGGCCGTCGACGTGGATCGTGCACGCGCCGCACTGGCTGGTGTCACAGCCGACGTGGGTCCCGGTGAGGCCGAGATCCTCCCTGATCACCTCGACGAGGAGACGTCTGGGTTCGACGTCGACCTCCCGGTGCTCGCCGTTGACCTCGAGCGCGACGTGCAACTCGCCCACCGGGGAGACCTCCTTTCCCCCGTCGACAACGGGGGTGGCGACGCCTAGGGGTGCGCGAGACGCCGAGGCCTGTCCCGGTGCCACGCGGAGACTGGATAGTCCCACCGCGGCGCGTCGGCTGCAACCGAGTTTCGCATCGCGTGCGCAGCGTGCTCCTCGCCGACGTCCGCGCGGCAGCGATATGTGTCGACGACGCCGACGCGGCGGCCAAGCTCAGGAGGAGGCGCCAGGCGGAGGGTCGGGGTTGGTGGGACGGCGCCGGCGGCGGCCGGTCGGCGGGTCGAAGGGCTGGCGGATCGTGCGCGGGTCGAGGCCCTGGGCAATCGCCTCGTCGAGCGGCAGCGGCGCCAGGCGCGAGGCGCGTGCGAGCGCCTCGGCGGCGCGGCGGATGGCGTCCGGGGACACGTCCGCAATGGAGGCGCCGTTGGCCACGCCCACGCGCTCGAGGCCGCGAGCGTGGGCCGACGCCGCGTAGCGCGCCGCCCACACGAGCTCGGGCGACTGGTCCGCCACGCTGTCCGCGCGATGCGCGCCGCAGACGATGCCGCGGTCTCCCGGCGCCGCCCGCACGAGGTGCCAGTTGTCGGGACCGTCGATCAGGTCGAACAGGTACGACTGGTACGGCGCGTCGAGGATCGTCGGGGCGCCGGCCGGCCAGGCCGAGCCGCCGGTCACGACCAGCATCGCGTGCAGCGCCGGCCGGTCCGCGAGCAGGCCGGCCTGGGCCGAGGCGAACAACGCGCGCTCGGCATCGTCCGTGGACGTGGACCCGGACGTGCCGATCCCGACCGCCGCGGGCTCCTCGACCAGCACCATCGGGCAACCGGCGGCCGCGAGGGCGGTGAGCTCCGTGGCCAGGCGCGCCGCGAGCTCCAGGGTGAACTCGGTTCGCCGTTCCGCGTCCGCCCCCTCGTGCACACGCAAGCCAAGCGAAAACGGTCCCGCGATCGACTGCGCCGCGACGCCCTCCGTCAACGCCGCCGTCGAACGCCACGCGTGGACCAGCAGCCCGTCGGCGCCCGTGTCCCCGTCGCCGATCGCGCGCAGCAGCGCCGCACCCGGGTCGGCCCAGCGGACCTGCCCGTCGGTCACGAGGTCGAGGCCGGCGGCGACCTGGACGCCCACGACCTCGGCCACCAGGTCATCCGTCGCCTCCTCGAGCTGGGAGACCGGCGCGACACCACGGGCGACGTCCATCTCGAGGAACGCCAGCGATGCGCCGCTCGCGGAGACCCGCGGCCACCGGCCGTGGAGCATGGAGAACACCCGCTACCCCCAGGCGGCGGCGCCCATCGTCCACAGGACGAAGAACGCGACGGCCATGAGCCCGAGACCCGCGGCGCGGATCGCGCGGTTGCCGCCCGTCCCGAACGCGGGGACCGTCGTCCCGGGCGTCGGACCCGGGCGCACCCAGAGCGATCGCAGCGTCGGCACGCGAGTCGGTGCGAAGAGCACCCCGACGGCCAGGCCCGTGACGAGCCCGCCGATGTGGGCGAGGTTGTCGATCCCGGGGACCAGGAACCCGAACAGCAGGTTGATGACGACGAGGCCGGTCAGCTGGCCCATGAACGACCGGCTCTGCTGGTCGAGGACCGGCCGGTGGATCCGCTCGGCGGCGACCAGCAGCCCGAACAGCCCGAAGATGGCGCCCGACGCGCCGACGGCGATCGGGGCGTCCGGCGGCGCGGTGAACGCGAACGACGTCAGCGACGCGCCGGCGGCGAACAGCAGGTACAGGGCGAGGAAGGTCCAACGGCCGTAGAGGCGCTCGACGAACGGGCCTGCCAGGTACAGGAAGTACATGTTGAACAGGAGGTGGAGCGGCATCTCCCCGAGCGGGGCGTGGACGAGCACGACGGTCCACAGCCGCCACAGCTCGCCCGACGCGACCAGCGGCTTGTTCAGCTCGAGCAGCCGGAGCAGCTCCTGGCCGGCCTGGCCGGCGAAGTCGGTGGTCAGCGAGACGACGACCGTGACCGCGAGCACGCCGATGGCGACCGAGAACCCCTGCTCGCCCCGGGCACGGGCGAAGTACCGGCCCGCGGCGCCCTGGTCGCCGACCTCCTTCGACAGCCACCCGAGACGCGACGCGATCTCGGCCCTGTCCGACTGCGGCGCCCGCTTCTCGGCCTCGCGATAGGCCACGATCGCGCCCTGCAGGTCGCTCGCCCGCACCTTGGCGGCGGCAACGTTGCGCCACGCCGTATAGGTCGCGGGGTTGTCGGGCAGGCGGGTCGCCTCCTCCCAGGTTGCCAGCGCCTGCCAGTCGTCGTCGAGGCGGTGCAGCGCCTCGCCGAGGCCGACCAGCGCCGCACCGGTGATCGCGACGTCGTTGAAGCCGATCACCCGCTGGTACAGCCGGGCGGCGTCGATGAAGTCGGCGGTCGTCATCAGCTCGCCGGCGTGGTCGAGGGCCGCCATCGCCGTCTCGCGTGACAGGGGGCCGTCCTGCGCGAGCGTGGCCTGGAGGTCGAACGGCGGCGGCGGCGGCGCGGTCACGGGCGGGACTGTACAGGAGCCAACGTGTACGGGGCGGCAGCGCGCCGACCGGATAGACTCGCCGCCCATGTGCGGCCGGTTCACCCAGCAGCAGCCGACGTCCGAGATCGCCCGGATCTTCGAGGCCGACGACCTGTTCGACGACCCTGGCGGCCGGTTCAATGTCGCGCCCACGGACGAGGCGGCCGTCGTCGTGCAGCGCGACGACAAGCGGGCGGTGGTGGGCTACCGCTGGGGGCTGATCCCCGGCTGGGCCGACGACCCGCGAATCGCCTCCCGATCGTTCAATGCTCGCGCCGAGTCCGTCGCGACCAGCCCGTTGTTCCGCGACGCCTTCCGCCGCCGGCGATGCATCGTGCCAGTCGACGGGTTCTATGAGTGGCTGCGCGACGGGACGAAGCGCCAGCCGATGCGAATCCACGACCCGGCCGAGCGGCCGCTCGCGCTGGCCGGCCTGTGGACCGGGCGGCAGGACGTCGAGTCGGGCGAATGGCATCGGACGTTCACGATCGTCACGACGGAGCCCAACGCGTTCATGGCCCCGATCCACAACCGGATGCCGGTCGTGATCCCGCCGGAGTCCTGGGCCGCGTGGCTCGATCCCACCGTGCGCGACCCCGGCGAGCTGCGCGCCTTCCTCGAGCCGCGCGACGACGTCGCCCTCGCCGCCTACCCCGTCCCGCCGCTGGTGAACAACGTCCGCAACAACGGGCCGGAGCTCGTCGCGCACCTCGAGCCGGGCGAGGCGCAGCCGGGCGACCCGCAGCTGGGGCTGGTGTAGCTCAGGTCGACGCCGGCAGGGCCTCCCCGCCGACCGCGCCCACGGCACCGGCGAACGCCGCGGCCGGCTCGGCGCCCGAATCGAGCGCGGCGGCGTACGCGCCGACGAGCGTCGCGAAGGCACCCTCGTCGTCGGCCGGCACGGCGAGGACCGTCGCGTCAGGCGGGAGCGTGAGCGTGGCGGCGCCGGACGACGGGTCGCCGGATACCAGCAGCACCAGGTGGGCGCCGGCAAACCCCGCGGCATCGACAGCGACGGGGACGGCGGGCGCGGCGACGTCGTCGGTGACGACCAGGACGCCGAAGGCCGTGAGGTACTGGAGTCCGAGCGAAACGTCGGCGGCATCGAGCACCGGGCCGATCACGGCGGGGTCCTGCCGCTGAGGGGGCTCGGCGGCGACCTCGAACGCCACGTCAACGGGGTCGTCGTCCGTGACCGGACCCACGGCCGGGAGGATCGGCGTCGGGTGGGATGGGTCGCGGAGCACCGCCACGTGGCCGATGCCCGCCCGCGAAAGCGCAAGCATCAGGGCGTCCCCCGTAGCGTCGTCGCCGGCCCGCGCCACGATCTCCACGCGCGCGCCGGCCGCCGCGGCCGCCAGCGCGACCTCGCACGCTCGACCGGCGGGACCCGCCGGATCGCCCTGACGCCAGCCGAGGCCGCCCACCACCACGATCACCGGGCAAGCCTACCGGTCGCGGGGACCCGGGATCCCGGGATCGAGCAGCGTCCGGGCGCTTTCGGTCAGCCTTCCGGCGCGTCAGGTCGACGGAGCGTCACTCGCCGCCGTCGTCCGTGCCGGACCCGCCGGGACCGGAGGAGTCGTCGCCACCACTGCCGCTGCCGCTGCTGCCGCCGTGGTCGTCGCTGGCATCGTCTTCGCCGTCGTCGCCGTCACCGTTGCTCGTCGGCCTCGGCGTCCGCTGGCCACCGCGATCATCGCCGCCACCGCCTTGGCCGCCACTGCCCCCGCTGCCGCTCCCGCTGCCGCCACTGCCGCCGCCGCTTCCACCGCCGTTGTCGTCGGTGGCCAACGTCGGGCGCGCTGTGCGCGCCGGCTGCGCGGTCGGGGGCTCGTCGATCGGCGCGACAGACGGGGGCTCGGTCGTCGGGGGCTCGACGGACGGCGTGGCCATCGACGGGCTCGGACTCGGCACGACCGGCGTCGGCGCCTCGAGCGAGGGAGCCGGCGATGGCAGGCCCCGGTCGTCGCGGATGAGTCCGACCGCACCGGCCGCTGCGACCCCGGTACCGGCCGCGAGCGCGCCCACCACGACGACGAGCGCGAGCGCCTGCGCCCGGACCGCCCTCGGGAACCCGGACCGGGTCGCGACGCGCCACGCGTCGCTGAACGAGGCGAGGAACGCACCGAGGGCGCCGCGGCGGAGCGCCACACCGGCGGCATGCGCGGGCGCCGGCACCGGCTCGAGGTCGATGGCGAGCATCACCCGATCGGTGAAGTCCGAGCTGGGTGCTGTCGTTGCCAGACCCGCGAACGCCTCCAGGTCCCGGGCGATCCGGGACTCCGCCGCCACGTCGCTGGGCAGCAGGCCATCGGCACCGTCGAGCTCGCCTGGGCCGAAGGAACGCGGCGCCGTCATCGGTCGGACTCCTCGACGGCCTGGCGCAGCCGCGCCAGGCCCCGGTAGAGGTGCGTCTTCACCGTCCCGATTGGACGATCCGTCAGAAACGCGATCTCGGAGAGGGAACGCTCGGCGAAGAACCGCAGCGCAACGACCTCGCGATAGGGCTCCTCGAGCGCGACGACCGCGGCCCTGAGCCCCTCGTCCCGCTCCGACCGGATGACGCTGTGCGCCGGGTCGCCGTCCGGCGCCGTCGCACTGGCCGTCGCCGCCGCGGCATCGCCGTCGGACACGGGATCGAGCCAGACGACCTGCTTGCGCTGCGCCGCGCGACGGATCGCGAGCCGGACGGCGATCCGCGACACCCAGGCCCCGAACGGCCCGTCGGACCGCCAGGACGCGAGCGATCGGTACGCGGTGAGGAACGCCTCCTGGGCCACGTCCTCGGCCTCGGTGCGATCGCCGAGGATCCGGGTACACGTGGCGATCACGGCGCGACTCTCGTGCTCGACGAGCCGACGGAAGGCGTCACGATCCCCGCCCAGCACCGCATCGACGACCTCGCGCTCATCGAGCGCAGCTCGCGAATCGGCGGTGGTCATCCGTGCGAGGTCCGTGGACCAGTCCTCCGGGCTTCGATCCGGATACGCCGCGCCGCGGGCATCCGGATGAGCCGCGCCGGCTCCCGACACGATGATCGGGGATCGACGCGGCTCTCATCGCAGGACAGAGGTCATGGACCCCGTTGGCCGGAAGGACCAGCGGGCTCAGTCGTCGCCCGACCCGTCGTGGCCGGAGTCGCTGCCGGAGTCGTCGTCGGAGTCGTCGCCTCCGTCGTGGTGGCCGCTGTTGTCGTCGGCCTCGTCCTGGTCGTCGTTGTCGTCGCCCTGGTCGTCGGCGTCCTCGTTCTCGCCCTGGTCGTCGTCGTTGGCGTCTTCGTGGTTGCCGGAGCCGCTATTGCTGCTCGGGCCGCTGTTGTCGCCGTTGCCCTGGTGATGCTTGTGGTGGTGCCCTGCCTCGTCGGTCGCCGTGGGCTCCTCGGTCTCGACCTCGTCGGTCTCCGTAGGCTCCTCTGTCTCGACCTCGTCGGTCTCGAGCTCGTCGGTCGCGTCCTCATCGGCCTCGGTGGGCTCCTCGGTCTCGACCTCGTCGGTCTCGAGCGCGTCCGTCGCCGATTCCTGCGCGGCCGGAACGGTGGTCGCGGTGTGGCGGCCGCCCACGAAGGCGGTCGTCGCGAAGGAGGCGCCTGCGATCAGGAACAGCGCGACGAGCGAGGTCCCGATCGACCGGAGCATGCGGTGGGTGTGCTTCATCGCCAGGTGAACTCCGCTGTTTGGGCTGCGACCTGCCTGACGGGCCGCGTTCACTCTGTCCGAGGCAGGCGGCCGCGAAAAGGTTTCAGCTCAGCGGTCCGCGATGGCACGGGGTTCCCCATACGACGGTGCGCGCGCGCACCGGGCGCGTCAGCCCTGGGCGTCCTCGATCACCGTGATCGAGCCGAGGCCCTCGGCCTCCAGCGCGGAGCCGAACTGCCCGTGGTCGCCGACGAGCACGATGGCCGCCGCCTCCGGGCGGATGTGCTCCCGGGCGACGCGCTGGACCTCCTCCGCCGTGACCGCCTCGATCGAACCGCGGTAGCGCGTGAGCTCGTCCTCCGGCAGGTCGTGGACGAACAGCCCTGCCAGGGACCCGGCGACGGGCCCGGGTGTCTCGAACCGGAGCGGGAACACCCCGACGAGGAAGTCCCGGGCGGCCCGCAGCTCGTCGTCGGTGACCGGCGCCTCGCGGATCCGGTCGAGCTCGCCCAGCATCTCGCGGAGGGCCGGGACGGTGACCTCGGTGTTGACGGCCGCGCGGGCGGCGAACGGGCCGCGGGCCCGGCGCATATCGAAGCCGGCGCTGGCGCCGTACGTGTAGCCCTTCTCCTCGCGGAGGTTCATGTTCAGACGGGAGTTGAACAGCCCACCCAGGATCGCGCTCATCACCGATACGGGGTAGAAGTCGGGATTCCGGCGGGACAGCGCCGGGTGGCCGACGCGGATCTCGGTCTGGACCGCACCTGGCCGATGGACGACCTGCACGAAGCGGCTGGTCACCGCCGAGGTATCGTCGATCGGGCCCGGGGTTGCCGCCGTGGGAGCGGCCGCCCAGTCGCCGAACAGGGCCTCCGCATCGCGGGCCACGGCGTCGGGATCGACCTCGCCCGCCACGACGATCGCGGCGCGGGACGGATCGAAGCCCCGGTCGTGGATCGCCCGGAGGTCGCCGTCGGTCAGCCGCTCGACCGTCTGCGCGAGGCCGCCGGCCGGCCGGTAGTAGGGGCTCGACGGGGCGTAGATCGCGGCGACGAACGCCTCCTCGGCGCGCCGCCTCGGATCGGCCTTCGCCTGCAGCAGGTCCGTGAGCCGCTCGTCCCGCAGGCGGTCGACCTCGCGCTCGGGGAACGCGGGCCGGCGCAGCACCTCGGCGAGGAGGTCCAGTGCGGGCGTGAGACGGCTCGCGGGTACGTCGAGGCCAGCGAACGTCGCGTCCCAGCCGGCCTCGGCGTGGATCGAGGCCCCGAGCCGCTCGGCGGCCTCGGTGAGCTCGATCGCGTCGCGGACCTCGGAGCCCTCGGTCAGGGCCCTGGCCGAGAGGACGGTGGCGCCGCCGAGCCCGGCAGGCTCGTCGCCAGCGCCCGCGCGGATCACCATCGAAGCGGCGATCAGCGCGCGTCCCGGCATGGGCGTGACGACCAGGCGCAGGCCGTTGGACAGCGAGGTCCGGACGGTCTCCGGGAACTCGTAGTCGCGGGGATGGCCCGGGACTGGCCGCTCGGCGACGAGCTCGATCCCGCTCATGCGGCCTCCTCCCCGGCCGCGTCGCCCGGCGTGTCGCCGGGTGCGTCGGCGGCCGCCGGCACGTAGGTCAAGACCACCCGGTTGTCGGCCCGGAAGACGTCGCGGGCCGCGTCGCGGATCTGCTCGGCGGTGACCGAGAGGTAGCGCGGCAGCAGCGTGTTGACGAGCGCCGGGTCGTCGAACAGCGTCGCGTACATCGACAGCCGGTCGGCGCGCTCCTCCACGCGCGACAGGGCTCCGAGCTCGTCGGCCTCGGTCAAGGCCTTCGCCCGCTCGAGCTCGTCCGCCGACGGCGCCTCCGAGGCCAGACGCTCCAGCTCCTCGAGGTAGGCGGCCTCGACGGTCGCGATGTCCACGCCCGGCCGGACGGTCGCCCAGCCCACGATGATCGAGGCGCCGCCGACGAACGGCAGCGTGAACACCGCGACGTCCTGGGCCAGCCGCTCCTCCCTGACAAGCCGCTTGTGCAGGCGGCTCCCCTTGCCGCCGGAGAGCAGCTGCGTGGCGATGTCGAGGGCGTCGAGCCGCCGATCCCCGAACACGGGAGCCCGGAACCCGATGTACACGCGCGGCAGCGGGACCCGGTCCTCGACGACCTCGCGGCGCTCCTCGCCGATCAGCGGCGGGAGCGAGAGGTCCGGCTGTGGCGGCAGATGGGGGTTGGCCGGGATCGGGCCGAAGTACCGGTCCGCCCACGCGCGCACCTGCGCGCGATCGCAGTCTCCGACCACCGAGAGAACGGCATTGTTGGGCGCGTACCACGTCCGGAAGAACGCCTTGACGTCATCGACCGAGGCCGCGTCGAGGTCGGCCATCGAGCCGATCGTCGGGTGGTGATACGGGTGGCTCTCCGGGAACAGGTGCCCGAGCAGCTTCTCGTTCCACGTCCCGTACGGCCGGTTGTCGTAGCTCCAGCGCTTCTCGTTCTTGACGACCTCACGCTGGTTGTCGAGGTTCTCCTGGCTGAGCGCGTCGAGCAGCGAGCCCATCCGGTCCGCCTCGAGGAAGATCGCGAGCTCGAGCTGGTGCGAGGGCAGCGTCTCGTAGTAGTTGGTCCGGTCGAGCCAGGTCGTCCCGTTGAGGGTGCCGCCGGCCGCCTGGACGAGCGCCATGTGCTCGGCCTTACCGACGTGGGCCGAGCCCTGGAACATCACGTGCTCGAACAGGTGGGCGAAGCCCGTCTTGCCGGGCACCTCGTGCTTGGAGCCGACGTTGTACCAGATGTTCACGGCCACGACGGGCGCGAGATGGTCCTCGACGACGATCAGGCGCAGGCCGTTGGGCAGGCGCTCGTCGGAGAACTCGACGACGGGGACGGGCATGCGGAACGGATCCTCGGGCGACAAACGGGTTGCCAGCGATTGTATGGCGACCCCGCCACCGGGGCCTTGTCGGGGGTCTGGCGACCCATCGGCGCACGCTGCCACCCGCCCCGACCGATCGCTGCCAGTGATCACCTTTTTGCGCGAAGCGCCTGCGTCGGGCCGATCCGGACGGGATCCATCGCCACGGACGAACGAACAGCGAGGTGGGAGCGGCCACCGGCCCGTTCGACCCAAAAGCGTTCGCTGGCAGCGATAGGGCCCGACCGCGTGTCGTCTGCTCTCAGTCGAAGCTGTCGAGGTAGCGCCGCACGTACTCCGCGCACGCTCTGACCCGGTCGTCCCGGACGAGCACCCGTCCGTTGGTCGTTCCGACCACGTAGCCGACCACGAAGGGACTTGACATCGTCGACGTCGATGTTAGATTGTCGTCTAACACGAGTTCGATGACAGAGACACGAATGCCCCCCTCTCCCCGCCAGATCACCCCGGCCACCGCGACGACGCCAAGTGGCCGCGCCATGGTCCGCGACGTGGGCGCGGGAAACGCCCTGCCGGCCCGCTTCGACGTGCGGACCGCGTTCGACTTCGCGATCAGCACGACCTCCGACGTCGGCGAGCACGACGAGCTGCCCGCGGAGGACCGCAAGTGGCTCGAGCGGGCGCGCGCGGCCCTCCCCGAGCGGGTTCGGCCGGCCGTCGACTCGGAGCTGGGCATCTTCGGCACCGGGCTCATCGTCGATCGCCCGGACGTCACCGACGCCGTGGCGTTCGTCGAGCTCCTGCGGCAGACGCCCGGGCGCGAGTTCGCCCACGCGGTCCTCGCCGACTCGTTGCGCGACCCCGCCCGCGAGGCAGAGATCGCGGCTGCGCTGGACGGCGATCGGACGGCGATCGACGCCGTGCTCGGCGCGTGGCCCGAGCACAAGCACGGCTGGCTCAGCCGGATCCTCGGGGACTCGGACGAGATCACCCAGGAGGTGACCGAGCTGCTGACGGCGTGGCTGCCGCTGTACCAGGAGGTCGAGCCGCGGGTCGCGAAGATCATCGAGCGCGACGTCGCCCTCCGGGCGGGCGACCGCTCACGTCTCGGCCCCGCCGAGCTCATCGAGCGCACGACCAACGGCATCCGGTGGCTGTCCGAGCCGGGCGTCCGCCGCGTGGTCCTCGCGCCGTCGTACCTGGCGCGGCCGTACAACTTCACGTTCGCCGGCGGCGACTGGCGGATGTTCGTCTATCCCGTCTCGGACGCCGCCCTCGAGCCCACGGACCCGCTCGCGCCCCCGGTCGGCGTGCTGCGGCTGCACCGGGCGCTGGGCGACGAGACGCGGCTGCGGATCCTGCGGCTCCTCCGGGATCGCGACTGGTACCTCACCGAGATCGCCGAACGGCTCGAGCTCTCGAAGCCGACCATCAAGCACCACCTCGCGCAGCTCCGGGCCGCCGGCCTCGTGACGCTGACCGAGGAGGGCGGCCTCTCCTACTACAGCCTCCGGCGCGATCGCCTCGACGACGCGTCGTCCGAGCTCAAGCTCTACCTGACGTAACCCCACGCCCACATACATGTCGCGTTTCGACGCGACGCCGAGTTAGATGAAGTCCTAACAGACGTAAGACCAGCGAGCGACTGGAAAGGACACCGCGAGGGAAGGACCCGATGAACCAGACCAACACCCCTGCAGATGTGAACCCGCTCGTCGCGGACCGAATCCACGACCTGTACCAAATCTCCAGCGAGCTGCATGCCACCCGCCGGCCGAAGGCTGCGGCCGACACGACGGGCCTCGTGACCCGGACACGGTGGACGATCGGCAGGCGCCTGATCTCGATCGGAAGCGCCCTCGCCGGGCAGCACGCCTGATCCCAGCCGGGCCGTTGCCCGGCCACTCCGCGGGGCGGCCGGTCAGCCGCGACGCCGGTCGCCTTGCTCCTCGAGGCCCGGCCGGTGTTGCGGGTGACCGGTCGTTTCGCGTCCCGACGGGCGAGCGCCTCGTCAGGCGGGCCGCACGACCTGCAGCAGGCCGACGACCACGAGCGTGATCGGGGCGGCGATGAGGAACCCGTCGATCGTCATGCGCCGAACCGTGCGCATGTCGGCTCGATGTGCAGCTTCATCGTCGACCCGCTCCCGCCCGTCTTCCTCGTCGGCGAAGTTCGACAACCGGGCCACCGCGAAGCCGACGCAGAACTGGCGTCGGGCCTGGAGCCAGCTGACCATCGAGCCCCACAGCGGGAACACGACCAGCAGGCGCACGACCGCGGGCACGCCGGCGGCCACGAGGGCGGCGAGGAAGACCGCGGAGATGACGAACCCGATGATCGCCGACCGACGGCGGCGGCGGACCTCCCAGGCACCGATGTTGCACACGCCTGCCTGGTACCGGCCGTCGGCCTGGTCCATCGGCGCGGGCTGGATCGGCGCCGCCGGCGCCGCGAGCGTTCGGGGGCGAGGAAGGGACGTGGCGGGGGCGGCGGACGACATCGGCATCAGGGTTCTCCGCGGCGGACGGCCTGCGACATGGATTCGGGGGCGCCGCTAGACTCCGCAACCGTGAGTATCGCTCGCATCGCCCAGACGGGCCTTCCGGGTCGCCCAGCCGCCGGGACCATCGCCCGCCGGACGATCCACGCGACGCTCGCGGCCCTGCTCCTGGCCCTCGCCGGCGCCTCGGCCACCCTCGCCCACGCCGAGCTCGTCACGTCGGATCCTGCCGACGGCGCCGTCCTCGACGCGTCCCCGACCACGATCACCCTCACCTTCTCCGAGAACCTCGACCCGTCGAAGAGCTCGTTCAGGCTGCTCGGGCCCGACGGTGGGGCGATCGGGAATGGCGACGCGACGGCGGCCAAGGCGATGACCCTCGAGCCGCCTCCCCTGTCCGACGGGACGTACACGATCAAGTGGACGTCGGCGTCGGCCGACGACGGCGACATCGAGCGCGGGCAATTCACGTTCACCGTCCAGCTCGCGGCCGCGTCGTTGCCGCCGTCCGAACCGCCGTCGGCCTCGGCGGCCCCGTCGGCATCCGCGCCCGCCTCGACCGCGCCATCGATCGCCGCGCCGTCCACCGCCCCGTCCTCAGCGCCGACACCGGCGCCGTCCGCCGCGCCGGCCGCCCCGGCCTCCTCGACCTCGGACGTCCTGCTCCCGATCGTGATCGGCCTCCTGCTCGTCGCCGGCGTGGGGGCCTACGTCCTGCGCCGAAGTCGCGGGGCGTAGCTCGATCGGCGTGCACGCCGTCGGACGGTCCACCGGGCGGCGGTCGATCGCGCGCCTCGTGGGCCTCGCGGGCGGGCTGCTGGTCGCGCTCGGCGCGCCGGCGATCGTCGCGGCCCACAACCTCGGCACCGTCTACCAGAGCCCGCTGCCGCTGGCCGTCTACCTCGCGGGTGCCGCGACCACCGTCGCCCTCTCGTTCGTGTTCGTGCTCGCGCGGGACATGCGCGCGGCCCCGACGCCGCCGGGTCGCGTCGTCCACGTCCCGGCCGCGCTCCGGACCGCCCTGCGGGTCGTCGGCCTGATCGGCTGGATCTGGATCGTCGCCCAGGGCATCGCCGGCGGGACCTCCGAGGCGTCGGTCGCGACGCTGTTCCTGTGGGTCTACGGGTGGGTCGGCGTGGCGATCCTGTCCGCGCTGCTCGCGCCGGTGTGGGAGTGGGTCAACCCATTCGCGACGATCTACGACCTGCTCGCCTGGGCGCTCCGGATGCTCGGGATCCGCGGCTGGGGCATCACCGAGCTCCCGGCCGTCGTGCGGCTGTGGCCGGCGGTGATCGGGCTGATGTTCTTCATCTGGCTCGAGCTCGTCGCGATCGCGGGCAACGGGACGCTGACGGTGGTGCTCGTGGGGTACACGGTGCTGACGCTCGCCCTGATGGCGCAGTTCGGGCGTGACCAGTGGCTCGCCGCGGGCGAGACGTTCACGGTGTGGTTCCGGACGCTGAACCGGCTCGCGATCTACGGCATCGTGCCGGCGGCGACGACGGCCGAGGCGCGCGGCGTGGAGGTGGACGACGAGGATCCCGATGCGCTCGACCGGTCGGCGGTCCTGCGGCGGCCGTTCGCGAGCGGCCTCCTCGACGCGACCTGGGAGATCCCGCGGGTGGCGCTCGTCGCCCTCGGCACGGCGTCGATCATCTTCGACGGGCTGTCGCAGACGGTCGCCTTCGCCACGGTGTTCGGCAACCCGGCGCTCGTCCAGAAGACCGTGCTGCTGATCGTGTTCCTGTGGGTGATCGCGGGCACGGCGCTGGTGGTCGGCCGGGCCGTCAGCTGGGGTGCCATCGGCGCTGGCCTCACGCCGATCGCCGTCGGCTACCTCGTCGCCCACTACCTGACCTACCTGCTGATCGACGGCCAACGGATCATCGTCGCCCTCTCGGACCCGCTGCAGACCGGCGCGGACCTGATCGGCACCGCGTTCTACACGCCGACGGCGTTCATGGCGCCCGGCCTCGTGTGGACCGTGCAGCTTGCGGCGGTGGTCGGCGGCCACGTGCTCGGCGCGTGGGCCGGCCACGTGACGGCCCAGCGGGACGCGGCGGCGATGAGCCAGGCGAAGCCGCCGCGCGACATGCGCCATCGAAAGATCGCCGGCACGTCGGGCCGGCGAATCCCGAACGTCCGGCTGCGCGAGATCCCGCTCGCCGTCATCATGGTCGCGCTCACGACGCTCACGCTATGGTCGCTCGGCCAGGCCATCGTCCAGGAGGCCCCGGCGGCGCGTGAGGCGCCCGCCGCACCGATCGCGGTCGTGCCCGCCCGGTAAGCGCCGGCCGCGCGGTGACAGCTACGCCGGCGTCGCCACGATGGGTCCCGGCACCCAGTCCGTGATCGGCCGGACCTTGGCGATCTCGTCGGCGATGTCCGGGGCCAGTGCCTCGGCCGCCGCGATCCCGGTCTCGATCGCGGTCAGGCACAGCACGCCCTCGGCGATCGCCGCGTGCCGGATGTCCGCCGCGTCGCGGACGGCGCCGGAGCGCGGGGTCGGCGTGTTGACGACGAGCCGCACGTGGCCGCCGGCGATCAGCGCGAGGATCCCCGCCTCGCCCGGACCGGGCTCGGCGCCCAGCTTGGCCACGGGCTCGGCGGTGAACCCGGCCGCAACGAGCGCATCGCGCGTCCCGGCCGTCGCCGCGAGGCGGTAGCCCGCGGCATCGAGCGCCCGGGCGAGGTCGAGCAGGCCCCACTTGTCGCGATCCGCGATCGAGAGCAGCGCGAGCGGCGCCTCGCCCTCGCCCCAGCGCGGCGGGATCAGCGACGCGCCGGTCAGCGCCTTGGCCATCGCGACCCGGGCGTCGTCGGCGATGCCGATGACCTCGCCCGTCGACTGCATGAACGGCCCCACCGACGGGTCCACGCCCTTGAGCTTGGCCGTCGAGAACGCCGGCGCCTTGACCGCGACGAACGACGGGTCGGGACGGAGACCCGCCGCCCAGCCCAGCCCGGCGAGCGTCGCCCCGAGGGAGATCCGGACGGCCAGCTCGACCATCGGCACGCCGGTCACCTTCGACATGAACGGCACCGTCCGCGAGGCGCGCGGGTTGACCTCGATCAGGTACACGCCGTCGTCGCGCACGATGAACTGCGCGTTGACGAGCCCGCGCGCCCCGAGCGCGATGCAGATCCGCTCCATCGTCCACACGATCAGGTCGCGGTCGCCCTCCGCGACGTGCTGGGGCGGGTACACGCCGATCGAGTCGCCGGAGTGGACGCCGGCGCGCTCGACGTGCTCGAGCAGCCCCGGGATCAGCACCGCGGTCCCATCGCACACCGCGTCGACGTCCACCTCGATCCCCTCGAGGAAGCGATCGATGCGGACCGGCCGGTCGGGGTCGACGACCGCCGCCGCGGCCAGGTGCCGGACGAGGTCCTCGGGTGAGTAGGCGAAGTCGATGGCCAGGCCGCCGATGACGAACGACGGCCGGACGATGACCGGGTACCCGATGCGCTCGGCGAGCGTGAGCGCCTCCTCGATCGACTCGGCCATGCCGCCCTCGGGTTGCGGGATCCCGAGCCGGTCGAGGAGCGCGGAGAACCGCGTCCGCTCCTCCGCCTGGTCGATCGTCTCGAGGCTCGAGCCGAGCAGCGGGACCCCGGCGTGCACCAGCGGGGCGGCGAGGTTGAGCGGGGTCTGGCCGCCGTACGCGACGACGGCCGGCAGGGTGTCGGGCTGCCCGAGGGTTCCGCCGCTCTCGAACGCAACGATGCTCCGCACGCTCTCGGGATCGAGCGGCTCGAAGTACAGGCGCGTCGATGCGTCGAAGTCGGTGGACACGGTCTCGGGGTTCGAGTTGACCATCACGGCGCTCCAGCCCTCTCGCCGGAAGACGTCGGCCGCCTGGACCGCGCAGTAGTCGAACTCGATCCCCTGCCCGATCCGGACCGGGCCGCTGCCGATGACGAGGGCGGCGGGGCGGGCGACGGGGGGCGCCTCGGGGGGCGAGCCGGCCGAGGCGAAGGTGGAATAGAAGTACGGCGTCTCGGCGGCGAACTCGGCGGCGCACGTGTCGACCATCGCGTACCCGGGCTCGAGGCCGAGCTCGGCCCGGGCCGCCTGCACGTCCGCCTCCCCGACTCCGGCCAGGGCGGCCAGGTCGCGGTCGGCGAAGCCCGCCCGCTTGGCGGTCGCGAGCAGGCTGGCGCCGTCTGCATCGGCCGGGTCGGCGAGGCGCGAGCCGGCGGCGCGCACGTCCGCCTCGAGACCCACGTTGCGGCCCATCTCGGCGAGAAACCAGGGCGAGATCCCGGTGGCCTCGCGGATGGTCTCCTGTGGGACGCCGCGGCGGAGCAGGCCGAGGACCCGCCACAGCCGCGAGTCCGACGGCTCGACGAACCGGCGGAGCACGATCGGCGCGGCCGAGCGCTGGGCGAAGCGGGTGCTCTCGCAGGCGTCGCCGCGCTCGTCGATCCAGCGGATGACGACGTCGTCCTCGCCGTCGTCGCCCGCGTACACCGCCGCCAGGTAGTCGAACGTCGGTTGCCACGACGGGTCTTCGCCGAGCGGCCCGGCCCCCGCCTGCTCGAGGCCCCGGAGCGCCTTGTTGAGCGCGGCGCCGAAGGTCCGGTCGATCGCCATCACCTCGCCCGTCGCCTTCATCTGCGACCCGAGGCGTCGGTCGGCGGTCGGGAACTTGTCGAACGGGAACCGGGGCAGCTTGACGACGACGTAGTCGAGCGCGGGCTCGAAGGCCGCCACCGTGGTCCCGGTGACGACGTTGGGGATGTCGGCGAGCGTGCGGCCGGCGGCGATCTGGGCGGCGACGCGGGCGATCGGGTAGCCCGTGGCCTTGGACGCGAGCGCCGATGAGCGCGAGACCCGCGGGTTGACCTCGATGACGGCGTATTCGGTCGAGTCGGGCGACAGCGCGAACTGGACGTTGCAGCCGCCCTCGACGCCCAGCGCCCGGATGATCGCGAGCGCCGCCGAACGCAGCCGCTGGTGGACCTGGTCGGTCAGCGTCTGGACCGGCGCCACCACGATCGAGTCGCCCGTGTGGACGCCCAGCGGGTCCACGTTCTCCATCGAGCACACCGCGATGCAGGTGTCCTCGGCGTCCCGCATGACCTCGTACTCGATCTCCTGCCAGCCCACGAGGCAGCGCTCGATCATCACCTGCTTGATCGGGCTCGCCCGGAGGCCCGAGCGGACCCGCTCCCAGTACGCGTCCTCGGTCTCGACGATCCCACCGCCCGTGCCGCCGAGCGTGAACGCCGGCCGGATGATCGCCGGCAGCCCGATGTCCGCGAGCGCCGCCTCCGCGGAGGCATGTCGGGCGTCCTCGTCCGGCCCTTCCACGATGAACGACGGTGCGTACGGCTGGTCGATCCGGTCGAGCAGGTCGCGGAACGCCTCCCGGTCCTCGGCCATCCGGATGGCCTCGAGCGGCGTCCCCAGGAGGCGGACGTCGTGGCGCTCGAGGACCCCGGCTTCGGCCAGCGCGGTCGCCAGGTTGAGCGCCGTCTGGCCGCCGAGCCCGGCCAGGAGGCCCTCCGGCTTCTCGCGGGCGATGACGGCCTCGATCGCGTCGACGGTCAGCGGCTCGAGGTAGACCGCGTCCGCGACGGTCGGGTCGGTCATGATCGTGGCCGGGTTCGAGTTGACGAGGATCGTGCGCACGCCTTCGGCGCGGAGGGCGCGGCAGGCCTGCGTCCCGGCGTAGTCGAACTCGGCCGCCTGCCCGATGACGACGGGGCCGCTGCCGAGGATCAGCACCGAGGCGGGCTTCGGGCGATGTGGCCGATCGGGGGCCATCACCGCGACGCCGGTCACCCGCGGGTCCGTCACGCGCCCCGCCGGCAGGCGGTGACGAACCGGTCGAACACGGCGAGCGCGTCGAGCGGTCCCGGGGCGCCCTCGGGGTGGTATTGCACGGTCTCGATCGGCTTCTCGCGGTGGCGCAGTCCTTCCACCGAGCGGTCGTTGAGGTTCAGCTGGCTGACCCGGAACCCTGACGACGCCGGCAGCGACCCGCCGACCACCTGGACCTCGTGGTTCTGCGCGGTCACCTGGACGTAGCCGGTGTCGAGGTCCCGGACCGGGTGGTTGGCGCCGTGGTGCCCGAACCGCAGCCGGGTGGTCTCCGCGCCGGCCGCCCGTCCGACGATCTGGTGGCCGAGGCAGATCCCCAGCAACGGCCGCCCGTCGTCGATGACCTCGCGCGCGAGCGCGACCGGGCCGGCCAGCCGCGCCGGGTCACCGGGCCCGGGCGAGAGCACGACGCCGCTGACGTCGGCGGCGAGCACATCGGCCGGCGTCGCGGTATGGGGCAGCACCCGGACGCGGACGCCGCGTCGACGCAGCGACCGGACGATGTTGGCCTTGAGCCCGAAGTCGACGATCGCGACCAGCGGCTCGCCCGCCTCGTCGCCCACCTCGCGGACGGCCGACGGCGACACCTGGGCGACGAAGTCCTGGTCCTCCCAGCGCGGCACGCCGCGGGCGAGGTCGACGGCCGCGTCGTGGTCGGTCAGGCCGGGCTCGGTGATCACGCCCCGCAGGCAGCCGTTCGCGCGGAGGTGACGGGCGAGGGCGCGCGTGTCGACGCCGGCGATGGCCGGGATGTCGTTGCTGCGCAGCAGGGTCGCGAGCTGTCGCGCGTCGTCGAGGACCGCGGCCGTCGCGTGGGCGACGACGAGCCCGCGGAGCCACGGCCGTTCCGACTGGTCGTCGTCGCGCAGCCGGCCGTAGTTGCCGATCAGCGGGTAGGTCATCACGACGACCTGGCCGGCGTACGAGGGATCGGTGGCGATCTCCTGGTAGCCGGTCTGCGAGGTGTTGACGACGAGGTCGCCGCCCGAGGCGACCGGGGCGCCGAAGGCGATGCCCGGGAACACCGTGCCGTCCTCGAGCGCGAGGAGCGCCGGGCCGGCGTCGCCGACGCGGGGATCGACGAGCGAGTCGGCGCGAGGCAGCGGCGGATGCGGAACGGTCGGTGGGGCGATCACGGGGTCCCGTTGGGTCGCGGCTGGTCGTCGCGACGGGAGCGCGGCGAGCGGGCGCCGCGTGCGGGCATGCGCACGAGCATCTGGCCTCCTACCCGGCCTCTCAGGACCGGAAGACCGGCCTCTCAGGACCGGCGATCAGGATGCCCAGACGATAGCACTTGGGCCGGGCCGGAGAGCCGGCCGTTGGGGCGGGCGACCGGGG
>CAVYGJ010000014.1:0-133690 GCA_963768035.1 uncultured Chloroflexia bacterium
GGCCCGCGAGGGCGCCGTCGAGTTCCACGCCGACGGCTCGGTGACGCTCGGCGGGGTGACGCTCGCGGCGGACGAGATCGAGATCCAGGCGACGCCCCGGCCGGGCACGGCGGTCGCCGACCGTGACGGCCTCGTCGTCGTCCTCGACACCGAGCTGACGCCCGCCCTCCGCGCCGAGGGCGATGCCCGCGAGCTCCAGCGCGCGGTCCAGGACCTGCGCAAGGAGGCCGAGCTCGACCTCGACGACCGGATCGTGCTGTGGATCGACGGCGTCCCGGCCGAGGTCGCAGCCGTACCTCGAGTCGGTCGCCCGCGAGACCCTCGCCGACGAGCTGGTCCTGGGAGCGCCGCCCGCCGGCATTCCCGTCTCGTCGGTGCGCCTCGAGGCCGGCGAGGCGCAGATCGCGCTCCGGCGCGCCGGCGACGGGAGCTGACGAGATGACCGGCCCCGGACCCGCAACCGACCTCCTCGCGGACGAGCCGCTCGACGAGGAGATCGTCGAGGACGGGGAGACGGCCGGCGGCGCCGACACCACCGGGACGACCGTCGCCGGGAGCTGGCGCGGCCCCTCGGTCGCGCGCTGGGTGCTGTTCGCCGGCATCGCGATCGCGGTGCTCGTGGTCGACCAGCTCGCGAAGGCGTGGGTCGTGGGCAACCTCGAGATCGGGAAGGGGATCGAGGTCCTCGGCGAGTGGCTCCGGATCGTCCACTGGCGCAACAGCGGCGCCCTGTTCGGGCTCCTGCCCCAGTCGGCGCCGATCTTCGCGGTCGTGTCGCTCGGCGTCGTCGCCCTCATCGTCGCGTACCACCGGCGGGCGGGCCGCGGCTACCTCACGACGGTCGCGCTGGCGCTCCTCCTCGGCGGCGCGATCGGCAACCTCGTCGACCGGCTGCGGTACGGCAGCGTCGTGGACTTCGTGGACATGGGCATCGGCAGCTGGCGGTTCTTCACGTACAACATCGGTGACGCGGCGATCACCACCGCGATCGTCCTGCTCATCGGGATGGCGCTCCTCCCGCGGCTCGCCGAGTGGGGCGCCGATGACTGACGAGCCGGGCGTGGCGCCCGACGACCTCCCGGGCCTGCCCGACGACCCCGACGTCCTCGACCTGCTCGAGGACGAGCCGCTCGACGACGATCCGGGGCTCCCGCCCGAGCCCGCGCCGTCCATCGCGCCCGGACCGCGGGTGATCACGGTCCCCGAGGGCCAGCGCATCCGGCGCGTCGATCGCTTCGTCGCGGACCGGACCGGCCTGTCGCGCTCGTACGTCCAGAAGCTGATCAGCGAGGGCCTCCTCACCGACCAGGACGGCCGCCTCCTCCGGGCGAACTCCGAGCTGCGGGGCGGCACCGTGACGCTCGAGGTGCCGCCGGCGGAGATCCCGTACCACCTCGAGCCCGACCCGACGATCCCGGTGGACGCGGTCTACGAGGACGACGACATCCTGATCGTCAACAAGCCGTCGGGCCTGGTGGTCCATCCCGCGCCCGGCCACTGGCGGGGGACGCTCGTCAACGCGCTCCTCGCCCGCGGCGACCACTACGGCGGGATCGCCGGCGTCGCGCGGCCGGGGATCGTCCACCGTCTCGACCGCGACACGTCCGGGCTGATCATCGTCGCCCGCAACGACGCCGCCCAGGCGGGCGTCATGGCCCAGCTCAAGGCGCGCCGGGTCCGCAAGACCTACCTCGCGCTCGCGCAGGGGTCGGTGGCGGCGAGCGTCGGGCGGATCGAGGCTCCCATCGGCCGGGACCCGAAGGAGCGCAAGCGCATGGCCGTCGTCGCGGACGGGCGGCAAAGCGTCACCGGGTACCGCGTCCGCGAGCGGTTCGCCGGCTGGACGCTCCTCGAGCTCGACCTCATCACGGGCCGGACCCACCAGATCCGCGTCCACCTCGCCGCCCTCGGGCATCCGGTCGCCGGCGACCCCGTCTACGGCACGGGCACCTCGCGCCGGGGCCCGGACGGGCTGACGCGCCTGTTCCTCCACGCGTGGAAGCTCGAGCTCGTGTCGCCGACCAGCTCGAAGCTCGTGCGCGCCGAGGCGCCGCTGCCGCCGGAGCTCGAGACGGTCCTCGAGCTGCTCCGGGCGGGCGAGGCGTCCGCCGGACGTCGACCGCAGGGAGGGACGGCGTGACGACGCCGGAGGTCATCGAGGGCGCGGCGGGCGCCCTGCTCGTCATCATCAGCGGCCCGTCCGGGGTCGGCAAGGACACGATCATCGACGCGCTCCGCGACCGGCCGCGGGACCCCGACTACCACTACGTCGTCACGTGCACGACGCGCCAGCCCCGGCCGGGCGAGATCCCCGGCGTTTCCTACCAGTTCCTCACAGACGAGCAGTTCGAGGCCCTCGACGACGCGGGCGAGCTCCTCGAGTCGGCCGACGTCCACGGCAACC
Organism: uncultured Chloroflexia bacterium; assembly: GCA_963768035.1. Classification (GTDB taxonomy): domain Bacteria; phylum Chloroflexota; class Limnocylindria; order Limnocylindrales; family CSP1-4; genus CAIXZV01. The sequence goes on from CAVYGJ010000014.1 coordinate 2,405, forward strand.
ACTACGGCACGCCGCGTCGCGAGGTCTCCGACGCGCTGGTCGCGGGCCACGACGTCATCCTCAAGATCGACGTGCAGGGCGCGGCCGCGGTGAAGGAGCGTGTCCCCGACGCGCTCCTCGTGTTCATCGTGCCGCCCACGCTCGAGGCGCTGTTCCAGCGGCTCCGCTCCCGTGCCACCGAGACGGCCGACGAGCTCGAGATCCGCCAGCGCAACGCGGCCATCGAGCTGGCGCGCCAGGGCGACTACGACCAGGTCGTGGTCAACGAGACCGGGGAGATCGCCCGGACCGCCGCCGAGATCGAGGCGATCATCGAGCAGGAGAAGCGCCGGAACCCCGACCGGCGGATGCGGATCACGTAACGCCGATGCTGGAGCTCGAGGCCACGGCGCGTGGGGCGGACGGCCCCGTCGTCGAGGTGGCCGTCGACGCCCCGGGCGGCCCCGGCCCGCGCACCTACACGTACCTCGTGCCCGCGGAGCTCGGGGAGCTCGAGCCCGGCGAGGCCGTGCTCGTCCCGTTCGGGAAGGGCGGCCGGCAGGCGATCGGGATCGTGCTCCGGCCGGGCACGGCGGCGGCGTCCGACGCCGGCGACGGCGCGCAGCCGACCCTGCGCCCGGTCGCGGCGCGCATCCGCTCCGACGGCCCGCTGCTGCCGCCCCTCACCCTGGCGCTGGCCGAGTGGATCGGCGACCGCTATCTCGCGCCGCTCGCGACGGTGATCCGGGCGATGCTCCCGCCGGGCATGCTCGAGCGCCTCGAGCTCGTGGCGGAGGTCACGCCGGCGGGCGAGGCGCGGCTGTCCCAGGCGGATCCCGGGCTGCCGGCGGTGGAGCTGGACCTCCTCGACGAGCTGGCGGGGCGCCCGCGACCGGTCCGCGACCTCTCGACGCCGGAGGGTCGCGCGGGCCTGCTCCGTCGGCTGCGGGCGCTCGCGTCGGCGGGCCTCGTCGAGCTCACCTGGACGCTCCTCGGTGCCGCGCTCGGCCCGCGCTACGAGCGATGGCTGTGGATCACGCCGGCGGGTGGCGACGCCGCGGCGGCGCTCGGGGTGGGGGAGCGGGTGCCGGGTCGACCGCTCGGGCCGCGCCAGCGTGCCGCGCTGCTCGAGCTCGCCGAACCCGTCGCCGTCACCGACTCGGGCGCCGGCATCGGCCCCCGACGGCGGCGTGCCCGCCGGCCCCGTCGCCGAGCGACACGGCTCCACGGCGATCGCCGGCCTCGTCCGGCGCGGCCTCGTCCGCGCCGAGGTCCGCGAGCGACCGCGTCGTCCGCTCGCCGGCCGACCTGCCGGGCTCCGCGGCGCGCGGCCCCCGGAGGCGGCCTTCACCCCGGACCAGGCGGCGGCGCTCGGGCTCGTGCTCGAGGCCGTCGAGCGCGGCGACCCGACGCCGACCCTGCTCGACGGCGTGACCGGCGGTGGCAAGACCGCGATCTACGTCGAGGCGATCGCCGCGTCCCTGCGCGCCGGCCGGCCGGCGCTCCTGCTGGTGCCGGAGATCGCCCTCGCCACCCCGATCATCGACCGGCTCCGGGCCGACCTGCCCGTGCGCGTCGCCGTGGTCCACTCGGGGCTCGGGGAAGGGGAGCGGGCGGACGAGTGGCGGCGGATCCGTGCCGGGGACGTGGACCTCGTGGTGGGGACGCGGACCGCGCTCCTGGCGCCGCTCGCGGACATCGGCCTGATCGTCGTGGACGAGGAGCACGAGGCCGCGTACAAGAGCGACCGGACGCCCCGGTTCCAGGCACGTGACGCCGCGCTCGAGCTGGGCCGCCTGGCAGGCGCCGCGGTCGTCCTCGGGAGCGCGACCCCGTCCGTCGAGACCATGGGCCACGCCCGCGCGGGCCGCTACCGCCGGGCCGTCCTGCCCGTGCGCGCCGCGGGCCTCGAGCCAGAGGTGACCGCCGTCGACATGCGCGCGGAGCTGACCGCCGGCAACCGGGGGCTGTTCTCGGACGCGCTCTCGGGCGCGCTGGCGGCGCTCGACACCGCGCGCGGCGACCGCGCGATCCTCGTGCTCAACCGGCGGGGCACGGCGTCGGTCGTCGTGTGCCGCGACTGCGGGACGGTCCAGCACTGCCCGGACTGCGACCGCCCGCTCGTCTACCACCAGGCGGGCACGACCCTCCGCTGCCACCACTGCGGCCGCGCGTGGCCGCCGGCGACCCGCTGCCCGTCGTGCGCCTCGCCGCGGATCCGGTACCTCGGTGGGGGCACGGAGCGGGTCGAGCGCGAGGTCCGCGACCGGTTCCCGGCGCTGCGGGTCGCCCGCCTCGACCGCGACATCGTGGAGCGCAAGGGCGCCGCGGACCGCGTGCTCGACGACTTCGCGGCCGGCCGGACGGACGTCCTCGTGGGCACGAGCCTCGTCGCCAAGGGCCTCGACGTCCCGGAGGTCACGCTCGTGGGCGTCGTGTCCGCCGACATCGCGCTCAACCTCCCCGACGAGCGGGCGTCCGAGCGCACCTACCAGCTCCTCGCCCAGGCGGTGGGTCGCGCGGGCCGGGGCGACCGCCGCGGGATCGCCTTCATCCAGACCTACCGGCCCGAGCACCGGGCGATCCGTGCCGTGGTCGAGGGCGACGCCGCCGCGTTCTACGACGAGGAGCTGGCGCTCCGCGAGCGCTTCGGCTCGCCGCCCTTCGGGCGACTCGTCAAGCTCACCGTCGGGCTCGCGGACCGCGAGGCGGCCGAGCGCGAGGGCCTCGCGATGGCCGACCGGCTCCGGGCCCGAGCCGCGGCCGACGGGAACGGCGTCCAGGTCGCGGGGCCCGCGCCCGCGTATGTCGCGCGCCGGGCCGACAAGTGGCGCTACAACGTCGTGCTCCGTGGGGCGGACCCGGTCGCCCTGCTCGACCCGCCGCCCGGCCCGCCGTGGTCCGTGGACGTTGACCCCGAGTCGCTGCTGTAGCGCGACCTGATCGGCGCACGGCATCTCCGGGGAGTCCACTGGCACGTGCGCGAATCCCGGCGAGGCCGACAATGGACGCCAGCGAGGCCGTGCGGATGCGCGGCCGGAGGAGACCCGATGACCGACGAGAACCCCAACCAGGCCAATCCGCCCGGCGGCGACCCGTTCGCCCACGAGCCGCACGGCGATGCCGGCACGAACGGCGCCGACAATGCCAGCGCCAAGGGCCGCGAGTGGCTCGCCCAGCTCGAGACGATGATCAACGACGTCACGACCCAGGCGGCGCCGGTCGCACGCCAGGTCGCGGCCAAGGCGGCCGAGCTCACGGCCGTCGCCGCGATCAAGGCGGGTCCGTTCGCCCAGCGGGCGGCCAACGTGACGACCGACGCGAGCCAGAAGCTCGCGGAGCGGGCGAACAACCTGGCCGCGGAGCTGCGGGGCGAGATCCCGGGGACGCCGGCCGAGGACGTGCCGTGGGCAGACGCCGCGGACGCCACCGCCGACGCGAGCGCGGACGCGCCGCCGCCCGCAGCCACGTTCGAGGACGCGACCTCGTCCGAGGACCAGACCCAGACCGGCGGCACGATCTAGCCCGTCGAGACAGCATCGACAACGACCGCCCCGTCCCTCCCGGGACCGGGCGGTTTGTTGCGTATACTCGCCGATCATGAGCGTTCGACCCATCGTCCTCCTCGGCGACGCACGGCTCCGTCTCAAGGGCGAGACCGTGGACAGCTTCGGCAAGTACCTCCACGAGCTCCTCGACGACCTGACCGACTCGATGCGCCACGCGCCCGGCGTCGGGCTCGCGGCCCCGCAGCTGGGCGAGCCCATGCGCGCCTGCGTCATCGAGGTCGAGGGCCACCTCTACGAGCTCGTCAACCCCGAGATCGTGCGCGCCGCCGGCGACGATCGCGACCTCGAGGGCTGCCTGTCGATCCCGGGCTACGTGGCCTACGTCACGCGCCACGAGAAGGTCTGGGTCGTGGCCCAGAACCGCGTCGGCAAGAAGATCAAGGTCGCCGGGTCCGGGCTGCTCGGTCGGGCGCTCCAGCACGAGCTGGACCACCTGCAGGGCAAGCTGTACATCGACTACCTCGACTCGATGGAGGAGCTGATCCCGGTCGGGCAGCTCGACGACGAGGACGAGGAGACGCAGGAGTCCCTGCGAACGCTGGCGTGAGGCCCGCGCCGCCGGACGACGGACGCGTCCGGACGGTCTTCCTCGGCTCGGGGGCGTTCGCCGTCCCGGCCCTCCAGGCGCTCGCCGCGAACGCGCTCGTCCACGTCGTCTGCGTCGTGACCGCGATCCCGAAGCCCGTCGGGCGGCGGCAGGTCATCACCGTCACGCCGGTCGAGGGCGCCGCACGAGCGCTCGGGCTCGGTCCCGTGCTCACGCCGCCGCGGCTGCGCCATCCCGACGCCATCGCCGCGATCCTCGCCCTGCGGCCGGCGCTCGCCGTCCTCGCGGACTACGGCCAGATCGTGCCGCCGCCGCTGCTCGACCTGCCGCACGGCGCGCTCAACCTCCACCCGTCCGCGCTCCCACGGTTCCGCGGCGCGTCGCCGATCCCCTCGACGATCCTCGCCGGCGACCGGGAGGCGACGGTCACCCTCATGCGCATGGACGCCGGCCTGGACACGGGGCCCGTGGTCGCGCAGCGGCGGATCGCCCTCGACGGCACGGAGACGGCCCCGGCGCTCGAGGCCCGGCTCGCGGCGCTCGGGGCGGAGCTGCTCGCCGACTCGCTGCCCGGCTGGCTCGACGGCTCGCTGCGTGCCGTTCCCCAGGCCGACGAAGGCGTCGTCCTCACGCGCCCCCTCCGTCGCGAGGACGGACGCCTGGACGCGGCCCGTCCCGCCGCCGAGCTCGAACGGGCCGTCCGCGCGCTATGCCCCGTGGCCGGGCACGTTCCTCGAGGTCGGCGGCGAGCGGCTCGTCGTCGACGAGGCGGCGATCGCGCCGTCGCAGCCCGGTGACGACGGCCGGCGCGCTCGTGCGCGAGGGGCCACTGCCCGCGCTCGCCACCGCCGACGGCCGCCTCGTCCTGCGGACCGTGACGCCCGCCGGAAAGCGGTCCATGTCCGGCGCGGACTGGCTCCGCGGCCGTCGAGACCTCGCGTGACGGCAGCCGACCCGGAGGGAGCCGACCCGATGACCGATCCCGCCGATCCGCCGCCGACGTCGTCCAGCGCGGCCGCCACGCGTCGACTCGTGCTCCTGGCGATCGTCGGGCTGCTCGCACTCCTGTTCGTCGCGGCGTTCGGCCGGCAGATGGGCAGCGTCGACCCCGGTCTCGGCGACCAGCAGCGGATCTACGGGGCGCCGCAGCCCACGGTGGAGACGGCGTCGTGACCGATCCCGGTGGACCCGTGTCAGAATCGACGGCGATGACAGAGCCCACCCCGGTCGTGATCCCGTTCAAGGGGCTGCGACCGGCACCGTCCGCCACGCTCCCTCGCGACGAGCGCCCGGGCATCGCCGGCCTCACCGCCGACGAGCTCGCCGCGTGGTTCGTCGAGCGCGGCGAGCCCGCCTTCCGCGGGCGGCAGGTCATGGACGCGGTGTGGGGCTCGAAGCACGCCGCGTTCGACGAGCTGACGACGCTCCCCGCGGCGACGAAGGCGGCGCTCGAGGCGGCCTTCCGGTTCGACACGGTCGAGGACAGCGAGGTCCGCTACACCGACGGCGTCCTCACGGAGAAGGCGCTCCACCGCCTGAGCGACGGGCTGCTGATCGAGAGCGTCCTGATGCACTACCCGGCGCGGGCCGGCAGCCGCGAGCGCCACACCCTGTGCATCAGCTCGCAGGCCGGGTGCGCGGTCGGCTGCCCGTTCTGCGCCACCGGCGAGCTGGGCATGGAGCGCGACCTCGAGACCGCGGAGATCGTGGACCAGGTGCGCAACGCTGGGCGGCGCCTCGCGGCCGAGGGCACGCGGCTGACGAACGTCGTGTTCATGGGCATGGGCGAGCCGCTGCTCAACCTCGACCGGGTGCTCGAGTCGATCTCCGCGCTCAACGACCCCACCCGCTTCGGGCTCGGCGCGCGGCACATCACGGTGAGCACGTCCGGGGTCGTGCCCGGGATCCGCCGGCTGACCGCGCTCGGGCCGCAGTTCACGCTCGCGGTCTCGCTCCACGCCGCGCGCAACGCCCTGCGCGACGTCCTCGTGCCGCTCAACCGTCGCTGGCCCGTCGAGGAGGTCGTCGAGGCCGCCCGCGAGCACGCGCGGACGACCGGCCGCCGGGTGACCTACGAGGCCACGATGATCGACGGCATCAACGACACGGACGCCGACGCCGACGCGATGGCGGAGCTCCTCCGCGACGAGCACGCGCATGTCAACCTGATCCCGATGAACGCCGTCGCGCACACGCCCTGGACGGGGACGCCGCTCGCGGGCTGCGAGCGGTTCGCCGCGACGGCTGCGGGCGGCGGGGATCGCGACCACGATCCGGTTCAACCGCGGGACCGAGATCGGGGCGGCCTGCGGCCAGCTCGCCGCCGAGCACGCCGGCCAGCCGACGCCGATCGTCGTCCAGCGCCGCCGCGAGCGGCTCGAGACCGAGAGCGCGAAGGCCCTCCGCGGCGAGCGCTCCGACGACCCGGTCCCGGCCGGGGTGGGGGAGGGCTGACGATGAGCGGCGTGTCGGTCCCCGTCCCCGGCGTCGATGGCTCACGCCGCCCGCGAGGGCGTCCTCATCGCGGCCTCGATCCTCGACAGCGACCTCGGCGCCCTCGGCGACGAGATCCGGCGCGCGGAGGACGCCGGCGCGGACCGCATCCACCTCGACGTCATGGACGGCCACTTCGTCCCGAACATCACGTTCGGCTGGAAGACGATCGAGGCGGTCCGCCGGGTCACGACGATCCCGTTCGACGCCCACCTCATGATCTCGGAGCCCGGCCGCTGGACGGAGTCGTTCCTCGATGCCGGCTGTGACTCGATCACCTTCCACGTCGAGGTCGAGGCGGGCCAGGTCCGCCCGGCGCTCGAGCGGATCCGCGAGGCGGGCCGCGCGGCCGGGCTGTCGGTCAAGCCCGGGACGCCGCTCGCCGCGCTGGACGCCTACCGCGACCTGCTCGACATCGTCCTCGTCATGACCGTGGAGCCGGGGTTCGGCGGCCAGTCGTTCATGGCCGACGTCGCGGACGCCAAGCTCGGTGCCGCCCGCGGGTGGCTGGATCCCGCCGGCGCGGCCGAGGTCCAGGTCGACGGCGGCGGACGGGTGGAGACCGCCGAGGCGATCGGGCGCGGCGGGACGGACGTCATCGTCGCCGGGTCGGCGCTCTACCGGGCACCCGACATGGCCGCCGAGGTCGAGCGCATCCGCGCGATCGCCGGGGCCGCCCGCGCCGCGACGATCGGCTGACCCCGCGTGCGGGCGCTCCTGCAGCGGGTGACCCGCGCCGCGGTGCGCGTGGACGGTCGCGAGGTCGCGGCCATCGATCGCGGGCTCCTGGTGTTCCTGGGCGTCGGGCACGGCGACGAGGACGCGACCGCGGACGCCCTCGCGCGGCGGATCTGCGAGCTCCGGATCTTCGAGGACGACGAGGGGCGCACGAACCGGTCGTTGCTCGATGTCGGCGGCGCCTGCCTCGTCGTCAGCCAGTTCACGCTCTACGCGGACACGCGCCGCGGCCGACGGCCCGGGTTCACCGACGCCGCCGCCCCCGAGCTCGCGCGCGGGCTCTGGCTGCGGGTCGCGGACGGGATCCGGGCGCAGGGCGTCGAGGTCGGCCTGGGCGAGTTCGGGGCGGAGATGGCCGTCGAGCTCGTCAACGACGGGCCGTTCACGATCTGGCTCGACACCGCCGATCGATCGGGCTGAGCGCCGGCTGAGCCCGCCCGCGGTCTCCGACACCTGAGATCGCCCAGGAGACATGGCCGTTGGGCGATTTCGACGCCTGCAGACCTCGACTGCGCCTATCGGGCCCGGCGCAGGTGCGAACTCGGTCCAGGAGACCGCGGAATCGCATCTGCCGGGGATACGGCGAAGTCACGGTCCGTGAGACCGCGCGCCGTCGGTCGCTGAGCCCGCCCGGACACAGCAAAGCCGGTCGCGGTGGCGACCGGCTCGGGTGCCGCGGAGACCCGGAGAGGGTCTAGCGGGAGTTCTTCGTCAGGGTGCGACGGCAGCGCGTGCAGGCGAGCACCTTCTCGGTGCCGCCGTTCTTCGCGGGCAGCGTCGTGACCTGGAGGTTCGGCTGGTAGCGGCGGTGCGCACGGACGCGGTTCATGCCCGACGACTGGGCGTTGAACCCGCCCATCGAGGTCTTGCCGCAGATGCTGCAGGCGCGAGACATGATCTGGTGGTCCCTCGGATCGGCAGTGTTTCAGGCACGCGTCGGAGCAGGTCCGGCGCGAACGGGGTGGTATCGTAGCACAGCCTTCCGGCAGCCCCGCCGGTGTCTGCCGCGGCCCGCCCGAAGCCCGGACCCGCGCCGCGAGGAGGACGTCGCCCGCGTGACCGCAGATCCCGTTCCCGGCCGCTCGCTCGTCACGAAGCGCGCCATCCGGGGCCTCGTGCGCTCCGCCACGCTGTCCGTCTACGGCGTCTCGGGCTTTGCGGGTGGCGGGCCGGCGGGCCGGCTCCTCGAGCGGCTCGGCATCGCCCAGCCGGGCCTCCACCTCGAGGTCGGCGACGAGCTGACGGTCGACCTCCAGCTCACGGTCGCGTACGGGCTGCCCGTCGCCGAGGTCGCCCGCCAGGTCGAGACGGCGGTCCGCTACACGCTCCGCCACGCGATCGGCAGGGAGCCGGACAGGGTCACGATCCGGATCGGCCGCCTCCGTCACGAGCACGGCATCGCGCCGGTCGCCGGCGCCGGAAGCGGGGAGCCGCGCTCGTCCGATCTCGCGGAGTCCGGGACGGACGTCGCCTGATGGCCCGCCGCTCGTGCGACGGCGCCGGGTTCCTCGCGGCCTTCCGGTCCGCGGTCGCCAGCCTCGAGGCGAACGTCGACGAGATCAACTCGCTCAACGTCTTCCCGGTCCCGGACGGCGACACCGGCACCAACATGCTCGCGACGGTGCGCGCGGCCCTCGAGGAGGCGGACCGGGCCGGGGCCGGTGCCGACGCCGACCGGGTGGCCCACGCCGCGAGCTTCGGTGCGCTCATGGGCGCGCGCGGCAACTCGGGCGTCATCACGAGCCAGATCCTCGCGGGGATCGCCCAGGGCCTCCAGGGCAAGAAGCGGTTCAACGGCCTCGACCTCGCGCACGCGCTCGATGCCGGCACGAAGACCGCGTACAAGGCCGTGGCCAAGCCCGTCGAGGGCACGATCCTCACGGTCATCCGCGAGGCGTCGGCCGCGGCGGTCGCGGCCGCCGAGCGGGACAACAACGTCGAGACGGTGCTGGCCGCGACGGTCGACGCCGCGGAGCGTGCCGTCGCGAAGACGCCCTCGCTGCTGCCGATCCTGCGCGAGGCGCACGTCGTCGACTCCGGCGGACAGGGCCTGCTCCGCCTGTTCCAGGGCGCGCTCGAGGCGGCGCGTGGCCGCCCGGTCGTCGAGGCCGAGGCGAGCCACGTGCACGACGCCACCGAGCGACGCACCGACCATGTGTCCGCGGCCGTCGAGACGGGCGAGTACGGGTACGAGACGGTCTACCTGCTGCGTGCCCGCCAGGGCCACCCGCTCGACATCCCCGCGATCCAGGCGCACCTCGAGTCGATCGGCGACTCGGTGCTCGTGGCCGGCGACGGCGAGCTGGCCAAGGTCCACGTCCACAACGACCGCCCCGACGGCGTGATCTCGTACGGGCTCACGATCGGGACGCTCAGCCGGATCACGATCGAGAACCTCGACGGCCAGGCGCACGACGTCCGCGAGGCGAAGGCGACGGCGTTCCTCGAGGAGGGTGGCGCCGCGACACGCGGGCAACACGACGGCCGTCGCGGAGGTCGCCGGGGCGAGACCGACCGAACACGCCGCCCCGAGCCGGCTCCCGCTGGGCATCGTCGCGGTCGTCCCGTCGGACGGCCTCGCGGCGATCTTCGACGAGCACGCCGCGGGCTTCAGGGAGTTCGTCGCGGTCCGCGTCGTGCGCGGCGGTCAGGGCGCCAACCCGAGCACCGGCGAGCTCCTCGAGGCGGTCGCGGACACGCCCGCCGACGTGCTCCTGATCCTGCCCAACAACCCGAACGTGATCCTCGCGGCGAAGCAGGTCGCCACGATGACCGACCGGCCGCTTCACGTGGTCCCCACCCGGAACTGCGCCGAGGGGTTCGCGTCGCTCCTCGGCCTCGACCCGTCAGATCCCGTGGAGGAGAACGTCCGCGCGATGACGGACGCGAGTCGCGAGGCCCAGACGATGCAGGTGACCCAGGCCGTGCGGGACGCGACCGTCACCGGCCGCAAGGTGAAGAAGGGCCAGACGATCGCGCTCGACCCCGACGACGGCCTGCTCGCCGTCGACAATGACCCGCACAAGGCCGTGCTCGCGGCGCTCGCGAAGCTGGAGCCCGGGTTCGGCGTCATCACCATCTACTACGGCGAGGGGTCGACGCTCGACGACGCCGAGAAGCTGAGCCAGCGGATCCAGGAGGCAGCGCCCGGTCTCGAGGCCGTGGACGTGCTCCACGGCGGCCAGCCGCACTACCGGTACCTGATCTCCGCCGAGTGAGCGACGGCGCGCGGCCCCGAACCAACGCCCCCGCGCGGGGCAGCCGCGCCCTGAAGCCGAAGGTCGTCGTCAAGGCGCCCACCGATCCCGTCGAGCTCCTCGACCAGCCCGTCGGCCTCTCCGGGTTCGCCGCCGCGTCGGTCCTGCGGCGTGCCGGCCGGCGCCTCGGCGTCGAGCGCGTGCGTGACCTGCTGTTCCACCTCCCGCGGCGCTACGACGACCTGCGCGAGATGCGCAAGCTCGACGACCTCCACGCCGCGCCGGACGGGGTCGTGGTCTCCGCCCGCGTCCGGGTCACCGACATCCGCGTCCAGCAGACGTACCGGCGGCGCGTCCAGGTCACGACCGCGTTCCTCGCCGACGAGACCGGCACCGCGGAGGCGACCTGGTTCGGGCGGCGGTTCATCGAGCGCCGGCTGCATCCCGGCGACGAGCTCATCGTCAGCGGCAAGCTCAAGCACCGCGGGTTCGGCATCGTGTTCGACGACCCGGAGTTCCAGAAGGCCGATGCGGCGAACCTGCTCCACGTCGGCCGGATCGTCCCCGTCTACCGGCTGACGGCCGGGCTGACCGCGGCGAGGCTTCGCCAGGCGATGCGCGAGGCCCTGGACAAGGCGGGCTACGCCTACCCGGAGTACCTGTCGCCGGAGCTCCGCGCGGCCGAGGACCTGCCGCCCATCGCGGAGGCCCTCGAGCACGCCCACTACCCGACGACGTTCGAGGCGCGCGACGCCGCGCTCCGGCGCCTCGCGTTCGACGAGCTCCTCGCCCTCCAGCTGGGCATGGTCGCGCGCCGGCGGGCGCGGGGACGGGCGCACACCGCCGCGATCGAGGTGTCCGAGGCCCGCGATCACGAGATCCGCATCGCGCTCGAGGCGTCGCTGGCACGCAAGCTCGGCCACGAGGCGCCGCTCACCGCCGACCAGGAGACGTCGATCGGCGAGATCCGCGACGACCTCGCCAGGCCAGTCCCGATGCTCCGGCTCGTCCAGGGTGACGTCGGGTCGGGCAAGACCGCCGTCGCCGCATGGGCGCTCGCCGCGGCGGCGCTCGCCGGCCGACAGGGCGCGCTCCTCGCGCCGACCGACCTCCTCGCCCGCCAGCACGGGAACACGGTCGCCGACCTCGTCCAGGATCTGGGCATTCCCGTGACGCTCCTGACCGGGTCGCTCAAGGGCGACGCGCGGCGGAAGTCGCTGGAGGCGATCGCGACCGGCCAGGCGGGGATCGTCGTCGGCACCCACGCGCTCATCCAGGAGGCAGTCTCGTTCGCTGACCTCGCGCTCGCGGTCGTGGACGAGCAGCACCGCTTCGGGGTCGACCAGCGCGGCGCCCTCGAGGCAAAGGCGACCCGCGGCGCCCCGCACGTCCTCCTGATGACGGCCACGCCGATCCCGCGGACGCTGGGCCAGGTCCTGTACGCGGACCTCGACGTGTCCACCCTCCGCACGGCGCCGGCGGGCCGTGTCCCGATCCGGACCGGCATCCGGCGCCCCGACGAGCTCGAGGGGACGTGGGACAAGGTGCGCGAGGAGGCGGCCGCGGACCGCCGGACGTTCGTGGTGGTGCCCCGGATCGGCGCCGCCGCGAAGGCCGACGCGACCGCCGAGGAGACGGACGGCTTCTTCGAGGACGACGAGCTCATCGACGAGGACGTGGAGACCGCGTGGGCCGCCGCCGCCGAGGCGGAGTTCGAGCGGCTGACCGGGCTGCTCGCGCCGCTGCGGGTCGGGCTCGTCCACGGCCGCCTCAAGCCCGCCGACCGCGACGGCGAGATGGCGCGCTTCCGGGACGGCGACCTCGACGTCCTCGTGGGCACGACCGTGGTGGAGGTCGGCGTCGACGTGACCGACGCGACGATGATGGTGATCGAGGGCGCGGAGCGGTTCGGGCTCGCCCAGCTCCACCAGCTCCGTGGCCGCGTGGGCCGCGGCACGCAGGCGAGCTTCTGCGTGCTCGTCTCGGAGGCCGCCGAGGGCACGACCGAGCATGAGCGGCTCAAGGCGGTGGCCGCGACGACGGACGGGTTCGCGCTGGCGGAGCGCGACTTCGAGCTGCGGCGCGAGGGCGACGTCCTCGGGCTCGCCCAGAGCGGGCTGCCGCGACTGCGCGTCGCGACGCTCGCGAACGCCGACCACCGGGACCTGGCGACACGCGCCCGCGGCCACGCCGAGACGCTCGTCGGCGAGGACGGCGAGGCGCCCGCGGACCCGGCGCTTGCCGGCGAGCTGCGGGGCGGCTGGCTGGCGCGCGTGTTCTCGGGCGATCCCGCGAGCGCCGCGTGAGCGCCGGGACCGGCGAGCGGCGCGATGGCTGACGCCGGCAGGGTCATCGCCGGCAGCGCGCGGGGCATCCGGCTCGCGGCGCCCGGGACGGGGACGCGGCCGCTCACCGACCGCGTGAAGCAGACGCTGTTCGCGGTGCTCGAGCCCGACCTCGACGGCGCCGTCGTCCTCGACCTGTACGCGGGCAGCGGCGCGGGGGCCATCGAGGCGCTGTCGCGCGGCGCGGCGCGCGCGGTCCTCGTGGAGAAGGACGCCGGCGCCTGCCGGACGATCGCGGAGAACCTGCGCCGCACCCGGCTCGAGGCCGACGCGCGGGTCGTCCGGCGCGACGTCGTCACCTGGCTCGCGGATCCGGCAGGCGCGGCCGCCGACGCGCCGTTCGACCTCGTCCTCGTGGACCCGCCGTATGCGGACACGACCGGGCTCGTGCGCGCGCTCGAGCTCGTCGGCCCGCACGTCCGCGACGGGGGAGCGGTCATCGCGAAGCACTTCTGGCGGGACGCGCCGCCCGCGCGGGTGGGTATGCTGGCGTCCGAGCGCGAGCGCCGGTTCGGCGAGACGACGCTGACGTTCTACCGGCGCACGGACGAGGAGGCGGGCGAGGCGTGAGGATCGCGGTCTACCCGGGCTCGTTCGACCCGATCACGAACGGTCACCTCGACGTCGTGCGGCGCGCCGCGCGCGTCTTCGACCGGGTCGTCGTCGCGGTGCTCGCGAACCCCCGCAAGTCGCCGCTCCTGGACGCGGACCACCGGGTCGCCGTGATCCGAGCCTCGATCGCCGCCGAGCCGGACCTCGCCGGGATCGTGGACGTCGAGACGTTCGACGGGCTGACCGTCACCTTCTGCCACACGGTCGGCGCGGGGTTCCTCGTCCGCGGCCTGCGGGCGATCGCCGACTTCGAGACCGAGCTCCAGCTCGCCCACAACAACCACCACCTGGCGCCGGACGTCGACACCGTGTTCTTCATGACCAGCCTCGAGCACAGCTATGTCAGCTCGAGCCTCGTGAAGGAGATCGCGCAGTTCGGCGGCGACGTCACGTCGATGCTGCCCGCCGCGGCCGCCGACGCGCTCCGCGAGGCGCTGGGGCGCGGGTAGGGCCGCCCACCGCGTGCCATAATCGACGCGAGCCCCGCCGGGGCGTCGCGCGCACGGAGGCCGTCCGCTGGACATCATCTTTCTGGTCGAGCGCCTCGAGTCGCTGATCGCGAACGGCAAGCCGCTGCCCCTGACGAAGAACGCGATCATCGACCGCGACGCCGCCCTCAACCTGATCGACGAGCTGCGGGTCGCCGTCCCCGAGGAGGTCCGCGCCGCCAAGCGCATCAACTCCGAGGGCGAGCGGATCATCGAGAAGGCCCAGGAGGAGGCGGAGCGCATCGTCGCCCGGGCCCAGGAGCAGGCCGCGTTCCTGATCGAGGAGCGAGGGCTGACCGAGGCCGCCGACGCCGAGAGCCGGCGGATCATCGGCATCGCCGAGGACGAGTCCGCCGAGGTCCGCCGCGGCGCCGACGAGTACGCCGCCGGTGTCCTCGCGGGTCTCGAGGCCGACGTCACCCGGACGCTCAGCAGCATCGAGCGCGGCATCGCGATGCTCGACGAGCGGCGTGCGGCGAACGCGCCCGTGCCGGTGATGGCGACGACCGACCCCGACGAGGGCTACGGCGCCCTCGACGCGGTCGAGGACGAGGAAGAGGGAGCCTCGCCCGCCGGACGGCGATGACCACGCGCGACCCCCACGCGACCCACCCGGTCGACACGGCCGGCGACCCGCTGACGTTCGCGATGTCGGGGCTCATGGCGGAGCCCGCCGGGACGGTGTTCGAGTACGACATCCCGGCCGTCCACGTGGAGCTCGACGAGGAGCTCGCGACGACGGAGCCCGTCACGGGCCGGATGCGCGTCACCCGCACCAACCGCGGCCTGATCGTCGACGCGCGGATCCACACCTCGCTGGCGGGGGAGTGCGCGCGCTGCCTGCGACCCATCGTGACGCCCGTCGACGCGCGGATCGACGAGGAGGTCCTGCCCTCGATCGACCTCGGGAGCGGCAAGCCCGTCCCGCCCGAGGAGGACGGCGACCTCGAGGTCGCCCGGCTGACCGACCACTGGGAGCTGGAGCTGCGCCCGCTCGTGGCCGCCGCGGTCAGCCTCGAGGAGCCGATCGCGCCGCTGTGCGAGCCCGACTGCCCCGGCCTGTGCCCGGAGTGCGGCGAGCGCATGGAGCCCGGCCACGGTCACGGCGAGGCGCCCATCGACCCGCGGCTCGAGGCGCTGCGCGCCTTCCGGGTCGACGAAGACGGCGAGAGCGGGTAGACTCCGCGATCGGCCCCACGTCCCGCGGCGGCGCGTCTGCGCGCCCCGGACGCCGGAGCCAGGACACGATCGATCGACCTGCGGGCATGACCCGCCCGAGAACCTCGAGGAGCAACAGACCGACATGGGAGTGCCGAAGCGAAAGGTCGCTCACGCGCGACAGATGGAGCGGCGGAGCCACCTGGCCCTCACCCTGCCGCACCTCGTTGAGTGTCCGCATTGCCACGAGATGAAGCTGCCGCACCGGGTCTGCCCCGCGTGCGGGTGGTACAACGGCCGCCAGGCCGTGCCGCTCAAGTCCGCCGGCGGCGCGTCGGCAGGCGAGGAGTCCGCGTAACCGCTTCGTGAGCCACAGCGAGGATCCCGCGCGCACCCCCACGGGCCCGCAGACGCCCGACGCGTCGACGGGTCCCGCCGTCGGCGTCCGGGTCGCCGTCGACGCCACGGGTGGCGACTTCGGCGCAAGCGAGGTGGTCCCGGGTGCGATCGCCTACGCGCGATCCAACCCGGTCGACCAGGTCATCCTGTGCGGTGACGAGGCCGTCATCCGGCCGCTGCTCGGTGACGCGCCCGCGAACGTCAGCGTCGTCCACGCGCCGGAGCTGATCGGCATGGACGAGCATCCCGCGAAGGCGCTCGTCCGCAAGAAGCGAAGCTCGATCGTCGTCGCCACGGAGCTCGTGCGCGATGGCAAGGCCGACGCGGTGGTCACTGCCGGGCACACCGGCGCCGGCATGGCGGCGGGCGTCCTCATCCTCGGCACGCTCCCGGGCATCGACCGCCCGGCGCTCGCCGTCCAGGTCCCGGGCGGGGAGCCGCCGCTGCTCCTGCTCGACATCGGCGCCAACCCCGACTCCACGTCCGAGAACCTCGCCCAGTACGCCCGGATGGGCGCCCTCTTCTCCGAGCACGTCGTCGGCGTGCGCAGCCCTCGCGTGGCGCTGCTGTCGCTCGGCGAGGAGCGCGGCAAGGGCGACACCCGGGTCAAGGAGGCGACGGAGCTCATCAGCGCCACCGACCTCAACTTCGTGGGCAACGTCGAGGGCAAGGACCTCACCGCGGACATGGCCGACGTCGTCGTGTGCGACGCGATGCTGGGCAACGTCGTGATCAAGTTCTTCGAGGGCCTGTCGGGCTTCATCTTCGACCAGCTCCGGGGCGAGTTCCGGCGGAACCTCCGGGGTCGGGTCGCGTACCTGCTCCTGCGCCCCGGCATCGCCCGGATCCGCAAGACCTTCGACTACGAGATCGTCGGCGGGTCGCCGCTGCTGGGCGTCAAGGGGGCGGTGATCATCACCCACGGCCGGGCCAAGCGGCGGATGATCGAGCACGCCGTCCGCGTGGGCGCCACGACCGCGCGCGAGCGCGTGCCGGAGCTGATCGCCGAGGCCCTCGCCGCCGACGCCGCAGCCGAGGCCCAGGCCGGGCTGCTGTCGGCCGCCGCCGGCTCCGCGCCCGCCCCCGCGCGGGACGCCTCCTGATGCCCGGGCTGTCGGTCGGGACCGGCGTCATCCGCGACACCGTCCGTCTCGCGACGCTCGAGGTGCCCGGCGTCCTCCGCGTGGGCCGCGGCGGTCCCGCCTGGCGCGACGCGCTGGGTGGCAACCCCGTCCACGTCCGGGTCCGCGACGGCCGCGTCCACGTCACCGTCTGGCTCGTCGCGCGCCCGCGCCAGCGACTCGTCCCGCTCACCGCCCAGGTCCGGGCGGCGATCGCCGCCGCCGTCGAGCGGCTGCTCGGCATGGAGCTCGGCGGGGTCACCGTCCTGGTCGATGGCACCGGGGCCTGACGGCTCCCGCGCCAGGCGCGGCAACGAGGAGCTCGTCCGCAGCCGCCGCGCGGGTCGCAGGCTGGCGCTCGCGTCCGTGTTCGAGGCCGAGTTCGGCCAGCGGACGCCCGATGCCATCCTCGAGCGACACCTCTCGACGGAGGGCGACGCCGAGGCCTCCGCGCTCGCCCGGGAGCTGGTTGCGAACGTGGTGCGACACCGTGACACCCTCGATGCGCAGATCACCACCGCGGCACCCCAATATCCGGTCGTCCAGCTGGCCCGGATGGACCGCGCGCTGCTCCGTTGCGGCCTATCCGAAGTGCTACACTCGCCCGCGACGCCGGCCCGGGTGGCAATCGCCGAATGGGTCGAGCTCGCACGGACTTACTCAGGTGATCCGATGCGTCGGCTCATGAACGGCGTGCTCGGGCGGATTGCCCGTGACCAGAGCGCAACCCGGTAGCAATCCCATCCAGGAGGGAGTCAGTGGCCAGCACGTACGATCGGCTGAAGAAGATCGTCATTGAGCAGCTCGGCGTCGACGAGGGCGAGGTCAACCCCGAAGCGTCGTTCGTCGACGATCTGAATGCCGACTCCCTGGACCTCGTCGAGCTCATCATGAGCCTCGAAGAGGAGTTTGGGACCGAGATCTCCGACGAGGATGCCGAGAAGATCCGGACCGTGCAGGACGCCGTCGACTACATCGACGAGCACTCGTCCTAAGTCGCACCCGACCGGGGGCGCGATGCAGCACCCGGCCGACGCGCTGACGGAGCGCCTCGGGCTTCCGATCCAGGACCGCGACCTGTTTGCGCAGGCGCTCGTCCACAGCAGCTGGCTCCACGAGCACCCCGACGCCGCGCGGGGGCACAACGAGCGGCTGGAGTTCCTCGGCGATGCCGTCGTGAGCATCGCCGTGTCCGAGGCACTCTTCCGGCGCCATCCGACCGACGACGAGGGCGTCCTGTCCGCGCGCCGCGCGGCGATCGTCAGCACGCCGGGCCTCGCCCGGCTCGCGACGCGCATCGGCCTCGGCGACTACCTCCTGCTCGGCGAGGGCGAGGCCCAGCGTGGCGGCCGCGTCCGGCCGTCCCTGCTCGCCTCGGCGTTCGAGGCGCTGGTCGGCGCGATCTACCTCGACCTCGGCTGGGAGGCCGCCCGGGACTGGATCCACGCGCGCGCGGAGGAGGAGCTCTCGGCCGACCTCACGCTCACGACGCTCAAGAGCCCCAAGAGCCGCCTCCAGGAGCACACCCAGCGGACGTCGGGCGACCGGCCCGTCTACCACCTGCTCGAGGCGGTCGGCCCCGACCACGAGAAGCAGTTCCGGATCGAGGTCCTCGTGAACGGCCGCGTGCTCGGCACCGGCGAGGGCCCGTCGCGCCGGATCGCGGAGACGTCGGCCGCGGCCCAGGCGCTCGATGCCCTGCGCGCCGAACGTCTCGCCGCCAAGGCGGCGCGCGCGGGCCGCACCGGTGACGGCGTCCGAAGACCCTGACGCCCGACGCCGAGCCGGCCGACGACCGCCTCGACGGTTCGGAAGCCTCGTGAGCGCCCCCGCGCGCCTCCTCGGCCTGCGGGTCCAGGGCTTCAAGTCGTTCGCGGAGCGGACGCTCGTCGAGTTCGGCCCGGGGATCAGCGCGGTCGTCGGCCCCAACGGCTCCGGCAAGTCGAACCTCGCCGACGCGCTCCGCTGGGCGCTCGGGGAGCAGGGCCGGTCGCTCCGGATCCGCAAGAGCGAGGACGTCATCTGGGCGGGCTCCGAGAAGCGCAGCGCCCAGGGCATGGCCGACGTCACGCTCGTCATCGACAACGCGGACGGGCTGCTCCCGGTGGAGTACTCCGTCCTCGAGCTCGGCCGCCGGCTGTACCGCTCGGGCGAGAACGACTACCTGCTCAACAAGCAGCGCGTTCGCCTGCGCGACCTCCAGGACCTGCTCGACGCCGCGAACCTCGCCGACAACGCGTTCCTGTTCATCGGCCAGGGGATGGTCGACCAGGCGCTCGCGCTCCGACCCGAGGAGCGCAGGCCGCTGTTCGAGGAGGTGGCCGGCGTGCGCCGCCACGAGCGGCGGCGGCGCAAGGCGGAGGAGCAGCTCGCCGAGGCCGAGGGCAACCTCGCGCGGGTCGAGGACATCCTCGCCGAGCTGCGGCCGCAGGCACGTCGGCTCGGCCAGCTCGCCGAGCAGCAGGCGACGCGGCTCACCGCGGGCGAGGAGCTCGCGGCCGCGCTGATCGCCGCCGCCCACGGCCGCTGGCACGACGCTGCCGGCACGGGCCGCGGACGCCGACCGGCGCCGGGACGCCCTTCGCCAGGAGACGGCAAGCTCGCTCGAGGCGCTCGAGATCGCGGAGTCCTCGGTCGGCGACATCGCGGCGTCGATGTCCGCGCGGGCCGAGACCGAACGCGAGGGCCGCGAGATCCACGAGGCAGCCCGCGCCGCCCTCGGTGCACTCGGCCTGCGCGAGGCCCGTGCCGCGGGCGAGATCCAGGCGGCCGCCCGCGACCGCGACCGGATCGCCGTCGAGCGCGCCGCGGCCGAGGCCGACCTCGCAGCCCACCGGCGGATCCTCGCCGAGTCCATCCCGGAACGGGACCTCGAGCTCGAGGCCGCGCTCGGCGACGCGGACCGCGCGCTCGCGGAGGCGCTCGCCGAGCTCGGGTCGCTGCGCGCGGCGTCACGTGCCCGCGGCGACGAGCTTGCCGCCCTGCGCCGTGCCGAGTCGGCACGAGCGGCCGAGGCCGAGACCGCCCGCCGCCGCAGCGCGGAGAGCGAACGACGCGCCGTGGACGAGCGTGCCCGCGCAGCGGAGTCCGCAGCGCGGCGGGACCGGCTCGAGGAGCAGCTGGCCGCCGCGCGCGCAGGGCTCGCGGAAGCTGCCGCGTCCGAGGCCGCCGCGGTCGACGCACGCGAGGCCGCACGGGCGACCGCGGACGCCACGGAGGGGACGCGACGGGCCGTCGCGGAGCGCGCCGCACGATCCGGCTCGATGGTCGCGGGAGCGCGCGGCCGCCTCGAGGGGCTCGAGAAGCGGCTCGCGGAGGACGAGGACCGGGGGATCGCCCGGGCCGCGCGCAAGCTCGGTGGCAAGCGCGTGGACGAGGACCTCGGCATCGAGCCGTCCCTGCGCGGCGCCGTCGAGGCGGCGCTGGGCGAGCTCGCCCGCGCCTACGTCGTGGAGCAGGGGACCGCCGCCTCCCTGGCGGGCGAGCGCGGGCACGTCGTCGTCCGGGAGCGGATCGTCGCCGCCGACCGCGTGGCCGGTGGCGGCAGCGCGGCGGACCTCCGCCGGCTCGACGACGCGCTCGGTGCCGCGTCGGGTGGCCGGCTCGCGGATGCCGTTCGCCGGGACCCGAACGGCGCGGTGCGGGCGCTGCTCGCGCGTGCCGTCTGGGCGCCGGATCTCCCGGCAGCGCTCACGCTCCAGCCCGTCCTGCCGCTCGGCTGGGTCGCCGTCACCCGCGACGGCACGGCGGTCGTCGACGCCTTCACGGTCCGGGTCGGACGCGGCGACTCACCGCTCGAACGGCGCGCGGAAGCGGACAGGCTCGCGCGCGAGGTCGAGGCGCTCCAGGCCGAGGCGGACGCCGCCGAGGCCGAGACCACCGGCGCGGCACGCTCGGCACAGGAGGCGCGAGCGGCCCTCGACCAGGCACGGGCCGTCGAGTCTGCCGCGGCGTCGGCGCGACGGCGCGCCGAGGACGTGGAGCGCGCAGCCGGGCGCGAGCTCGAGGCCGCGGCACGAGAGGCCGCATGGCACACCGCCCAGGCCGAGCGGTTCGCCGGTGAGGCGACACGGGCGGCGTCCGCGCTCGCGGCGCTCGACGGTGGGACGCCCGGAGGTGCACCCACTGGCGACGGCGCGGCCGGCGAGCTGGAGGCGATCGGCGCCTGGGAGACACGGGTGTCCGAGCTCCGCACCCGGCGCGACCGGCTCGCGAACGACGTGGCGGCGCAGGAGGGCGGCCGCCGGGACGCGGAAGGACGCAGGGCGCGTGCAGAGGCCGCCGTGTCGCTCGCCGAGGGCCGGATCGGTGGCGCCGACCGGGATCTCGCGGCGCTCGCGGAGCGCGAGCGCGCCGCAAGTGACGAGCGCAACGAGGTGTCGGGCGAGCTCGCGGCGGCGACCGCCCGCGAGACGGCCGCCCGCGCGGCCCTCGAGTCGCTGCTTGCCGACGATCGCGCGGAGCGTGCCCGGCTCGCCGAGGCCGAGCGCGCCGCGACGGCGGCCCGGGAGCGGCTGCGGGCGGCGGACGACCGCGCTCGGGGCGCCGACGTCGGCGCGATGGAGGCGCGGCTGAACCTCGACTCGCTGCGCGAGCAGCTCCTCGTCGAGCTCGCGGGCCTCGGCGAGGTCGGCCTGCGCCATCTCACGAGCGCCGCGGGGATCGACGCCGGCGAGCTCGCCCCGGCCGCGGAGGCGACGAGCGGACGACGCGCCGAGCGAAGAGCCCGGCGCTGACGACGAGGCGCCCGTGGACGATCCGGCGCCCGAGGGCGCACGCGAGGGACAGCTCCTCGAGGCCGCGCTCGACATCCTCGCCCCACGCTGGGCCGAGGCGGCCCCGGACGGCGAGCTGCCGTCGCCCGGCCGGCTCGCGGTGCTCCGGCGACGGTTCCACGAGCTCGGGGCCGCGAACCCGTTCGCGGTCGACGAGTACCGGGCGGTCCGCGACCGGCTCGAGACGCTCGATGCCCAGGACAAGGACCTGCGCGACGCCATCGCGAAGACGCGCCAGCTGATCGCGGACCTCGACGAGCTCATCGCGACCCAGTTCCGCGCGACGTTCGCCCAGCTCGAGCTCGCCTTCGACGCCCGCTTCCAGCAGCTGTTCGGTGGCGGGTTCGCGAAGCTCGTCCTGACCGATCCGACCGACCTGTCGGCGACCGGCATCGAGATCACGGCTCGGCCCCCCGGCAAGAAGCCCCAGGCGCTGTCGATGCTCTCGGGCGGTGAGCGCGCGCTGACGGCCGTCGCGCTCCTGTTCGCGATGCTCGAGGTGCGTCCGGCCCCGTTCTGCGTGCTCGACGAGGTCGACGCCGCCCTCGACGAGGCAAACGTGGGACGATTCACCGACGCGCTGCAGTCGCTCGCCGTCCACACCCAGTTCATCGTCATCACCCACAACCGCGGCACGATCGAGGCCGCCGACGCCCTCTACGGGGTCACGGTCGGCGACGACTCGGTCAGCCGCGTGATCAGCCTCCGCCTCGATGAGGCGAAGGCCATCGCCGACACACGCCGAACCGAGGTCCGCGCGGTCCTCGCCGGCGGCGCCGGCTGACCCGGAGGTCTCGTGCGTTTCTTCCGTCGCGGCACGTCCGAGCCGCAGGAGCCCGGATCCGAGGCGCCCGATGCCCAGGCGCCCGAGACCGACGCGCCCGAGACGGCCGACGACCTCATCGGCGAGGAGTGGCGACGGGTCTCCGCCGACCCCGAGGAGATCGAGGCGGGCGACGAGGCGATCGAGGCCGCGGAACCCGCGGCCACGTCGCCGGCCGAAGCGCCCGCTGAGCCGGAAGCGCTCCCCGAGCCCGAGCCCGAGCCGGCCCGAGCCGGAACCTGCCGGCGAGCCCGAGCCCGCCGCCCAGTGGGCGTGGGGCGCGGACTGGAGCCCGGAGAAGGCCGACGCCGCGCGCCGGGAGCGCGAGCTGCAGCAGCTCGAGGAGGGTCTCGAGAAGTCGCGGACCGGGTTCGGCGCGCGCCTGCGCGGCGCGTTCGGCAGCGGCGACGACGCCGACTGGGACGAGATCGAGGAGATCCTGATCACGGGCGATGTCGGGGCCGCGTTCTCCATGGACCTCGTCGAGCGGGCGCGCAAGCGCAAGAACGTGACCGCCGAGGTCGCCGTGCGGGAGGAGCTCGCCGGGCTGCTGACGGCGCGAGACGCCGCGCACTGGGAGCCGACCCCCGCGACGGAGGGCGGACCCGGGATCGTGCTCGTCGTCGGCGTCAACGGCACCGGCAAGACCACGACGATCGGCAAGCTCGCGGCGAGGGAGCGGGCGAACGGCCGGCGCGTCGTCCTCGCGGCCGCCGACACGTTCCGTGCCGCGGCCATCGACCAGCTCCGGATCTGGGCCCAGCGCACCGACAGCGAGATCGTCGCCCACGCCCCGAACGCGGACCCAGCCGCGGTCGTGTTCGACGCCCTCGACGCCGCCATCGCGCGCCACGCCGACCTGCTCATCGCCGACACCGCGGGCCGCCTCCACACGAAGTCGAACCTGATGGACGAGCTGTCCAAGGTCCGCCGCGTCATCGACAAGCGCCTGCCGGGCGCCAAGGTGGAGACGTTCTTCGTGCTCGACGCGACGACCGGCCAGAACGGGCTCGCCCAGGCGAAGGCGTTCCACGAGGCCGTCGGCCTCACCGGCGTGGTGCTCACGAAGCTCGACTCGACCGCGAAGGGCGGCATCGTGTTCGCCATCGAGCGCGAGCTCGGCGTCCCGGTCCGGTTCGTCGGGGTGGGGGAGAAGGCCGAGGACCTCCTCCCGTTCGACCCCGAGTCCTTCGTCGCGGCCCTGTTCGACTAGGGTCGCCCGGCGACAGTCCCGCACGCGTGGGCTACACTCGCTGCTCCTCGGTGTCGCCAGAACCCGCGCACCACCCGCCGGCCGTCCGCCGCGCGGCCTGATCCCAACCGACAGCAAGGGTCCTCGCCCCCGCATGTTCGACACTCTCAGCGACCGCCTCCGCAAGACCCTCGCCGGGCTCACCGGTCGTGGTCGCGTGACCGAGGCGGACGTCGACGCCGCGATGCGCGAGGTCCGCCTGGCGCTGCTCGAGGCGGACGTCAACTTCAAGGTCGTCAAGGACTTCGTGGCCCGCGTGCGCGAGCGCGCGATCGGCGCCGAGGTCCTCGAGAGCCTGACCGCGGGCCAGCAGGTCGTGAAGATCGTCAACGACGAGCTCAC
Organism: uncultured Chloroflexia bacterium; assembly: GCA_963768035.1. Lineage (GTDB taxonomy): Bacteria > Chloroflexota > Limnocylindria > Limnocylindrales > CSP1-4 > CAIXZV01. The sequence goes on from CAVYGJ010000014.1 coordinate 26,243, forward strand.
GGCGCTCCTGTCGGCGGGCGACCGGACGTTCAAGCTCGTCGGCAACCCGGCCGTCGTCGCCCTCGTCGGGCTCCAGGGCTCGGGCAAGACGACGTCGGCGGCCAAGCTCGCGAAGTTCGTCGTCAAGCAGGGCCGCAGCCCGCTGCTCGTCGCCGCGGACCCCTATCGCCCGGCCGCCGCGGACCAGCTCGAGACGCTCGGCAAGGGCCTCGACATCGCGGTCTACCGCGCACCCGTCGGCACCCCGACCGTGGACATCGCCCGCCAGGGCATCGAGCACGCGAAGCGGATCGGCCGCGACGTCGTGATCATCGACACCGCCGGCCGGCTGACCATCGACGACGCGCTGATGGACGAGATCCGCGCCGTGAGCGACGCGACGAAGCCCGTGGAGACGCTCCTCGTCGTGGACGCGATGACCGGCCAGGAGGCCGTGACGGTCGCGCAGGGCTTCGCGGACGCGCTCAGGGTGACCGGGCTCGTGCTCACGAAGATCGACGGCGACGCCCGCGGTGGCGCGGCCCTCTCGATCGGCGCGGTGACCGGGATCCCGGTGAAGTTCCTCGGGACCGGCGAGAAGACCGACGCGCTCGAGGTGTTCCACCCGGATCGCCTCGCGAGCCGCATCCTCGGCATGGGCGACGTCATGACGCTCGTCGAGCGGGCCCAGGAGGCCTTCGACGACAAGCAGACCGCGAAGCTCGAGGAGTCCGTCCGCAAGGGCGCGTTCACGCTCGAGGACATGCTCTCGTCCATGCGCCAGATGCAGAAGATGGGCCCGATGGGCCAGCTCATGGGGATGATCCCCGGCATGGGCGGCATGGCCAAGGAGGCGCAGGACGCCGTCGACCGCGGCGACCTCAAGCGCGTCGAGGCGATCATCCTGTCGATGACGCCGCGCGAGCGCCGGGAGCCGGGCGTCCTCAACGCGTCGCGCCGGCGGCGCATCGCCAAGGGCTCCGGGACGACGCTCCCGGAGGTCAATCGCCTGATCAAGCAGTTCGGCGAGATGCAGAAGCTCATGAAGCAGCTGTCGGGCTCGGGTGGCAAGCGTGCCGCCATGGGCCAGCTGCTGGGACGCCGCTAGGCAAAGGGGGTACCGATGACCGACCAGGATCCGACGTCGCCGTACGAACCGCCCGCCGCGGCGTCGCAGCCCACGCCATCCACGCCCGCCGCGGATGACGCCACCGCACCCGTGCCGCCCGCGCCCCCGGCCGGCGGGCCGTCCGACGCCGCCCGCACCGGTCGCGTTCGCGCCCGCCGAGGAGGCGCAGCCGGTCGCCAGCCTCCCGGTCGAGCGGACGCAGGCCGGCCGCTCCCGCAGCGGTGCCCGCTGGCTCGTCGTCGGCGTCCTCGCGATCGTCGTGGCCGCGGTCGCGGCCGGCGCCACGTTCCTCCTCACCGGCTCCTCGGGCACGTCCGCCGTCCTCGCCTGGACGCCCGCCGACGCCGTCGTGTACGGCGAGGCGCGGCTCGACCTCCCCGGCGACCAGGCTGCCGAGGTCGCGACGCTCATGCAGGCGTTCCCGGGCTTCGACGACCAGGCCGCGTTCCCGGTCAAGCTCTCCGAGGCGCTCGACGAGCTCGTCGGCAAGGCGAGCAACGGCGAGTACGACTGGAAGAACGACATCGAGCCGTGGTTCGGTGGCCAGGTCGGCGGCAGCATCGGCGCCCTGCCCAAGGTGCGCGACGCCTCCTCGGCCCGCGCCACCCTGCTCGTGAGCGTCAAGGACGCCGGGCTGGCGTCGACGTGGGCCCAGGCGTTCGTCACGAAGCACGGCGGCACGACCACCACCGAGGAATACGCCGGCTCGACGATCACGGTCGTCACGCCGCCCGCGGACGTGCAGGACGAGCTCAAGGGGCTGCGTGGCGGCTACGTCATCGTCGGCCCGGTGCTCGCCCTCGGCGACCTCGCGTCCCTCAAGGCCGTCATCGACACCAAGGGAACCGCCGGCCTCCCGACGAACGCCCAGTTCACGGAGGCGAGCGGCGCCATCCCCGGCGACCACCTGGCCTTCTCGTACCTCGACCTCAAGGCGGTCACGTCGTCGCTGACCTCGATCCTTCCCGAAGGCGCTGCCGCCGGGGTCTCCGAGGCCGCGCTCGGCCAGCTCCCCGCGTGGACGGTCCAGACCGTCCGCGCCGACAACTCCGCCCTCCAGCTCGATATCGCGATCCCGCACTCCGACCTGAGCGGCACCGGCACGGCGTCCAAGCTGCCGGGCCTCGTCCCCTCGGGCACGCTCGTCCTCGCCGAGGGCAACGACTTCGGCGCGGCGCTCAAGCGGCTCCGGGAGCAGCTCGCCGCGGAGGACGCGACGAAGGACGCGGTCAAGCAGCTCGACGACACGTTCTCGATCCTCGGCGGGTTCGATGCCGTGACCGGCTGGGCCGGCGAGACGGGCATCGCGCTCACGAAGACCGGCGACACCCTCACCGGCGGCGTCGTCGCCGTGCCCACGGACAAGGCCGCGGCCGATCGCCTGTTCAACACGCTGAAGGGCTTCATCCAGCTCGCCGGCGGCCAGGCGGGGCTCTCGGTCAGCGAGGAGGACTACAACGGGACCACGATCACGACCGTGGACCTGTCGGGCCTCAAGGGGCTGGCCGGCGAGATGGCCGAGGGCGTCACGCTCCCGGCCGAGCTCAAGGTCTCGTACGCGGTGACCGACGACGTCGTCGTCCTCGGCTACGGGACCGACTTCACGAAGGCCGTGCTCGACGCCGCCGCCGGCGGCGCGTCGCTCGCCAAGGACGCCCGCTTCGCGGACGCACTCACGCGGGTCGGACCGACCCGGACGGGGCTCATCTGGGTGGACATCGCGGGCGTCCGCGACGCCGCCGAGCCGCTCATGTCCGCGGAGGACAAGGCCAGCCTACGAATCGGACGTCAAGCCGTATCTTGACGCCCTCGACTATCTCATCGAGACGACGGAGCCCGGGACGCCCTACGACAGGGGTCGCGTGGTCCTGCACGTCGCCGGGAACTGATCCCGGAGCCACCGTCACCCACATCGTCAACACAACGCGGGCCTGCCCAGGGCCCGCACCACTGAGGAGCACCAGCGCACCATGGCCGTTCGAAATCCGCCTGACCCGTGTCGGGGCGACCAAGCAGCCGACGTACCGGCTCGTCGTCGCCGACTCCCGTTCCGCCCGCGACGGGCGCGCGATCGACACGATCGGGCACTACAACCCCCGCACTGACCCGATCGAGCTGCAGATCGACGAGGCCAAGGCAAAGCACTGGCTGTCGGTCGGCGCCCAGCCGAGCGACACCGTCAAGCGCCTGTTCAAGAACGCCGGCATCACGCCGGCAGCGAAGTAGGCGCGCGGTGGCAGCCGCCGACCTGGTCGAGTACGTCGCGAAGTCCCTCGTGGACGACCCCGAAGCCGTCACGGTCGAGATCGTGACCGGCGAGGACGGGACCGTCATCGAGCTCCATGTGGCCGAGGCCGACATGGGCAAGGTCATCGGGCGCAACGGGTCCGTCGCCAAGGCCCTGCGCACGCTGCTCAAGGTGACGAGCGCCCGTTCGGGCGAGCCCGTCAGCCTCGAGATCGTCTGACCGGGAGCCAGTCACGGCTCCCTCGAAGCGCAGCGGTGACGCCGCGCCCGACCCGACCCCCGGCGCCCCCGCGCGCCTGACGGTCGGGCTGGTTCGCGGCCTCCGCGGGCTGCGCGGCCACGTCCGCATCGAGCTCCTCACGGATCGCCCGGAGGAGCGCTTCGGCGTGGGCGACACGCTGCACATCGAGGGGTCGACGCGCACCCTCACCATCGTCGAGTCCACGGCCGTCGCCGACGGCCCGGGCTGGTGGCTCCGCTTCGCCGAGATCCCCGACCGCGAGGCGGCGGACAGCCTGCGCGACGCCTATCTCGAGATCGAGCCGCCCGTGGAGGAGCGCGAGCCCGGGCGCTGGTACTTCCACGAGCTCGAGGGCCTCGAGGTGCGGGGCTCGGACGGCACGGAGCTCGGCCGCGTCGTGGAGATCTACCGCGCCGGTGGCGCCGAGGTCTTCCTCGTCCGCGGGCCGCGCGGCGAGATCGACGTGCCCGGGGTGAAGGGGATCGTCCTCGAGCTCGCCCCGGAGCGCGGCGAGATGGTGGTCGACATGGAGGCGCTCGCGCTCGACGCGCGACCCGTCGACGACGACTACGTCCGCCCGCGCGACCGCCGCCCCGCCAACCCGAAGCAGCCCAAGCCGCCGAAGCCCCCGCGCCAGGCGCCGGTCGCGCCTCCGACGGCCGCCGCCCCGAAGGGCAAGGCCGCCCGCAAGGGCGCGCCCAGGGACGAGGGCACCCGCGCCCTGACGCCCGACGAGATCGAGGCCCTCCGCGGGGCGCCCACCACCCGGACGCCCACGGCGCCGACCGCGCCCACTGCCGCCCCGGCCGACCCGGAGCCGCCGACCGACGCCGGCTGATGCCGCTCGAGATCGACGTCCTCACGCTGTTCCCGCCGATGGTCGAGGGACCGCTCGGCCAGAGCATCCCCGCCCGGATCCTCGAGCGCGGCCTCGCGACGGTCCGCGTCCACGACCTGCGGGAGTGGGGGATCGGGCGCCACCGGACGGTCGACGACTACACGTACGGCGGGGGAGCGGGCATGGTCCTCCGGCCGGAGCCCGTCGCCGCCGCGCTGGCCGCGCTCCGCAGGCCGGACTCCATCGTGATCCTGCTCGACCCGGCGGGCGAGGTCTTCCGCCAGCCCGTGGCGCACGAGCTCGCCGAGGCGAGCCACCTCGTGTTCCTGTGCCCGCGCTACGAGGGCGTGGACGAGCGGATCCGCGCGATGGTCGATCGCGAGCTCTCGATCGGCGACTACGTGCTCACGGGCGGCGAGCTCGGGGCGCTCGTGATCATCGACGCGGTCATCCGGCTCCTCCCCGGCGCGATCGACGAGGCGTCGACGGCCGAGGAGTCGTTCGCGACCGGCCTGCTCGAGTATCCCCAGTACACGCGGCCGGCCGAGTTCGACGGGCGGACGGTGCCCCCGGTCCTCGTCTCCGGCCATCACGAGCAGGTCCGCCGCTGGCGGCTCCGCGAGTCGCTCCGCCGCACCCTGGAGCGACGACCCGAGCTGCTCGACGGGCGCACGCTCTCGAAGGACGAGGCCAAGGCGATGAACGAGCTGCGCGCCGAGGCCGACGCCGCGGGGGACGCGGACGCCTGATCCCGGGACGCGCGACCGCCTGACACCCGGGGCGTGCCGTGCTATCCTCCGCCGTCGGCCGCGCCGTTGTTTCGGCTCGCCGTCCCGGAACCTGCACCACCCGCAGCCGCGGCTGCCGCCGACACGAACGACAAGGAACACACCGTGAACGTGCTCAACGAGATCGTCCAGGACCAGCTGCGCACCGACCTCCCCGAGATCGTCCCGGGCGACACCGTCAAGGTCTCCGCGAAGGTCGTCGAGGGCACCCGCGAGCGCATCCAGGTGTTCGAGGGTCTCGTCATGCGAGTCCGCCGGAGCGGGATCGCGTCCACGATCACCGTCCGCCGCATCGCCTCGGGCGTCGGCGTCGAGCGCACGTTCAAGATCCACAGCCCGCGGATCGAGAAGATCGAGGTCCTCCGCCACGGCCAGGTCCGCCGCGCGAAGCTGTACTTCCTGCGCAACCGGGTCGGCAAGGCCGCGACGACGCTCCGCGAGCGCCGCTAGCCAGCCGCAGGGCCGGTTCGTCCGGCCCACCGCCCCCGTTCGACCCCGGCCCGCGCCGGGGTCGTTCCATGTCCGGGACCGCGCGCGGACGCTAGAGGTCGACCGTCCCGGTCACGACGGTCACGCTCCGGCCGCCGACGAGGATCGTCCCGTCCGGATCCTGGGTGACGAGATCCTCGCGGCACGCCCGATCGCGGCGCCCTGCGTCGCGACGTACGGCGCCGTGACGACGCCCTTGTCGATGAGCCAGCGCGCGACCGACGCGTTGAGGCTCCCTGTCGCGGGGTCCTCGACGATCGAGCCGTGCTCCGGCCACGCCGCGCGGACCTCGAGCGCGGCCGGCGAGCCGGGCGGATAGGGACCGACGATCCCGAGGTCGAGGTGGAGCGACGGGCCGATCCGCAGCTCGAGGACGCGCTCGGCGCTCTCGAGCAGGATCGCCATCCAGCCCGGCCCGTTGTCGCACCACGTCGCGTCGAGGATCTCGTCCCGGCCGATCTCGAGCGCGGCCGCGACCCGCACCAGGTCCTCCTCGTCGACCGGTCCCCAGCGGAGCATCGGCGGCTCGCGGAACGCGAGCCCGTCGGCCGTCCGGCGGACCTCGACGAGGCCCGAGCCGCACGCCTGGATGACGCGCTCCGGGTCGCGCGGGACGCCACCCGCCTCGAGCCACGCGTGGCAGGTGCCGAGCGTCGGGTGGCCGGCGAACGGGATCTCCGCCGTCGGCGTGAAGATCCGCACGGTGTAGTCGGCGCGATCGTCGGTGCCGGAAACGACGAACGACGTCTCGGACAGGTTCGTCCAGGTCGCGAACCGCTGCATCTCGGCGGTCGTCAGGCCGTCGCCGTCGAGCACGACCGCGAGCGGGTTGCCGAGGCCGGGACCCGTCGTGAACACGTCGACCTGCGCGAAGCGTCGCTGCATCGGCCGAGTCTCGCACGCCCGCGGGCGGACCCACCCCGGCGTCCCGGCCGACGGCCGGGCGCGGTACGCTGTCGCCCGATGACCCTGATCGTCCCGACGCTCCGCTGGGAACGCCCCCTGTGGCGTGACGGCGCGACGCGGATCGCGGGCGTGGACGAGGTCGGCGTCGCGCCCACGAGCGGCGCCGTCGTCGCGGCGGCGGTGATCATGCCCCCGAACTGCCACCGGATCGAGGGCGTCAGGGACTCCAAGACGATGACCGCGATCCAGCGCGAGCGGCTCGCACCGGTGATCCGCCGGCGGGCGATCGCCGTGGGCGTGGGTGCGGCGTCCGTCGCCGACATCGACCGCCTCAACATCTACCACGCGACCCACCTCGCGATGCGCCGCGCGATCGCGCGCCTCGGCGGCCACGACCACGTCCTCGTGGACGGCAACCGGATCGCGGACTTCGAGCGCCAGGTCGGGCCCTACACCTCGATCGTCGACGGCGACGCCCGGGTCTACTCGATCGCCGCCGCGTCGGTCGTGGCCAAGGTCGTCCGGGACCGGATGATGTCGATGCTCGCGGTCCGCTACCCCGAGTACGGCTGGGAGCGCAACCAGGGCTACGCGACGAAGGAGCACCGCGACGCGATCCGGGAGCACGGGCTGACGCCCCACCACCGTGCGTCGTGGCAGGCGCTGCAGGTCCTGCTCGCCGGCGACCAGCTGTCGCTGTTCGACGCGCCGGACGGCCCAGCGACCGGCATCCCCGACGACGCCGTCGGGGTCATGGGGCTGCCGGAGCTTGACGACGCGGATCTCCTGACCGACGAGGCGTTCGCCGCCATCGGGTGAGCCCGCGCATACTCTGCGACATGACGCCGGGATCGACCGGCCTGACCACGGGAGGATGTTTGACGATGAGCGAGCCGAAGCGCACCCGGCTGGTGTTCCTGGGCTTTGCGGTCGAGGAGATCGCGAGCACCGTCCTCGGCGTGATCGAGGGCGGGATCCGGGCGAAGACGATCACGGTCGATGACTGGGCGCTGGTTCACAAGGCGCCCGGCGGGGAGCTCACGATCAAGACCGACAAGTCGAAGGACCCGGGCGGGGCACGCGGCGCCCTGTTCGGCGGTGGCGCGGGCTACCTGCTCGCGGCGTTGTCGGGGCCGATCGGCGCCGGCGCGGTCGCCGCCGGCGCGGCCATCGGCGCGGTCACCGCGGCGGTCCGTGACTCGGGCCTCAAGAACGACGACATCGTCGAGGTCTCGAAGTTCATGGCGGACGGGCGGACGGGGATCATGCTCGCGATCCCGCTCGACGCGGTCGAGCAGTGGGACCAGTTCGTGGACACGAACGTCGAGTTCGCCGCCTCGGATCGCCAGCACCAGGTCGACATCGTCCCGGGCCGCGACTTCGAGCGGGCGCTCGAGGAGTACCGCCAGGCCGAGGAGGCATAAGCGCCGGGTAAGCATCCGGTAAGGACCCGCCGCCATGCTGGCGGCGATGGAACGCGTGACGAGCACCCGGGCGCAGCGGATCGGGGACGCGGCGGAGCGACTCGTCGGCGACCGGCTCGAGGCGCAGGGCTGGACGGTCCTCGCGCGCAACCTGCGGATCGGCCGCGACGAGGTCGACCTGCTCGCCGTGGACCCAGGCCCACCGCGGGCGCTCGTGGTCGTGGAGGTCCGGCGCCGCAACCGCCGCGACTTCGGGCTCGCAGAGGAGACGCTCGACTACCGCAAGCGGACCGCGTTGCGGCGCGCCGTCGGCACGCTGCTCGAGCGGGGGACGCTCCCGGACGGCGCCCCGCTGCCGCACCTGCCGCTGCGCGTGGACCTCGTCGCGCTCGACGTCGACGGCGACGGCCGACCCTCGCTCCGCCACCACCGCGGGATCGGCCTCTGAGGCACCCCGTGCTACACTCCCGGCCGCCGCGGAGCGTCCGCGGTGGTCAACCCTGCCCGAACCGGCGCCGCCGGGGAGGAGCACACACGCTGATCCGATCCCGACGGGACGGTGCCGACCGGCAAGCGCCGGCGGTCCCCGCCGATGGTCAGCGGAGGTCACAACCAGGAGGTCCCGCAGTGCCCACCGTCTCGATGCGCCAGCTCCTTGAGGCAGGCGTCCACTTTGGACACCAGACTCGGCGTTGGAACCCGAAGATGAAGCCCTACATCTTCGCGGAGCGCAACGGCATCCACATCATCGACCTCGCGCAGACGGTCAAGCGTCTCGACGCGGCGCTCGAGTTCGTCACCGAGACGGTCGCCCGCGGCGAGACCGTGCTCTTCGTCGGGACGAAGAAGCAGGCGCAGGAGCCGGTGATGCAGGAGGCGATCCGCGCCGGCCAGCCCTACGTCACCAAGCGCTGGCTCGGCGGCATGATGACCAACTTCGTCACCATCCGGAAGCGCATCGGCCTGCTCGACCAGCTCGAGGCCCGGCAGCTCGCCGGCGACTTCGACCGGCTCGGCGAAGAAGGAGGCCGCGGGCCTGACCGAGGAGCTCAACAAGCTCCAGGCCACGCTCGGCGGCATCCGCAAGATGAAGCGCCAGCCGGGCGCCATCTTCATCGTCGACCCGCACCGCGAGCGGATTGCCGTCACCGAGGCGAACAAGCTCGAGATCCCGGTCGTCGGCACCGGCGACACGAACGTCGACCCGGACGAGCTCGACTTCATCATCCCCGCCAACGACGACGCGATCCGGTCGATCCGGCTGCTCTGCCAGCTGGTCGCCGACGCCTGCATCGAGGGCGCGCAGCTGCGGGCCGCCCGGAGCAACGAGCCCGAGGTCGCCGACCAGGCGGCCCCGGACGACGAGCCGGAGTTCGACGAGGCCGCAGCCGCGGACCTGGTCGCCCAGCTCGCCGCCGGCGGGACGCTGTCCTTCGACCCGGAGAACGAGGACGACGAGCTCCTCCCCGGCGCCCCGAAGGCGGACGACGCAGCACCGGCCGCGGCACCCGTCGCGGCTCCCGCGGCACCCGCCGCGGAATAGCCCCTCGTCCGAGCGGCGAACTCGCCGCCCGGACATCCCGGACCGCCCGCCCGTCGCGGGCGGCCCACCACCCCGACCCCACGCGCGCGTCCCCCGGCGCGCGCCGCACGACACAGGAGCACGACCCCGATGGAGATCACGGCTGCGGCCGTCAAGGAGCTGCGCGAGCGCACCGGCGCCGGCTTCATGGACTGCAAGCGCGCGCTCGAAGAGGCCGGCGGCGACATCGACAAGGCCATCGCCTCGCTGCGCGAGAAGGGCCTCGCCGCCGCGGCGAAGAAGGCCGGTCGCGACGCCCGCGAGGGCCTCGTGAGCAGCTACATCCACGCAGGCGGCCGCCTCGGCGTCCTGATCGAGGTCAACTGCGAGACCGACTTCGTCGCCCGGACCGACGAGTTCCAGGCGCTCGTGCGCAACCTCGCGATGCAGGTCGCGGGGCTCGCGCCGCTGTACGTGGACATCGACTCCGTGCCGGAGGACGTCCTCGCGGCGAAGAAGGCCCAGCTCGCGGCCGACGAGACCACCGCGGGCAAGCCCGAGGCGGTCCGCGAGAAGATCGTCGAGGGCCAGCTCAAGAAGTGGTACCGCGAGGTCTGCCTCCTCGAGCAGCCCTTCCGCGACGAGGAGCGGAGCGTCCGCGACCTGGTGACCGAGAAGATCGCGACGATCGGTGAGAACATCCGGGTGCGGCGGTTCACCCGCTACGCGCTCGGGGAGGAGCTGTGACGGACGCTGGTCGAGAGCACGCGGCACCGGGAGGGTCGGCGACGGCCCCCGCGGCGGCCGTGCGCTACCGCCGCGTCCTGCTCAAGCTCTCCGGCGAGGCGCTCCTCGGTGAGCGTCCGTACGGCGTCGATCCCGCGGTCTGCGCGTTCATCGCGAAGCAGATCGGCGAGGTCCACGCGACCGGCGTCGAGGTCGGCGTGGTCGTCGGCGGCGGGAACATCTTCCGGGGCCTGGCCGCGTCCGCCCGGGGCATGGACCGCGCCACGGGCGACTACATCGGCATGCTCGCGACCGTCATGAACGGCCTCGCCCTCCAGGACGCCATCGAGCGTGCCGGGATGCCGGTCCGCGTGATGAGCGCGATCGCGATGAACGAGATCGCCGAGCCGTACATCCGCCGGCGCGCCGTCCGCCACCTCGAGAAGGGTCGCGTCACGATCTTCGTGGCGGGCACCGGCAACCCGTACTTCACGACGGACACGGCGGCCGCGCTGCGCGCGATCGAGATCGGCGCCGAGGTGCTGCTCAAGGCGACCAAGGTCGACGGCGTCTACGATGCCGATCCGATGAAGGATCCCACCGCCCGGCGCTACGATCGGCTGACCTACCAGGACGTCCTTCGCGACCAGCTCAAGGTCCTCGACGCGGCGGCAGTCTCCCTGTGCCAGGAGAACGACCTGCCGATCCTCGTGTTCGACCTGAACACCCCCGACAACATCCGCAGGGTTGCCACCGGCGAGCCGGTCGGTACCCTGATCTCCGCCCAGACCGGAGGTGCCCCCGCATGACCACCGAGATCCTCGCCGGGGCGGAGCGGAAGATGATCCGCGCCGTCGAGGCCATGGAGCGCGACTTCCAGACCTTCCGGACGGGTCGCGCTTCGACGTCGCTCGTGGAGCGGCTCCACGTCGACTACTACGGCACCCAGACGCCGCTCAACCAGCTGGCCTCGATCAGCGTCCCCGAGGCGCACCAGATCGTGATCCAGCCGTGGGACCGGGGCGTCCTGTCCGCCATCGAGAAGGCGATCCTCAAGAGCGACGTCGGCCTCACGCCCAACGTCGACGGGACCGTCGTCCGGCTCAACATCCCGCCGCTCACCGAGGAGCGTCGCAAGGACATCGTCAAGACCGTCCACAAGCGGATGGAAGAGGCACGAGTCGAGATCCGCAACATCCGCCGGGAGGCCAACGACGGCCTCAAGAAGGAGGAGAAGGACGGCACCCTCGGCGCCGACGAGGCGCGCCGCGAGGTCGACCAGCTGCAGAAGATCACGGACCGGGTCGTCGCCGACGTCGACCGCCTCGGTGACGTGAAGGAGCAGGAGGTCCTGGAGGTCTAGTGGCCCACGCGCCGCTCGATCGAGCCGTCGCCCGCCCCACGGACGCGCCGCCGCTCGCGCACGAGGCGGGGTTCGATGCCGCCGTCCCGGACGTCGAGCCGCCGGCCGCGGAGGCGCCGCTGCTCCCGCCCGAGGAGCTGCCGCGACACGTCGCGATCATCATGGACGGCAACCGGCGCTGGGCCCGTGCCCGCGGCCTCGCCGACTTCGAGGGGCACGCCGCCGGCGTCGAGGCGATCCGCGGCCTGCTCCAGCACGCGGTCCGACGCGGCGTGCCGATGCTGACCCTGTACGCGTTCAGCCGCGAGAACTGGGCCCGATCCGACGACGAGGTCTCGGGGCTGTTCGACCTCCTCGGCCAGGCGATCCGCAACGAGACCGACGAGCTCCGCGAGCAGGGCGTCCGCGTCCGGCTCCTGGGCCGCCTCGAGGAGCTCCCGGACGCGACCCGGTCGTCGATCGGCGACGCGCTCGACCAGACCGCGGAGGGCACGCGCCTCCAGCTCAACATCGCCTGGAACTACGCGGGCCGGACCGAGATCGTCGACGCGTTCCGTCGGCTGCTCGCCTCGGGTGTCACCCCCGAGGAGGTCGACGAGCGCGCCATCAGCGAGGCGCTCTACACCACGGGCCTGCCCGACCCCGACCTCGTGATCCGGACCGGCGGCGAGTACCGCATCAGCAACTTCCTGATCTGGCAGTCCGCCTACGCCGAGCTCGTGTTCGACGAGTGCCTGTGGCCGGACTTCGGCACCGAGTCGTTCGACACCGCGCTGCTCGAGTTCGCCCGTCGCACCCGCCGGTTCGGCCGGTAGGGCCGGCGCCCATGCTCCGGACGCGCGCCCTCTCCGCGGTCGTCATCGTCCTGCCGCTGCTGATCGCGCTCGCCATCGGCACGCCCGCCCTCGCGGTCTTCCTGGCCATCGTCGTGGCGCTCGGCGCCTGGGAGGCGTTCCGCCTGCTGCGGATGGCGGGCTACTCGTCCCTCCACGTGTTCGGCACCGTGCTCGCCGTGGCGATGGTGCTCGAGGCGGCGTGGCAGCCAGGCGGCGACAAGGGGATGCTGCTCGTCGGCGCGGGCACCGTGCTGGCCGGCATCGGCGCGTTCGCGCGGACCGACAGCCGGGACGGCCTGATCGCGTGGATGGCGACCGTGTTCGGCGCCGTCTACGTGGGTCTCCTCTCGTTCGTCCTCCAGGTGGCCGCCAACGGGCCCGCCATCCCCGCGGGCTCGGCGTTCGAGCCGCTCGGGGCGGAGCGCGGCTGGGTCCTGCTGCTCATCTTCGGGGTCTGGAGCTTCGACACCGGCGCGTTCCTCGTGGGCCGCCAGATCGGACGCCACAAGTTCCTCACCCACCTCTCGCCGTCCAAGTCGATCGAGGGCGTCGTCGGCGGCGTCGTCGCGACGACGATCGTCACCGCGCTCATGCTCGCGGGCCTCGGCCAGAACCCGGCCGGCGCACTCATCCTCGGCCCGCTGCTGGGCATCACGGCGCAGGCGGGCGACCTCGCCGAGTCGATGCTCAAGCGCGCGGCGGGCGCCAAGGACTCCGGGACCCTGATCCCCGGTCACGGCGGCATCCTCGACCGGATCGACTCCTTCCTGTTCGCCGGCCCGGTGGTCGCGCTGTATGTCCTCGCGCTCGTTCGCTGAGGGCCGGCGCCTCGGCGTGGCGCTGCTGGGTTCGACCGGCAGCATCGGGCGGCAGACCGTCGACGTCCTCGAGGCGCACGCGGACCGGTTCCGGGTCGTCGCCCTGGCCGCGGGCAGCAACGCAGCCGAGCTCGCCTCGCAGGCCGCCCGCCTCCGGCCGGCCGCCGTGGCGATCGCGGACGAGCACGCGGCACTCGACCTGCCCGCCGGGCATCGAGCGGGTCGGCGGCGAGGATGCCCTCGTGGCGCTCGCCACGCGCCCCGACGTCGACCTCGTGATCGTCGGGACGGGTGGCGTCGTGTCGCTGCGGCCCGTGCTCGCGGCGCTGGCCGCGGGCAAGGTCGTCGCGACCGCGAACAAGGAGACGCTCGTCGCCGGCGGTCACCTCGTGATGGCCGAGGCCACCCGCCAGGCGTCCGCCCGGGCAGCGCTCGACGCGTCGGATCCGCTGGCGACGCCGCTCGCCTGGCTGCGCCCGATCGACTCCGAGCACTCGGCCATCTGGCAGTGCCTCGTCGGCGAGCCGATGTCCGGGGTCGCCCGCCTGGTGCTCACCGCGTCCGGCGGCCCGTTCCTCGACGCGACCCCGGACGAGCTCCTCGCCGTGACGCCGGCGCAGGCCCTGCGCCACCCGACCTGGTCGATGGGGGCCAAGATCACGATCAATTCCGCGACCCTCGCCAACAAGGGCCTCGAGGTGATCGAAGCACACTGGCTGTACGATGTCGGCTATGACGTCATCGACGTCGTCGTCCATCCGCAGAGCGTCGTCCACTCGGCCGTGCTGTTCGTGGACGGCTCACTGAAGGCCCAGCTGGGCACCCCGGACATGCGTCTCCCGATCCAGTACGCGCTCACGTACCCCGAGCGCCTCCCATCCCCGACGACACCGCCCGATCTCGTGGCGGCTGCACGACTCGACTTCCGTGCGCCGGACGAGACGCGGTTCCCCGCGCTCCGGATCGCCCGCGAGGCGGGCCGCACGGGCTCCCGCGCGTCGGCGGCCCTCATCGCGGCCGACGAGGTCGCCGTGCGCCGGTTCCTCGACGGCACGCTCGACTTCCCCGGCATCCCGCGCCTCCTCGAGGCAGCGGTCACCCGCTTCGGCGGGGGTCCCGACCAGGCCCCCGACGTCGACACCCTCGTCGCGCTCGACCGCGAGGTCCGCGCCGCCTTCGCCACCGGTCCCGTGGAGGGCTACGCATGACCGAGCTGTTCCAGAGCCTCATCACCATCGTCCTGTTCATCGTGATCCTGGGCGGCCTCGTGCTCATCCACGAGCTGGGCCACTTCGTGACGGCGCGCTGGGCGAAGGTCCGCGTGCTCGAGTTCGGCATCGGCTTCCCGCCCCGCGCCCGGATCCTCGGCCGAGGCAAGCGACCGGCCTACGACGCGGGCCGCCCGCCGCGCCCCGACCCGGCGCTCCCGCCCGGCGTCGAGCCCGGCTCCGACGAGGCGCTGTCGTTCCTCGCCGTGTCGCGCGCCCTCGACGAGGAGGCGGGCTCCACCCTGTACACGCTCAACTGGCTGCCGATCGGCGGCTTCGTGAAGCTCGAGGGCGAGGACGGCGGCGACGACGCGGACCCGCACTCGTTCGCCAACGGAAAGCTGTGGGTCAAGGTCGGGATCCTGCTCGCCGGCGTCACGATGAACCTGCTGCTCTCGTTCGCGATCTTCACGGGGATCGCGATGTGGGGCGAGCCCGCCGTCGGCGCGGTGATCGAGGAGGTCGTGCCCGGGTCGCCCGCGGCCGAGGCCGGACTCGTTGCCGGAGACGCCATCGTCACGGTGAACGGCAACATGTACTCGGTCTTCGACCTGCGCAACACGAACCCGCTCGTCGATGTCCGCGCCCTCGCCGGCGAGACCGTCACCATCGGCATCCTGCACGCGGACGGGACCGTCGAGGACGTCACGGTGACGCTGCGCGTGCCCACGGCTCCGGAGCAGGGCGCGCTCGGCGTGAGCTCGCGCCAGGTCATCGACCACGGGACCGTCCAGTACTCGGTGGGGGAGGCCGTCCAGGTCGGCGTCCAGCGGACCGTCGACGCGTTCGGCCTGATCCTCGGCGGGCTCGGCGACCTCGGCCGATCCATCGTCACGAGCCCCACCACCGCGCCGCCGGCGTCCGGACCGGTGGGCATCGCGGTCGAGCTCGGCGACATCCTGTGGAGCCTCGGCCCGATCTACGTGCTGTACATGGCGGCGTTGCTGTCGGCCAACCTCGCGCTCGTCAACGCGCTGCCGTTCCCGCCCCTCGACGGCGGCCGGATCCTGATGATCCTGCTCAAGGCGATCCCGGGCTACGGCAAGAAGATCTCGATGCGCGCGGAGCAGGTGACCTACGCGGTCGGGTTCGTCGCGCTGTTCACGTTCCTCATCTGGATCACGGTGTTCGACGTGGCACGCCAGCTGGGCGGCAGCCAGTGACCTCGCCCGACCAGCTGCGGCCGGTCCGCCGGCCGACGGTCTCGGTCGACGTCGGCGGGGTGCTCGTCGGCTCGGCGCACCCGGTCGTCGTGCAGTCGATGACGAACACCGACACCGCCGACCCCGACTCGACCGCGATCCAGGTCGCCCGGCTCGCCCACGCGGGCTCGCAGCTCGTCCGCGTCACCGTCAACACCGACGAGGCCGCGGCCGCGGTCCCGGAGATGGTCGGGAAGGTCCGCGACCTGGGCGTCGACGTGCCGATCATCGGCGACTTCCACTACAACGGGCACAAGCTGCTCGTGGACCATCCGGCGATGGCGGCCGCGCTCGACAAGTACCGGATCAACCCCGGCAACGTCGGCTCGAAGCACCATGACGCCAACTTCACGACGATCGTCCGCGCGGCGATCGAACACGGCAAGCCGGTCCGGATCGGCGTCAACTGGGGCAGCCTCGACCAGCAGCTCCTCACCGACCTGATGGAGGCGAACGCGAGGGCTGCCGAGCCGCGCGATGCCCGCGACGTGATGATCGACGCGATGGTCGAGTCCGCGATCCGCTCGGCGGAGCTCGCCGAGGAGACGGGGCTCGGCCACGACCGGATCATCCTGTCGGCGAAGGTGTCCGGGGTCCGCGACCTCGTGGACACGTACCGCCGCCTCGCGCCGCGCGCCGACTACCCGCTCCACCTCGGCCTGACCGAGGCGGGCATGGGGATGAAGGGCATCGTGGCCTCGACGGCCGGCCTGTCGCTCCTGCTCAACGAGGGGATCGGGGACACGATCCGCGTCTCGCTGACCCCCGAGCCGGGCGCCGGCCGCGAGCTGGAGGTCGAGGTCGCCCAGCAGGTCCTGCAGTCGATGGGCCTGCGCTCGTTCCTGCCCCAGGTCTCCGCGTGCCCGGGCTGTGGGCGGACGACGTCGACGTTCTTCCAGGAGATGGCGCTCCAGATCACCGACCACCTCAAGCGCCGGATGCCCGAGTGGGCGGAGACGCACCCGGGCGTCGAGGAGATGAAGGTCGCCGTCATGGGCTGCGTGGTCAACGGTCCGGGCGAGTCCAAGCACGCGGACATCGGGATCAGCCTGCCGGGCACGTTCGAGGCCCCGGTGGCCCCGGTGTTCGTCGACGGCAAGCTCGACCGAACGCTCCGCGGCGACGCGATCGTGGCGGAGTTCATCGACCTCCTCGAGACCTACGTCGACCGCCGCTATGGCGTGGCCGCGGCGGTCCCCGCCGGCCACTGACGACGCGCAGGGTTGCGGCGGCGCCTCGGCGCTCGGTAGCGGCCGCAATCGGGCATCCGGCACGCAGCGGATTCAGGGTCCCTGAGACCGCGCGCGAGGTCGGCAAGAGCGCCTCTGGAGGGCCTTCCCCCGATTGAGGGTCCACCTGCCCGGGTGTATACTCGCCGCCAATAACGCAGGGCCGCCTCGGAACGTGGGTGACCAACCCACGTTTCTTTGTGTCGGCGACACCCCGCATCCATCGAGCCAGAAGAGAGCAGGAGGCACCAGATGAGTCGTGACTTCGTCGGTGCGCTGCTCCAGCTCAACGCAGAGAAGCAGGTCTCGCGAGAGGCCCTCGTCCGCGCCCTCGAGGAGGGCATCCAGGCCGCCTATCGCCGGGTCGCCGGCGAGGAGGACATCTTCGTTCGCGTCGAGCCGGAGAGCGGCCGGATCGACGTGTACCGCGGCAAGTACGTCGTGGACGAGATCGAGGACCCGATGGTCGAGGTGACCGTCGCCGAGGCCCGCGAGACCAAGCCCGACGCCAAGGCCGGCGACGTCATCGAGCTCGAGATGCTCGACGGCGAGAAGTACGGCCGGATCGGCGCCCAGACGGCCAAGCAGATCATCCTCCAGCGCATCCGCGAGGTCGAGCGCGACCAGGTCTTCGACCAGTTCGCGAGCCGCGAGGGCGAGCTGATCACCGGCGGCGTGAGCCGGGTCGAGCCGCGCGCGATCATCCTCGACGTCGGCAAGGGCGTCGAGGCGGTCCTCGCGACCAGCGAGCAGAGCCCGCTCGAGCACTACCGCATCGGCCAGCCGGTGAAGGCGTACGTGCTCGAGGTCCGGCGCTCCGCGCGCGGGCCGCAGATCCTCGTGAGCCGCACGCACAAGGGCTTCCTGCGCCGGCTGTTCGAGCTCGAGGTGCCGGAGATCCACGCGGGCACGGTCGAGATCAAGGCCATCGCACGCGAGGCCGGCAGCCGGTCCAAGGTCGCCGTCGGCTCGCGCCAGGAGGGGCTCGACCCCGTCGGCGCGACGGTCGGCCAGCGCGGCGCACGGGTCCAGGCGGTCGTCGCCGAGCTCGCGGGCGAGAAGATCGACGTCATCCCCTGGAACGAGGACGCGAGCGTGTTCGTCGCGAACGCGCTGTCCCCGGCCCAGGTGCTCGGCGTCACCATCGACGAGGAGCACCGGATCGCGGCCGTCACCGTGCCCGAGCGGATGCTCTCGCTGGCGATCGGCCGCGAGGGCCAGAACGCGCGCCTCGCCGCCCGGCTGACCGGCTGGCGGATCGACATCCGGAGCGACGTCGCCGCGGCCGAGGCCCTGCGCGTCGCCGCCGAGGGACCCGCCGCCGAGGCAGAGACGCCCGCCGACGCCGAGGCGCCCGCAACGGACGCACCCGCCGCGGCCGAGGCCGTCGCCGCAACGGCGCCGACCGAGACCACCGCCGAGCCCGCCGCCGACGGCGAGACGCCCGCCGAGTCCGAGGCAGCGGCGCCGGCCAAGAAGCCGCGCGCGAAGAAGCCCGCGGCCGACGTCGCACCCGCGGCCGACACCGAGGCGTCCGATACCGCGGCGCCCGACGCCGAGCCGGCGCCGGTGAAGAAGCCGCGCGCGAAGAAGGCGGCACCCGTCGAGGCCGCGGCGGCCGAGGCGAGCACGAACGGCACGGCCGAGGCCGCGGCGGAGGCCCCTGAGCCGGCCGCGCCGGTGAAGAAGACGCGCAAGAAGGCATCCGAGGAGGTGTCGTCGTAGGCCCGGCGACGGCCGGTCGATCCCGGCCTGCATCGCCGCACCCGGTGCCGACGCGCAGCTGCGTCGCGTGCCGGACCGCCCGACCCAAGCGAGAGCTCGTGCGTGTCGTACGCACGCCGGGCGGTACGATGGTCCTCGACGAGACCGGGCGCGCCGCCGGTCGGGGTGCATACCTGTGCCGGAACGCGGACTGCTGGTCCGCCGCCGGCAAGCGCCACGCCCTCGAGCACGCGCTCGGGGCGCCCGTCCCTGACGACCTCGCGGCGCAGCTCGCCGCAGGACCCGATGCCCTCGGGTCGACCACTGATGACACAACCTCCGGCGCCGCGGTCCCCGCGCCCGCGCCGGCACTGAGCACGACTGAAGGAGGAACGGATGGCCAGGAGTAGGAGCGGCACCCGCGGCCGACGTGGACCTCGCAAGCCCCCGCGCAGGCCCGGTCTCGCGCCGGGCGCGGTCCAGACGCTGGACCCGAGCGAGCGGGGCCCGATCGAGCTGCCCGGGACGATCACCGTCAAGGAGCTGGCGGACCTGCTGACGGTCACCACCGGCGACATCATCCGGGAGCTCATCAAGAGCGGCATCTTCGCGACGATCAACCAGCT
Source organism: uncultured Chloroflexia bacterium (assembly GCA_963768035.1). Classification (GTDB taxonomy): domain Bacteria; phylum Chloroflexota; class Limnocylindria; order Limnocylindrales; family CSP1-4; genus CAIXZV01. The sequence goes on from CAVYGJ010000014.1 coordinate 45,578, forward strand.
CATCGACCGCGACACCGCGTCGCTCGTCGCCGAGGAGCTCGGCTACGAGGTCGCCGAGGCGTCCGCGGTGGCGGAGGACGACGAGGAGGGCGAGGGCGGCGTGCCCGCCGAGGCCGCCAAGGAGGTCCTGTTCGAGGAGGACGACGAGGCCGACCTGGTCCCGCGCGCCCCGATCGTGACGGTCATGGGCCACGTCGACCACGGCAAGACGAGCCTCCTCGACGCGATCCGCACGACGCAGGTCGCGGCGGGCGAGCGCGGCGGCATCACCCAGCACATCGGCGCGTCCGAGGTCACGACCAAGGACGGCAAGCGCCTCGTCTTCCTCGACACGCCGGGCCACGAGGCGTTCACCTCGATGCGCGCCCGCGGCGCGAGGGTCACGGACATCGCCGTGGTCGTCGTGGCGGCGGACGACGGCGTCATGCCCCAGACGCTCGAGGCGATCAGCCACGCGAAGGCCGCGAAGGTGCCGATCGTCATCGCGATGAACAAGATCGACCGGCCCGAGGCCAACCCGGACCGCGTCCGCACCGAGCTCGCCGAGGCCGGCGTCGTGGTCGAGGACTACGGCGGCGACACGCCGATGGTGCCGGTGTCCGCGAAGACCCGGGTCGGGATCGAGGAGCTGCTCGAGATCATCCTCCTCGTGGCGGACCTCCAGGAGCTCAAGGCGAACCCGAAGCGGGCCGCCGTGGGCACGATCATCGAGGCCCAGCTCGACAAGGGCCGCGGCCCGGTCGCCACGACCATCGTCCAGACCGGCACGCTCAAGGTCGGCGACGTCGTCGTCGTGGGCAACACGTTCGGCAAGGTCAAGGCGCTCGAGAACTCGGTCGGCAAGCGGATCAAGGAGGCGGGTCCCGCCTCCGCGGTCGTCGTGCTCGGCCTCTCGGACGTCCCCGAGGCCGGCGACATCCTCCGGGTCGTCGCGGACGAGAAGATCGCCCGGACCCAGGTCGAGACGCGCAAGAACGAGCAGGCGATCCGCGACGGCGCGGGCGCCGGTCGTGCGACGCTCGAGGACCTGTACCGCCAGATGCAGGCGGGCCAGGCCAAGGAGCTCCGGATCATCCTCAAGACCGACGTGTCGGGCTCGCTGGGCGCCATCACCCGCGCCCTCGGCCAGCTGTCGTCGGACGAGACGAAGATCAACGTCCTCCTCGAGGCCGCCGGCGACATCACGGACAACGACATCATGCTGGCCACGGCGTCGAACGCGATCGTCATCGGGTTCAACACCGGGATCACCGACACCGCCCGCCGCGGTGCCGAGGCCGAGGGCGTCGACGTCCGCCTCTACGACATCATCTACAAGCTCACGGACGACATCGACGCGGCCCTCAAGGGCATGCTCGAGCCGGAGATGGTGGAGGTGATCGAGGGTCGGGCCGAGGTCCGGCAGATCTTCCGGGTCGGCAAGACGACCGTCATCGCCGGGTGCTACGTCACCGACGGCCGGATCGTCCGGACCGGCAGTGCGCGCGTCTGGCGCGGCGGCAAGGTCGTCGCCACGGACAAGATCGACTCGCTCCGCCGGTTCCGCGACGACGTCCGCGAGGTCGCCGGGAACTTCGAGTGCGGCATCGGCCTCGCCGGGTACAACGACCTGGAAGAGGGCGACATCATCGAGTGCTACACGACGCAGGCCCGCAGCCGGATCGCCGGCTAGGACCGCCCGGGTGGGGATCGGCGACAGCCGCCGAACCCCTGCCGCGCCGGGACGGAGCACCACGATGAGCCAGCGCACCGATCGCGTCGACGAGCTCCTGCGCCAGGAGATCGGCGTCCTGCTCGCGAAGGAGATCGCGGATCCCCGCATCGGGTTCGTGACCATCACGGACGTCGAGACGGCGCCGGACCTCCGGCACGCGAAGGTCTGGGTCAGCATCATCGGCGGCAAGGCCGACCAGAAGGAGACGCTCCGCGCGCTCCAGCACTCGATGGGGTTCATCCGCCACGAGCTGGGTCGCACGCTGCGGATCAAGCGGATCCCGGACCTGCACGTCCACCTCGACGACTCGATGGAGCGGGGGACGCGCCTCCTCCACATGCTCCAGGAGCTGGACGAGGGGAAGGACCCGGAGGCCATCGAGCCGTACAACGAGTCGCTCCCGAAGCCGGTCCAGCGGGTCCACCACGAGGGCGACGCCGAGGACCCGATGGCCGGGCTGGGCGAGGCCGCCGCCGCGGCCGAGCTGCCGCCGATCCCGCCCCCGCCCGGGCCGGGTCGCCGCCCGACGTCACGCCGAGGCCCCGGTGGCCCGCGCGCAGGACGGGGCGCCCCGCCGCGGACGCCACAGCGCCCGCCGAAGAAGCACACGAAGAAGCACAAGTGACCGCCACCGCCGGCGCGATCGACCTGTCCGCCCTCGCGCGGGACGCCGTCCCGGCGCCGGTCCTCGCGCGCCTCACGGACGCCCGGAACGCGCTCGTGGTCAGCCACGAGAACCCCGACGCCGACACGCTCGGCGCGGTCATCGGCGTGTGCATGGTGCTCGAGGCGTTCGGCGCCCGGGCGACGGCCGTGTGCACGGACCCCGTCCCGCCGCTCTACTCGTTCCTCGCGGGCGTCGAGCGGTTCCGCACCGATCCCGACCCGGCCGAGACGTACGACCTGCTCGTCCTGTGCGACTGCGGGTCCGCCGACCGCGTGGGCGCGGTGGCCCAGCGCCATCCCGAGCTGTTCTCGGCGCTGCCGCGCGTGATCATCGACCACCATGCCTCGAACAGCGACGGCGGCGACGCCGACTGGATCGAGCCCGGTACCGCCGCGACGTGCGAGATGGTCGCGCTGCTCGCGGCCCGCCTCGGGGTCTCGTTCGAGGCCGGCGAGGGGACGCTCGCGGGCGCGCTCATGGCCGGCATCGTCATGGACACCGCCACGTTCGCGCACCCCAACGCGACGCCGCGCACGCTCGCCGTGTCGGCCGCGCTCGTCGCGGCGGGCGCGCCGCTCTCGGACATCTCGCGCCGCCTGTACCGCACGAAGCCGGACGCCCAGCTCCGGCTGTTCGGCCGCGTCCTCGACCGCCTGCAGACGTCGCCCGACGGGCGGGTCGTGTGGTCGACGCTGACCAATGCCGACTACCCCGCGACGGGCTCGATCCGCGCCCACTCCGAGGGGATCATCGATCTCCTGGCGCAGTCGGACACGGCGGAGGTCGCGATGCTGCTCAAGGAGGGCGAGGACGGGACGACCAGGCTGTCCGTGCGGACCAAGCCCGGCGGCGTGGATGCCACGGTGCTCACGGGCACGTTCGGTGGCGGGGGCCATGCCCGTGCCGCCGGCGCCTCGCTGCCGCTGCCGGTTGCCGACGCGCTGCCCGCGGTCCGCGCCGTGGCCGAACGCCTGGCGGCCGAGGTGAGCCGGTGAGGCGGGGCGACCGCAGCGGCGGCCTCGACGGCGTCCTCGTGGTCGCCAAGCCCTCGGGACCGACCTCGCACGACGTGGTCGGGCTCGTCCGACGCCTCTCGCAGACGCGCCGCGTCGGGCATGGCGGCACGCTCGACCCGTTCGCGGCCGGCGTCCTGCCCGTGTTCCTGGGCCGCGCGACGCGGCTCGTGGAGTACCACCTCGGCGCGACGAAGCGCTACCGCGCGACGATCTGCTTCGGCGAGACCTCGACGACCGACGACATCGACGGGACGCGCACGACGATCGACGGGCCGCCGGTCACGCGCGAGGCCGTCGTGGCGGGGATGCTCGCGCTGACCGGCCCCATCCGCCAGGTCCCGCCCGACTACAGCGCCGTCCAGATCGAGGGCCGCCGCGCGTACCAGATGGCCCGCGCCGGCCAGCCGGTCGAGCTCGCGCCGCGGGACGTCGTCATCCACGAGTTCACCCTCCTCGAGTGGGACGACACGGACCCCGCGCGACCCGTGGCGGTGACCGACGTCGCCTGTGCGGCCGGGACGTACATCCGGGCCCTCGCACGCGACCTCGGCGCGAGCCTCGGCAGCGGCGCGTACCTGGGCGCGCTCGTCCGGACCGCGTCGGGCGGGTTCACGCTCGAGGACGCGGTCGGCTTCGAGGTGCTCCGCGACGGGGCCGCCGGGGGCCAGGACGGCTTCGCGTCGCTGCTGCGGCCGGTCGACGCCGGGCTCGAGGACCTGCCCCACGCCACGATCACCTGGGACGAGATCCGCCGACTCGGCGAGGGCCTGCCGACCGGCCCGAAGACGCCCCTCGAGGTCGCCGACGCCGAGATCGTGCTCGCGGTCGGCCCGGATGGGCGCGTGGCGGCGGTCTGCCGTGCCGTGGGCGGCCTGCTCCACCCGCAGAAGGTGCTCGTGGACCGGCCGGCCGTCGACGGTCGCCCGGTGTCGACGCGGTCTGCGGGCGCGGCCGGGGAGGCCTGACGTGGAGACGGCGCGCGGTCTCGAGGAGCTCGAGCGCGGCGACCGTCCGGTGTTCGTCGTGGTCGGCGTGTTCGACGGCCTGCACCTCGGGCATGCCTACCTGCTCGAGCACCTCGTCCGAGAGGCCACGGCGCGCGGCGCGCGGCCCATGGTCATCACCTTCGACCACCACCCCGACGAGGTCATCACCGGGCAGGCGCCGCCGCTGCTGTGCGACCCCGCGGAGCGGCTCGCGCTGCTCGAGGCGGCCGGCGTCGAGGTGACCGTCGTCGTCCACTTCGACCAGCGGCTGCGCGAGACGCCCTACGACGCGTTCGTGAGCCAGGTCGAGGCACGCGTGCCGGTCGCGGGGTTCCTCATGACGCCCGACGCCGCGTTCGGCTACCAGCGCGCGGGGACGCCCGAGGCGCTCGCCGCGCTCGGCCGCGAGCGCGGGTTCGAGGTCGTCGTCGTGCCGCCGTTCGAGCTCGACGGCCACCCGGTCCGCAGCTCGGAGGTCCGGGCGGCGCTCGGCGCGGGGGACCTCGCGCTGGCGACGCGGCTCCTGGGGCGGCCACACGTCGTCACCGGCACCACGACGGACGCGGCGGGGGAGGGGAGCGTCATCGCCTTCGCGCTGCCGGTCGCGCTGCCGCCGGATGGCGAGTGGCCGGTCGAGGTCGAGGCCGACGGCCGTACGACGAGCGCGGTGGCGACGGTCGCCGACGGGGCTGTGCACCTCCGGGACGTGCCCGGCGGGACGCGAGTCCGCGTCACGTTTCTGGCCTGATCCCGGCCTACTGTGCCGGCCAGGCGGCAGGCGGTTTGTGCTATGGTCTCACAAACCAGCGAGTGAGCGATCCGCGACCGCGGAACGAGGGACCCCGAGGCGGGTCCGAGGAGGTCGAGGCGATGGGCGAGGCATTCTTCAGCGAGGTGCCGGGACCGATCCCGTTCGGCGGCCTCGACTCCGACGATCCGCTCGCGTTCAAGGTCTACCAGCCGGACCGGCTGGTGCTCGGCCGCCGCATGGAGGAGCACCTCCGGATCGGCGTCTGCCTGTGGCACTCGTTCGCCTGGCCGGGGTCGGACATGTTCGGCGTCGGGACGCTCGACCGGCCGTGGCTGGCGCCCGGGCTCGACCCGATGGACGCGGCGCGCCAGAAGATGGCGGTCGCGTTCGAGTTCCTCGAGAAGCTCGGCGTCCCGTACTACTGCTTCCACGACGCCGACGTCGCCCCGCAGGGCGACAGCTTCGCCGAGTTCCGCGCCAACCTCGACGCCCTCGCCGACGACGCGCTGGGCTACCAGGAGCGGACCGGCGTCACGCTCCTGTGGGGCACGGCGAACCTGTTCACCCACCCGCGCTACCAGGCCGGCGCATCGACGAACCCCGATCCCGAGGTGTTCGCGTTCGCGGCCGCGCAGGTCAAGCACATGCTCGAGGTCACGCAGCGCCTCGGCGGCCAGAACTACGTCCTGTGGGGTGGCCGCGAGGGCTACGACACGCTGCTCAACACGGACCTCCGGCGGGAGGGCGCCCAGCTGGCGCGCTTCCTCCACCTCGTCGTCGAGCACAAGCACAGGATCGGCTTCACGGGGTCGCTCCTGATCGAGCCCAAGCCGATGGAGCCCACCAAGCACCAGTACGACTACGACACCCAGTCCGTGCACGCGTTCCTCGTGCGCAACGGCCTCGAGGGCGAGTTCCAGACGAACATCGAGGCCAACCACGCGACGCTCGCCGGCCACAGCTTCCACCACGAGGTGGCCTACGCCCTCGCGAACGGGCTGTTCGGGAGCATCGACGCCAACCGCGGCGACCCCCAGAACGGGTGGGACACCGACCAGTTCCCGAACTCGGTGGAGGACCTCGCGCTGCCGCTGTACGAGATCGTGCGCAGCGGCGGGTTCACGACCGGCGGCTTCAACTTCGACGCGAAGCTGCGCCGCCAGAGCATCCACCGCTCCGACCTGTTCCACGCCCACATCGGCGGGATCGACACGCTCGCGCGGGCCCTGCTCGTCGCCGCGGACCTGGTCGAGAAGGGGACGCTCAGCCGCGAGATCGAGGCGCGCTACGCCGGCTGGTCCGGCCCGCTGGGCGCGGCGATCCTCGACGGCACCGAGAGCCTCGAGTCGCTCGAGGCGAAGGTCGCCGCCGGCGAGATCGACCCGGTCCGCGCGTCGGGCGGCCAGGAGCGGCTCGAGAACCTCGTCAACCAGCGGATCTGGGCGGTCGATCGCAGCTCCGAGGGCTGACCGTGGGCGTCGTCCTCGGCATCGACGTCTCGACGACCGCGACCAAGGCGCTGCTCGTCGACGAGCAGGGCGTCGTCCTGGGCGTCGCGTCGTCCGGCTACCCGTTCGACCAGCCGCACCCGCTGTGGAGCGAGCAGGACCCCGCGCTGTGGTGGACGGGGACGGTGGCCGCGATCCGCGAGGTGCTCGCCACCACGGGCGTCGACCCGTCGGCCATCGACGGCATCGGGCTCACCGGCCAGATGCACGGCGCGGTGCTCCTCGACGCCGCCGACGAGGTCGTCCGCCCGGCGATCCTGTGGAACGACCAGCGCACGGCCGCCGAGTGCGACGCCATCCGCGATGCGGTGGGCGCCGGCGCGGCTCATCGAGATCACCGGGAACGACGCGCTGACCGGGTTCACGGCGCCCAAGCTCGCGTGGGTCCGCGCGCACGAGCCCGACGCCTGGCGGCGGGTCGCCCACGTCCTGCTGCCCAAGGACTACGTGCGCCTGCGGCTCACCGGGGACCACGCCATCGACAAGGCGGACGGGGCCGGGACGATCCTGTTCGACCTCGCGGCCCGCGACTGGTCACCGGTGATGCTCGATGCGCTGGGGATCGACCCCGCGTGGATGCCGCCGACGTTCGAAGGGCCCGGAGGTCACCGGCACGATCACCCCCGACAGCCGCGGCGGCGACCGGCCTCCGTCCCGGGACGCCCGTCATGGCGGGCGGTGGCGACCAGGCCGCGAACGCGGTCGGCGTCGGCGCGGTCGTGCCGGGCCGCGTCGCGCTGTCGCTCGGGACGTCGGGCGTCGTGTTCGCGACGACGGACGGGCCGATCGTCGAGCCCGAGGGCCGGGTCCACGCGTTCTGCCACGCGGTCCCCGGCAAGTGGCACCTGATGTCGGTGATGCTCTCGGCCGCCGGCAGCCTCCGCTGGTTCCGCGACGCGGTCGCGCCCGGCGTGCCGTTCGACGCGCTCGTCGACGGGCGCGACGGTGCCGCGGCCGCGCCTCCCGGCAGCGACGGCCTGCTGTTCCTGCCGTACCTCACGGGCGAGCGCAGCCCGCACCCCGACCCGCTCGCCCGCGGCGCGTTCGTCGGGCTCACGCTGGCGCACGACCGGCGCCATCTCGCCCGGGCGGTCATCGAGGGCGTCGCGTTCGGCCTGCGGGACGGGCTCGACCTCATGGTCGCCGCCGGCATGCCGGTGCCGGCCCGGGTGCTCGCGTCCGGCGGCGGCACGGCGAGCCCGCTGTGGCGCCAGGTCCTCGCCGACGTCCTCGGTGCGGAGATCGCGACCGTCAGCACGACCGAGGGCGCAGCCTACGGGGCGGCCCTGCTCGCGGCCGTCGGCGCCGGCTGGCACCCGACCGTCGAGGCCGCCACGGACGCCCTCGTCACGAGCACGACCGTCGCGGCGCCCGGCCCCGACGTCGACCGCTACGCGGCCCTGCACGAGACGTACCGGGGCCTCTACCCGGCCCTCGCCCCGGCGTTCCACCGGCTGGCCTGACGCGCCGCCGGCGCGCGTGTCGAGCGGCGACGCCCGTGCGGCCCGAGCCGGAGCCCTAGCCCCGGAGCTCGATCTCCGCCTTGTCCTTCTCGGTGACCTCGTCCGGCTTCTTGCCGAGGATGATCATGCCGAGGACGTCGTCCGGGGTCACCGACCCCTTGTCGATCGTGTCGACGACCCGGCCGTGGTACATGACGCTGATCCGGTCGGACAGGTCGAACACGTCGTGGATGTCGTGACTGATCAGGAAGATCCCGATGCCCTCGTCCTTGAGCTGGCGGACGAGGCTCCGGACCTGCGCGGTCTCGGCCGGGCCGAGCGCCGCGGTGGGCTCGTCCATGATCAGGATCCGGGCGTTGAAGTAGACGGCACGCGCGATTGCGACGGCCTGGCGCTGGCCGCCGGAGAGGGACTTCACGGGCTGGGCGAAGTTCTTGAAGTTGGGGTTGAGCCTGCCCATCACCTTGCGGGTCTCGGCCTCCATGGCCGAGTCGTCGAGGCTGCCGATGGCGGTCGTCTTCTCGCGGCCCAGGAACAGGTTGCCGGGCGCGTCGATGTTGTCGGCGAGCGCGAGCGTCTGGTAGATCGTCTCGATGTTGTAGGCCTTGGCATCGCGCGGGTTGCGGATCGTCACGGGCTTGCCGTTGATGAGGATCTCGCCCGTGTCGGACGGGTGGGCGCCCGACAGGACACGCATCAGCGTCGACTTGCCGGCGCCGTTGCCGCCAACGAGGCCGATCGACCTCGCCCGCGTGGACGTCGATCGAGACGTCGCGCACCGCGTGCACGCCGCCGAAGGCGACGTTGATCCCGCGCATCTCGACGAGCGGGGTGCGCTCGGTGACCGTCACGGTCGTGTCTCCTTCCGCTTCGGTCATCGTCCGCCTCCGCCCCGGCGCCGGTTGAAGGTGTCGAAGCCGACCGCGAGGATCAGCACGACGCCGGCGACGACGTTCTGGCCGGGCGAGTTGACGCCCATGAAGCTCAGGCCGTAGGACAGCGACGCCATCACGAACGCCCCGAGCACGGCGCCCGGGATCGTCCCGATGCCGCCTGCGAACGACGTGCCGCCGACGACCGCCGCGGCGATGACGTACAGCTCGTAGCTCACGCCGACGTCGAGCGTCGCCCCGTTGAGGCGGGCGGACGCGATCGCCGCCGCGAGGGCGCACAGGATGCCCATCACGACGTAGGTCTTGAGGATCGTCCAGCGGGTGTTGATGCCCGCCAGGTCCGCCGCGTCGGGGTTGCCGCCGTAGGCGTACACGTAGCGCCCGAACCGGCGCCTCGTGGCGAGGAAGGTCATGAACAGCGTCACGCCGAGGAGCAGGATGATCGGGTAGGGGAACCCGGTCGGGATCCTCCAGCCACCCGCGGGCGCCGGACCCCAGTTCTGCTCGGTCGCGATCCGGTTCGCGAGGCCTTCCGGCCACAGGTTCGCGTTCGCAAACGCGGCAACGCCCAGGACGGCAGCGCAGCTCACGACGCCGATGAGGATCTCCGCCCACATCGGCCGCAGCGGGAAGCCGTACCGGCGCCGTTGCCGCCGGCCGTTCACGAGCAGGGCGATGATCGCGATGGCGCCCACGATCCCCAGCGCCCAGGTCAGCGTGCCGCCGAGCGAGCCCTGCGCGCCGCCGCCGATGAGCTGGAACGTCGGGTCGAGGCCGGACACGGCCGCCCCGCTGGACAGGTACCACACGACGCCCCGGATCGACAGCAGGCCGCCGAGGGTCACGATGAACGACGGGACGCCGACGTACGCGATGATGAAGCCCTGGAGCGCGCCGACGGCCGCGCCGAGCGCACCGCCGAGCGCGAGGGCGATCGCCCAGCGGAACGGGAAGTCCGCGGCAAGGCCGAGGGCGGGCAGCCAGTCGGTCATCAGCAGCGCGTAGGTCATCGCGATCAGGCCCGCGAGCGACCCGACCGAGAGGTCGATGTTGCGCGACACGATGACCATGACCATGCCCGTCGCGATGACCGCGATGCCCGCGGCCTGGACCGCCAGCGTGACCATGTTCGTCGGCTGGAAGAACTTGCCGCCGCTCAGGATGTTGAACGTGAGCAGGATCGCGCCGAGCGCGATGAGCATGCCGAACAGGCGGAGGTCGATCTCCGTCTGGGCGAGCAGCCCGCGTATGGAGGTTCGTGCGGGAGGCTCGACCTGACCGGAAACCGGTGTCGCATCGGCCACGTTCGTCACGGCGGCCCTCCTGGCCTTGGTGGAGAGATGACTGCGCCCCCCGGAGGATCCGAGGGGCGCAGGTTCGGTTACGTGTGGAGCGGTCGGTCGACCGCTACTTGCACGCGGTGGGCGCGGTCGCCGGATCGACGCCCTTGCACAGGTCTTCCTTGGTGATCTGCCCGGCGTCGACCGCCGTCTGCAGGGTCTCGGCCGTGAGCGGCGTCGGCTGCAGGATGAACGACTGGACGGCGGTGCCGCCCGGCGTGGTGAACGACTGCGCGCTGAGGCCGGCGGTCGGGGCGACCGTCGGGTCGAGCAGGCCGTCCGGCAGCGAGAGAGCCGTCATCGCGGTGCCCTTGCACAGCTCGAGCGCAGCCGCACCGGCGGCCTTGCCGAGCTCGTTGGCGTTCTTGAACACGTCCACGTACTGCTTGCCCAGGGCGACGTTGTTCAGGTTGGCGGGGTCGCCGTCCTGGCCGCTGAGGGGCGGGAAGCCGTAGCTCTTCGCGGTGAGCGCGCCGACGACGCCGAGCGCCGTGCTGTCGTTCTCCGCGAGGATGGCGTCGATCTTGGTGCCGTCGGCGACGGCCTTGTCGATGATCGCCTCCATGTTCTTCTGGGCGGTCTCGGTCTTCCAGGCGTCGGTGTACGTGCCGGCGTCCTTGGGCCACTCCGTGCCACCCATGTTGAGGATCTTGATGTCACCGGAGTCGACCTTGGCCTTGAGGCCGGCCTCGTCCCAGCCCTGCGGCAGGAACGTCGAGGCGTTTGCGTCGCCCGGGTCGCCCTTGATCAGGACGTAGTTGCCGGTCGGGACCTTGGCCAGGACGGCCTCGGCCTCGGCCTTGCCGACGAGCACGTTGTCGAACGTGATGTACAGGATGCTCGGGTCTTCGATCAGCCGGTCATAGGCGATGACCGGGATGCCCGCGTCCTTGGCCTTCTGAAGGGCCGGAAGGATCGCCTTGCCGTCCTGCGCGAGCAGGACGAGGACCTTGGCACCCTGCGAGATGAGGGTGTCGACGTCGGTCAGCTGCTGCTCAGCGCTCAGGTTGGCGTCGGCGCTGATGTACGTGCCGCCGCCGGCCTCGACCGTCTGCTTCAGGTTCGGCTCGTCGTGTGCCGCCCAGCGGGGCTGCTGGAAGTTGTTCCAGGACACGCCGACCGTGCAGCCGCCGGCGGCTGCCGACGCACTGGCCGGCGCGCTCGCCGGGGCACTTGCCGGCGCGCTCGCCGGTGCTGATGCCGGGGCCGTCGTGGCGCCGCCACCGTTACAGGCGGCGACCAGAATCGCGGTTGCTCCCGCGATCGTCGCCAACTTCCTGATACCCATTCGCGTTTCCTCCTCCACGTGATGGATCAGCATCCACGAGGACCGCCGTTCCGCCGCGTAGGCTACAACGTCGGTCGAGCGTCGACCTGGTCGGGCATTGCGACGCATTCGCGCGTCGGTGCCGTGTGCTTGCGGACGGCCATCATGACGCGCCTGCAAGTCGCTTGTCGGGCTCCGGCCGGGCCATGAAGCCCGCCGGGTCCGCGAGGATGGGCTCGAGCGCCAGCTCCGCCGCTCCGATGAGCGGGGCGTCGGCACCGAGCGTTGCCGGAACGATCCGAACGAGCGCCCGCGGCGCGGGCAGCGCACGCGCGCTGAGCCCGGCCTCGACCGTGTTGCGGATGGCCGGGTAGATCCGGCCGTGCATGGACCCCAGCACGATGAGCTGAGGGTTCAGGATGTTCACGAGACCGGCGAGGCCGACGGCGAGCCAGCGGCCCACGTGCTCGAGCGCGGCGACGGCGACCGGGTTGCCCGCATCGGCCTCGCGCAGGACGGTGTCGATGCCGTCGCGGCCCGCGTCGGGCGGGAGGCCGGCCAGCGCCAGGAGCGCGCCCTCGCCGACCTCGGTCTCCCAGCAGCCGATCGACCCGCAGCGGCACGGCGCCCCGCCCGGGTTCACGGGGAGATGGCCGATCTCGCCGCCATAGCCCGCGAATCCGTCGAGCGGACGGCCGGCGATGATCACGCCGCCGCCGACGCCGACCTCGCCCGAGACGTAGAGCATGTCGTCGACGCCGACGCCCGACCCGCGCCGGTGCTCGGCGAGCGCGCCGAGGTCGCCGTCGTTGCCGACGACGACGGGGACGTCCATGGCCAGTGCCTCCGCGAGCCGCTGCCCGAACGGCTCGTCGACCCAGCCGAGGTTCGGCGCCATGGCGACGAGCCCGTCCGTCCGCCGGACGACCCCGGCGATGGCGACGCCGACGCCGACGATGGGCGCGGTCGTCCTCGCCCGCAGGGCCGTCACCATCCGCGCGATGTGCCCGACGACGGCGTCAAGGGATCGCGCGTCGCGGGCGCGGCTGACGCGCTCGCGGTGGGCGACCCGGCCGTCGAGCCCGACGATCGCGACGGCGAGCGAGTCCACGAGGAGCTCGACCGCGATGACCGACGCCGCATCGGGCGCGATCCGGACGACCGGGGACGGACGACCGGGCGTGCCCTTGCGGATGGCGGCCGCCTCCTCGGCGATGCCCGCGTCCGCCAGCTCGCCGACGAGCCCGCGGATGGCGGTGCGCGTCAGGCCCGTCGCGGCCACGAGCTGGGAGCGCGACAGCGGGCCGCTGTCGTGGAGCCCGCGAACGAGCACGGACAGGTTCGCCCGACGCACGGTCTCGCTGCGCTGTCCGATGTCGACTCGACCGAGTCGCAAGGTTTGTGTTCCTTTCTTGCAAACGTGTGCCAGACTCTCGCAAGGCGGTGACGCTGTCAAGTCCGAGCCGCATGCGGCAAGAGGACACAGGTCCCGCGACGAGGAGGTGGCGATGGCGGCAGCGGCGACGGGCGCGGGCACGGATGACGGCCGGCGGCTGCGGTGGGGCGTCCTCTCGACGGCCGACATCGGGCTGCGCAAGGTCATCCCGGGCATGCGTCGCTCGGCCCGCAGCGAGGTCGTCGCGATCGCCTCGCGCGAAGGTGGACGCGCCGAGCGAGTCGCCAGGGAGCTCGGCATCCCCCGCGCCCACGACACCTACGAGTCCCTCCTCGCGGACCCGGACGTCGACGCCGTGTACATCCCGCTGCCCAACCACCTCCACGCCGCGTGGACCATCGCGGCGCTCCGGGCCGGCAAGCCGGTCCTGTGCGAGAAGCCGCTGGCCCTGACGGCGGACGAGGCACAGGGGATGGTCGACGTGGCCCGCGAGACGGGCGTGCCCCTGATGGAGGCGTTCATGTACCGCCAGCACCCGTCGTGGGTGGCGGTGCGCGACGTCGTCGCGAGCGGGCGGATCGGGCGCCTGCGGGCGATCGACGCGTGGTTCTCGTACCACAACGACGACCCCGCCAACATCCGGAACATCCGCGAGTTCGGCGGCGGCGCCCTCTACGACATCGGCTGCTACACGATCAACCTGTCGCGGATGCTGTTCGGCGGCGAGCCCGACGACGTGGTCTCGCGGGTCGTGCTGGACCCCGCGACCGGCGTCGACGTGCTCACGAGCGCGATCCTCGGCTTCGGCGACGGCCAGGCGACGTTCACGGTCTCCACGCGGGTGGAGACGGACCAGCGGGTGCACCTCTACGGTGACCGGGGACGGATGTCGATCGACATCCCGTTCAACATCCCGCCCGACCGGCCGACGCGGGTGCGGATCGTCGCGGGCGGCGATCCGCCGGTCGCCCCGGGCGAGGAGGTCCTCGAGTTCGCGACCGAGGATCCGTACGCGTCCGAGGCGGACGCGTTCGCTGCCGCCGTGCTCGACGGGACGCCGGTTCCGGTGCCGCCGGAGGATGCGGTGGCCAACCTGCGGATCATCGAGCGCGTGTTTGCCCGCGCTGCGGGATGATGAATCGAGCGCCACTGGGCGGGCTGAGGGGTCCCATGCACGAGATGAAGGGGAGGCCATGAGCGACGACGTGCCGGCGACGGAGCCGGCGAGCGAACAGGTGGACGCGCCGGGTGAGCCGCGCAGACCGCGCCGCAGGACGGTGATCGCCGTCGGCCTCGTCGCCGTCATCGCCGCCACGGCGCTGGGCTTCGGGGTCACCCGCGTCCTGACGCCGGACCGCTCGTGCGCCGCCCCGGCCGAGCACCCGGAGTGGACCGTCGCCCGTCGCTGGGACGAGGCGCTCCTCGACGCGATCCGCCGCGCGCTGCCCAACCCGCCCGTCCACGCCCGCAACCTGTTCCACACGTCGGTCGCGATGTGGGACGCGTGGGCCGCGTACGACCCGACGGCGAACGGCTACGTCTACACGGCCAAGGAGAAGGCCGGCAACGTCGCGGCGGCCCGCGACGAGGCGATCAGCTACGCCGCCTACCGGGTGCTCTCGTCGCGGTTCATCAAGGCGGTCGGCGGCGCCGACTCGCTCGCGGAGTTCGCGGACGTCATGGACGCCCTGTGCTACCCGCTGACCGTGACGGCGACCGATGGCGACGCGCCCGCGGCGGTGGGCAACCGGATCGCGGCCGCCGTCATCGCCTATGGCCTCAAGGACGGGTCGAACCAGGCGAACGGCTACGCGTCGCCCGACTACAAGCCCGTGAACGACCCGCTCGTCGTCAACCAGCCGGGCACGACGATGAAGGATCCCAATCGCTGGCAGCCGCTCCAGCTCGAGCACATGATCTCGCAGAACGGGATCCCCATCGAGAACGGCGTCCAGCAGGCCGTCGGCCCGCACTGGGGTCACGTGCTCGGGTTCGGCATCCCGGACGGCGGCGCCGACGGCGTCCCGATCGACCCGGGCGTCCCGCCGCAGCTGGGCGGCGACGCGCCAGCAGACCAGGCATACAAGGACCAGGCGGTCGAGATCGTCCTCCGCAGCAGCATGCTCGACGCGGCCTCCGACGAGACGGTCGACATCTCCCCGGCGACGCTGGGCGGGAACACGCTGGGCACCAACGACGGCTCGGGGCACGCCGTCAATCCGGCAACCGGCCAGCCGTACGCGGCTGACACCGTGAAGGTGGGCGACTTCGCGCGCGCACTGACCGAGTACTGGGCGGACGGGCCGAAGTCCGAGACGCCGCCCGGGCACTGGAACGTCATCGCCAACGACGCGTCGGACAAGCTCGGCGCAGAGAACCTCAAGGTCGGTGGCGAGGGAGCGCCCGTCGACCGCCTCCAGTGGGACGTGAAGCTGTATCTCGCCCTCAACGGCGCCGTGCACGACGCGGCGATCGCCGCGTGGGGCCTCAAGGGTCACTACGACTCCGTCCGACCGATCTCGATGATCCGGTACCTCGCGGGGCTCGGGCAGTCGAGCGATCCCGCGCTCCCGTCCTACGACCCCGAGGGCATCCCGCTGGTGCCGGACCTCGTCGAGCTCATCACGCCCGAGACGACGGCCGCCGGCCAGCGTCACGCGGCGCTCAAGGGCCACGAGGGCGAGATCGCGATCCGCGCCTGGGCCGGCAACCCGGCGGACCCCAAGACCGAGACGAGCGGCGTCCACTGGATCCTCGCGTCCACCTGGGTGCCGTACCAGCTGCCGACCTTCGTGACGCCGTCGTTCCAGGGCTATGCGTCGGGGCACAGCACGTTCAGCCGTGCGGCCGCCGAGGTCATGACCGCGTTCACCGGCAGCGAGTACTTCCCGGGCGGCCTCGCCACGTGGACGAAGCCGAAGGACACGCTCGTGGTCGAGAAGGGGCCGTCCGCCGACGTCGTCCTCGAGGCCGCGACGTACTACGACGCCGCCGACCTCGCCGGCATCTCACGGCTGTACGGCGGGATCCACATCCAGGCCGACGACTTCAACGGTCGGATCATCGGCTCGGAGTGCGGCAAGGACGCGTGGGCGCTGGCCAGGCAGTACTTCGCGGGCACGGCCGGGTCGTGACGCGCGGCCGGTGGCTCGTCGCCGGCATCCTCGTCGTCGTGGCGGGGGTGGCGGTCGGGCTGCTGGCGACCGGCGTCCTGCGGGTGGGACCGTCCGCGCCCAACCGTCGCGATGGGCGCGCCGCGGTTCGTGGACGAGACCGCGACGGCGGGGCTGACCCAGACGTACGACGGGAGCGAGACCTACGACGTCGGGGGCGGGCTGGCCGTCCTCGACTGCGACGGTGACGGCCGTCCCGACGTCTACGCCGCCGGCGCGGAGCAGCCCGCGGCGCTGTTCCGGAACACGGGCGCGATCGGCGGCCCGCTCCGGTTCGAGACGGTGCCCGCGGCAGAGACGGACCTGACCGGTGTCACCGGCGCGTATCCGCTCGATGTCGACGGCGACGGGATCACGGACCTCGCGGTGCTCCGGGTGGGCCAGACCGAGCTCCTCCGCGGGCTGGGCGACTGCCGCTTCGAGCGCGCCGACGAGGCCTGGGGCGCGACGCCGACGCCCGGCTTCGCGACCGCGTTCAGCGCGACCTGGGAGGGATCGGCCGCCCGGCCCACGCTCGCGTTCGGCAGCTACCTCACGCTGGACGAGAACGGTGAGTCCACCACCACGTGCGGGGCGAACGAGGTCATCCGTCCCGATGCCACCGGCGGCGCCTATGCGGCGCCGGTCGCGCTCCCGCCCGGGTACTGCGCGCTCTCGATGCTGTTCAGCGACTGGGACGGATCCGGCCGACGGGACCTTCGCATCAGCAACGACCGCCACTACTACGACGTCGAGCAGGGCCAGGAGCAGCTGTGGCGGTTCGAGGCAGGCGTGGCGCCCCGCCTGTACACGTCGGACGACGGCTGGGTGCTGCTCCAGGTGTGGGGCATGGGGATCGCGAGCTACGACGTGACGGGCGACGGCTACCCCGAGGTGTTCCTCACGAGCCAGGGCCCGAACACGCTCCAGACGCTCCTCGCCGGCCCCGCGCAGCCGACCTACCGGGACATGGCGAACAAGCGCAGGATCGAGGGCACCCGGCCGGCGACCGGCGGCGACCCGCTCCCGTCGACGGCGTGGCACCCGGAGTTCCAGGACGTGAACAACGACGGCTTCATGGACCTGTTCGTCTCGAAGGGCAACGTCAACGTCCAGCCCGACTACGCCGCGCGCGACCCCAGCGACCTCTGGCTCGGGCAGCCGGACGGGTCGTACGTGCAGGCCGTCGAGCAGGCGGGGATCGTCGACTACGACCGCGGTCGCGGGGCCGCGCTCGTGGACTTCAACCTCGACGGCCTGCTGGACCTCGTGGAGGTCAATCTCAGTGCTCCCGTCCGGGTGTGGCGCAACGTCGGAGCGGGGACGGCCGACGCGCCCTGCGCCGATGGGCCACTGGGTCGGCTGGCGGTTGCGCCAGACCGGCGGCAACCGGGACGCGATCGGATCGGTGGTCGAGGTGCGGGTGGGGGACACGCTCATCGGGCGGCGCGAGGTCGTCGTCGGTGGCGGCCACATCAGCGGCCAGCTCGGCTGGACGATCACGGGCCTCGGCCCGGCGACGGAGGCGGAGGTGCGGGTGACCTGGCCGGACGGCGAGCAGGGACCCTGGCAGCGCGTCGGCGCGGACACGTTCGCGCTCATCGAGCGCGGGGCGGCCGCGCCGGTCCCGTGGACGCCGGCCGCGGGCGCGGTGGCGCCGTGACGCCGACCGGAGCGGTGCGTCTCGCGGATGTCGACCTGCCCGACTTCGGGGCGCTCGGCCCGCGGCCCGAGCTCCCGGCGACACGGTACGCGGAACGGGTCGCCGCCCTGCGTGCGCGCGCGGACGCGCGCGGGATCGACCGCCTCGTCGTCTACGCGGACCGCGAGCACAGCGCCAACATCTCGTTCCTCACGGGGTTCGACCCGCGGTTCGAGGAGGCGCTCCTGGTCATCGGCCCCGACGACCCGCCCGCGATCCTCGCGGGCAACGAGTGCCTGGGCACGGCCGCCGCCGCCCCGCTCCCGATGCGCACCCACCGGTTCCAGGACTTCAGCCTGCCGATGCAGCCGCGGGACCGCTCGCTGCCGCTCGCGGACATCCTGGCGGGGGAGGGGATCGGGCGTGGCAGCCGGGTCGGCGTCCTCGGCTGGAAGCCGTTCGCGGACCGGTCGCGCATCGAGGTTCCCGCCTACATCGCGGACGAGCTCCGTGCGCTCGTCGGGCCGAACGGCGTCGTCGAGAACGCGAACGACCTCCTGATGGACCCGGCCGACGGGCTGCGGGTCATCAACGACGTGGACCAGCTCGCCGCGTTCGAGCACGCCGCGAGCCGGACGTCGAACGGCGTGCTGCGGCTGCTGCGCGGGCTGCGGCCCGGCATGACCGAGGCGGAGGCGGTCCGTCTCCTCGACTGGGACGGCACGCCGCTCTCGTGCCACACGATGCTCACGGCCGGGCCGCGCGCGCGGTTCGGGCTGCTCAGCCCCGGCGACCGCCCGATCGAGGCCGGGGACCCGATGACCGTGGCGTTCGGCATCTGGGGCGCCCTCAACTGCCGGGCCGGGTGGGTCGCGGAGGACGCTCGCGGCATCCCGGACGACGTCGGCGACTACGTGGAGCGCCTCGTCGCGCCGTACTTCGGCGCGGTCGCCGAGTGGTACGCCACCCTGCGCATCGGGCAGACCGGGGGCGCGCTCCAGGAGGTCATCGACCGCCGGCTCGGCGACCCGTTCTTCGGGATCGGGCTCAACCCCGGGCACCAGCTCCACCTCGACGAGTGGGTGAGCTCGCCGGTGTGGCGCGGCTCGACCGTGGAGCTGCGAGTCGGGGATGTGCATGCAGGTCGACATCATCCCGGCGACCGGGAGCCGCTGGTTCACGACCAACATCGAGGACGGGATCGCGCTCGCGGACGAGGGCCTGCGGGCGGCGTTCGCGGCCGGCTACCCCGAGGCGTGGAGGCGGATCGAGGCGCGCCGCGCGTTCATGCGCGACGTCATCGGCATCGAGCTCCACCCGGACGTGCTGCCGTTCTCGAACATCCCGGCGGTGCTGCCGCCGTTCCTGCTCCGGCCGGACCGGGCGATGACGATCGCGGGCTGATCCGGCGCCCCGGGGCAGCACGTTTGCCCGATCGGACGCGGCCCTGCTATTCTCCGTCGGTCGAAGAACAAGGTAATACAGTCACGCCATCGTTCGTGTCGGAGGATCGAGTGCCGCTCGCGCGGGAGAAGAAGCAAGAGGTCATGACCCAGTACGCCGTCAAGGACGGTGACACCGGGTCGCCCGAGGTCCAGATCGCACTCCTGACGGAGCGGATCCGGGATCTCACGGAGCACCTCCGTCGCTTCCCCAAGGACAACCATTCGCGCCGCGGCCTCCTCAAGCTCGTGGGTCAGCGCCGTCGCCTTCTCGCCTACCTGGTGAAGAAGGACGCCACGCGCTACCGGGCCGTCATCGGCTCGCTCGGACTCCGCCGCTAGGACTCGCATCGAGGACCCCGGGACATTGCCCCGGGGTCTTGTGCATCCGGCTCCTGGCCTCGAGGCCCCGGCTCCACCCGCCGCAGGTCACTCCATCCCCTTCACGACCAAGGAGGTCGTTCACACGTGCCCACACCCACCACACTCGAGATCGAGTTCGGCGGCCGTCAGCTGATCATCGAGACGGGTCGTCTCGCCGGCAACGCCGGCGGCGCCGTCACCGCCCGCTACGGCGACTCGATGGTCCTCGGGACCGCGAACCGCTCCGAGCCCCGCCCCGGTCTCGACTTCTTCCCGCTCACCGTCGACTTCGAGGAGCGGATGTACGCGGCCGGCAAGATCCCCGGCGGCTTCATCAAGCGCGAGGGCCGCGCCTCCGAGGCTGCGACGCTCGCGGCGCGCCTCACGGACCGCCCGATCCGCCCGCTGTTCCCCGAGGGGTACAAGGACGACGTCCAGATCGTCATCACGACCCTCTCGACGGACCACGAGAACGAGCTCGACGTCCTCGGGACGATCGCCGCTTCGGCGGCGCTGACGATCAGCGAGATCCCGTTCCAGGGCCCGATCGGCGCCGTCCACATCGGCTACATCGACGGCGAGTTCGTCCTCAACCCGACGACGAGCCAGCTCGTCGACTCGCAGCTCGACCTCGTCGTCGCAGGAACCCGCGACGCGATCATGATGGTCGAGGCGGGCGTCAAGATCCTGCCCGAGGACATCATGGCCGAGGCGATCATGTTCGCCCACCGGTCGATCGCCCCGCTCATCGACCTCCAGGACGAGCTGCGCGAGAAGGTCGGCAAGGCCAAGCGCCTGCCGTACCTCGAGCCGGCCACGGACTCCGTGCTCACCTTCGCCGAGCTCGCGAAGTCGGGCGCCGAGTTCGTCGTCGTCGACGTCGAGACCACCGGCACGGACCCCAAGATGGCCGACCTCGTCGAGGTCGCCGCGGTCCGCGTCAAGGGCGGCAAGATCACCGACCGCTGGTCCACGTACGTGAACCCGGGCCGGCCGATCGTCGGCAACCAGATGCACGGCATCACCGACAAGGACGTCAAGGGCGCCCCGACCCCGGCCGAGGCCGCCCGCAAGGCGCTCGACTTCGTCGGCGACGCGCTCCTCGTCGGCCACTCGGTCGGCTTCGACATCGCGTTCCTCGAGGCTGCCCTCGGTGACGGCACCCGCATCGAGCAGGGCCGCTACCTGGACACGCTGGTGATCGCCCGCGAGGGGTACCCGGATCTCGAGAACTACAAGCTCGGGACGCTGGCGAACTTCTTCGGGGTCGAGCTCAAGGAGAGCCACCGCGCCCTCCCGGACGCCGAGGCCACCGCGACCCTGCTGGCCTGGTTCGGCAACGACCTGCCCGGCCGGATCGCCGAGCTCAAGACCGGGATCGGCACCGCGGTCCGCGCCACGCGCACCGACAAGGCCGAGTCCGAGAAGCTGCTCGAGGCGGCCCGCCGCCAGGCCCGCTTCAGCAAGAGCCTGTTCGGGCTCGTGCAGAAGAAGGTCGTCCGCGAGCTGGTCCTCTCCGAGGGCATCCGCATGGACGGCCGCGCCACCGACGAGATCCGCCCGATCTCGGTCGAGGTGGGCCTCCTCCCGCGTGCACACGGCTCCGGCCTGTTCACCCGCGGCCAGACCCAGGCCCTGACGGTCGCCACGCTCGGCGCGTCCTCGGACGTCCAGCGGATCGACACGATCAGCGCGGAGACCGAGAAGCGGTACCTCCACCACTACAACTTCCCGCCCTACAGCACCGGCGAGAACAAGCCGATGCGCGGGCCCAGCCGTCGCGACATCGGGCACGGCAACCTCGCCGCCCGGGCGCTGCTGCCGGTCCTCCCGACGCACGAGGAGTTCCCGTACGTCATCCGCCTCGTCTCCGAGGTGGTCGCCGGCAACGGCTCGACGTCGATGGCCTCCACGTGCGGCTCGACCCTCGCCCTGATGGACGCGGGCGTGCCGATCTCGGCGCCGGTCGCCGGCGCGGCCATGGGCCTCGTCCTCGACGGCGAGACCGGCAACTTCGTGGTCCTCACCGACATCCTCGGCAAGGAGGACTCGATCGGTGACATGGACTTCAAGGTGACCGGGACCACGAAGGGCATCACCGCCCTGCAGATGGACATCAAGGTCAAGGGCATCGACGAGCGGGTCATCCGCGAGGGCCTCAAGCAGGCGCTCGCCGCCCGCCTGTTCATCCTCGACAAGATGACGTCCGTCCTGCCGAGCGCACGCGAGGAGATGTCCGACTTCGCGCCGCGGATCACGACGATCAAGATCAACCCCGAGAAGATCCGCGAGATCATCGGCAAGGGTGGGTCGATGATCCGGAAGATCCAGGAAGAGACCCAGACCGAGATCAACGTCGAGGACGACGGCACCGTGGAGATCGCGGCCGTCTCCGGCGACAACGCTCGCAAGGCGATCAACTGGATCGAGAGCCTCACCCGTGAGGTCGAGATCGGCTCCCTGTACCTGGGCAAGGTGACCCGGCTGATGACCTTCGGGGCGTTCGTCGAGATCCTGCCGGGCAAGGAGGGCCTCGTCCGCATCGGCGAGCTTGCCGACTACCACGTGCCGTCCGTCGAGGACGTCGTGTCGGTGGGCGACGAGGTCATGGTGGTGGTCACCGAGATCGACCGCCAGGGCCGCGTCAACCTCAGCCGCAAGGCTGCGATGCAGCGGCACCTCGCCAAGTAACCCTCGTCACGCACACGCCCCCGGGAGCCACGGCTCCCGGGGGCGTTTCTCGTTCCCGGCAGAGCGCGCCTCGCCAGGAGCTCGCCTGGCCCGCCAGCTCGCCTCCGGAGGTCGAGAATCCCAGGCGCCGCGCACCTGGTCGCCCCTCCAGGGCGAGACTCGACCGATTGCGGACGGGAGGCGAGCCCAAACGGTCGGGACTCGCCCTGCGAGGTCGAGCGTGGCGGCCCCGGATCCGAATGTCGCCCTCCGAGGGCGGGGCGAGCCGGCGTTGAGCCCGAGTCGCGAGCCCTTGGAACGGCCAACGCCCCCGGGGGCGAGATCCCCGGGGGCGCTTCGTGTGCGGCCGTATGGTCGGAGGTGCCGTGGAGGACGAGCGGCTACCAGCTGAGCTGGGTGGAGCGCGTGTCGGCGTCGCGCGAGTCAGAGCCCGCTGCCTGGGCCAGGACGCCGAGGAGAGCCACGAGGACTGCAGCGATGAGGAGTTCCATGCCACGTATCGTGCGCTCGGGGGTTGATAACAGCAATCGGATGTGTTCCACTAAGTAATCATGACAACTGATTACTTGGACCCGGCGCCCGCCACCATCCCGAGCCAGGCCCGGCGCGTGCTGCCGGACGCGCTGTCCGACCTGAGCCTGCGCCAGCTGCTGAGCTTTCGCGCGGTCGCGGACGAGGGCAGCTTCCACGGGGCCGCCGACGCGCTCGACTACACCCAGTCCGCCGTCAGCCAGCACGTCATGGGCCTCGAGGCCGCGCTGGGCGTCCGGCTGTTCGACCGCGGCCGGGGCCGCCGCACCGTGGAGCTCACGGAGGCCGGCCGGCTGTTGCTGCGGCACGTCGTCACGATCACGGACCGCCTCCAGGCCGCTCGAGCGGACCTGCTCGCCTACGCGGCCGGCGAGACCGGCACGCTCCGCGTCGGCGTGTACCAGAGCGTCGGCACGAAGGTGCTCCCGGCGATCATCGGACGGTTCGCCGAGGCGTGGCCGGGCGTGGACGTCCAGCTGTCGGAAGCCGCGTCCGACGAGGGGCTCATGGACATGGTGGAGCCGGGCAGGCTCGACCTCACGTTCGGCGTGCTGCCGCTTCCCGAGGGCCCGTTCGGTGGCGTCGAGCTGCTCCACGACCCGTTCGTGCTGGTCACGGCGGCTGCGTCGCCCCTCGCCGCCTTCAAGGGGATGCCCACCCTGGAGCTGATCGGGGACCAGCGGCTCATCGGCTTCCGCTCCTGCCGCAGCACGAAGTGGGTCGAGGCGCAGCTGCGGGCGTCGGGCTTCGAGCCGAACTTCGTCTTCCGCTCGGAGGACAACGGGACGGTCCAGGCGATGGCCTCGGCCGGGCTCGGCACCGCCATCGTCCCGCTCATGGCCGTCGACCGGTCTGACCCGACCATCGCGATCATCCCGACCGACCTCGAGCCGCGCCGGATCGCGCTGATGTGGCATCGGGATCGCTATCGGTCGCCGGCGTCGCGGGCATTCGTCGACATCGCGCGCGAGGTGTGTGCCGACCTCGCGCAGGACCTCCTCCGCCAGCCGGCGATGCGTGCCTGACAGTCGGCGGCGCCGCCAATGGGGCATTCGCCCGAGGGGGTTCCGAAGGGGCCCGCTGGTATACTCCCGCGGTGCCCGACAACCCGTAGCCAGAAGGTCGGACCGTGCCTGAATCCAGCCCCAATTCGCTCGTCGTCGCCGTCGTCGGTGCCACCGGCGCCGTCGGCCGCACGATGATCCAGGTCCTGCTCGAGAAGCAGCTCCCGATCACGGAGCTCCGCCTCCTCGCGTCCACCCGGTCCGCGGGCCGGACGGTGACCGTCGACGGGACCGACCACATCGTGGGCCTCGCGACGCCCGAGGCGTTCGAGGGCGTGGACATCGCGCTGTTCAGCGCCGGCGGCGGTACCTCCAAGGAGCTCGCGCCTGAGGCGGCGAAGCGCGGCTGCACGGTCATCGACAACTCGAGCGCGTGGCGGATGGACCCCGACGTGCCGCTCGTCGTGAGCCAGGTCAACCCCGACGACCTCGCCTGGCACGAGGGGATCATCGCGAACCCCAACTGCTCCACGATGCAGCTCGTGCCGCCGCTCATGGCCCTCCGTGACGCCGTCGGCATCGAGCGGGTCGTCGTCGACACCTACCAGGCCGTCGCGGGCACCGGGCACAAGGCCATCGTCGAGCTCGAGGAGCAGGTGAAGGCCCACGCCGAGGGCCGCGAGAAGGTCGCGAACGTCTACCCGCACCCGATCGCGTTCAACGCCCTCCCGCACATCGACGTGTTCCTCGACAACGGGTACACGAAGGAGGAGTGGAAGGTCGTCACCGAGAGCCGGAAGATCCTCCACCTGCCGGAGCTCCGGGTCAGCTGCACGGCCGTCCGCGTCCCCGTGTTCGTCAGCCACTCGGAGGCCGTCCACGTCGAGACCCGCGCGCCGATCACGCCCGACGAGGCCCGCGACCTGTTCGCGCGGGTCAAGGGCGTCGTGGTCCAGGACGACCCGGCGGCGAACGTCTATCCGCTCGCGACCGAGGCCACCGGGTCGGACGAGGTGTTCGTCGGCCGGGTGCGCCAGGACCCGTCCATCGACGACAACCGCGGTCTCGCGTTCTGGGTCGTGAGCGACAACCTGCGCAAGGGTGCGGCGTCGAACGCCGTGGAGATCGCGGAGACGCTCGTCGAGCGTGGCTGGATCCGCAAGGCGAGCGAGCGCGAGCCCGTCGGGGCCGGGGGACGGACCGCGTGATGGGGGACGAGCGCCAGGCGGCGCTCGACGCCATCGCCGACGAGGTCCGCACGTGCACGCGATGCCGCCTCCACGAGGGGCGCACGAAGGCGGTCCCGGGCGAGGGCGACCCGGACACCGAGGTCGTGTTCGTCGGCGAGGGGCCGGGCTTCAACGAGGACCGCGAGGGCAGGCCGTTCGTCGGTCGCGCCGGCGGCATGCTCGTGCGGCTCCTCGGCAGCGTCGGCTGGCAGCGCGAGGACGTGTTCATCACCAACGTCGTGAAGTGCCGCCCGCCCGACAACCGCGACCCGCAGCCCGACGAGATCGCCGCCTGTGCGCCGTACCTCCGGCGCCAGCTCGAGGTGCTCGACCCGGCCGTCGTGGTGACCCTGGGGCGCTACTCGATGGGCACGTTCATGCCCGGGGCGCGGATCGGCCAGGCGCACGGGACGTCGCAGCCGGTGGATCCGGAGACCGGCGCCGCGAACGCGCTCGTGTTCGCGATGTACCACCCCGCCGCGGCGCTGCGGTCGCCGGGCGTGGAGCGCGACAGCTTCGAGGACATGCGCCACGTCCCGGAGGTGCTCGTGCGCGCCCGCGAGCTGCGCGAGGGCGGCGCATCGCCCGCCCCCGACCGGGCGACAATGACAGCCGCTCCAGCGCCGGCACCCGCTCCCGTCCTCGACCCGGCACCCGACCCGGCATCGTCCACCGTCACCGGCGCCGCGGAGCCCGCGGCCGAGGACGCCTCCCAGCTCACCCTCTTCTGATCACCGAAACGAGCCACCCCATGGATACCACCCCGAATGCCTGATCCCAACACGCCGCTCCGCATCATCCCGCTCGGCGGGGTGGGGGAGATCGGCAAGAACATGTACGTCTTCGAGTACGGCGACGACATCGTCGTCATCGACTGCGGGCTCATGTTCCCCGACGAGGAGATGTTCGGCATCGACCTCGTCGTGCCCGACGTCCAGTACCTCAAGGACAACCGCGCCAAGGTCCGCGCGTTCCTCATCACCCACGCCCACGAGGACCACGTCGGCGGCCTGCCGTACGTGCTCCCGGAGTTCCCGGGCGTCCCCGTCTACGCGAGCACGCTCGCGCGCGGGCTCCTGGGCAACAAGATCAAGGAGCACAAGCTCCACAACAACCCGCTGATCGCGCTCGAGCCCGGCGACGAGCTCGCGATCGGCCCGTTCACGGCCATGGCGTTCCGGATCGGCCACTCGATCCCGGACGCGATGGGGATCGCCCTGCGGACCCCGGTCGGCACGGTCGTCCACACGGGCGACTTCAAGTTCGACCACACCCCGGTCGACGGCAAGCTGTCGGACTTCCACATCCTCGCGCGGCTCGGGGAGGAGGGCGTCATCTGCCTCCTGTCCGACTCGACGCGGGCCGAGAACCCGGGCTACACGCCGTCGGAGCGGATCGTCGGCGAGGCGTTCCGCGAGATCATGGAGCCGCTCGACGGGCGGGTGATCGTGGCCACGTTCGCCTCGAACATCGCGCGTATCCAGCAGGTCCTCGACGCCGCCGCCGACATGGGCCGCAAGACCGCGGTCATCGGCCGGTCCATGGAGCAGAACTTCCGGATCGCGACGGACCTCGGGTACCTCAAGTACGTGCCCTCGAACATCGTGGGCAAGGACAAGATCAAGGACATCCCGGCCGACAAGCTGGTCATCGCGACGACCGGCGCCCAGGGCGAGCCGATGGCCGGCCTGGCACGGATGGCGAACAACGACCACCGGTTCGTGGAGATCCAGCCCGGCGACACGGTCATCGTCTCGGCCAGCCCGATCCCCGGCAACGAGGAGTACGTGGCGCGCACGATCGACAACCTGTTCAAGGCCGGCGCGAACGTCTTCTACCACACGATCAA
This sequence comes from uncultured Chloroflexia bacterium, assembly GCA_963768035.1. Classification (GTDB taxonomy): domain Bacteria; phylum Chloroflexota; class Limnocylindria; order Limnocylindrales; family CSP1-4; genus CAIXZV01. Next base: position 72,482 of record CAVYGJ010000014.1, read on the forward strand.
GCGGGCGCACGTCTCGGGCCACGCGAGCCAGGAAGAGCTCAAGCTGATGCTCGGGCTCACGAAGCCGACGTACTTCATCCCGATGCACGGCGAGTTCCGGATGCTCGTGCAGCACGGCCGGCTCGCGATCGAGACCGGCGTCCTGCCCGAGAACGTGTTCATCATCGAGAACGGGACGCCGATCGAGATCTTCGCGGACGGCTCCGCCCGGCGCGGCATGCCCGTGCCGGCGGGCTACGTGTTCGTCGACGGCCTGTCCGTGGGCGAGGTCGGCGACGTCATCCTCCGTGACCGGCGCGCCCTCGCGAACGACGGGATGTTCATGATCGTCGTCCAGGTCGACAAGCAGACCGGCCGGATCGTCGGCAACCCCGAGATCATCACCCGCGGCTTCGTCCACGGCGCCGAGGAGGACCGGATCATCGCCGAGGCGATCCGCCGTCTCCGGCAGGCGGTCGAGCAGCCCGGTGGTGACCGCATCAGCGAGGTCGCGCTGCTCAAGGTCCAGATCAAGGACAGCGTCTCGCGCTTCCTGTACGAGCAGACGAAGCGGCGGCCGATGGTCTTCCCGGTCGTGGTGGAGGTCTAGCTTGGCGACGCGCCGAACGTCCTCGTCCGGGACCAAGGGATCCACCGGCACGCGCCGGCGGCGGCGGTCGCCTGCGCGGAAGACCGGGGGCGGGCTGCCGACGCCGAGCCTGAACCTCGGTCTCTCACCGGCCGTCGTCCGGTCGCTCGTGGGGATCGTGCTGCTGGTGCTCGGCGCCGTGACCGCGATCGCCCTCCTCCTGCCCGGGCCAGGGCGCCCTGACCGATGGCTGGCGCAACATCTCGGTCCCGTACTTCGGCACCGGCCGCTGGGCCCTTCCCGCGGTGCTCCTGCTCGGCGGGTGGTATCTCGAGTGGGGGCCCGGCAAGGAGCCGGGCGCGCCGTGGGGCCGCACGCTGCTGGGCATGGGGATCGCCTACGCGGGGTTCCTCGGCGCGTTCCAGGTGCTCGCGACGACGGGGCGGCGGCCGGATCGGCCGCTTCCTCGCGGACCTGCTCCAGCCGGCCCTCACGACGCCCGGCGCGTTCGTCATCCTGCTGGCCATCGGGATCGCCGGGCTGCTCATCGCGCTCGACCGGCCCCTGCGCTCGCTCCTCTCGCCGGCGACCCGCGCGGCGAACGCGGCCGCATCGACCCTCCAGGACCGCACGACCCGGCCCGCCGAGCCCGCCACCGCCGCGTCCGGCCGGAACGGGGAGCCGCTGACCGCTGCCGCCGGCCCCGTGCCCGCGGAGGGCAAGCGTGGTCGCGCCCCGCGTGGCGCCGCGCCCGAGGTGCCCGGACAGACGGGCGTCTGGGGCGAGGGCGGCGACCCGGGGATCCCGACCGCGCCGCCGTCGGTCGGCCCCACGTCCTCGACCTTCGCGCCGGTGCGCGTCCCGGGTGCCGCGGCCGTCGCCGGCGCAGCCGTGGCGACGAACGGCAACGGGGCGTCCGCGCCCCCGCGCGAGCCCCGTCCCGCGGGGGCGGCCGGCCGCGACCCCGAGGACGTGACCGACGCCTCCGACCTGCCGCCCACGATCGACATGATCGAGTGGTCGCTGCCGGGCCACGAGCTCCTCGATCCGGGCGCCCCGCCGCTCCCGGCCGACACCGCGAACGCGAACATCGTCCACGCGCGGAACGAGGAGATCATCGTCAAGAAGCTGGGCAGCTTCGACATCGAGGCGCGGATCGTCGGGCGCAACGCCGGCCCGGTGGTCACCCAGTACGAGGTCCAGCCGGCGCCCCACATCAAGGTCAGCCGGATCGAGGGCCTGTCCGACGACCTCGCGATGGCGCTGGCGGCGCGCTCGATCCGGATCGAGGCGCCGATCCCCGGCAAGAGCGCCGTGGGCATCGAGATCCCGAACAAGGAGTTCAACGTCGTCTCGCTGCGGCGGATCCTCGAGGAGGTCGACTTCGGGGCGTCGGGCACGCAGCTGACGTTCGCGCTCGGGCGCGACGTGGCGGGCCGCGCCCAGGCCGTCGACCTCGCGAAGATGCCCCACCTGCTCATCGCGGGCGCCACGGGCTCGGGCAAGAGCGTCATGGTCAACGCGCTCATCACGAGCCTCCTGTGCAACGCCACGCCGACCGACGTGCGGATGATCCTGATGGACCTCAAGCGGGTCGAGCTCGCGGGCTACAACGGCCTGCCCCACCTGCTCGTGCCGGTCATCACGGAGCCCGAGCGGGCGAAGGCCGCGCTCAAGTGGGCCGTCGGCGAGATGGAGAACCGCTACCGGCGGTTCGCGGGCGCGGCGGCCCGCAACATCAAGGCGTTCAACGACACCCGCGTGGACCCGGCGGACCGGCTGCCCTACATCGTCATCGTCATCGACGAGCTCGCCGACCTGATGATGCGCGAGGGCAAGAACGTCGAGGACCCGATCGTCCGGCTCGCCCAGAAGGCGCGCGCGACCGGCATCCACATGGTGCTCGCCACGCAGCGCCCGTCGGTCAACGTCGTGACGGGCCTGATCAAGGCGAACTTCCCGAGCCGGATCGCGTTCGCGATGGCGAGCCAGATCGACAGCCGGACGATCCTCGACCAGCCGGGCGCCGAGGACCTCATCGGGCGTGGCGACATGCTCTACCAGCCCTCGGACCTGCCGCGGCCGATGCGCCTCCAGGGCGTGTTCGTGTCCGATCCCGAGATCGCGGAGGTCACGAAGCACTGGCGCGACCAGATCGACGACCCCCGCTACGACCTCTCGATCATCTCCAACGACGAGGAGTCGTCGGGCTCCGTCGAGGACGTCTCCGACGACGACGCGGACCGGCTGCTGCCCGACGCCATCAACGTCGTCCGGGAGTACGATCGCGCCTCGGCGTCGCTCCTCCAGCGGCGCCTCAAGGTCGGCTACGCCCGGGCTGCGCGGATCATCGACCAGCTCGAGGCGCGGGGCTACATCGGGGCGTTCGACGGGTCGAGCGCGCGGGTGGTCCTCCGCCGGGATGACGGACCGGGCCCCGACGCCGACGAGGACGACGAGTGACCGCGGGCGACGAGGCACGCCGGGGACGGGCCGAGGCGCGCGGTGGCGCCCGGGACGCCGATCGCGGGTACGCCATGGACGGACCCTCGCTGCCCGAGCGGCTGCTCGCGGCACGCGAGCGCAAGGGCGTGGACCTCTACCGGGCCGAGCGCGACACGAAGATCCGCGCCAAGTACCTCGGCGCGCTCGAGACGGGCGACTACGCCGAGCTCCCGGGCGCCGTCTACACGAAGGGCTTCCTGCGCAACTACGCGCTCTACCTCGGGCTCGACCCGGACGAGGTCATCCGCCAGTGGAAGCGCGAGCGTGGCGACACCGCCGTGCCCCCGGAGCCCGTCCTCGCGGTCCCGCGGCCGCTCGAGGCGCCGCGCCAGGGCCTGACGTTCTCCCCGGTCGTCGTCGTCGCGGCCCTCCTGACGATCTTCATCGGCGTGTTCGCGGTGTACCTCGGGCTCCAGCTCGTCCGGTTCGCGAAGCCGCCGACGATCGCGGTCACGACGCCGGCGACGGCCGTGATCGAGGTGGCCGAGGACGCGACCCAGTACACGCTCAAGGGGACGTCCGCGCCGAACGCGACGGTCACGATCACGGAGGCCGGACGCGAGGACCCGCAGCGGGTCATCCGCCGACGCCTCCGGCCGCTGGGTCGCGGACGTGCCGCTCCGGCGCGGCCGGAACGAGTTCGCGATCACCGCCCTCGACCCCGTGACCGGCAAGCAGTCCGAGGGCACCGCGAAGGTGTTCATCACGGTCCCGTACATCGTCCTCGAGGCGCCGACGCTCGCGATCGAGTCACCAGCCGAGGGGGCGAGGTTCGAGAACGGCGCCGTCCCGGTGAAGGGGACCACGACGAACGCGAAGAACGTCGCGGTCTCGGCCGTCTACACGGGTCCCGTCCAGGGCCAGCCCGCCTCGGTCGCGCCCGCGGGTGGCAAGGGCGCGAAGGTCGGCCCGAAGACCGTCACCGTGAGCGAGACCGGCACGTTCGAGGCGCCGCTCGACCTGTCGACCGGCCTGTGGCAGGTCACCGTCACGGCGACCTCGGCCGAGGGCAAGACGACCACGCTGACCCGCGCGGTCGCGATCCGCTACCAGGGCGTCAACCTCGTGCTCGAGATCAAGAACAGCCGCGCCTGGGTCAAGGTCTGGGTCGACGGCAAGGTCTCCAAGGTCACCGGGAGCGCGGGCAAGGTGTTCAACCCGGGCAAGGTGCTGACGTTCACCGCCAAGCGGTCGATCGAGGTCAGGACCGGCAAGTCGAACGCGACGTACTTCACGCTCAACGGGAAGGACATCGGCCGGATGTCGAAGGTCGGCAACCCCGAGACGTGGCTGTTCCGGCCGTCCGGCGCGCCCCAGAAGACCAGTCGCACCTGACGTGGCCGCCGACCCGCTCGTGGAGCTCGCCGAGCGCCTCCAGGCGCGGTGCACGGCGCTCGATCTGACCGTCGCGACGGGGGAGTCGTGCACGGGCGGCCTCGTCGCGCACGCGCTCACCGAGGTGCCCGGCTCGTCCGCGTACGTGCGGGGCGGGATCGTCGCCTATGCCAACGAGGTCAAGACCGCGCTCCTCGGCGTCCCGGCCGACGTGCTCGAGGCGCACGGCGCCGTGTCCGCACAGGTCGCCGTGGCGATGGCCGAGGGCGCGCGCGACCGGCTGGGCACCGACCTGGGCGTCGGCGTGACGGGCGTGGCCGGGCCGGACGGCGGCACCGACGAGAAGCCGGTGGGCCTCGTGTACATCGCGGTCGCCGGCCTCGGGGCGCCTGTCGTCCGGCGATACCTCTGGGCGGGCGACCGGTCGGCGAACAAGCGCGACAGCGCCGTCGCGGCGATCGAGCTGCTGCTGGCCCAGGTCGCTGCGTCGCCGCACGGCGGCGCAGCGTGAGCGTCCGCGGATCGGCTGCCGTCGGCGCGGGCCTCGCTCCCGCCCGCGATGCCCGCCCGATCCGCGCCGGGCGAGCGCATCCACGTCGTCGGCGCCGCGGGTGCCGGGGCGTCGGCCGCGGCGCTGCTCGCCACGTGGGCGGGTGCGTCGGTCGACGGATGCGACCCCGGTGGCCCGTCCACGTACACCCCGGCGCTCGTCGCCGAGGGGGTCCATGTCGCCGACGCCCACGACGCCGCCCACGTGCGCGGGGGCACGCTGGGCGCTCCGGAGCGGCTGGCCGTCACGAAGGCCCTCACCGCGATCGACCCCGACAACGCGGAGCTCGCCGCGGCGCGGGCCGCGGGGATCCCGCTCGAGCCGTGGCAGCAGGTCGTCGCCGACGCGGCCGCGCGCCGGACCCTCGTGGCGGTCGCGGGGACGCACGGCAAGAGCACCACGTCCGGGTGGCTGGTCGGGGTCCTGGCGGCCGGCGGCGCGGACCCGGGCGCGTTCGTGGGCGCGCTCCTGCCCGCGGAGCTGACCGGGGTCGGGCTCCCGGCGACCGCGCGGCGGGGCGACGGCGTCCCGTTCGTGGTCGAGGCGGACGAGTACGCCGGCAACTTCGACGCCTACCGCCCGGCCGTCGCGGTCCTGACCTCGGCCGAGTGGGACCACCCCGACGTGTTCGAGGACCGCGCCGCGGTGCTCGCGGCGTTCGAGGCGTGGATCCGCCGCGCTGGATCGGTCGCCGGGCCGGGCGGGCCCGGCACGCCGCCCGTGCTGGTGGCGAACGTGGCCGACGATGGTGTCGCCGAGCTCGCAGAGCGACTGGCCGACTGGCCCGGCCGGATCGTCGCGACCGCGCTCGTGGACGTGGCCCCGCAGCGGGCAAGCGGGTTCGCCCGCGGGATCGCGGAGCGGTTCCGCACGGCGGCCGGGCCCGCCGAGGCGCTCCTCGGCCGGATCACCGCCTCGGACCGCGAGGCGACGACGCTCGAGATCGTCGGGCTGGACCCGCTCGTCGGCCCGGTGACGACCCGCCTGGCGACCGCGGGCCGCCACAACGCGGCCAACGCGCTGGGGGTCGCGGGCGCGGCTGCGGCCGTGGGCCTCGCGCCCGGCGCGATCACGGCCGGCCTCGCGGGGTTCAAGGGCGTCGGGCGGCGGCTCGAGCGCAAGGGCGAGGCGCGCGGCGTCGTCGTGTACGACGACTACGGCCATCACCCGACCGCGATCCGCGAGACGCTCGCCGCGGTCCGCCAGCGCGAGCCCGGCCGGCGGGTCTGGGCGGTCTACGAGCCGCTGACGTACCACCGCACCGCGGCGCTGCTCGACGCGTTCGCGGAGGTCCTCGCAGGTGCGGACGCCGTCGCGATCGCGGACATCTGGGCCGGCCGCGACCCGGACACCACGATCGCCTCGGCGACGGGGCTGGCCGAGGCCGTCGCGCGGCGCGCACCCCGCATCCCCGTCGCGGCGCCCGGCAGCGTCGAGGCGACCGCGACCTGGCTCGCCGGGCGAGGTCCGCTCAGGCGATGCGGTCCTCGTGATGGGCGGCGGCCGCTCCTACCGTATCGGCGAGCTCCTGCTCGAGCACCTGGAGGCCGGATGAGCATCACCTACGCCGCGGCGCACGACCTCCTCGAGGCGTACTGCCGCACCCGCATGACCTACGACGGCGACGGCTTCACCGAGCTGTTCGCGGAGCTCGCCGAGCTGACGCTCGACCCGTTCGCCCCGCCGCTGGCCGGGCACAACGCGCTGCGGGCATACTTGCTCGAGGCGGCCGAGGCCGAGCGGCACTACGACCTGGCGATCGAGCGTCACTGGGTCGCGGGGGACACCGCGCTCGCCGCCTGGCATGCCAGCTGGAACCGTGCCATAGACGAGACGGCCAAGGTCAGGCAGGCGGGCTTCCTCTCCGCCGAGGTGGGGGAGGACGGGCGCATCGCGCGCCTGAAGCTGTGGACAGTCACCCGCGAGCACCTCGCGGGAACGGAAGGAGCGTGACGTGGCGGGCGAAGTGTCGTTCGACGTCGTCTCGGACTTCGACGAGCAGGAGCTGCGGAACGCGCTGGACCAGGTCCGGCGCGAGGTCCAGCAGCGATACGACTTCAAGGGCGCGCACGTCGACGTCGACCAGGAGAAGGACAAGATCGTCCTCGTGACGGACTCCGACATGCGCGCGAAGGCCCTCAAGGACCTCATCGAGTCGAAGGCCGTGCGCCGGAACCTGTCGCTCAAGATCTTCGACTGGGGTGACATCGCCCCGGCCGGCGGCAACAAGGTCCGCCAGGAGATCGTGCTCCGCCGCGGGCTCCCGGACGACCTGTCGCGCAAGCTCGTCAAGCAGATCCGCGACGAGTTCCCCAAGGTCCAGCCGCGGATCCAGGGTGACGCGATCCGCGTCGCGGGCAAGAGCAAGGACGAGCTCCAGCGGGTCATGACCTGGCTCCGGGGACTGGACGAGGCGGTGCCGCTCCAGTTCGAGAACTACCGCTAGGGCCGCCCGATGCCCGGATCCGGTCGCACCGCGCGGATGGTCATGATCGTCGTTGCCGTCGTGGTCATCGTCGGCATGCTCGCGAGCACCATCGGGACGGCCGCCCTCGTGGGCCGCTAGGCTTCACCCGCGCCCCTCGCACCACAATCCGCACCCGTAGTTCACGCCGCATACCCCGGCAGCGGACGGACCGCCGTCCCCGCCGGACGCCAGGAGGTCGCGATGCACCCCCACGACGACGAGCCCGTCGAGCGCCTCGACGGCACCACGCCGGAGGCCGACCCGTACGCGGACGCACCCTCCGCCGACCCCGACGCCGAGGAGACCGCGCTCGCCGAGCAGGCGATGGTCGCCGAGGGCGCTCCTGACCCCGGTCCCGACGCCGCATCCGACCACGACGCGGCCGCGGCCCACGATGCGGACGATGGGTCAGCCGAGCCCGCCGCTCCGACCACCGTCGCCGAGCTCATCGCCGCGACCCTGCGCGCCGCCGGCGTCCGGATGGCGTTCACGGTCCCCGGCGAGAGCTTCCTGCCCGTGCTCGACGCGCTCGCGGCCGCCGGCATCCGGATCGTGGCGACCCGCCACGAGGGCGCCGCCGCGTTCGCCGCCGAGGCCTACGGACAGCTGACCGGCCGGCCCGCTGCCTGCCTCGGCACGCGCATCGTCGGCGCCGCGAACCTCGGGATCGGGATCCACACCGCGACCGCCGACTCGACGCCGATGTTCGTCCTCGTGGGCCAGGTCGATCGCGGCCTCCGCGGCCGCGAGGCGTTCCAGGAGGTCGACCTCGTCGCCACGATCGGGGCGCTCGCCAAGTGGGCCGGCGAGATCGACGACCCGGCGACCGCCGCGGCCACGCTCGAGGCCGCCGTCCGCGCGACCGTCGAGGGGCGGCCCGGGCCTGCGCTGCTGAGCCTGCCCGAGGATGTCCTCGACCTGCCGCTCCCGGAAGGGACGCGGACGCCCGTCGTGCGCTCGCACCCCGACGTCCCGAACCCGGCGGACGTGCGCGCCGTGCTGCACTTCCTCGCGGCGGCCGAGCGCCCGGTCATCCTCGCGGGGGCGGGCGTCCTGCGGGCGCGCTGCTCGAACGACCTCGTGCGGTTCGCGGAGCAGCTCCACGTGCCCGTGATCGCGTCGTGGCGCCGGGGCGACGTCATCCCCAACGACCACCCGCTGTACCTCGGCATGGCGGGGTTCGGGGCGCCGGCCGTCGTGCGTGACCGGCTCGCGTCCGCCGACGCGCTGCTCGTCATCGGCTCCCGGCTCAACGAGCCCACGACGTCCGAGTACCGGCTCCCCGGCCTCGGCCAGCGCTGGATGCACGTCGACCTCGAGCCCCGGTCGGGCGCCGTCGGGTTCGCCGAGCCGCCGACGCTCGCGGTCCGCGCCGACGCACGGGCGTTCCTCCGTGCCGCGAACGCGCGCCTCAAGGACGCGGTCCTCGTCGCCGAGCCGGTTGCCGTGCGCGACACGCACAACGCGGCCGACCGGTCCGCCTGGGAGGCCGCGACGGTCGTGGACGCCGACGACTGGAGCGGCCCGGGGGTCCATCCCGGCCGGATCATCACCGAGCTCCGCCGGCTGCTCCCCGACGACGCCATCGTGACGACCGACGCCGGGGCCTTCGGCGGCTGGGCCGCGAGGGGCTTCCGGTTCCGGCGCCCGGGGACGTTCCTCGGCCCCACGTCGGGCGCGATGGGCTACGGCTTCCCGGCCGCGCTCGCGGCGGCCCTCGTCCACCGGGAGCGGCGGGTCGTCGCGCTCATCGGCGACGGCGGCATGGGCATGACGCTGGCCGAGGTGGAGACCGCGGTCCGCGAGGGGGCGCACCTCGTCGCGATCGTGTTCGACAACGAGCGCTACGGGATGATCCGCGACCACCAGGACCGGGCCGGCAGCGCGACGGCGCCCGGGACGGACCTCGGACCGCTCGACTTCGCGGCCGCCGCCCGGGCGTGCGGCGCCCGGGGCGTCCGCGTCGAGACCGACGCCGCGTTCGAGGGCGCGCTCCGGACCGCGCTCGCGGCATCGGGACCCACCGTCATCCAGCTCGTGCTCGACCGGCGCTGGCTGCACGTCGACCGGCCCGCGACGGCGGGGGAGGCCTCGTGACCCGCCCGACGCTCCACCTCGTGCCCGAGGCCCGCTGGGAGGCCCGCGACCCGGCCGCGCCGTACACGCCCGTGAGGTACGAGGAGGAGGGCTTCGTCCACTGCACGGACGGCGACGAGGAGATGGTGAAGACGGCCAACCGCTTCTACCGCGAGGATCCGCAGCCGTTCCTGCTGCTGACCGTGGACCTCGACGCGACGGGGAGCCCGTGGCGGTTCGACGACCCGGGCTCGCCGTACCCGCACGTCTACGGCCCGATCGCGCCCGAGGCGATCCTCGACGTGCGCCGGTTCGTGCGCGACCCCGACGGGACGTTCACCGGCATCACGACGCGCTGACCGGCATCGGCGCGTGCCAGAGCGCACGGGCCGCCACTACTTCGTCGAGGAGTCGGCCATCCATCCCCGGGCGGCGACGCCAGCGACGTAGCCGTTGTCCCAGCGGTGCCCGTTCGCGTCGGTGCGGTGCAGGAACACGATCTGGCGGGTCGCCGACGGGCACGATCTCAGTGGTGTCATAGCTCGTGCCGGGGCCAGTGCGGACGTGGCTGTTCATGGTCGTTCGTTCGGTCGGCTGCCTGCTGAACGTGACGGCGAAGTCGCGCCTCGACCCCTCACGGTAGGCGCCGACGCCGAAGGTGTTGTAGGTGCAGTTGCGGATCGCGCCGCGGTGCGGGGCGCTGTCCATGAAGTCGTTGTACGCGACGGGTGCCGCCGCTGTAGTCCGAGGCGACATAGGTGTTGGTGGCGAGGATCTCGGACGCGTAGGGTGAGACCCAGTCCTCGATGCCGAACCGGCGAAAGTGGTCCCAGTAGTAGGTGCCGCCCGGGATCCTGTGGCCGAAGTAGTTGCGGTCGAGCATGTCCCTGCGCGCCACCGGTCGAGGGCCTGGTGCTGGACGACGAGCGTCAGGCTGGTGCCACAGACGCGGAGATGCTCGGCCTTGATCAGGTCCGCGAGCCTGCCCTCCCCGGCCGGGATGTTCACGATGTCCGCTGCAGCGGCAGGTGTCGGGCTCGATGTCACGACGGCGGCGGCGGCGGTGAGCATGGCGAGGACGGTGTTTCGCATGGGTGGCCTCCGGCGTTGACTGGGACGCGCGGTCTCCCGTCGCGGGCAAGCGTCCGGGAGGGAAGGCGCAACGGTGAGGCTGACGACGAGGGTGCCGGGCCAGGCCCGCGGCGCCCCACTGGGCACCGGCGAGGTCGTGACCGCGCAGCGCGTGCCCTCACCGGCGCCGGGCTGCTCGGCAGATCGTTGCCCAACACCCTACGCACCGAGACCGAACGCAGGCATCGCGGGGGCGTCGCACTTCCACCGGCGAGACGTTGCAACCGTGTGACAGGACAGCGGTCCCACCACCCGCCTTGTGGGTGAGGGATCAGCGCGGCGAGTCCGTCACCATGGCGCCGCCGGCGGCTGCACGCACGCCTGCACTCACGGCGCGCCTACCGTGGCCGACTGCGAGCCCTTTCCAGCCTTCGCTTCGAGCACGATCCTGATCGGGAGCGGCCTTCTCGCCCCACGAGTCGGTGATCTGCTTGAACACCTTGCCCATGCCGGGGCGCATGAGGTCGCGCCGCGCGGCGTCGGCGTCGTGATCGCGGCGGCGGATGCGGGCTGCCTCGCGCGCGTCCAGGTCGTCGTCCATGCGGCGATCGTGGCGCGAGGGCGCGCGACGCGTCAACCGCGCCGGGCCGCGCGACGGAGCAGGTACTATCGCGCCACCGGTTCGAAGGGAGGGACGGAGAGACCATGCGCACCATCCGCGCCACCGCGTTGATCGCCGTCCTCTCGGTCGTGGTCGCCGCCTGTGGCTCGACCGGACCCACGACCGGACCCAACGGCCCTGCCGTCACGCCCGCGCCGTCGCAGGATCCTGTCGCGACGGCCGCCGCCTCGGCCGCGCCCGCGGCGACCCCGTCGCCCACGCCCGTCGACGTCGCGGCCCTGACCGCCGCCACGATCGCCGACCCCGACTTCAGCGCGAGAGTCGCGCTGGACGCCTGCGAAGCGCGTCGGCGCCGCGAAGACCACGACCACGGGCAGCCTCGCGATCGACGATCGCGCGAGCCATCTCGTCCGCCGCGACAAGGTGGGCAAGGACGACGACGACGACCGAGACGGTCACCGGCAACGGCACCCGGTACCTCAAGGTGAAGGGCGTCTGGACGAAGGCGGGCTCCTCCGACGACACCGAGCTCGTGGCCATCCTGCGGACGATCCCGACGATGACCGACCTCGGCGTCGAGGACAAGGACGGTGCCCAGCTCCACCACCTGCAGACGACGACCGTCCCAGCGGTGCCCAAGGAGCTCGCCCCGACGACGAAGGGCGTCACCGAGCTCACCTCGACGCTCGACGCGTGGGTCACGGAAACCGGAGTCCCGGTGACGATGACCCTCGCGAGCACCTGGAAGCAGGTCGTCGCCAAGAAGACCGTCAACGGGTCGCGGACTGCGCACTTCGCGTGGTCCGAGGTGGGCGGTGACGTCACGGTCACGGTTCCCACGGACATCTGGAAGTTCTTCACCAGCACCCGCTACCAGTACCGGATGGGCTACCCGGAGACGTGGGAGGCCAAGTCGGGGAAGGGCCGCTTCGCCGACAGCTTCTACGGCGGCGAGGAGTACGTGTACGCGTCCCGCGCCCGGCAGACGCGCGCGACGCTGTCGTTCATCACGAAGGGCATCCTGGGCAGTCTCAAGTCGATCACCGGCTACAAGAGCCTGAAGATCACGTCGAACCGGAAGGCGAAGCTCGACGGCGTCCCGGCACGGCGGATCGAGTTCCACGGCACGTCTTCGGGCGAGAAGGTCTACGGCCAGGCGACGTACGCGATCAAGGGCGCGTTCTGGTACTTCGTCGGTTTCGACGCCTACACGAAGCAGGACAAGGAATCCCGGGCCCTGTTCTCGCAGTTCATCAAGACGTACGACTTCAAGTAGGCGAGCGGGCGCCGCGCCGGCGTCGTCCGCGATCCCCAGGTGACCATGACCGCGTCCCCCGAGCCGATCGCCATCGGCAGCCTGCCCGACACGCATGACGACGCGGCCCATGGGGCCGTCGATCCGTCCGGCGCGCTCGTCGCCGCACTGTTCGTCGTCGCCCTGGCGCTCCGGCCGCAGATCAGCGCGATCGGGCCGCTCGTGCCCGGTCTCATCGAGGAGTTCGGGCCGTCCCACGCGTTCATCGGCCTGCTCACGGCGATCCCGGTGCTGTGCATGGGGATCTTCGCGCTCGTCGGGCCGTCGGTCGCGGGCTGGTTCGGGAACCGCTTCGGGATCGCGGTGTCGGTGGCGATCCTCGTCGCATCGGGCGTCCTGCGGGCCGTCGCGCCCGGGGCCGAGCTCGTGCTGCTCGCGACGATCGGCGTCGGGATCGGCGCCGCCGTCATCGGACCGATCCTGCCGATGTTCGTCCGCGACCGGATGCCGGGTCAGATGGTGGGCGGGACCTCGTCGTATGCGGCCGGCACGATCGTCGGTGCCGCGCTCGGCGCCGCCCTCGCCGTGCCGCTCGCCACCGCATTCGGTGGCTGGCGTGGCGCGCTCCTCGCGATCGCCGTCCTCTCGGTCGCGTGCATCGTCACCTGGCTGGTGGTGGTTCGCTCGCACCGACGTCGGGCCAGGAGTGGCGAGGCGGGACAGGGGAGCGTGGCCCGGCCACGGCAGCGGCTCGTGCTGCCACACCTCCCGATCCGTCGGCCGATCGTCTGGGCGATCGGGCTCCTGTTCGGGCTCCAGTCGATCCTGTTCTACGGGCAGACGGCCTGGCTCGCCTCGGTGTACATCGAGCGCGGCTGGGCGCCGCAGACCGCCGCGCTCCTCGCGGCCGCGGTCAACATCGCAAGCCTCGGCGCGATCATCGGCGTGCCCTGGGGCGCCCGGCGCGGCTTCTCCCGGCGCGCGATGCTCACGGCCGCGGCCGCGTCGTCCACGATCGGCCTCACGGGCGTCGCGGTCGTCCCGGGCCCCGCGTTCCTGTGGGCAGCGATGCTCGGCGCGGGCCTCGGCATGACGTTCACCCTGATGCTCACGCTGCCGACCGACATCAGCGAGCACCCACGCGACGTCGGCGGTGCGGCAGCGCTGATGTTCCTCGTGGGCTACCTCCTCGCGTCGATCGCGCCCTCGGTGCTCGGCGCGGCCCGCGACGCGACCGGCGACTTCGGGGCGAGCATCTGGCTGCTCGTCGGCGTGGGGCTCGTCATGATCCCGCTCTCGTGGAGCCTCAGCCCCAGGCGCCTCCGACCGCCCGTCCACGTCGACGCCGCCGCCTGACCGCGGAGCCGGTGCCCGGGCGCACCGCCTCGGTGTCGTCACGCACCAGCCCGTGCCCGCGGAAGCGGAACCACGGGTGGCGAAGGGTGTCGTTCGCGCCTACCATGACCCGGTTCCGGAACGACACCACGCCCCACGCGGAGGTCCTATGCGCACGAGCGGCATCCGGCGGTTCCTTGGCCTTGGCCTCGCAGCAGGCCTCCTCGTCGGCGTCCAGGCGCCGGCGGCCATCGCGCTCCCGACCACGACGCTCGTGCCGATCGGCTCCGACTACCAGCCGGACACCCTGCAGCTGTTCGCGGGCGAGGCTGCCCACCACAGCAGCAACGCCGACGTCCACATCCTCGTGATCCCGATCACGTACTCGCTGAGCGCGGAATCGACGACGAAGAGCGAGCGCAAGAAGAACCTCACCCTCGCGGATCACCGCCGGAGCCAGGTCGAGGACGCCTGCAACGTCGTGAAGGCCGACGGCCAGACGTGCCGGGCGCAGCTCGTCCCGGTCCTCATCCGCGATGACGCGGAGGCCTTCGACCCGACGGGCTACTTCGAGCCCGACCTCGACGGCATGTTCGTCCTCGGCGGCGACCAGACGGTCGCGATGAACGCCGTCCACGACACGCCGCTCGAGGACGCCATGACGGCCGCCTTCGAGGCGGGCGCCGCGCTCGGCGGCAACAGCGCGGGCGACGCGGTCCAGTCGCGGGACATGATCAACGGCTACTTCGGGAGCAACGGGCCGGCCGAGTCGATGCAGCAGGGCGCGGTCCAGGTCTGCTACGACGCCGGCACGACGACCTGCCAGGGTGGGCTCCGGTTCGGCTTCCCGAACCTCATCACCGACCAGCACGTGTTCGAGTACGGCCGCACCGGCCGCTCGCTCAACGTCTCGCTCGAGACCGGGAAGCCCGTCCTGGGCATGGACGCCGCGACCGGCGCCGTCGTCACCGACTACACGCCACCTGCGGGACGTGACCGGCGACACGCTCGGCTACGTGATCGACCCCGACGCGTACACCGCCTCGGCGACCTGGGCCGGTCCCAACGACACCCTCGCCGCGCGCCACGTCGCGCTCCACCTGCTGCCCGTCGGCTCCGGGTTCGACTTCTCGACGATGACGCCGAGCCAGTTCGGCACCCCGAAGCTCAAGCCGTCGATCGCGGGCCGGACGTTCCCGGCGTTCACCACCGGCGCCACGGCGGGGCCGCTGTTCCTCTCGGGCGGCATCCTCGCCGACCCGGCGGGCGACGTCGGCCGGGCGTTCAGGACGGCCGCGGGCGGCGCGACCGCCAGGATCGTCGTGCTCGCCGCGGGCTACGACAAGACCGGCACGGCGCAGGCCGACGCCAAGGCGATCGCCGACGCGCTCGCCCCGTCCGTCGCCTCCGTCGCATGGTTCTCGCTCGACGCGCGCACGAAGACCGCCGACGCCGTCGCGGCGATCGGCGACGCGACCGGGATCATCGTCACGGGCCGTGACCGCTCGCTCGTGAAGGGCCAGCTCCTCGCGAGTGGCGCGTGGGCCGCCGCCCGGGCTCGCTGGGCCGCCGGCACGACGCTCCTCGCCGACGACGCCGCGGCGGCCGTCGCCGGGTCGCAGTTCGCGGCCATGCCCAACGCGGCCGACGTCGAGCTGGGCGCCACCGAGGACGCGATCGTGACCAACGTGACCATCCAGCCGGGGCTGGGCCTCGTCGCAGGGCTGTCCGTGGAGCCGCGGCTGCTGCCCGACCAGCTCTGGCCGCAGCTGTTCCAGGTCGCGAGCGGCGTCCGGGACCAGCGGGGTCGCCGCCGGCATCGACGTCGGCACCGCGCTCCGCGTCCAGGGCGGCGTCGCATCGACCGTGGGCGACAGCGCGGCGGTCGTCATCGACGGTCGCCAGGCGAGCTGGACCATCGGCACGAACGAGGCGATCGGCGCCGCGTGGCTCGTGCTCGACAGCTTCGTCGACGGGAACACCGTCACGCCGTAGGGTCTCGAGCGCGGCGGCTCGTCAGTCGCCGCGCGTCGCCACCACGGAGAACGAGAGCGGCAGCCGGCCACGCTCCTCGGGCCGCACGTCACGGTGCCCGGCCCACCAGTCGACGGGGTGCTCCGTCACGCGCTCGAGGCGCAGGCCCGCGCCCAGCAGCGCCGTGACGATCTCGCCCAGCGTCCACGCCCGGGCGAACTTCAGCGCCTGGTCGTCCTCGGCGATCGAGAGACGGTCGATGTACTCGGGCGACCAGCCGCGCGACGCCTCGGCGCCGCCGAAGTAGTCGTACTCGGTCAGCATCCAGGCGCCGTCCTCGTCCGCGTCGAACAGCCACTCCGCCGGATGGCCGTCGAAGATCACGAGCCGCCCGGCCGGCGCCAGCAGGCGCCGGAGGACCGCGGCCCAGCGATCGAGGTCCGCGAGCCAGATGATCGCGCCGCGACCCGTGTACAGGAGGTCCGCGGTCCCGTCGAGCTCGTGCGGGACGTCGAGGACGTCCGACTCCACCCACCTGGCGTTCGCGCCGGTCGCGTCGGTGAGCCGCCGGGCGAGGTCCAGCATCCGCGGGCTGAAGTCCACGCCGACGACCTCGTCCGCCCCGAGCGCCAGCAGCGAGAGCGTGTCCCTGCCACCCGCGCACTGGAGGTGGATCGCGCGCCCGCACCGGCCGTGGAGGTCGCCGATGAGGTCCTCCTCGACCGGGAACAGGTTGGAGCCTCCGGCCCGGATGAGCGCCACGGCCTCGTCGAACCAGCCCTCGTAGCGCTCCGCGGCCTCGTCCCAGGCAGCGCGGTTCGCGGCGTGCCATCCGGCGACGTCCCGGGCCTCCTCGGCCGTGGCGGGGCGGACGTTGGTGTCGGGCCGTGGGTCCATGGCGCGATGGTATGGGTCTGCCTCTGTCCGCGTCCCGGGAATCACGACGACCGTCGTTCGTGAACGACGGTCGCTGGATCTCAGGGGCCGGGCGCAGACACCGGCCCCTCGTGGCGGGCGGTTCAAGGGCAGGTGCCCCGGACCGCCGTCACCTGCCGGCGCGAGCGTCTGATGAGATGTTCCCCGCACGGGGTCGGGTCGCCGTATTCGAGCTGCCGCGCGATGCGTCTTCGCTCGCGGACGGCTGGCGTGACTCCTGCCACCGTCGTTGCGAGCTCGGTCGAGAGACCGTCTGCATCGTCAAGTCCGACATCTCCCGGGACGCCTCCGAGCGAGGAGGGGAGTGGATGGACCCATTATGACCCCGCTGACAAGCCCCTTATCCACCATCACCGGCGCCTGATGTCCGGCCGACGCGCGGCAGCCGTCGCTACTTGAGGGGCAGCCGGATCGCGCTCGAGTTTGCCCCGCCGAGGCTGTCCTTCGCGCTGACCTTGAGCGTCAGGGTGCCCGCGGCGGCGGTCGTCCGCGGGGTCAGCTTCGCGGTCCAGGTGATCGAGCTCGTCTTCGTCATCGTGACCTTCCGGCTCGCGAGGCCGGGCTCGTAGATCGTGAGGACCGGGGTCGACGACAGCGTCTCGGAAGTCCGGGCGGTGATCGTCAGCGCGGTCCCGCGGATGGCGGTCGTCACCGATGTCGTGAGGCGGAACGCGTCGGCAACGACCGTGACGGCCTGGGTGGCGGCCTGCGTGCCGTTCGTGGCCCGCACCGTGATCCGATAGGTACCCCGCGGGGCGAACGTGCCGTCGTCGAGCTTGCCGTTCCAGAACCATGACGCTTGGCCCGCGGCGAGCTGCGCGGTCGGCGTACGCGGTGCGGATGACGTCGCCCGCCGCATTGCGGACGGTGACCGTGACGGTGCCGGGCGCCAGCATCGTCCAGCGTGCGGTCGACCGCGTGGCGAGGGTGTCCGCGTCCTGGGGGAAGAACTGGGTGGGCGTCCGAGTGAGCGCGCTGAGCGCGCTGTAGACGTTGACAGTCATCGGCGCGGATGCCGGCCCGACATTGCCTGCCAGGTCCCGGCCGCTCAGCGTCACGGTGTACGTGCCGTCCGGCACCGCCTTGCCGGCCTTGTCCCGGCCGTCCCAGGCCAGGAGTCCCGTCGCCCGCCGCGGCCGGCGCGCTGAGGGTCCGGACAACCGTCGTGCCATCGACAGCCGTCACGATGGCCTTCACCGTCGCGGCCTCGGAGGTCGTGTAGGGGAGTGCGACCGACTCGCGTGACCCGGTCCGCGTTGGGGGTGACGAGACGCGGCGCGGCGCCGTCGACCGGTTCAGGGGTCACGACGGTCGGCGCCACGGTGTCGATCGTCAGCTCCGCCGACTTCGCGACGCTGTTGCCCGCCTGGTCCTTGGCGCGGAAGATGACCGTGTGCGTCCCGTCGCCGTCGACGACGACCGATGCGTCGGTCAGCGCCACCGGGTCGGCGCCGTCGATCGAGACGGTCCGGTACGCGACGCCCGAGGTCGCGTCAGCGAACGTCGGCGTCACGGTGACGGGCCCATGGAACATGCCGGCGGTGTCGCCCGCGGCGCCGTCGAACGGCGATCGCCGATGGTCGGGGCCTTGGTGTCGATCTTGAACGTGACCTTCTTCCACGACTCCCGGACGCCGGCCTTGTCGATGGCGCTGTACTCGAACACGGGCGAGCCGTTTGTCGAGAACGTGGCCACGCTGCTGTACACGTGGGTGGTGCCGCCGTTGACGCGCCACCTGATCGAGCGCACGCCGGACATCTTGTCCGTCGCGATGAGGGTGACCTTGACCGACGAGACGATCCAGCCGTTGGTGCCGGCCGTCGATGTAGCGGTCGCCTTGGTGACCGGCGGCGTGCCATCCACGGTGAATGACCCCGTGCGGTAGGCCGTCCCGTTGCCCCAGGCGTCCTTGCCGCGCATCGCCCACGTGTAGCCTCCGTCGGGCACGAGCGCGCCCGAGCCGTCGCGGAGGTCCCAGGCGAAGCGGACGAGGTTCCCGGTCGCGGAGCCAGATTCGACCGTGGTTCCGGCGGCGTTCTTCACGATGTAGTTCGCCGCCACGCTCTCGGAGAACCGGGGCGTGATGACCCACTCGTCGTACACGTTGTCGTCGTTGGGGGACAGCCACGACGCGCTCTCGTCGAGGGACCACAGCATGGTGGCGGCGCTGTCCCGCGGCGCGATGCCACCAGCCCGCACGAAGCCCGTCGTCGGCGCTCCGAAAACCGTCGCCGCGAAGATCCGCGTGCCGTCGACCGCGGGAGCCAGCTCCTCGGCGAGGCGAAGCTTCGTCGTCAGCGGCAGGATGACGTCGCTCGTCGCGAGCGGATCGATGGCGGCCTCAGCGGTGTCGAACAGGGGCACGCCGTCGGTCGCGACGACCTCGGCGGCGCCCGGCAGCACGAACTCGGTGGGGTGCCTGCCGGTGTCCGGGTAGGTGCCCCGGGTGACCTTGGTCGCGCTGAGCGACAGGTCGCCGACGAGCGACCGGTAGAAGCCCGATGGCGTGCCCGTGTCGGAGTCGAGCTGGTAGCGCAGGCCCGGCGTCCGCTGCGACGCGTACGGGCCGGCCAGGTGGTCGTGCCACGTGGGCGCAGCACGGAAGATCGAGTCCATCGTGCGGCTGGTCGTGAACAGCTGCCGGATGTAGTTGGTGGCAGGGTGCGCGGGATGGCCCTTCCGCGATGACCGCGCGGGCGCCCGCGCCGATGAAGCCGGCGCCGTAGTTGTCGACCCGCTCCTTGGCCTGCGTGAACGTGCCCTGCGACAGGCCGGGCTCGGTGTTGCCCGAGGCGTAGCAGAGGTGGTACAGGAGCACGACCGAGTTCGGGGCGAGGCGGATCGAGGAGCGGAGGTAGTCCTCGCCGTAGTAGACGACCTTGTTGCCGTCGGCGCCGCTCGACGGGTCGAGGCCGAGGCCGTTCTTCGTCTGGGTCTGGAACGGCGCATAGATGCTCGGCCATCCGTTGCCGTGGCCCAGGTACACGAGGATGTTCGCCCCCTGGGCGGCCGCCTTGACCTTCGACCACGTCGCGTTCGGCGTGAACAGCTTGACGACGTTGCTCGTGTACCGCTTCGCCTCCGTCACGATGTCGTTCGCGTCGGCCTTGTAGTGGGCGTTGTGATCGCCGACCGGGCCCACGATCACGACGACCTTGGCCATCGACGCGGCGGCGACCGGGGTGGCGGGCAGGGCGAGCGCGACGAACAGGGCGGCGAGGACGGCGACGAGGGCGCGAGACAACGGGCAGGGGCTCCAGGAGGCAGGGAGTGGACCGGTCACCGCTCATCCTCCCGCCGCGAGTGCGCCCCGGACATCGCAGAAAGGTCCCAGACCACACCGGTCCCATCGTCCGGGGCACGCTAGGCTGCGCGGTCATGGGGTCCCTCGACCGGCACGTCCCCGCGCTCACGGCCGTGCGCCGCCTGCTCGCCGAGCACGGCCTGCCGGGCGACCGCCTCGAGGCGTGGAAGGACGGCTCCAACCTCCTCGTGCGGCCGGTGCCCGCGCCCGTGATCCTGCGCGTCGCGACGTTCACCGGCCGGGTCCGGCGCGACCCGATGCCGTACCTCGAGCGCGAGGTGGCGCTCGTCACCTGGCTCCACCAGCGGGGCGCCCCGGTGATGGCGCCCGCGGAGGTCATGCCGGCCGGGCCATTCCTCGTCGACGGGTGGGGGATCGCCGCGTGGCGGTTCATGGACCACGAGCCGGGCGTCGTCCCGGGTCCCGAGGCGACGCTCGCTGCGCTCGGCGAGCTCCGGGCCGTGCTGCGCGACTATCCCGGTGCGCTCCCGGCGTACGGGCCTGCGGCAGCCGATCTCGACCTCGCGTTCGGCTTCGCCCTGGAGGCCGGCATCCTCGACGCGATGGCGGTCGATGCGCTGCGCGAGCGTCGGGACACGCTGCTCGAGCGCCTCCGCGCGCTCGATCCCACGCTCGAGCCCCAGCACGGCGACGCGTTCCCGCGCAACACGGTCGTCGATCGCGCGGGTCGAGTGACCTGGATCGATCTCGAGGACGCGTGTCGTGCCTCGCCTGCGTGGGACCTCGCGGTGCTCGCGCGAAACACGGGCGATCCGGCCGTCTGGTCGGCCGCGGTGGCCGCGGTCGGGCAGGAGGCGGTCGAGACGGCCTCGGCCCTGCGCGCGATCCAGGCGGACGTGTGGACGGCGCTCCACGAGGCCCGCGTCGCCCGCGGGTGGTGAGCAGGGTCTTGCGCGAACGACGCCGACCGGGCATCCTTCGCGCCTGATGCACCACCGTCACCTCGCGTGCTCCTGTCCGTGTCACCCCGCCCCGCAGGGCGAGGGGTGTACCCGAGCGCGGACGGCCTGAGCCCGGTCCGCGCGGACGGTCCCCCGAACCCCTGCAGTGGCAGGGGTTTTCTGTTTGTTGGACACGCGAAGGAACCACACCCGATGAGCATCCTCGAACCGGTCGCGGCGGCGGCGACCATCACCCCCGACGAGCTCCGCGCGCGGCTCGGCGACCCGACCCTCACCGTCGTCGACGTCCGCGCCATCGCCGCCTACAACGGCTGGCGCCTCGGCAGCGAGGCCCGCGGCGGCCACGTGCCGGGCGCGAAGGCGCTCCCGGCCGCGTGGCTGGGCTCGGTCGACGGGCCGGAGATCGCGCGACTCCTCGCCGAGAAGGGCGCGACCCAGGGCCGCGAGATCGTCGTCTACGGCGACGGCGACGGCGATGCGCAGGCGCTCGCAGCCCACCTGCTGGCCGAGGGCATCGATGGACGTCGCGACGCTCGAGGGCGGCTTCGCCGCGTGGGCGCAGGACGACCAGAACCCGGTCGAGCGGCTGCGCCACTACGAGCGCCTCGTCCACGTCGGCTGGCTCCGCGCGCTCCTCGGCAGCGAGTCCGTCGAGGCCGGCCCCGCCGGGCACGCGTTGCTGTTCCACGTCAACTTCGGCGTGCCCGAGGAGTACGCGGACGGGCACATCCCGGGCGCGCAGTACCTCGACACGAACTGGCTCGAGTCGCCCGCCGGCTGGAACCGCCGCAGCCCGGCCGAGCTCGACCACGCGCTCCGGGCGCTGGGGATCACGGCGGACACGACGGTGATCCTCTATGGACGCGACACCGAGGGCAACCCGAACGAGAAGTGGCCGGGTCGCCGGGCCGGGCAGATCGCGGCGACGCGCGCGGCCCTGATCCTGCGCTACGCGGGCGTCCGCGACGTCAGGCTGCTCGATGGCGGGTACGACTGGTGGGTCCGCGACGGCAACCCGCTCGAGACGGTCCCCAACCAGCCGATCTCGGTGCCGGAGTTCGGCGCCTCGATCCCGGTGCACCCCGAGTACATCGTCGACCTGCCGGAGGCGAAGGCGATCATCGCCGACCCCGACGGCGCGGCCCTCGTCTCCGTCCGCAGCTGGAAGGAGCACATCGGCCGGGTCAGCGGCTACAACTACATCGAGCCGGCGGGCCGCATCAAGGGCGACGTCTGGGGCAACTGCGGCACCGACGCGTACCACATGCAGCACTACCGGAACGTGGACAACACGATGCGCGCGTACCCGGAGATCGCGGCCAACTGGGCCGACGCCGGGATCACGCCCGAGAAGTGGGTCGCGTTCTACTGCGGCACGGGGTGGCGCGCGAGCGAGACCTGGTTCTACGCCGACATCCAGGGCTTCGAGCGCCCCGCCGTCTATGACGGCGGCTGGCTCGAGTGGAGCGCGGATCCGGAGAACAACCCGATCGAGACCGGCGAGCCAGTCGAGGTAGAGGCGGCGGCCTAGGAACGCCCGCCGGCGCGCTCAGGCGCGCTGATGCGCCGCATCAGCGCGCCGGCGTCAGCCGCCGGCCATCGCCGGCAGCAGGAGCAGCGTGTCGCGCTCGCCCACGGGCGTCTCGCGCACCTGGAGGTGGCGGACGTCGGTCTCGTTGACGAACACGTTGACGAACCGGTTGATCTCGCCGGCGTCGTCGAGGAGCTTCGGGGCGAGGTCCGGGTACTGCGCGACGAGCGCGTCCAGCACCTGGCCGACGGTCGCGCCCGGCACGTCGAGCAGCTTCTGGCCGCCGGCCGAGGGGCGGAGGACGGGCGGGATTCGGACCTGGCTCATGCGGACAACCAATCTTCGAAGGCGCTGAAGCGCGCGGGGAGCACGGGGGCGAGGCCGGGACGGCCCGGAACGGCGACACGATCGGCGTCGTCGGTGCCGAACCGGACGGCGTCCGGGGTCTTGAGGCCGTTGCCCGTGAGGAGCGTGACCACCTCGTCACCGGGCCGGATCACGCCCCGTTCGGCGGCGGCCTCGACGGCGGCGATCGTCACGCCGCCCGCGGTCTCGGTGTAGATGCCCTCGAGGCGCGCGGCGCGCCGGATGGCCTCGGCGGTCGTCGCGTCGTCGATCGCCTCGATCGAGCCCTGCGTCCGCCGGGCCAGCTCGAGCGCGTGCACGCCATCGGCAGGGTTGCCGATCGCGAGCGAGCGGACGATCGTGTCCGGCGTCCGGACGGGCGAGACGGTGTCGCCGCCGCCGGCCCACGCGGTCGCGACCGGTGCGCACCCGGCGGCCTGTCCGCCGACGAACCGGATCGGCTTCGCCTCGACCCAGCCGAGCTCGACCAGCTCCTCGAACGCGCGAGCAACGCGGGTGAGCATCGCGCCGGAGGCGATCGGGGCAACGATCACGTCCGGGAGCCGCCAGCCGAGGGCCTCGGCGATCTCGTAGGCGAGGGTCTTGCTGCCCTCCGCGTAGTACGGGCCGGAGGTTGACGTTGACGGTGCCCCAGCCGAGCTCGTCGGCCACCTCGAGGCACAGCCTGTTGACGTCGTCGTACGTGCCGTCGATGGGCACCACCGTCGCGCCATAGGCGAGGGCGTGCTCGATCTTCGCGGGCTCGAGGTCCGCGGGCACGAACACGTACGCGGGCAGGCCGGCGGCGGCGGCGGCCGCGGCGGTCGCGCCGGCGAGGTTGCCGGTGCTCGCGCAGGCCAGCGCGTCGAGGCCGAGCTCGAGGGCCTTGGCCGTGGCGATCGCGACGGCGCGGTCCTTGAACGAGAGGGTCGGGTTGCGCGTGTCGTCCTTGACCAGGAGGCGGTCGACACCGAGCGCGTCGCCGAGGCGGGTCGCTTCGACGAGCGGCGTGCCGCCGACGGCGAGGCTGCGCGCGGGGACGCCGACGGGGAGGAGCTCGCGGTACCGCCAGACGCCGGCGGGCCGGGTCGCGAGGATGGCGGGGGTGACCGTCGCGCGGACGGCGGCGAGGTCGTAGGCGACCTCGAGCGGGCCGAAGCACGCGGAGCAGACGTAGTTGAGGCCCGTGGCCTCGGGACGGCCGCAACCTCGACAGACGAGGCCGAGGACGGTGGGGCTCGTGCCGGTTGTCGCCGCGGTGGGCGGCGGGGTGGTCTCGATGGCCATGTCCGGTCCTTCCAGGGTGGGATCGCGCGAATGGACCGGAAACGGAAAGACCCTTCCACGAGGAAGGGTCCCGACGGGGGTGCGCCCTATCTCGCAGGAGAACCTGCCCGGACTTGGCACCTTGCCGGCTGTCGCCGGTAGGTTGTCGTGGCATCTGCGGGCCGGTCCCTCCGCCACTCTTGATAGTGCTCTTCAGTTGTGTGCGGATCGTACGGACCCGAGCGCCCGGGCGTCAAGTTCGACGCCGCGTCGCCGGTGCGCCACCATGGATCGCGATGACCCGCCTCCGCGTGCGCTCCGGCGCCGATATCCACCTCGCCGACGCGTTCGACGCGCCGGGCTGCCCGCTGTGCCGCGAGCGGCGGCGCACCGAGGCCGCGTACCTGGAGTCGATCCTCTCGGAGAGCGTGAACGACGTCGCGTACCGCCAGGGTCTCGACGCCGCGCGGGGGTTCTGCGGCCGTCATGCGCGGGCGTTCCTCGATGCCGATCGAGCGCGGGCCGGGAGCCTCGGCGCATCGATCCTCCTCCGGGCCACGCTCGTGGCGCGGCTGCGCGACGTGGAGGCGGCGGCCGAGCGCGCGTGGCAGGTCCCGCGCACGCAAGGTCGCGGACGCGCGCCGCCCGCCCGCATGCCCCGCGTGCGAACGGGTCGTCCTCGCGGACGGACGGTCGGTCGAGACCGTCGTCAGGCTCAGCGAGGATCCCGCGTGGGCCGAGGCGGCCGCCGGCGCGCCGTTCTGCCTCGACCATCTCCTCGCGCTCATGGACGTCCGGCCGGTGCCGGCGTCGTGGCCCGCGATCGAGGCCCGCCACGTCGAGCGGCTGCAGGCGCTCCGCGACAGGCTCGAGCGGTTCGCGCACGCGTCCGCGCACGACCGGCGACACCTCCAGACCGACGACCAGCGGGCGTCCGTGGACGAGGCCGCGGACCTGCTCGCCGGCCGGCACGGTTCAACGGTCGACCGGGTCCGTACGCCCGCGACGAGCGCGACGGATGCCCGCGCGGTGCTGATCACGGGCGTGTACGGCGCGGGCAAGACGACGCTCGCCGTGGAGCTCGTGGACCAGCTGGAGTCCGCCGGCGTCCACGCGGCCGCGATCGACCTCGACTGGCTCGGCTGGTACGGGGCGCCGGTGGCGTGGGACGAGCACGAGGACCCGCGCATCACGCTCGAGCACCTCGGCATGATCGCGGCGCGGTACGTGGGCCTCGGCGTCGAGCGGCTCGTCATCGCGGGCTCGATCCCGTCGGGGATGCGCGACCGGTACGCGACCGCGGTCGGCGTCCCGCTGGCGATCGTCGGGCTGCGAGTCAGCCCGGAGCTCGTCCGACGGCGTCTCGAGGGCGATCCCAACGCGTCCCGGGCCGACGACCTCGAGACGGCCCTCGAGCACCTCGCCGCGGGCGATGCCGGGGCCGACGCGCCGGGCGAGTCCGACTGGACGATCGACGCCGACGCCCCGGTCGGCGAGCTTGCCGCGGACGTCCTCGGGAGGCTCGGCTGGCTGGCCGGTGATCCCGGTGGCGCGAGCCGCCGGTACGTCACCTGTGACAGCCCCGCACGACTGAACGATGGAGAGCCGCTTGCGCCCGATCCGAATCGCCGCCCAGATCCATCCCCAGCAGGGACCGTGGCCGGAGCTCCGGCGCGCGGCCGTCCAGGCCGAGGAGCTGGGCTACGACATCGCCTACAACTGGGATCACTTCTACCCGCTCTACGGGGATCGCGACGGCCCGCACTTCGAGTGCTGGACGGTGCTCGCCGCGTGGGCGGAGGCGACGTCGCGGATCGAGATCGGGCCGCTCGTGACGTGCATCGGCTATCGCAACCCGAGCCTGCTCGCGGACATGGCGCGGACCGTCGACCACGTGAGCGGCGGCCGGGTGATCCTCGGCCTCGGTGCGGGCTGGAAGCAGCGCGACTACGACGACTACGGCTACGAGTTCGGCACGTTCCCGTCCCGCCTCCGGGACCTCAGCCGCGCGATGCCCGTCATCGAGGACCGGCTCGCCAAGCTCAACCCGCCCCCGGTGCGGCCGATGCCGATCCTCATCGCCGGGGTGGGGGAGCAGGTCACGCTCAAGCTCGTCGCCCGCCACGCGACGGCCTGGCACGCGTCGTTCCCGGACCGGCCGGAGGACCTCGTGTCCAAGGTCGCGGCGCTCCGCCGCCACTGCGAGGCGATCGGGCGCGACCCGGCGGACATCGAGTGGGGCCTGGGCATCGAGCCCGACGACATCGACCGGTTCCTGCGCGAGGACGCGGACCGCTACGTGGAGATGGGCTTCACCCAGTTCACGCTCGGCTACAACGGGCCGGCCTGGACCGTCGAGCGGGGTCGCGACGTGCTCGCGTGGCGCGACGAGCGCAACCGGAGCCGCACGCCGAGCGGGGCCTAGCCGCCCGGAGACCGCCGGGATCACGTGCACCTGCGCGCCGGGCGGCACCGGCGTGTCGAGCGCGGCCAGCTGGCCGTCGACGAACAGGTTGAGGTGGCGCCGGATGCTCGGGCCCGCGTCGAGCACGCGGTTGGCGAGCCCCGGCACGCGGCCGTCGAGGTCGCGGATGACGTCGAGCACCGTGCTCCCGGTCGCGGGCATCCGCTTGTCCGAGCCCGGGAACAGCGCGACCAGCGACCGGGGCAGGTGGACCGTCGCGGGGGCGGGCTGTCCGTCAGTCAACGACGAGGGTCTCCACGCTCCAGATCGGCGGCAGGTTGTCCGCGACCTTGGACCACGTGCGGCCCTCGTCCGCGGACCCGTACACCTGGCCGGTGCTCGTGCCGAAGAACACGCCCACCGGGTCGAGCTGGTCGACGGCCATCGCCTCGCGCAGGACGCCCACGTACGCGTGCTCCTGGGGCAGGCCGTCGCCCGACCGGATCCACGTGTCCCCGCCGTCGTGCGTCCGGAAGACGGCCATCGCGCCGCCGGGCATGAGTCGGCCCTCGTCCGGGGAGGTGAGCGGGATGTTCCACACGGTCTTCGGGTCCCGCGGGTGGGCCGCCATCACGAAGCCGAAGTCGCTCGGCAGCGAGCCCGTGATCTCCTCCCACTGCGCCCCGCCGTCCGCGGACCGGTACACGCCGCAGTGGTTCTGCTGGTAGAGGCGCTCGTCGCCGTCCGCCGCGAGCACGAGCTTGTGGACGCACTGGCCGAAGTCCGGGTAGCGGTTCTCGGGGTTGAACTCCGCCCGTGTGCCCTTGTTGCGGGTCTGCCACGTGGCGCCGCCGTCCTGGGTCTCGAACACGCCCACGGAGCTGATGCCGACCCACATCCGGCTCGCGTCGGTGGGGTGGGGGACGATCGAGTGGAGGATGAGGCCGCCCGCGCCGGGACCCCACTCGGGCCGGCTCGGGTGGTTCGTCAGGCCCTCCACGTGCTGCCAGGTCGAGCCGCCGTCGGTGCTCCGGAACAGGCCCGCGGGATCGACGCCGGCATAGAGGCCGTCGAGCCCGGCGGTCACGTTCCAGACCTTGGCGACCTTCGGGCCGTCGTCGCCGTAGGTGAGCCCCTCGCTCGAGTGGGTCCAGGTCGCGCCGAGGTCGTCGCTCCGGAAGACGGCGGCGCCGTACCACGGGCTGCCGGCGCCCGCGAACAGCGTGTTCGTGGCGCGATCGACGTTGATGTCCTGGATCGGCCACCCGTCGCAGGTCGGGGTGCTGACCGACCAGTCGCGGCGGCCGGCGTCCGACTCGAGGATGAAGGCGCCCTTGGGCGTCCCGACGAGGAGCAGGCAGCGGGTCATCGATGATCTCCGGGCTCTTGGGGCGGAGCTGGTACGTGCAAGCCTACGCGCGCGGCGCGAGACGGGTTCAGTGGCCGGCAGCGTCCCACCGGTACATGTCGAGGGCTGTCGTGATTGCGGTGCATCGTTGCCCGATGGACGTCCACCCGCTCGTCGACCAGCTCCGGTTCACCCGCAGCGAGTTCCTGTCCGGCGTCCGCGGCGTCTCCGCGGACGACGCGAAGGTCCGTCTCGGGCCGATGAACTGCCTCGCGTGGAACGTCGGCCACCTCGCCTGGCAGGAGCAGCGCTACTTCGTGACCGTCGCGCAGGACCGGACGCCACGCCCCGACATCGCCGACCGGTTCAGGGTCGGCGGACCGGCGAGCCAGCCGGACCTGGACGAGGTCCTCGCCGCGTGGCGCGAGATCACCGCCGCGGCCGACGAGTGGCTGGCCGGCGTCACGACGGCCGATCTGCTCACGGGTCCGATGCGGAGGGGCAAGCCGCCCGCCACCTCGATGGGGAACCGCCTCCAGCGGACGATCTACCACTACTGGTACCACCTGGGCGAGAACCAGGCGATCCGACAGCAGCTGGGTCATGCGCGCCTCCCGCAGTTCGTGGGCAACATCGACGACCGCGCTCCGTACAGGGCTTGACATCGGATCGTCGCGGCGTATTATGCCACTAGGTTACATAACCGACTAGCGAAGTACGAAGGCACCCGATGCCCGCCGCCGACCCTCTCAGCACCACCTTCGCCGCCCTCGCAGACCCCACCCGCCGGGCGATCCTCGCCCGGCTGGCCCAGGGCGACGCGACGGTCGGGCGAGCTCGCCAAGCCGTTCGCGATGACCCTGCCGGGCGTCTCGAAGCACCTCCGCGTCCTCCGTGACGCCGGCCTGGTGGTGCAGGGGAGGGACGCGCAGTGGCGGCCATGCCGCCTCGAGACCGACCGTCTCCGCGAGGTCGACGCGTGGGTTGCCCAGTACCGCTCGCTGTGGGAGGCCCGCTTCGACAGGCTCGAGGCGTACCTCCGGGAGATCGATCCGAAGGAGACCGAATGACCGTCGCCGGCACCGCCACCCACGCCGCCACCATCGACCGTGCCGCGCTCACCCTCACGATCGAGCGCGTGTTCTCGGCACCCCGCGAGCGGGTGTTCGCCGCTCTCTCGACCTGCGATGCGCTCACCCAGTGGTTCGCGCCCGAGCCCTGGAGGCTCTCCGCGTGCCGCCTCGACTTCCGCGTCGGGGGCACCTGGCACTACTGCATGGAGGGCCCCGACGGGACCCAGGGCTGGGGCGTCCAGGTGTTCGAGGAGATCGTCGCGCCCGAGCGGATCGTCGCGGTCGACTCCTTCGCCGACGCGGAGGGCAACGTGAACCACGACCTGCCCTCCCAGCGGTTCCGCTACGAGCTGTTCGAGGCCGGCGGCGGCACCCGGTTGGTCAGCACCGCTTCCTATCAACGCATCGAGGACCTGCAGACCGTGCTCGACATGGGCATGGAGCAGGGGACCAGGCTCGCCTGGGATCAGCTCGAGGCCTTCCTCGCCATCTGACGCGTGTTCCAGCGCCGCCGTCCCTCGGGGCGGCGGCGCATCCGCCCTCCGCCGTCGCTTCCCGCCCGGCCCTTCCATCAATGGAGCACCCCGATGACCGACCGCACCACCAGCCACGCGACGTTCACCGTCGAGCGCGACCTCGCGTTCGCCCCCGCCACCGTGTTCAGGGCGTTCGCCGATGCCGACGCCAAGCTGCGCTGGTTCGGCCCGCCGGACGGGACGCGGATGGATCACGCCCTCGACTTCCGGGTCGGCGGCCGGGAGCACGCCGCGGGCAGTGAGCCCACGGGCGGCGGCGCGTTCACGTTCGATGCCGAGTACCAGGACATCGTCCCCGACGAGCGGATCGTCTACACGTACGCGATGACCCTCGACGGCCGGCGGGTCTCCGCGTCGGTGGCGACGATCGTCTTCGCGCCGACCGGGACCGGCACGCACCTCCGGCTCACGGAACAGGGCGTGTTCCTCGACGGGTTGGACGCCAGCACTGCGCGCGAGCGCGGCACGCAACGAGCTCGTGGACGCCCTCGCGGCGTCGCTCGCGGCCCAGCCGGCCGGGGCCTCGCGATGACGACGGGACTCCGCGACCTGGCCACGATCCGGACGAGCGTCAGCGGCCGGGTCATCGGCCCCGATGACCCGGGCTACGACGCCGAACGACGGGTGACGATGGGCGGCGTCGACGCGCACCCGGCCGCGATCGTGAAGGTCGCGGACACGGCCGACGTGCTGGCGGTGATCGAGCTCGCCCGTTCGACGGGCCTGGAGCTCGCGGTCCGCTGCGGCGGCCACAGCAGCGCGGCGCACTCGACGACCGAGGGCGGGATCGTCCTCGACGTGCGTGACCTCGACTCCCTGGACATCGACGTCGCCGGCCGCACCGCGTGGGTCGGCGCCGGGCTCACCGCCGGCGAGATCACGACCGCGCTCGCGCCGCACGGCCTCGCGATCGGCTTCGGCGACACGGGGTCGGTGGGCGTCTCGGGGATCACGCTCGGCGGCGGGATCGGCTTCCTCGTCCGCAAGCACGGCATGACGATCGACAACCTCCTCGCCGCCGAGATCGTGACGGGGACGGGCGAGGTCCTGATCGCCGACGCGGAGACCAACCCCGACCTGTTCTGGGCGATCCGGGGCGGCGGCGGGAACCTGGGTGTCGCGACGCGCTTCCGGTTCCGCCTCGCCGAGGTCGGCCAGATCGTGGGTGGCCTGCTGGTGCAGCCGGCGACCGCCGCGTCGATCACCACGCTCATCCGGGCGGCGACCGAGGCGCCCGAGGCCCTCTCGCTCATCGCCAACGTCATGCCGTGCCCGCCGCTCCCGTTCGTCGACGAGGCGCATCACGGCGAGCTCGTGATCTTCTCCCTCGTGTGCTGGAGCGGCCCACTCGACGAGGCTGATGCGGCGCTCGCCCCGATCCGCTCGGCGGCGCCGGCGATCGCCGACCTGCTGCGGCCGATGACGTACCCGGAGATGTACGGCCCCGAGGACCCCGACTACCGCCCGAAGGCCGTCGCCCGGAACCTGTTCATGGACGGCGTCGACGAGGCGGACGCGCGGACCATGCTCGACCGGCTCGGCGCGCTCGACGCCCCGATGAAGGTCGTCCAGCTGCGGCCGCTCGGCGGCGCGATGGCCCGCGTCGCACCCGAGGCCACCGCGTTCGCGCACCGCAGGCGCGCGATCATGGCCAACGTCGCGGCGTTCTACACGGGACCCGACGACCTCGAGCGGACCACCGACTGGGTCGAGGGGCTCACGCGCGAGCTCCGTGACGGCGAGGGCGCGTACGTGAACTTCGTCGCCGACGAGGGACCGGCGGGCATCCGCGCCGCCTACCCGCCGCCGACGTACGGACGCCTGGCCGAGGTCAAGCGCCGCTACGACCCGGACAACGTCTTCCGCCGCAACCAGAACGTGGAGCCGGCGCCCGCCTGACGACCGTCAGCGGTCGTGATCGTGCTCGTGCTCGTGCGGGGTGAGCCCGTGGAGCCGGCGGATCAGCGCGTGGACCATCGGCACGGCCATCTCGGGGTGCTCCTCGAGGAGCGTCCGGAACTCCCACGCCGGGAGGAGGATGCAGGTCAGGTCGTCCTGGGCGACGATCGTGGCGATCCGGGGGTGCTCCTCCACGAGCCCGAGCTCGCCGAAGAACTCGCCCGGGCCGAGGACGGCGACAGGCCGCCCGTCGTCGTGCTGCACGACCGCGTGACCCGAGACCACGAGGAACAGGTTGAGCGCCGTGTCCCCCTCGTGGACGACCTGCTCGCCGGGCGCGAACGTCCGCCGCCGCGCGTTGGCGAGGATCTTCGCCCGGTCCTTCTGCTTGAGGGCCGCGAGCAGGGGGATTGCGGCGGCCTCGTCGTCGTGCATCGGTTCTCCAGGGCGTAGGCGTCCCGCGTCGCGGGGTCGACTCTCGGTGGCTGGGAGCATCCCAGACAGCGAACACCGCTGCAAGGCCGACGCGCACGGTTCGCCCGTTGCCGCCGGACGTCCCGTACAGTGGCGCCGGTGGCAGGTCCGTCCCGGGATCCGCCAGCGAGGAAGGAGGCCACGATGACGGTGCCGATGCGGCGGAGCGCGACCGACCTCGCCCCGACCCTGGTCCTCGCCTTCGTCGCCCTGGGCGCCGCCATCAACGTGGTCGGCGGTTACGCGGCGACGCTGACCGGCCTGCCCCTGTTCCTGGACATGATCGGCAGCGCCCTGGTGGCGCTTGTCCTCGGGCCGTGGTGGGCCGCGCTCACGGCGCTCATCACGAGCTTCGTGCTCGTCCCGGTCAATGGCGTGAGCAACATCCCGTTCGCGCTCGTGGGGATCGCAGCCGCCCTGACGTGGGGCTACGGCGTCCGCCAGCTCGGCCTCGGTCGGACCGCGGGCCGCTACTTCGCCCTCAACCTCCTCGTGGTGCTCGTCGTCTCGGTCGTCGCGACGCCGATCGTGCTGTGGCTGTTCGGGGGCGGCACAGGGCACCCGTCGGACATCATCACCGCCGCGTTCGCGCGGCTCGGTCCGTGGGGCGCCGTGTTCGCCGACAACCTCCTCGTCAACCTGGTCGACAAGGTGCTCACCGGGTACATCGCGCTCGCGGCGGCCAGCGCGTTGCCAGCGCACTACATCCAGGGTGGCGCGATCCTCCCCGGTGGCGCCGGCAGCCGCTGGGTCGTGGTGGCGGCGACAGGGATCGTGATCGGCGCCGTCCTCCTCATCGCGCTGCTGGCGCTACGCGCGGCGGGCGCCTGACACGGATCGCCCGGTGAGCGGCCCCGTCGTCGCGGCCGACGACCTCGGCATCCGGTACCCGGACGCCGACGCGGACGCGCTGTCGGGCGTCACCCTGGCGGTCCGGCCCGGGGAGGTCGTCGGAGTCGTCGGGCACGCCGGGTCGGGCCGCTCGACGTTCCTCGGGAGCCTCAACGGCATCGTCCCGAGCCTCCGGCGCGCGACCATGACCGGTCGCCTCACGGTCGCCGGGATGGACCCCTCGCTGACCCCCGTCTCGGCCATGGCGGGCCGGGTCGCGATCGTGCTCGACGACCCCGAGTCGTGGATGAGCCAGTTCAGCGTCGAGGAGGAGGTGGCGTTCGGCCTCGAGTGTCTCGGAACGCCGGCCGCGGAGATGCGGCGGCGCGTCCCGGCCGTGCTCGAGCGTATCGGCCTCACCGCGTTTGCACGCCGCGCGCCGCTGACCCTGTCCGGTGGCGAGCAGCAGCGACTGGCCATCGCATGCGCGAGCGCGGTGGATCCCGTGCTGCTCCTCCTCGACGATCCGACGGCGCACCTCGACCCGGTCAACGCCCGCGTCGTGATGGGGCTCGCCGTAGAGCATGCACGGCATGCCGGAGCCGCCGTGATCGTCGCTTCGGATGATGTCGACCTCCTGGCCGAGGTTGCAGACCGGGTGATCGCCCTCGAAGGTGGGCGTCTCGTCGCGGACGGGCCGGCGCGCGACGTGTTCGCCGAGGGCGCCCGGACAGGGAGATGGCCGGTCCCTGCGGTCACCTCGGCGTTCGCGCGCATCGAGCCGGGCGCGACGAGCCTGCCGGTCACCGTCGACGAGGCGGCGCGTGCTGCCGCGACGATGGAGGTCGCGCTCGCCGATGTCCTCCCCGCACCCGAGCACGAGAACGGCGGCGAGGCCTCGCCACGTCCCGCCGCGGCGCTCCAGCTGCGCGGCGTGTCGTACCGCTATCCCGGTGCGAACCGTGACGCCGTCGACGCGGTCTCGTTGGAGGTGTCCCCGGGCGAGATCGTCGCGTTGGCCGGCGAGAGCGGCTCCGGCAAGTCGACGCTCGCACGGCTGGCCGCCGGGCTCCTGCCACCATCCGCGGGATCCGTCCTCGCGAGCGGGCAGCCGCTCGCGGCCATCGCGCGCCGGGACGTCGCGAGCCGCGTCGGGCTCGTATTCCAGAATCCGAACCACCAGCTGCTGGCGTCGACGGTTGCCGAGGAGCTCGCCCTCGGGCCGCGCAACCAGGGCCTCCCGGCGACCGAGATCGATCGGCGGGTCAAGGACGTCGCGGAGTCGCTCGGCCTCACGCCGGTGCTCGGGGTGCATCCGTACCGGCTCGGGATGGCCGAGCGCAAGCGCGTCACGATCGGCGCCGTGCTCGCGATGGCCACCCCGGTCCTCATCCTCGACGAGCCCACGTCGGGGCACGACCAGGCGAACCGGGACGCGGTCGCAGCACGGCTGCGGATGACGGCAGCGTTGGGGAGCGCGGTGCTCGTGATCACGCACGACCTCGCGTTCGCCGAGCAGGTGGCGCACCGCCTCGTCGTGCTCCGCGACGGCCGCGTCGTCGCGTCGGGGGCGACGCCGGCCGTGTTGGAAGACACCGAGGGGCTCGCGCGTGCAGGCCTCGAGTCGCCGCCGCTCCACCGGCTGCGCGCCGCGTTGCGCACCCCGGCGGACGGGCCTGCAGCCGGATCACCCGGGTGAGCGCATCCGTGGCGCTCGCGGCGCCGCAGACGGGCACGTCGTGGCTCCACCGGATGAGCCCCATCCCAAAGCTCGCGTGGCTCGCGGCCGGCTCGGCGGTTGTGCTCGTGACGTACGACATCCGGGTCCTGCTCGTCATCGCTGCGATCGGAGTCGCGTGCGCGGCGAGCGCCGGGATCGGCGGCCGGCTCGCGCGGACCCTCGCCGGCTTCGCTCCACTCGGGGCATCGATCATGCTGGTCCAGATCGTGCTCCCGCCCAGCTGCGCGACGTCGTGCGAGGTGCTCGCGACCGTCGGGCCGATCGACGTCCATGCGGACGCCATCGCCCACGGCCTGGCACTGGTCGTCCGGCTGTTCGCGCTCGAGGTCGTCGCGTTCACGGTGATCCTCGCGACGCGGGCGCCCGAGGTCATTGCCGCGCTCGACCGGCTCCGGGTCCCGCGACAGGTGACGTTCGTCGCCGCGCTCACGCTCCAGCTCGTTCCCGTGCTCCGTC
Source organism: uncultured Chloroflexia bacterium (assembly GCA_963768035.1). GTDB lineage: Bacteria > Chloroflexota > Limnocylindria > Limnocylindrales > CSP1-4 > CAIXZV01. The sequence goes on from CAVYGJ010000014.1 coordinate 107,307, forward strand.
GCGAGGTCGCGGTGATGCTCGAGGCGCAGCGGGTGCGCGGGCTCCGCGCCTCAGGGCCGACGGCGCTCGCGAGGGCCGTCGTGCCGGTCATCGTCGCCAGCGTGGAGCGCATCGAGCGCCTCTCTGTGAGCCTCGAGGCGCGCGGTTTCGGCGGCCCCGCCCGGCGCACGTCGTGGCGGACGGTCTCGTTCGGCGCGCGCGACCGGGTCCTGGCCATCGTCGGAATCGTCGTTGGCGTCGCCGGAGTGGCCGCCGGCATCGCGTGGTGGGGCGCCGGATCGGGCGCGGTTGTGGTCTCGCCCCAGGCCGCGGTGCTGATCGTCCTGGCCGCGCTCGCGGTGTTCGTGGCGATGGTGGCGAGGGTCTTCATCGTCGTCATGCGCGTCTGACGGTGTCGGGTCGCGCGTCGTTCGTGCAGACTTCTGGCGTGAGTGCTCCCGCCCGGCTCGTCCTTGACCCCACCGATCCGGCCTTCGCCGCCGACCCGTACCCGGCCTACGCCGTCGCACGCGATGAAGCCGGTGCGTTCCGGCAGCTCGGCGACCACCGGACGTATCTCACCAGGTACGCGGACGTCCATGCGGGGTTCCGCGACCGGCGACTGGGATCGACGTTCCTGCACCGGTACACGCCCGAGGAGCTCGACCTGCCGGCGTCGATCCCGACGTGGCGCGACCCTCGCTGGACGGCATTCCAAGCGTTCGAGCGGTGGGAGCTGCTCAACCTCGAGCCGCCGGTGCACACGCGGCTTCGCCGGCTCGTCCTGGAGGCGTTCACCCCACGCGCGGTCGACGCCCTGCGTCTGCCGATGGCCGAGCGTGCGCGGTTGCTGCTCGCGGACGGGCGCGACCGCGGCTCCGTGGACATCGCCGGCGACTACGCGCAGCGGTTCTCGCTGGGCATCATCTGCGACCTGATCGGCGTCTCGCCAGGCGACCGGGAGACGATCAAGCGCCTGTCGGACGACACCGTGTCGATGTATGAGCCCGGGGCGTCCGACGAGCAGCAGGCCCGGGCAAACGCCGCGGCCGACGACTTCCGGGGCTACCTGCTGGAGGTGATCGCGTCGCGCCGCGTCCGGCCGGCGGACGACCTCCTGTCGGCGCTCATCGAGGCCTCGATCGACGGCGAGCGGTTGTCCGACGACCAGCTCGCGTCGACGTCGATGGTGTTGCTGATGGCCGGCCACGAGGCGACGGTCAACGCAACGGCGAACGGCATCGCGGCGTTCGCGGCCCACCCGCAGGAGTGGCACAGGATCCGGACGGGCGCGGTCCCGATCCGGTCCGCGATCGAGGAGATCCTCCGATACGACCCGCCCCTCCAGTGGTTCGAGCGCTGGGTGCTCGACGAAGGCGTCGAGCTCGGCGGGATCGCCTTGGCGCCGGGCTCAAGGGTCGCGCTGGTCATCGGGTCCGCAAACCGTGACCCGCGCCGGTTCCCGGATCCCGACCGGTTCGACGTCTCGCGGACGGACACGGCACATCTCTCGTTCGGCGGCGGGATCCACTTCTGCGTCGGCGCCCCGCTGGCGCGCCTCGAGCTCGAGACGACGCTCGCCGAGCTCTGTCGCACCGAGGCCGAGCTCGTCGTGCTGCCGGGCGCGGCGCGACGGCCCACGTTCCAGTTCCGGGGCTGGGAGAGCCTGCCGGTCGCCCTCGAGCGCTCATGAGCGGCGTCGGGCAGAGCCAGCCCAGGATCCTCGTCGTCGGCAGCACGATGATCGACCTCATCGCGTACGCGGACGTCCTCCCCGAGGACGGCCAGACGATCGTGGGCCGGCGGTTCGCGATGGGCTTCGGCGGCAAGGGCGCGAACCAGGCGGTCGCAGCCGCGCGCCTCGGGGCGGACGTCGCGATGGTCAACTGCGTCGGCGAGGACGCGTATGGCGCGCAGACGCTCGACAACTTCGCGGCCCAGGGCGTGGACGCGACGTTCGTGCGGCGCGTGCCCGGGTCGTCGGGCGTGGCGCCGATCTGGGTCGACGCCGCGGGGCGCAACCGGATCATCTGCGTGCCCGGCGGCCAACGACGAGACGACCGCGGCGCTCGCCCTCGAGGCGTTCGCGGCGATCGGGCCGACGGTCGTGGTGGCGCAGTTCGAGACGCCCCAGGCGACGACCGCGGCCGTGTTCGGCGCCGCCCGCGCGGCGGGCGTCACGACGGTGCTCAACCCGGCGCCGGCCGCGCCGATCGACGCGGCCGTGCTCGCCGCGACCGACTGGCTCGTCCCGAACGAGCACGAGTTCGCGCTCATCGGCGGCGGGATCCTCGACGGCGACGTCGGGATCGAGAACGAGCGGATCGCGGCGTTCGGCGCGGCGCACGGCGTCTCGCTCGTCGTCACGCTCGGGGCGCGCGGCGCCGCGGTGCTGCCGCTCGGCGGCGCCGTGACCCGGGTCGCATCGCCGGTGGTCGACGCGATGGACACGACCGGCGCCGGCGACGCGTTCGTGGGCGGCTTCGCGGTGGGGCTCGCGGAGGGCTGGAGCGCGATCGAGGCCGCGCGGCTCGGCTGCGCGTTCGCGGCCGACAGCGTGACCCGTGCCGGCACCCAGTCCTCGTTCGCCACCCGCGAGGACGCGGCGGCGATCCTCGCCTCGGCGAGGGCCTGACGATGGCCGCCCGCGGATCGTCGAGCAAGCCACCGGCCCCGCCCAAGCCGTGGCGACGCGAGTCCGGGTCGTACGTCTCGGCCGACGAGCGGTTCACGATCGAGTCGGGTGGCGCCGGGCGCTGGTTCCTGACCGACGGCGAGTCGCTCGACGAGCTCGGCCTCGCGCGCACGATCGGGCCGTTCGACACGCTCGACGGCGCGAAGGCGGCCGCGGCCGAGCGACGCGACCAGGCGGGCGACGCGTCGCCGCTCGCCGACAGGCTGGCCGCGGCGAAGGACCGGCCGCCGGCCGAGAAGCCAACGAAGAAGCCCGCGCGACCCGCGCGAGCGTCCGCGAAGGCGGCCGCGGCGGAGGCGGACGAGGATCCAGAGCCCGAACCGGAACCCGAGCCCGGAACCCGCGCCCACGTGGCTCGACGAGCTCGACCGACACGGACCGGGATGCCGCACGCGCCGCGCGTCGCGCGATCGACGCCCTCGAGCGCCTGGGGATCGACGACGCCGACGGCCTCGTCCGGCGCGACGTCCTCGGCCGTCAGCCCGCGGTGGCCGCCCGCCTCCTCGGCAGGACGCTCGCCGCCGCCCTGGCCGCACGACTCGATCCCGCGGCGCTCGCCAAGGACGCCAAGGCGGCGATCCCGGGCCCGATGCGCGCGCTCGCGGGCGCCGACGACGCGGCCCTCGCCGCCTGGACGGCGTTCGTCGCGGCCCGCGTCCTCGAGGCGACCATCGACGTGGTGGCGTCGGCGGAGAAGGCGGACGGCGCGCCGGCGGACCTGCCGGGCTGGCGGCTCGTGGAGCGACCCGGCGCGCGGGACGCCGGCGATCGACCGGGTCGGCGGCTCATCGTCACGGCCGCGGACGTCACCGAGGCCTGACGAGGCGCCTCAGTAGGCGCGGTCCTCGCGCTCCATGATGTCGCGGTAGATGAGGCCACCGAGCACGACCGTCAGGATCGTGACGAGCCCCGCCGCGACAGGCCCGGCCCCGGACGCGAGCAGCTGCGGGCCCATCGGGACCATGATCACCCAGCTGACGAGCCCCATGACGAGGGCGGCGGCGATGAGGGATCCGATGAAGATCCCGACGCGTCGCAGAAACGAGAGCACGAGCTGCACCTTGCACCCCTCCATGCCCGAACGGGGAGCGAATATCCACCCGCGTGGCTGCCCCGTCAAGGGCCGGCCTCACGCGATCGCGGGCTCCTCGCTGACGAGCGCCGCCTCGATGAGCGCCTCGCGTCGCTGGTAGAGCGACCACTCGAGTCCCGCCGGGTACCAGTGCGGCCGGAGCTGGCGCAGGATCGCGGGGTGGAGCGTCCCCAGCTCGTGCCGGGCGTGGTCGCGGGACGCCTCGAGCGTCGGCACCTCGTAGACGCGTTCGCCGTCACGGAACACGGGCACGAGCACCTCGCTCGCGGTCCAGGCGGCCTCGACCGTCATCCGGTGGTGCGAGTCGGCGGGATCGACGATCACCCGTGACCCGTCGAGGTCGTGGAGGTCGTCCCAGATCATGTCCGCGCGGGCGGTGCCGTCGGCGTCGTAGAAGCGGCGCACGCCGAGCTTGCCGGGGACCGTGATCTTGGCGGTGTCGGAGCTGACCTTGACCGGCGTCCGCCACTCGTCGCCGTCACGGATGGCCGTGAGCTTGTAGACGCCGCCGAGCGCCGGCTGGTCGAAGCAGGTCACGAGCTTCGTGCCCACGCCCCAGACGTCGATCCGGGCGCCCTGCGCCTGGAGCGACTCGATCGTCTCGGGGTCGAGGTCGTTGCTCGCGATGATCTGGGTCTCCTCGAAGCCCTCCGCGTCGAGCATCTCGCGGGCCCGCGTGGACAGGTACGCGAGGTCGCCCGAGTCGAGCCGGATCCCCGCCAGCGTGTGCCCCCGCTCGCGGAGCTTGCGCCCGGTGTCGATCGCGTTGGCCACGCCCTCGACGGAGTCGTACGTGTCGACGAGCATCACCGAGTTGCCGGGCATGACCTCGGCCCAGGCGTCGAACGCCTCCTGCTCGCTGGCGAACGACAGCACCCAGCTGTGTGCGTGCGTCCCGCGCACCGGGATCCCGAACAGGCGGCCGGCGAGCACGTTCGAGGTCGCGGAGCAGCCGCCGAGGTATGCGGCGCGCGAGGCCGTGAGGCCGCCGTCGGGTCCCTGCGCCCGGCGCAGCCCGAACTCGAGGACCGGCGCGCCACCCGCGGCAAGCATCACGTGCGCGGCCTTCGTCGCCGCGAGGGTGGGGAAGTTGACGAGGTTGAGCAGCGCGGACTCGAGGAGCTGGGCCTCGAGCAGCGAGCCCGTGACCCGCAGCATCGGCTCGTGCGGGAACACGACGGTCCCCTCGGGCAGCGCGTCGACGTCGACGTGGAGCCGGAGGTCGGCGAGGAACTCGAGGAAGCCCGGCTCGAACAGCGGCCGGTCGTCGGTCCCGCGCAGGCTGGCCAGGTGCTCGAGCTCCGCGGGGCTGAAGCGGTACTGCTCGATGAACGCGATGACGCTCGCGAGCCCGGCCGCGATCGTGAACCCGCCGCCGAACGGCGCCTGGCGGAAGCTGAGCGTGAAGATCGCCCGGTCCTCCGTCCGCCCGAGCTTCCAGTAGCCGGCCGCCATCGTCAGCTCGTAGAGGTCGGTCATCGTGGCCGGCGGGACGGGGTAGCCGGGCAGCGGCGAGCCTGCGGCGGCGTCGGTCATGGCTGGGGTCTCCTCGCGTGCACGGGTCCATCGTGGCGCATCCGGCACGCTGTTGCGACATGCCGGCGCGTGACGGCGTGGCATGATCGGCGACATGGAGCAGCCGTCGCCCATCCCCACGGGGCCGTTCGACGTCGCCGACCGGGTGCGCGCGGTCGGCGGCGTGCCCTGGCGGCGCCTGTTCGGCTACCTCCGCCCCCAGGCCTGGCCGTTCTCGATCGCGATCATCGGGCTCCTCGTCGGATCGGGGCTCGCCCTCGCCGTCCCGCTCGTCGTCATGGGGCTCGTGACCCAGGTCGTCGCCGGTGGCGACAGCGCCGGGCTCGACCGCCTGATCGTCGGGCTCGTGATCCTGTTCCTCGCCCAGTCGTTCGGCGGGCTCGTGCAGAACTACTACCTGGGCGTGGTCGGGGAGCGGGTCGTCGCCCAGATGCGCGGCGACCTGTTCAACAGCCTCGTGAACCTGTCGCTCGACTTCCACGGCAACAACCGCGTCGGCGAGCTCGTGTCGCGCCTGTCGTCCGACGTGACCCTGATCCGGACGATGCTCACCCAGACGACGACCTCGCTGCTGTCGTCGCTCATCGGGCTCATCGGGTCGGTCGTGATCCTGTTCACGCTGAGCCCGACGCTCCTGCTGATCGCGCTCCTGCTCGCGCCGGCGCTGCTGATCATCGCGATCATCTTCGGGCGACCCCTCCAGCGTGTCGCGACCCAGGTCCAGGACTCGATCGCCCACAGCACGGCGACGGCGGAGGAGGCGCTCGGCGGCATCCGGGTCGTCAAGAGCTATGTCCGCGAGGACTACGAGGAGGCGCGCTACGCCGGTGACCTGTCCGGGGTCGTCGCCGCGGGCACGCGGCTCGCGCTGTGGCGGGCCGGGTTCGGCGGCCTCATGGGGTTCCTCGGCTTCAGCGCGATCGCCGTCCTGCTCTGGTACACGGGCCACGAGGTCATCGCCGGCCGCCTGTCGATCGGGACGCTCACCGGGTTCCTGCTGTACGGCATCACGATCGGCGCGAGCCTGGCGACGATCGCCGGCCTCTACGGCCAGCTCCGCGAGGGTGCGGGCGCCGTCCAGCGCGTGTTCGAGATCATCGACACCCAGCCGACGATCAACGACGCGCCGGACGCGATCGACCTCGGCCCGATCACCGGGCGGATCGAGCTCCAGGGCGTCACGTTCGCGTACGACGGCGCGCGCGCGGTCCTGCGCGACGTCGACCTGGACGTGCCGGCGGGCGAGGTGCTCGCGCTCGTCGGGCCGTCGGGCTCCGGCAAGACGACGCTCGTCGGGCTCATCCCGCGGCTGTGGGACGTGACCCGGGGGACGATCCGGGTGGACGGCACGGACATCCGCGACGTGACGACCTCGAGCCTGCGGGCGCAGATCGGGCTCGTGCCCCAGGAGGCGACGCTGTTCGGCGGCACCGTCCGCGAGAACATCCGCTACGGCCGCCTCGACGCGTCCGAGGACGAGGTCGTGGCGGCGGCCCGGGCCGCGAACGCGCACGACTTCATCACCGCGCTCGAGCATGGCTACGAGTCGCCGGTCGGGCGACCGCGGGCAGCGGCTCTCCGGCGGGCAGCGGCAGCGGATCGCGATCGCGCGGGCGATCCTCAAGGACCCGCCGATCCTCATGCTCGACGAGGCGACGAGCGCCCTCGACAACGAGTCGGAGCGGCTCGTCCAGGAGGCGCTCGACCGGCTCATGCAGGGCCGGACGACGATCATCGTCGCGCACCGGCTGTCCACGATCCGCGCGGCGCACAGGATCGCGGTCCTCGACGACGGCTGGCTCGTGGAGCTGGGCAGCCACGACGACCTGCTGGCCAAGGACGGGCTCTACGCGCGCCTGTGGCGGCTCCAGTTCAACGAGCCGCTGCTCGCGGGCGTTTGACGGTCGGGCGCCCCGCCCCCACGCTCTCCGGGTGCGATTCGGCCGATCACTCGTGACCCTGCTCGCGGTCGGGCTCGTCGTCGCGGCGTGCAGCCCGGCCCCCTCGACGGTCCCGAGCGGCGATCCGGCGACGGTCACGGCGTCGCCCGGCGCGTCCGAGGCTGTCGCGACGGACCCGCCCGCGGCCCCCGGTCACGAGCTGTACGGCTTCCTCCCGTACTGGGAGATGCGCGACGGGATCGCGGCCCACCTGCGCGACACCCCGCTCACGACGCTCGCCCTGTTCAGCGTCACCCACACGGGCAAAGGGGCGCTCAACACGGGCCAGCGCGGGTACAAGCTGATCACCGGGGACGTCGGCGCCACGATCATCCGCGAGGCGCACGAGCGGGGCACCCGGGTCGAGGTGACCTACACGAGCTTCGGCGCGGCCCGCAACCGCAAGCTGTTCGAGGACCTGGCGCGCCAGGATGCCGTCATCGCGAGCCTCGCGGCGCTCGTCGCGCAGACCGATGCCGATGGCGTCAACGTGGACGTGGAGGCCCTCGAGCCGACCCTCGTGCCGGCCTACGGGGCGTTCGTCCGCCGGCTGCGGGCCGCGCTCGTCGCGGCAGACCCCGACCACCAGGTCTCGGCCGCGACCGGCGCCGGCACGCTGGGGGCCGCGATGGCGGTCGCCGCCGCCGACGCGGGCGCGGACCGGATCTTCCTGATGGGCTACGACTACCGCGTCGCGGGCTCGTCGCCGGGCGCGTCCGCGCCACTCGACCGCTCCGACGGCGGCCTCCGGAGCCTCCGCTGGTCGCTCGACCTCTACGGGGTGCTCGGCGTGCCCGCGGACCGGCTGCTCCTCGGCCTGCCGCTGTACGGGATGACCTGGCCGGTGGCGGCCGCCGTCGTCGGGGCGCCCGAGACGGGTCGTGGCGACGCCTGGATCCCACGCCAGCACACCGACCTGCTGCTCGACGACGCGATCGCGCCGGTGCGCGACGAGGTCGAGCAGGTCGACGTGTACTTCGAGGCGTCCGACGGCACCTGGGGCGCGCCGTCGCCGGGCGCGTCGCTCACGCCCGCGCAGCAGGACCGGACGTGGACGGCGATCTACGTCGACTCGCCCGACACGCTCTCGCCCAAGATGGCCCTCGCGAACGAGCGGGGACTGGCCGGCTCCGGCTTCTGGGCGATCGGCTACGAGCGCGGACTGCCCGGGTACCGCGAGCTGATGGCCGCGTTCATGGCGGGCGACCCGCTGCCCTGATCTCGCGTCGGGGGTTGACACGGCCGCCCGGCTCTGGTTTCATAGCCAACATCTTCTATAACAGAAGCGTTATGGAGAGGCAGTGAACCAGCTGGACTCGGTGTTCGGGGCCCTCGCGGACCCCACCAGGCGGGCGATCCTCGCGACGCTCGCGCAGGGCGACCTCACGGTGGGGGAGCTCGCGGCGCCGTTCGCGATGTCCCAGCCGGCCGTCTCGAGGCACCTCAAGGTGCTGGAGACCGCCGGGTTGATCACGCGCTCCCGGCGGGCGACCGCCCGGCTCAGCCACCTCGAGGCCGAGCCGCTCAGGGAGGCGTCGGACTGGCTGGCCCGCTACCGGCAGTTCTGGGAGGGGCGCTACGAGCAGCTGGACGAGCTGCTCGAGACCCTCAAGGAAGCGGTGTCGCACGACGCCGACAGCAAGGAAGGACGCGTCCCGTGACGACCCGCACCGCCACCCCGATCAAGGTCATCGCCGAGCCCGGGCTGCCGTTCGTCGGCACCGAGCGCGAGGTCGACGCCCCGCGCGACCTCGTCTTCCGCTGCTTCGCCGAGCCGGAGCTCCTCGCCCGGTGGCTGGGACCCAAGCGCCTCGAGATGCGGATCGAGGAGTACGACTTCCGCGACGGCGGCCGCTATCGCTACGTCAACACCGAGCCCGACGGGACCGAGTACGCCTTCCACGGGGTGTTCCACGGCACGCCGACGCCGGACCTGATGACGCAGACCTTCGAGTTCGAGCCGTGGCCGGGCCACGTGTCGCTCGACCGGCTCGAGCTCGTGGACCTGGGTGACGGCCGCACGCTCATCCGCACCCACTCCGTGTACCAGAGCGTCGAGGCCCGCGACGGGATGGCCGGCAGCGGCATGAGCGACGGCATGGAGCAGGGCTACCAGAAGCTCGAGGCGCTCGTCGCCGAGCTCCAGGCGGCCGCCTCGTGAGCGCGATGGAGTTCAAGCTCGAGGTCGTGGTCATCCCCGTCACCGACGTGGATCGCGCGAAGGCGTTCTACGCCGATGGCTGCGGCTTCAACGTCGACGTGGACCACGAGATGTCGCCCGAGTTCCGGGTCGTGCAGCTCACGCCGCCGGGCAGCGGCTGCTCGGTCACGCTGGGCAAGGGGATGTCCGCGATGGCGCCCGGATCGCTCAAGGGCGTCCAGCTGTGCGTCGCGGACATCGAAGCCGCGCATGCGCTGTATGCCGACAGCGGCGTCCCGGTCACGCCCGTCCGCCACCACGACGGCACGGGCTTTGTCGACGGCAAGGGCGACGAGTGGAACTCGTTCTTCTTCTTCGACGACCCGGACGGCAACTCGTGGGCCGTCCAGGAGAGCCCGACGATGCGCGCGGCGGCCGGGTAGGGGAGCGATCCCCTCAGTCGGTCTCCTCACGCGGGTCACGGTGCCCGATCGCCCGGGCCGCCTCGAACGAGGCGGCCCACGCCCCCCGATCCTGGTTGCACAGGACGACCACCGTGACACCCGCGTCGAGGTGGTGGGCGACCATGCACGACACGCCCGGGTCCGAGCCGCCGTGCCCGACGATCGTCACCCGGCCGTCCTCGACGGCGAGCAGGCAGCCATAGCCGTAGTGCTCCGGGTCGTCGACCGACGGCGCGTGCGGCCGGATCATCTCCGCGAGGAGCTCCGGGCCGATGAGGCGTCCGCCGAACAGGGCGTCCACGAACAGGGCGAGGTCGCGCGCGTCGGTGTACATGCCCCCGTCGGGCATCCCGCGGGCCGTCGAGCTGAACACGTTCGTGCGGCGCCGCTCGACCGGGCCCGTCGTCGAACGAGATAGCCGGTGGCGGCGCGAGGCGGGTCCTCGTCGAACGCCTCGACGGCGGACGCCTGCATGCCGACGGGGCCGAAGACCTCATCCGCGAGGACGGTCGACCACTCGCGACCGGTGACCGCCTCGAGCACGAGCCCGACGAGCACGAAGTTGGTGTCCGAGTACTCGTAGGCGACGCCCGGCGGCCGGCGGGCCGGGAGGTCGCGGAACAGCGGAACGAGGTCGGCGGGCACGCGGCCGCGGTTCGGCATCCGGGCGATGGCCGACGAGAACGAGTCCCACGTCGGGTCGTCGTCGTCGGCGTAGTTGGCGAGCCCGGACGTCTGCGAGAGCAGGTGGTGGAGCGTGTGCTCCGGCGTCAGCGCGACCGGCCGCTGGTCGGGCGGGAGCAGGTCGATGAGCCTGGCGTCGAGCGCGAGCTCGCCCCGCTCGACGAGGCGGAGGGCCGTGATCGCGAGCGGCCACTTCCCGACGGACGCCACGGCGAAGCGGGTGTCGAGGGTGTTGGGGAGGCCGTGCGCACGGGACGCGAGCCCGGCCGCGTGCGTGAACAGCGTCTCGGGGCCACGGGTGATGCGGACGACCCCGCTGAACAGCCCGGCGCGTTCGCGATCGTCGAGCCAGGCGGTCAGGGCGGCGCTGTCGATGTCGTGCATCCGCGCATTGTGGCGGCCCGTCGTCGGCCGCGATGGGTCAGCCCGCGCGGACGAGCGCCTGCGTCGATCCCGCCTCGTCGGGCGCGGGGCCGAGCCGCCTGACGGCCACCGCGACGAAGATCGCGCCCACGGCGCACAGGAGGCCCGCGCCGCCGATCGCGACGCCCAGGCCCGCCCCCAGCGAGATCGCGCCCATGAGCGTCGGGTACACGACCGCCCCCGCCACACCCGCGGAGGCGAGCAGGCTCGTGACGGCGTCCTTGTGGGTCGTCGAGATCCGGCCGCCGACGAGGATGATCCCCGGATAGACCGGCCCCAGTGCGAAGCCCGTCGCGGTGAACAGCGCGATCGAGGCCGGGATCGACGGCACGACGACCGCGGCGATGAGCGACACCGTCGCGACGAGGAAGCCGGCCATGACGAGCGTCTCGGGCGGGACGCGGTGCCCGAACCGCGCGACGACGAGTCGACTCGCCGCGAGGGCGACCCAGAACAGCGTCAGCGCGCTCGCGGCGAGCGCGAGGTCCACGTCCGCGAGGAACCGCACGAGCCAGCTCGACACGCCGACCTCCGCCGCGACGTAGCACGCGATCGCGAGCGCGGCCGCGACGAGCGGGATCGTGACCCGGAGCCGCACGGACGGACCCGCCGAGCGTGTCGGAGCACCCTCGATCGGCGCGAGCGCGAGCATGACCCCGGCGATCGCGATCGGGATCGCGGCCAGCGCCATCGCGTCCGTCCAGACGATCCCGAGCCCGACGAGCGCGGCCATGGCGATGGGCGCGATCACCGCGCCGAGGCTGTAGGTGAAGTGCACCGAGTTGATCGCCCGGCCCTGGAGCGCACCCGTGAACGCCGCGAGGAACAACCCCTGGATGCCGACCTCGAGCATCCCGCTGCCGAGGCCGCGGAGGGCACCCGCGGCGATGAAGACCGGCCACGACGGCACGAGCGCGGCGACGGTGCCCAGGAACATGACGGTCAGCGCCCCGAGCAGGAGCGGTCGCCGACCGGTCCGCGACGTGGCCCACCCGGTGAGCAGGCAGCCGGCGAGGAACATCGCCATGAACACGCCATACGCGATCCCCATGTCCGCGTCGTTGACGGCGAGGTCGCGCTGGATCTCCCGGATGAGCGATGGGACCACGAGGCCGGTCCAGCCGAGCATCGTGAACGCGAGCAGGCCGCCGCCTATGAGGAGGAGCTGTCCGGTTCGATCGCTGCGCACGCTGGTCTCTGCTCGTGGGCCCTGCATCGCGGGGCCGCGACGGTTCGGGGATTCCCCACCGTAGCATCGGTCGGGCCGAGTGGCCCACGGTCAGGCGGCCGGTCGTCGCTCCCACACGAACACGTCTCCGCAGGCGCACTGGTACGTCCACCGCTCGACGCGCGGCGCACCAAGGTGGGCGACGACCTCGGGCGTGCGGTCGCGCTCCGCGCGCAGGGTCCCGTTCGCGTGGCGGTGCTGGACCACGGGGAAGCGCCGCGGATCGGTCGACATGTCCACGAGCCAGTCGGTCACGGCGCCTCCTTCGGGGAATAGAACGGGCGTTCGATGATAGTCGCGCTGGACGCCCCGTGTCGACCGGTGCGATAGTTGCAAGTGCAAGCAACCACCGACCCCGCGCGACCTGCGCGACCGAACGACACGGAGCCCCTGGATGACCGACTGGTCCTCGCCGACCTTCGAAGACGACCTCATCGCCGACATGCGCGCCCACGGCGGCGCGATCACGGCGGGCCCCTTCACGGGCAAGCCCCTCCTCGTGATGTGGACGACCGGTGCCAGGACAGGGGAGCGTCGGCGCACGATCCTGACGTACTCGCGCGACGGCGATTCGTACGCGGTTGCGGGCAGCAACGGTGGGCAGACGACGCACGCGCACTGGGTCACGAACGTCAGGGTCGATCCCCAGGTCACGATCGAGACCGGCGGCCGGACGTTCGACGCCACGGCGGCCATCGCGTCGGACGCCGAGCGCGACCGCCTGTGGGACCAGCACGTCGCGGAGCATCCGGCGTTCGGCGCCTACCCCGAGAAGGCCGGCGAGCGGGTGATCCCGATGGTGACGATCACGCCCGTCGAGGACTGACGGCGCGTCAGTCGGGCGACGGCTCCGTCGCCACCCAGCGGCCGCCGTCGCCTGGGACGAGGACCCGGCGCCTGCCGGTGGCCAGGTCCCACTCGGTGCGCTCGAAGCGGCGCTGATCATCGCCGGTGAGGATCAGGCAGTACGCCGGCTCGCCGCGGCCCAGCACGTGCCCGTGGTCGTGGATGTCCTCCGGCGGCAGGAGCGTGACTGCCTCGCGTGGCGCCACGAGCGTCTCCTCGGCGAGCGTCGGGACGCCGTCCGGCGCCTCGGGCCGAGCGTAGCGGCGATGTGTCTCGAGGCCGGTCACGGTGGCGAGCGCCACCCACACCCGGTGGTCGTGGACCGCACCCATCTGCCCCTCGAGGCGGTGGACGAGCATCAGCCGCGGACCCCGCTCGGGCGCGTGGATCCGGACCGTGCCGCTCGTCTCGCCGAGCCCGCGGACCCAGCGGTCCAGGTACGCCGTGTCCGCCGCGAGGGCGACGAGCGCGGCCCCGATGGCGGGCAGGTCGGGTTGCTCGCGCCGATGCCGGTCCCGCGATCGCCTCGAGGAGCTCGCGGACCGGGGCGTCGGGGTGGCCGACGACCATCGTCAGTGGCCCTCTCCGAGCCGCTCACCCGCCTCGACGCGGATCGCCAGGCGGTTCTCGGCCGGCGTCAGCGGGCACGAGAACTTCGGGTCGTAGACGCACGACGGGTGGTAGGCGAGGTTGAAGTCCAGCGTCCAGGACCCGTCCTCCTCGGTCTCGAGGTCGAGGTAGCGGCCGGCGCCGTACGACTCCGTGCCCGACGTCGCGTCGAGGAACGGGACGAACAGCGACTCGTGGACGGTGCCGTCGGCGCTCGCGATGCGGTAGGCCGTCAGGCTGTGGGTCGTGCCTGCGAGCTCGAACCGGAACACCCCGGCCCGCTCGGCGTCGCGCAGGCGCCCGTCGGTCGTCGGGATCTGGAACCGGACGGGCTCGTCGCCCACGTACGGCTCGAGCGCGAGCTCGTCGGCGATCCACGCCTCGTCGACGGGGAAGTAGGGGATCCCCTCGAACGTCGCCCGCTCCGCCTCGGGGACCGGGCTCCCGGCACCCTGCTTGAAGTAGGCGTCCTTGTCCGCCCGGAACTGGGCGACGGCGTCCTCGTAGGACAGGGTGTGATGGTGTTCGGCTTCGTGCGTCATGGCGACACCCTACCGCCAACGCGAGCCGTCCGCCCGACGGTGCGCGATGCCCGGCCTCTATCATCGGGCGATGGCCGGACGCATCGTCAGCCCGACGCTCGTCGGGCGCGCCACGGAGATAACCGCACTGACCGCTGCGCTCGACGGCGCGGCGGCGGGAAGCCCGATCCACCAGCTCGTCGCAGGCGAGGCGGGGGTCGGGAAGTCGCGGCTGTCGCGCGAGACGGCATCGGCTGCCGCGACCCGCGGCTTCGTCGTCCTCGAGGGCGGCTGCGCCGACATCGGCGAGGGCGGCGTGCCCTACGGGCCGATCGTCGAGGCGTTCCGCACGCTCGTTCGCGGTCTCACGCCAGCCGGCGTCGAGGCCGTGTTCGGGGCGTCACGGGCGGATCTCGCCCGGCTCGTCCCGGCGCTCGGCCAGTGTCGCCGAGCCCGCGAGCCCCACGGAGTTCCTCGCGCCGCGCCTGCTCGACGCGATCCTCGGCGTGCTCCAGCGCCTCGCCGAGACGCGGCCGGTGCTGTTCGTGCTCGAGGACCTCCACTGGGCCGATGTCGCGACCCGCGAGGCGGTCGCGTTCCTCGTGAGGCAGCTTGGAGACGGACGCCGTCCTGTTGCTCATGACCTTCCGTGACGACGAGCTCCACCGCCGACACCCGCTCGTGCCATGGCTGGCGGAGCTCGAGCGGAGCGGCCGCGTGGAGCGCACCGTCGTGTCGCGGCTCGGGTCAGCGGAGACGGCCGAGCTGCTGGCGTCGATCCTCGGCGAGACGCCGTCGGCCGAGCTCGCGGCGCGGGTCCACCGGCGCTCGGACGGCAACCCGTTCTTCGTGGAGGAGCTCGTCGGCGCCGGTGCTCGCGCCGCAGGTCCGATCCCGCCGACCCTGCGCGAGGTGCTGCTGTCGCGGATCGTCGACCTGCCCGAGCCCGCGCAGGCGGTCGTCCACGTCGCCGCGGTCGCGGGACGGCGGGTCGACCACGACCTGCTCGCGCTCGTCGCCGGGATGGACGAAGACGCGCTGATCGCCGCGCTTCGGATCGCCGTCGGCAGCCAGGTGCTGGTGAGCGCATCGGTGGACGACGCGCACGACGGCGACTACGCCTTCCGCCACGCGCTTCTCCAGGAGGCGGCGTACGACGACCTCCTGCCCGGCGAGCGACAGCGCATCCACCGTGCGTTCGGCGATGCGCTGACCGCGCGTGGACCGGGGTCGGGCGCGCCGGCGGCCGGCCACTGGGCGGAGCTCGCGTGGCACTGGACGGCCGCGCGAGACCTGCCGAATGCGTTCGAGGCCTCCGTGCGCGCGGCGGACGCCGCGACCCGAGCGTATGCGTTCGCGGACGCGCAGCGGCACGGCGAGCGGGCCCTGGAGCTGTGGCCCGCGGTGCCCGACGCTGAGGCGAGGGCCGGGATCGACAAGGCCGAGCTCCTCGACCGGGTCGCCCAGGCCGCCTGGCTCTCGAGCGACAGCCGCAGGGCCGTCGCGCACCGGAAGGCCGCGATCATCGCGCTCGAGGGCGCGGCGCCGCTCCGCCAGGGGATTGCGCAGGAGCGACTGGGCCGCGCGCTCTGGTACAACGGCGAAGCGGTGGCCGCGCTCGAGGCGCACGAGCACGCGATCGCGCTCATCCCCGAGGAGCCGGCGACGCCCGAGCTGGCGCGGGTGCTCGCGGGCTACGGGCAGATCCTGATGCTCCTCGACCACTGGCGCGAGGCGACGGAGGTGCTCACGCGGGCGGTCGAGCTCGCGCGGCAGACCGGCGCGCGGCAGGCCGAGGGGCACGCGCGCAACACGCTCGGGGTCTGTCTCGCGGTGGAGGGGCGGGCAGCGGAGGGATATGCCTCGCTCGAGGCGGCGCTCGCCATCGCCCACGAGCTCGCCCACCCTGACGACATCGGGCGCGCCTACGTGAACCTGAGCGATGCGAAGCGGTATGCCGGCGATCCGGCAGCCGGCCTCGAGGTGGTCCGGCGGGGGATCGTGGCGGCGCAGGAGTTCGGGCTCGACAGGACGTACTCGTACTTCATCCGGTCAAACGGCATCCAGAGTGCGTACGAGCTCGACGCGTGGGACGAGGCGGCCGTCCTCGCGGCGGACAGCGTCGGAGCCGGACCCGATGGGCGCGTCCAACGGCGCTACGGACTGGCGAACTGGCTGCCGCTCATCGTGTCGCAGGGGGACCCGCGCGCGACGGAAGGGATCGCCGACCTCCAGCTCGTGCTCCGCGGCGGTCCGGTCGAGGGGCAGTTCCATGTCCCCCTCCGGCTGGCCCAGGCGGAGCACGCCCTGTGG
This sequence comes from uncultured Chloroflexia bacterium, assembly GCA_963768035.1. Lineage (GTDB taxonomy): Bacteria > Chloroflexota > Limnocylindria > Limnocylindrales > CSP1-4 > CAIXZV01. The sequence goes on from CAVYGJ010000014.1 coordinate 123,778, forward strand.
GCGGGGGACCCGGTCGCGGCCATCGACGCGATCAGGCGCTCGAGGGAGGAGCTCGGCACGCCGGGGACGCGCTGGTACGAGATCCGCCTGCTTCGGGTCGGCATGCGGGCCGCTGCCGAGGCGGCCGAGGTCGCTCGGGCGCGGCGCGACCCCGCGGCGGAATCGGCGGCGGTCGCCGTCGGCAACGACGCCTGGGCGGCGCTCGAGGTCGTCATCGCCCGCGCACGGGAGGTGCTCAGGGGCCTGGCGCTCGACGAGGCGGAGGCCGAGCTCGACCTCGCAGACGGCCGAGCGGACGCGCGTCGAGGGCTCGAGCGATGCCGGGGCATGGCGGACGGCGGGCGACCACTGGGCTCGCAGGGGCAACGTCTACCTCGCGGCGTACTGCGGCCTGCACCTCGCGGAGGCGTCGCTCGTCGCCGGCGACCGTCAGGCGGCGACCGAGGCGCTCGTGGAGGCGGCGGGGATCGCGACGCGCCTCGGCGCGCTGCCGCTGCTCCGGGCGATCGAGGGCCTCGCCGCTCGCGGTCGGATCGACCTGGCCGGTCCGCCGGCACCTGCCGACACGCCGGCGCTGCCGCGCGATCCGTTCGGGCTCACCCCGAGGGAGCGCGACGTGCTGCCGCTGCTCGTCCAGGGCCGCACCAACCGCCAGATCGCCGAGACGCTGTTCATCAGCGAGAACACGGCGGGCGTCCACGTCTCGAACATCCTGGGCAAGCTCGGAGCGTCGACCCGCACGGAGGCCGCGGCCATCGCGGCGCGGCTCGGGATCGGCTGAACACGAGAACGGGCGGGTGGCACTCCACCCGCCCGTTGGTGTGATGCGTCGTCAGCGCGTCGTGATGACGGTCTCGAGGTACTCGTTCGGGACGACCATCGTCCCGTCCGTCGCGACGTTGAAGCGTGCGATCAGGTCGAGCAGGTCGCTGCGCAGCGCCGCCTCGCCGGCCGCGCCGACGGCCTCGAACGCCTTGAGCGTCGGGCCGTACCAGCGCCGCCAGTAGTCGACGTAGGCGTCCGGGGTGCGGTAGCGGAACACGAAGTGGCGCTTCCGGCTCTCGAGTCCCGCGGCGGCGTCGCCGAACAGCTCGCGCAGCCGGTCCTCGGTTCCCCACAGGATCGGCGACTTGAGCCCCGGGGCCGGCGGGACGTGACCGCCGATCACCTTGAACAGGTTCCCGATGAACCCCTCCGGCGTGTGGGCGACGAGCCCGATCCGGCCGCCGTGGCGGGTGACTCGCACGAGCTCCGCGGCCGTTCGCTCCTGGTCCGGGGCGAACATCGCGCCGAACACGGAGGTCACGACGTCGAACGAGCCGTCCTCGAACGGCAGCGCCTCTGCGTCGCCCTCGCGGAACTCGGCCTCGACGACCTCGGCGGCGGCACGCTGCCGGGCGTGATCGAGGAGCGAGGGGACGTAGTCCACCCCGATGACCTCGCTGCCGTGCCGGGCCGCCGCGATGGCGGCGTTGCCGGACCCGGTCGCGACGTCGAGCACGCGCTCCGTGGAGTGGAGATCGAGCGACTCGATGAGGCGCTCCGAGCTGATGATGATCTGGGTCCCGATCATGTGGTAGTCGCCGCTCGACCAGGTGGCCTGCTGCTTCTGCTTGATTGCGGCGAGGTCCGGGGCGGGGCGGGTGTCGATTGCGGTCAAGGGATCTCCTCTGTGGTTGATGGCGTGATCGCTGGTTGCAGGCTGGCTCGGGCGGTGCCCGGTGACATCGGGACGACACATGAATTTCGTGTGGTCCGAGCCTTTAGGTGGGCTCCTGTCGGTGTCAGGGTCGTGTCCCGCGGAGGCGACGCCTAGTCCGAAGTCGGTACCGGCGCAGCGGGACGTGATGTCGATCTGGGCGTGGTGCGTGCCGCACGCGGGACCAGTGACGGCGCGGGCTGGCGCACCGCTTCTACGCTTCCACCACCGAGTCGTGACGCGGGTACAAAGCGAGGGAGCTGACCCGATTCGGCCGATTCCGTCACCGCTCAGTCCCGGAGCGGGTATCCGGAGCTGAATCGGGACATACGACCCGCGTGAGTGCTATCCGGTGGAAGCCAGGCCACCGGGCTCTCGGGTACGCTCTGCCCATGGACTTCGAGCGCAAGACCACGGTCTGGGTGGGCGTCGAGGACGCCTTCGACTTCTTCGCCGATCCCGCGAACATGCCGCTCTACGTCCCCACGGTCACGCTCGAGGAGGCGATCGCGGTCGACGGCGACCCCGAGTCCGAGCCCGACGCCGAGGCCGGTGCCGGCGGGCCGCAGGCGACGTTCGTGCCGGACCGGAACGAGCACCGCGTGAGCTGGAGCCTGCCCGGCGTCGAGTACAACGGCTCGATCGAGGTCAAGCCCGGGACGGCAAGCAGCTCCGACCTCCTGATCCGGGTCCACACGGGCGACGACGTCGACGGCGAGCAGGTCAGGCAGATGATCGAACAGGTCGTCCGGACGCTCGGGCGGCACCTGTCCGGCCGCTGAGCGCGATGGACGTGTCGGGCGCGATCCCGGTCCAGACGGCGGCCGACATGGACGCCTGGCTCCGGTCGCGGCCGACAGACGGCGCGCGCGAGGTCGTCGTCTCGATCCTCAAGGTCTCGACGGGGCGGGCCCACGTCAGGCTGGTCGACCTCCAGGAGGTCGCGCTGTGCCACGGCTGGGTGGACACGCAGACCCAGCGCATCGACGACGAGCGGTACGCGATCCGGTTCGTGCCGCGAACGCCGCGGTCCACGTGGGGCCAGAAGAACCGGGCGATGGCCGCGAGGATGCTCGCCGCCGGCCGCGTCGAGCCCGCCGGCCTCGCCACGATCCCGGCCGACGTCGACGGCCGCTGATGGACGTCACGATCACGCGGGAGCGGCCCGACACGCCCGAGGCCGAGGCGCTCGTCATGGAGCTCGAGGAGCATCTCGCCGCCCGCTATCCAGTCGAGAGCCGGCACGGGTTCTCGGTCAGCCAGCTCGTCGAGCAGGGCGTGGACTTCTTCGTCCTGCGGGAGGACGGCCGCCCGGCCGCATGCGGCGGGATCCTGTTCGTCGACGGCGAGGGCGACGAGCCGTACGGCGAGGTGAAGCGGATGTACGCCCGCGACGCGTTCCGGGGAAAGGGCTACGGCCGCCGGGTCCTCGCGCGGCTGCTCGACCACGCGCGGGAGCGTGGCGTGACGCTCGTCCGGCTCGAGACCGGGATCGACCAGGTCGAGGCGATCGGCCTGTACGAGTCGATGGGCTTCCGCACCTGCCCGCCGTTCGGGCCGTATCGCGACGATCCGCTGAGCCCGACCTACGAGGTCCGACTGCCGGCCTGACGCGCGATCAGAGCCCGAGGACGCGGAGCACCTCGCCCGGGACCCGGAGGTCTGCGCCCGTCTCGCGGATGACCTCGAGCTGGAAGGCGATCGGCAGCCCGAGCATCGCCTCGCCCGCGGTCGCCTGCGTGCCCTTGGTCGCCGTGGCGAGCGCGATCAGCCGGGCGACGACGAGCTGGTTGAGCGCCATCCCGATGACCGTGCTCGCGGCGTCCGGCGTGCTCGGCTGGCCTGCGGCCGCGAGCCGACCCAGGATCACGCGCCGGTCCTCGGCCGGGAGGCCGGCCCACACGCGCTCGGTCTCGAGCGAGTACGACCGCACGCGGAGCAGCTCGCGGACGCGCTGTCCCTCGACGAACAGCTCGCGGGCATCCTCGAGTCGCGCGGGGTCGGCGCCGAGCAGCTCCATCTCGCCCTCGCGCGACACGACGTACGCGATCGCCGCCTCGGCCTCTGCCTCCGGACGGGACATCAGGCGGGCACGGGTGAGCGGCGAGATGCCCCCGTCGGGGCCACGTTCGAGCGCGATCTCGGACCACATGTGCGGCTGGTGCTCCTTGCGACGGCGGGAGTGTACCGGCCAGTACGGTTGGTGCGGAGACGCGTGCCCGCGGGCTCGGGTACCCTCGGGGCGGCCCCCAAGGTTCGTCGTCGTGGGCGGGACTCGCGACGTCCGGTAGAGAGGAATGATCGTGGGATTGGTTCGTGCAGGCGCCCAGCGGGCGTCGCTCCGACAGCGCATCGCGGCAGTCGTCGCCGCGACGTTCGTGTTCTCGTCGCTCGGCTTCGCCGTCGCAGCCGCCTCGCCGGCGCCGGCAGCCGCAGCCACCCCGCCCTGGTACGACGTCGAGACGTACTACCTGAAGCTCCTCAACTGCACCCGGACCGGCGGTTGGGTCCTGAGCGACGGAACGTGCAAGGGCTACGGATCGGGCCGCTACTCGAAGTACGTGACGCCGATCGGGCGCTCCTCCGGCCTGTCCGCGGTCTCCCGGAGCTGGGCAAAGCGGCTCGTGCTGAACAACGACTGCTACCACGGCGACGTCCACGGCAGGCTGAGCCGCGCGGGCTACACCAGCTGGACGTGGGGCGAGAACATCGGCTGCCGCGACGGGCTCTCGTCGGCGAAGAAGGCGGTCCTCGCGAGCCATCTCAAGTACCAGGCCGAGAAGTCGACGGGCGGCGGGCACTGGAAGAACATCAAGAACCCGCGGTTCAAGTGGGTGGGCATCGGCGTGTGGCGCTACGGCACCCGGACGCGCCTGGTCACCGACTTCTACAGCTGGTAGCGGGGCGCCCGCGCCCGCGTCCTTGCCGCAGGGGGTAGCCTTGCGGGACGCCTCGAGAGCCGGGGCCTTCGAATCGAGGCAACATGACCAAGCATTCCAAGCTCGAGCGCGAGCGTCGCGCCGCCGAGTCCGAGCGGATGGTCGAGATCGGCCGCGCATGGACGGCGAGCATCCCGGCATCCGTCGCGGCGGAGTTCGCGAAGGAGGTCGCCGTGGCCCAGACGCGCGTCTACGAGCGGCCGGCCGACATGGCCCCGGGCACGCTGCCGAACCCGCCGCGCCCCGGCCGTGAGCCGAAGCCCGTCCGCGAAGAGAACCCGCGCGGTCGCCGCTAGGCCTTCGCACCCGTTGACGCCGGGCGGTCCGGGCGACAGGCTGGTCGCATGACGGACCCCCGGTTCACCATGGTCGTGCTCCTCGTGGCCGACCTCCCGCGCTCGGTCGCGTTCTACCGGCACCTCGGCGTCGAGTTCCCGCCCGACGTGGAATCGCGCCGCGACATCGTCGTCGACCTCGGGGGCGGCCACAACTTCGTCATCACGACGACGTTCGTGCGCAACGTGCCCGACTTCGAGCCGCCTGCCGGCGGCTCGCGGACGATGCTCGAGTTCTTCGTCGAGGGCGACGACGCGGTCAACACGAAGTGGGACGAGCTCGTCGCCGCCGGGTATCACGGTCGCGCGGCGCCGTTTCGCACGGACTTCGGCGCCTGGATGTGCCTCGTCGACGATCCGGACGGCAACACCGTCCTCGTCACGGCGGGCTAGGCAGGCTTGCCGCTGCGCGTCGCGCGGGCGACGCCGAACTCCACGTCGCGCCGCGTCGCCGTCGGCTCCCGGAACGCGAGCAGCGATTCCCCCTCGGCCACCGCCTCTTCACGCTGCGTTGCCGACATCGACGTGAACGGGTCGAGCACGAGTGTCGCAGCGTCGCCGACGCGGTCGATCCGCCACTGTCCGGCGACGAACCCGTCGACGAGGAACGTGCCGACGTAGCCCGTGATCCGTCCGCCGGCCTCGGGCGCGATGATCCGCGACCGGTCCGCGTGCGACAGCGCGACGTTGTCGTACTCGGGCAGGAACCGGAACGGCGCCGGCGTGTCGGGGTGGGGGAGCGGCGCGTCCGGGACGTCGAACAGCTCCCGGCCCGCCTCGTCGCGGAAGGTGCGGAGGCGGGGCCGCAGCGACTCGAGGACCTCGCGGTACCCCGTGAGCCATGACCACGTGGCGATGTCCGCGGGCGTGGCCGGCCCGAATGCCGCCAGGTACCGGAGGACGAGATCCCCGACGGTCGTCGCATCCGGCCGCTCGCCGCCCTCCTTGCCCGTCCAGGAGTCGAGACGCCGCCAGCGCGCCTGGCCGGACCGGCCCCACAGCCCACGGGGCGGGACCTGGACGATCGGCAGCAGGAACCGGGCGGCATACGAGAGCGAGGCCGGCGAGCGTCCGGGCCAGCGCGCCTCGAGTCGTCGCCCAAGCTCGGTGAGCGTCAGCGTCTCGTCGAGCATCGGCCGCGCGGCGTCGAGGATCTCGTCGACCTCGATCCCGGGCAGGTCCTTGCGGAACGGGCTGTGCGACCACGCCCGGGCGAAGACCGGCCGGACGACGGGCCACAGCGAGCGTGCGTCCTCCGCCGTCACGAGGTGGAGCGTCGTGCGCAGGAGGCCGATCCGGACGACGCGGCCGTCCGCGAGGGCGTCCGAGATGTCGGCGGCCGCGAACGCGTCGACGCGCGACCAGAGCGCGAGGTACGGGTCGTGCGGGTTCTGCGCCTGGAGCGCGACGAGGTGCTCGACCATCGAGAGCGGCGGCATCGCCGACGCGCTCGAGGAGGTGCTGCCGGGCGAGCAGCGCGCGGTTGAGCGCGCGCGTCGTGAGGACGGTCGTCACGCCGGCTGGAACCCGATCAGACGCGCGCCAGGAACGCGAGGACGCGCTCCGTGAGGAGGGCGGTCGCCGCCGGGTCGTAGGAGGGGAGCGAGCTGTCCGAGAAGTAGTGCTGGTCGCCCGGGTACAGGAACAGCTCCGCGTCGTCGACCGCGGCAACGATCTCGCGTGCCGCCTCGATGTCGCCCTCGCCGACGAAGATCGGGTCGTTGTCCATGCCGTGGATCTGGACCGGGACGCCGTCTGGCCAGGGACCGAACGCCCACTCGCCGCTGATCGGGATGGCGGAGTACATGAGGATCGCGCCGCGTGCGCCGGGTCGGGTCTGGGCGAGCTCCTGGGCGATCGACTCGCCGAACGACATGCCGGCGTAGACAAGCTCGTTGGGCAGGTCGTCGGCCGTCCGGACACCACGCGCCCGGAGCTCGTCGAACCCGGTCGCCTTGATGTGCGTCATCCCCTCGTCGATCGAGCCGAAGGTCTGCCCGTCGAACAGGTCTGGCGTGTGCACCGTGTGGCCGGCGGCCCGCAGCTCGTCGGCGAACGCGACCACGCCGGGTGTCAGCCCCTGTGCGTGGTGGAACAGCAGGACCTCGGCCATGGGGAACCTCACGTGCGGGATGGTCGGGCGCTTGTCACGCAACTGTACGGGGGATCCACGCCAGTTCCCGTCAACATCGGACATGACGCCACCTGTCAGGATCAGGCGTCAGGATCCCGGACATGGGAGGTAGACCATGACCGTCATCGACTGGCTGCTCGACTCGGACCCGGCGATCCGCTGGCAGGTCATGCGCGACCTCGTGCACGAGCCGGCGGAGGTCATCGCGGCGGAACGCGCACGGATCGCGACGGATGGCTGGGGCGCCCGGCTGCTCGCGCTCCAGGAGCCCGACGGACGGTGGGGCGGCCGGCCGTGGTCGCACGACTGGACGGACACGTTCCACGTGCTGGAGGTGCTGCTGCGCTTCGGCCTCGATCCCGACAGCGAGCAGGCCCGGCGCGCCATCGCGCTCGTCCGTGACAACGTCACGTGGCGGGATCCGGACTTCGAGTCGCCCTGGGCGGACAACAGGTTCTTCGAGGGGGAGGTCGAGCCGTGCATCAACGGCAACGTCGTCGCGACGGGCGCGTACTTCGGCGTCGACATGCGGCCGCTCGTCGACCGGCTGCTCGGCGAGCAGCTGTCGGACGGCGGCTGGAACTGCGAGGTCGAGAACGGCGCCACGGTGTCGTCGATGGAGACGACGACGAACGTGCTCGAGGGCCTCATCGAGCACGAGCGGGCGATCGGCGGATCGGACGAGGTACGCGCGGCCCGCCACCGGGGCGAGGCGTACCTCCTCGAGCGCCGGCTGTTCCGGCGGCGCTCGACGGGCGCGGTGATCGACGAGGCGTGGCTCCAGTTCTCGTTCCCGACCTGGCACCACTACGACGTGCTGCGCGCGCTCGACTACCTGCAGTCGACCGGCGAGCCCCCGGATCCGCGTGTCGCGGAGGCGATCGCGGTCGTGGAAGGCAATCGGAGCTCCGACGGCACCTGGCCGCTCCAGCACGTCCACGACGGGGCGACGCACCTCGAGATGGAGGGAGGCGATGGCGCGCCCAGCCGCTGGAACACGCTCCGCGCCCTGCGCGTCCTCGAGTGGTACGCGCAGGGCGGGTAGGCGCTGGAGGGGAGTGGCCTCAGCCCGCGGTGAGGGTCTCGCGGAGCGTCGCGGCGAACCCGTCGGGGTCGCCGCGCTGGCCGTACTCGCCGCCCAGGAAGCCGCCGTGGTCGCTCGGGAAGCTGACCGGCTCGAGCCCGAGGCGCTGCGCCGCAGCCTCCGCGCCGCGGTGGGCGAGCTGGCCGGCTGACTCAACCCCGGCGCCCAGGACGATCCGAGTCGGCGCGGCGCGCAGCGCGTCGAAGTCCGGCTCGTAATGGGTGCACGAGACGATGTTCTGGTGCAGCAGGGCGTCGGTGCGGTTGCCGTCGTCCTCGGTCGGCAGCCCGAACATCGCCGGGTCAGGCGCGGGCTGGCTCGCGTAGTCGGTCGGGAACGGACCGGTGTGGCTGACGACGCCGATGAACCGGGCCATGCCGGCGCCGAAGCCGTCCTTGGCGTACGCGTCGCGGACCGCGAGCGTTGCCGCGATGCGCCCCCTCGCGATCGGGGACGATCGACGCGAGCGGCGGCTCGTGGGCGACGAGGATCCGGACGTCCTCCGGGTGGGTGGCAACGAGCGCGAGCGCGTTCACGGCGCCGCCACTGCTCGCGAAGATGTCCACCGGGCCGGAGCCGAGGGCCTCGATCACGCGGTGGAGGTCGTCTGCGTGCTCCTCGGGCGTCGAGAGGCTCGCGGGGTCGGCCTTCACGCTGCGTTCCACGCCACGCGGGTCGTACCTGACGACCGTGCGGTCGGGGAAGTGCCCGGCCAGCGTCGCGAAGCCGCCCGCGCCCATCGGCGAGCCGATCATCAGCAGTGCCGGCTCGCTCCCCGAGGACGGCTGGACGTCGTACGTCAGGACGGCGCCGGGGACCTCCAGGGTGTGGGTCGTCTGCTCGGTCGTCGTGGTCATCGCTCGTCTCCCGTGGTCGCGAGGTCCTCTGCGAGGATCGCGTCGATCTGGCCGACGGCCTCGGTGAGGCCCTCCTTCATGCCCATCGCGAGGACGCGCTCGAGCGCCTCCGCGGTCTGGAACCGGCTCTCGATGGACATCCGCGTCCGGCTGGCGTCGATCGGCTCGATCCGGACACGGGCGTCGTAGGTCGGGAAGTCCGTGTTCGGCGTCCCGTCGGCATGGGCGAAGCCGTCGACGAACGCGAGCCGGTTCGGCTCGTCGACCTCGACGACGTCCCAGTAGCCGTGCGGCTGGTCGCCCGTCGGGCCGGTCATGTGGTACTGGATCCGGCTGCCGGGCGTCAGGTCGTGGGCGGTGAACGTCGCCGGGTACGTCGGCGGGCCCCACCAGCGCTCGAGCTTGCGCGGGTCGGACCAGAGGTTCCAGACGCGCTCCGGGGATGCGTCGAACTCGGCGGTGAGGGTCAGGGTCAGGGTGTCCGGATCGGTCCGGACCGAGGTGACAGTCATGGGTGGGCATCCTCCATGCGGCTGAGTAGGTCGGTCATGCGGTCGATCCGGCCCCGCCACAGCAGCTCGTACTCGTCGAGCAGCGCGCGTGCGAGACGGAGCGCCTCCATGTTGGTTCGCACGACCTTGCGCCGGCCTGTGCGCTCCTTGGTGATGAGCCCCGCCCGCTCGAGCACCGCGACGTGCTTCTGCACGGCCGCGAAGCTCATCGGGTAGTGGCCCGCGAGCTCGACGATGCCCTCGTGGCCGCCGATCGCCCGCAGCACGATGTCGCGACGCGTGGCGTCGGCCAGTGCGGCAAAGACGTTGTCGGCGTGGAGCACCGTGGTCATGGATACAACCATACGGTTGTA
>CAVYGJ010000015.1:0-68731 GCA_963768035.1 uncultured Chloroflexia bacterium
CGGGCGATTGCGAGCAGCTGCCGACGGAGCTCATCGATCGCCTCGACTTCGAGGAGGCGAACAACCGCGTCCTGTCCGAGGGCGGCGAGCCGGCGACGGCCCAGACCGTGCTCCTCGGCGTGACGAAGGCGTCGCTCAACACGTCATCGTTCCTCGCCGCGGCGTCCTTCCAGGAGACGACCCGGGTGCTCACGGAGGCCGCCATCAACGGCGCCCGCGACCACCTGATCGGCCTCAAGGAGAACGTCATCATCGGCAAGCTCATCCCGGCAGGGTCGGGCGCGCCGCAGAACATCGCCGCGATCAAGGAGCGCCAGCGCCGGGCCGCCCTCGAGGCGCTCGCAGGCGAGGCACTCGAAGGTCTCGGCGAGGCCGAGTACAACCCGTTCCTCGAGGACGGGACCCGCGCACCCGACGACGAGACGGCAGGCCTCGCGCTTGCCGCCACGATCGCCGGTGCCGACGAGGACGAGGCCGACGCGAACCCCTTCCTCGCGGAGGGCGACGCCGAGACCACGGCCAAGGCCGAGCCCGAGGCGGAGTTCAACCCGTTCCTGGCCGACGCCGAGGACGCCTCCGAGGAGGGCTGACCGCCCGCCGCACCACGCACCTTCACTGACGCCCGGGCAGCCGCCCGGGCGTCCGCACGCCGCCCCGTCGCGGGGGAGGGGAGTGTTTGACACTCCCGAGGGGCCATTGCTACACTTCGCGGCCGTGGCCTTGAAGGGCCCCGATCGCCCCATGGGATCGGGAAACTCGCCCTCAAGCTCCGAGCGGTCCCCGGCCGGACCCCCGGCACGGGTGTAGTCCGCCGGTCCAGACCACAACCAGTAACCAGCAACGTGAAAGGAGCCGCGTCTCCGTGCCGACCATCAGCCAGCTCGTGCGCCACGGGCGGAAGCCGAAGATCGAGAAGGTCAAGGCGCCCGCGCTGCGCAAGAACTGGAACAGCCTGCGCCAGCGCCAGGTGCCGATCCCCGGTGCCCCCCAGAAGCGGGGCGTCTGCCTGCAGGTCCGGACGATGACCCCGAAGAAGCCGAACTCGGCCCTTCGGAAGATCGCGCGCGTGCGGCTCACCAACCAGATGGAGGTCACGGCCTACATCCCGGGCATCGGCCACAACCTCCAGGAGCACTCGGTGGTCCTGGTTCGTGGCGGCCGGGTGAAGGACCTCCCTTCCGTGAAGTACCACATCATCCGTGGGACGCTCGACGCGGCCGGCGTGAAGGACCGCAAGCAGGGGCGCTCCAAGTACGGTGCCAAGGCCAACGCGGCAACCGGGAAGAAGTAGAGATGCCCCGTCGTTCTTCCATCCCCCGCAAGGCGAAGTACTCGGTCGAGAGCAACCGCGTCACGGACCGCTTCCGCGCGAAGCTGATGCGTGACGGCAAGCGCACGCTCTCGGACCGCATCCTCCGCCAGGCGCTCGCGCGCGCAGAGTTCCAGGCCAAGCGCCCGGGGCTCGAGGTCCTCGAGGCCGCGCTGCGCAACGCCACGCCGATCATCGAGGTCAAGCCTCGTCGTGTCGGTGGCGCCACCTACCAGGTCCCGGTGGAGATCCGGGGCGATCGCCGGATGTCGCTCGGCGTGCGCTGGCTCGTCCAGGCCGCACGCAAGCGCAACGGCAAGAGCATGAGCGAGAAGCTCGCCGCGGAGTTCGTCGATGCCAGCAACGGCCTCGGCGCAGCGGTGAAGCGGCGCGAGGACACCCACAAGATGGCCGACGCCAACAAGGCGTTCAGCCACTTCAAGTGGTAGTCCGGAACGCAGACAGGAGCTAGAACAAAAGTGGCACGAGCCGTTCCGCTCGCACGAACGCGGAACATCGGAATCATCGCCCATATCGACGCGGGCAAGACCACCGTCACCGAGCGGATCCTCTTCTACACGAAGAAGATCTACAAGATCGGTGAGGTCCATGAAGGCGCGGCCACCATGGACTGGATGCCCCAGGAGCAGGAGCGCGGGATCACGATCACCGCCGCTGCTACGACCTGCGCGTGGAACGATCATCGTATCAACATTATCGATACGCCCGGGCACGTGGACTTCACCGTCGAGGTGGAGCGCAGCCTGCGAGTGCTCGATGGTGCGGTGGTCGTGTTCGACGGCGTCGCCGGCGTTGAGCCCCAGTCCGAGACGGTCTGGCGCCAGGCCGACCGCTATGGCGTGCCGCGCATCTGCTTCATCAACAAGCTCGACCGCACCGGCGCCAACTTCTGGCGCGACGTCGACATGATCACGGAGCGCCTGGGCGTCAAGCCCGTGCCGATCCAGATCCCGATCGGCATCGAGGACACCTTCGTGGGCCTCGTGGACCTCGTCCGGATGAAGGCGCTCGTGTGGCGCGACGACAAGGGCGACACGTTCGACGAGACCGAGATCCCGGCTGAGTTGGTCGAGGAGGCCGCCAAGTGGCGTGAGCACCTCCTCGAGGCGGTCTCGGACGTGGACGACGAGCTCGCCCACAAGTACCTCGAGGGCGAGGAGCTGACCGAGGCCGAGATCAAGCACGGCATCCGGCTCGCGACCCTGCTGTACAAGTGGGTCCCGATCCTGTGCGGCTCCGCCCTCAAGAACAAGGGCGTCCAGCCGATGCTCGACGCGGTCATCGACTACCTCCCGTCGCCGCTCGACGTGCCGCCGGTCATCGGCCTCAAGCCGGGCACGGATGTCGAGGTCCTCCAGGCCGTCGACGACACCTCCAACTTCAGCGCCCTCGCGTTCAAGATCGCCGCGGACCCGTTCGTCGGGAAGCTCGCCTTCTTCCGCGTCTACTCGGGCACGCTCAAGTCGGGCTCCTACGTCCTCAACGCGACGAAGGGCAAGAAGGAGCGCATCGGGCGCATCCTCCAGATGCACGCGAACCACCGCGAGGAGATCGACGAGGTCTACGCGGGCGACATCGCGGCGGCCGTCGGCCTCAAGGACACGTACACGGGCGACACGCTCTCGGACCCGGATCACCCGGTCATCCTCGAGACGATGACGTTCCCGGAGCCGGTCATCGAGGTCGCGATCGAGCCCAAGACGAAGGCAGACCAGGACAAGCTCGGCATCGCGCTCCAGCGCCTCGCCGAGGAGGATCCGACCTTCCGCGTCAAGACCGACGAGGAGTCGGGCCAGACGCTGATCGCCGGCATGGGCGAGCTGCACCTCGACGTCCTCGTGGACCGCATGGTCCGCGAGTTCAAGGTCGCGGCCAACGTCGGCAAGCCCCAGGTCGCCTACCGCGAGACCATCCGGCGCGAGGCCCAGGGCAACGGGCGCTTCGTCCGCCAGACCGGCGGCAAGGGCCAGTACGGCCACGCGGTCATCAAGGCAGAGCCCAACGAGAAGGGCGGGGGCTACGTGTTCATCGACAAGATCGTCGGTGGCACCATCCCGCGCGAGTACATCAAGCCGATCGACATGGGGATCCGCGAGACGCTCGACTCGGGCATCTACGCGAACGTCCCGATGGTCGACGTCAAGGTGACGCTGATCGACGGCTCCTACCACGACGTGGACTCGTCCGAGATGGCGTTCAAGATTGCCGGTTCGATGGCGATCAAGGACGCGGTCTCCAAGGCGAACCCGGTCGTGCTCGAGCCGATGATGCGGGTCGAGGTGACGATGCCCGAGGAGTTCATGGGCGACGTCATCGGCGATCTCAACAGCCGGCGCGGCCAGATCGAGGGGATGGACCCCCGCGGCTCGACACAGGTCGTCCGCAGCGCGGTTCCGCTCGCCGAGATGTTCGGCTACGCCACGGACCTGCGGTCGATGACCCAGGGTCGAGCCAGCTATTCCATGGAGCTCAGCCACTACGCCGAGGTTCCTCCGAACCTCGCGGCAGAGCTCGTCGCCAAGTCGAAGGTCTAACAGGGTCGGCCCGCCTGACGGGCAGAAGAGCAGGGAGTCCATCAGGACATGGCCAAGAAGAAGTTCGAGCGCACGAAGCCGCACGTCAACGTCGGCACGATCGGCCACATCGACCACGGCAAGACGTCGCTGACGGCCGCCATCAGCAAGTACCTCGCGCTGCGCGGCAAGGCCGAGTACCGCGCGTTCGACTCGATCGACAACGCGCCCGAAGAGCGCGAGCGGGGGATCACGATCGCGATCGCCCACGTCGAGTACGAGACGGACGCCCGCCACTACGCGCACGTCGACTGCCCCGGGCACGCCGACTACATCAAGAACATGATCACCGGCGCCGCCCAGATGGACGGCGCGATCCTCGTCGTCGCCGCGACCGACGGCCCGATGCCCCAGACCCGGGAGCACATCCTGCTCGCCCGCCAGGTCGAGGTGCCGTTCATCGTCGTGTTCCTCAACAAGGTCGACATGGTCGACGACCCCGAGCTGCTCGACCTCGTCGAGCTCGAGGTCCGCGAGCTGCTGACCAAGAACAACTTCCCGGGTGACGACATCCCGGTCATCCGCGGCTCCGCGCTCAAGGCGCTCGAGGCGCCCGACGATCCCGAGAACCCGGCCTACGCCCCGATCCAGGAGCTGATGGACGCGGTCGACTCGTACATCCCCAACCCGGTCCGCCCGGTCGACAAGCCGTTCCTGATGCCGATCGAGGACGTGTTCGGCATCAAGGGCCGCGGCACGGTCGCCACCGGGCGCATCGAGCGCGGCGTGATCAAGGTCGGCGAGGAGGTCGAGATCGTCGGCATCCAGGCGACCCGCAAGGTCGTCGTCACCGGCGTCGAGATGTTCAAGAAGCTGCTCGACGCGGGCGAGGCCGGCGACAACGTCGGCTGCCTCCTGCGGGGCATCGAGCGCGACGACATCGAGCGCGGCCAGGTGCTCGCGAAGAGCGGCTCGGTCACGCCCCACACGAAGTTCACCGCGCAGGTCTACGTCCTGACCAAGGAGGAGGGCGGCCGCCACACCCCGTTCTACAACGGGTACCGGCCGCAGTTCTACCTGCGCACGACCGACGTCACCGGGGCCATCGGGCTGCCGGGCGGCGCGGAGATGATCATGCCCGGCGACAACGTCGAGATGACGGTCGAGCTGATCACCCCGATCGCCCTCGAGGTCGGCCAGCGCTTCGCCATCCGCGAGGGCGGCCGCACCGTCGGTGCCGGCGCCATCGTCAGCATCCTGCAGTAGGCGAACGAGATGGCGAAGCAGCGGATCCGAATCCGCCTCAAGGCCTACGACCACCGGCTGCTCGACCAGTCGGCAGCCCAGATCGTGGAGACGGCCCAGCGCACCGGCGCTGACGTCGTCGGCCCGGTGCCGCTGCCGACCCGGATCGAGAAGTTCACGGTCCTCCGGTCGCCGTTCATCGACAAGGACTCGCGGGAGCAGTTCGAGATCCGCACCCACAAGCGGCTCATCGACATCCTCGATCCGTCGTCCAAGACCGTCGACGCACTGATGCGGCTCTCGCTCGCTGCGGGCGTCGACATCGAAATCAAGATGTGACGCCGATGAGCATTGGATTGATCGGCCGCAAGGTCGGCATGACCCAGGTCTTCCAGCCGGACGGCACGATGGTTGCCGTCTCGGTCGTGGAGCTCAAGCCCAATACCGTGACCCGCCTGCGCACCGGCGATCGCGACGGCTACACGGCCGTCCAGCTGGGTGCGGGCGAGCGCAAGAAGCTGACGAAGCCGCTCGCCGGCCAGCTCAAGGACCTCCCCCGGGTGCGCTACATCCGCGAGTTCCGGCTGGACAGCGTCGACGACTTCAACGTCGGGCAGCAGATCGCCGTCGGCGACATCTTCGCCGAGGGTGACCTCGTCCACGTGACCGGCGTGTCGAAGGGCCAGGGCTTCGCGGGCACCGTGAAGCGCCACAACTTCAGCCGCGGTCCCAAGACGCACGGCTCCGACAACTACCGCCGACCGGGCTCCATCGGCCCCGGCACCACCCCCGGACGTGTCTACAAGGGCCTCAAGATGGGCGGCCACATGGGGCACGAGCGGGTCACGATCAAGAAGCTGCGCGTCATCCGAGTCGACGCCGAGCGGAACCTGATCCTCGTCAAGGGATCGGTCCCCGGCGCGCCCGGCGCGCTCACCTTCGTCCGGAAGGCCTGACGAATGCCGCAGACAACTCTCTACGACCGAACCGGCGCGACCGTCGGGAGCGTCGACCTCGCCGAGGCGCTGTTCGCAGCGCCGGTGAACGAGGCCGTCCTCCACCAGGCCGTCGTCGCCCAGCTCGCCGGCCGCCGGACGGGCACCGCCGACACCAAGACCCGCGGCCAGGTCCGCGGCGGCGGCGCGAAGCCGTACCGCCAGAAGGGAACCGGCCGCGCCCGCCAGGGCTCGCGCACCGCGCCGCACTACCGCGGTGGTGGCGTCGTGTTCGGCCCGCACCCGCGCTCCTACGAGCAGAAGCTGCCGAAGAAGATGCGCCGCCTGGCGCTCCGCTCGGCGCTGACCGCGAAGTTCGGTGACGACGCGATCCGCGTCGTGGACCACTTCGGCATGGACGCCGAGCCGCGCACCAAGGCCTTCGTCGCCATCCTCACCGCGCTCGGCGCGGGCGATGGCCACGCGCGCCGGGTGCTCGTCGTGGCCCCGGCCAAGGACGACCTGCTGGTCCGCTCCGCGGCGAACCTGCCGTCGGTGTCGGTGATCCTCGCGGACTCGCTGAACGTCGTCGACCTGCTCAACGCGGACGCCGTCGTCATCGAGCAGCCGGCACTCGCCCGGATGGAGGAGGTGTACTCGTGACCGTCCTCACCTCTGCCGACATCATCCTGCGCCCCGTGATCTCCGAGAAGTCGATCGACGAGTCGGGCCGCGGGAAGTACACGTTCGCCGTCCACACGAAGGCGAACAAGATCCAGATCAAGGCCGCCGTCGAGGAGCTCTACAGCAAGGAGAAGGTGACCGTCGTCGCCGTCAACGTGCTGACCTCGAAGGGCAAGGAGAAGAAGCGGGGCACGAAGCGCGGCCGCGTCGTCGGACACACGTCCGACTGGCGCAAGGCCATCGTGACCCTCGCCCCCGGCCAGAAGATCGAATTCTTCGAGGGGGTGTAGGAATGCCGCTCCGAAGCTACAAGGCGACCTCCCCGGGTCGCCGGTGGATGACCCGCTCGACGTTCGACGAGATCACCACCGACCAGCCGCACAAGCCCCTGCTGGAGCCGATGAAGCGCGGCTCGGGCCGGAACAACCAGGGCCGCCTCACCGTCCGCCATCGCGGCGGCGGCGAGAAGACCCATTACCGCCGGATCGACTTCAAGCGCGACAAGTTCGGCGTGCCGGCCAAGCTCGCGACGATCGAGTACGACCCGAACCGCTCCGCGCGGATCGGGCTGCTCCACTACCGGGACGGGGAGAAGCGCTACATGCTGATCCCGAACGGCCTCAAGGTCGGTGACATCGTCGTCTCCGGTCCGGCGGCCGAGGCCCGCGTGGGCAACGCGCTCCCGCTGGCCAACATCCCGCTGGGCACCACCATCCACAACATCGAGCTCGTCCCGGGCAAGGGTGGCCAGATCGTCCGGTCCGCCGGCACGTCTGCCCAGCTGCTCGCCAAGGAAGGCGACTTCGCCACCGTCCGGCTCCCGTCGGGCGAGATGCGCCGCGTGCCGCTCCGCTGCATCGCGACCATCGGCCAGGTCGGCAACCTCGATCACGAGAACCAGAGCCTCGGCAAGGCCGGGCGCGCCCGCCACATGGGCAAGCGTCCGGAGGTCCGGGGCGTCGCGATGACGCCGCGGGACCACCCGCACGGCGGCGGCGAGGGCAAGTCCCCCACGGGCATGCCCCCCAAGACGCCGTGGGGCAAGCCCGCCATGGGCTATCGGACGCGTCGTGGCAAGACCACGAACCGCCTGATCGTCCGCAGCCGTCATCGCAAGGCATAGAGAGGAGCTAGAGCATGTCGCGATCGGTCAAAAAAGGGCCGTTCGTCCAGCCCCGGCTTCTCGGCCGCGTGCAGGACATGAACAAGCGGAACGAGCGAAAGGTTCTCAAGACCTGGTCGCGCGCATCCGTCATCTTCCCCGACTTCATCGGGCACACCATCGCCGTCTACAACGGCAAGAAGCACGTTCCGGTGTACGTCACCGAGAACATGGTCGGTCACCGACTCGGCGAGTTCGCGCCCACCCGCACGTATCGCGGGCATGGCAAGACAGCCGACCGGTCCGGCGGACTGCGGTAAGGGAGCGACATGCGCGTTTCTGCTACCGCCAAGTACCTGCGTGGCTCCACCCGGAAGGCCCGCCTCGTGACCGAGGCGATCAAGGGCAAGCCGGTGGAGGAGGCCACCGCGATCCTGCGGTTCATGCCGCAGGCGGCCGCGCGCGACATCGCGCGCGTGCTGAAGAGCGCGACGGCCAACGCCGAGAACAACCACAGTCGCTCCGCCGATGAGCTCTACATCGCGGACGCGATCGCGAACGAGGGCCCGACGATCAAGCGTTGGCGGCCTCGGGCCCAGGGTCGGGCGTTCCCGATCCACAAGCCCATGACGCACATCACCATCGTCGTCGCCGACCGGGAGGCCTAGGCATGGGACACAAGGTCCATCCGTACGGCTACCGCCTGGGCTATACCCGAACGTGGACTGCCAAGTGGTACGCCGACAAGGAGTACACCACCCTCCTCAAGGAGGACATCGCGATCCGGCAGCTGCTTGACCGGCGCCTCGCGAACGCCAGCGTGAGCGGCGTGGAGATCGAGCGTGGCATCAACCACGTGACGGTCGCGATCCACACCGCCAAGCCGGGCATCGTGATCGGCCGCGGCGGCCAGAACGTCGAGATCCTGCGCAAGGAGATCGGCGAGGTCACCAAGCGCAAGGTGAAGCTGGAGATCAAGGAGATCCGCCAGCCCGAGCTCGACGCCTACCTCGTCGCGCTCAACATCGCGCAGCAGCTGACCCGCCGCGTCGCCTACAAGAAGGCGATGAAGCAGTCGATCCAGCGGTCGATGAAGGCCGGCGCGAAGGGCGTGAAGATCGCCCTTGCGGGCCGCCTCGGCGGGTCCGAGATGGGCCGCCGCGAGTGGGACCGGGAAGGCCGGATCCCGCTCGGCACGCTCCGCGCCGACATCAGCTACGGCCAGGTGCACGCCGGCACGACCTACGGGCGCATCGGCGTCAAGGTGTGGATCTACCGGGGCGAGATCCCCGTGGAGAAGCGCCGCCGTGAGGCAGCCGCCGCCGTCAGCGCCGCCGCCGCAGCGTCGCAGGGGGTGTAGCGATGCTGATGCCGAAACGCGTCAAGCACCGCAAGGTGATGCGCGGCCGAATGTCCGGCATGGCCAAGGGTGGCCACACGGTCGCCTTCGGCGAGTACGGTCTGGCGACCCTCGAGCCGGCCTGGATCACGGCCCGGCAGATCGAGGCCGCCCGCCGCGCGATGACCCGCTCGGTCAAGCGCGGTGGAAAGATCTGGATCCGGGTCTTCCCGGACAAGCCGGCCACGAAGAAGCCCGCCGAGACCCGCATGGGTTCCGGCAAGGGCGCACCGGATCACTGGGTCGCCGTCGTGCGCCCCGGCCGGATCCTGTTCGAGATGGCAGGAGTCGAGCACGAAGCGGCCGTCGAGGCCATGCGGCTCGCCTCTCACAAGCTCCCGGTGCAGACTCGCGTCGTGCTCCGCGAGACGACGTCGAAGGAGGTCACCGATGGAGATCGGTGAGGTCCGGAAGCTCACTGACCTTGAGCTCGAGGATCGCCTGAAAGAGGCCAAGCAGGACCTCTGGCAGGCCCGGTTCGCCCTCTCGACCAGGCAGTTGAAGGATTACAGCCAGATCCCGGCGACGCGACGGACCATCGCCCGGATCCTCACCGTCCAGCGCGAGCGGTCAACCGCGACGCGCGTGGCGGAGTAGGAGCGTCGGGATGCCCACCGCAGGAGCCACCACCCCCGTGAAGGGACAGCGGAAGACCAAGGTCGGCCGCGTCGTCAGCGACAAGTCGAACAAGACGATCGTCGTGTCCGTCGAGCGCCTGACGCGCCACCGCCTGTACAAGCGCGTCATGAAGGCCTCGACCAAGTTCGCGGCCCACGACGAGGCCAACGAGGCGAAGATCGGCGACACGGTCCTCATCGAGGAGTCGCGTCCGCTCTCCGCCACCAAGCGCTGGCGCCTGGTGTCCGTCCTCTCCCGTGCGGGCGAGGAGCGTGCAGCAGAGACCATCGTGTCCGAGGAGCCCGAGACCACCGAGGCGATCCACGGCGCGGCGCACCCCGGCAAGCAGGCCGACGCTGATGGCGCCGGCGATGTGGCCGAGGAGGGTCAGGCGTGATCCAGGCCTCAACCCGGCTGCGCGTCGCCGACAACACCGGCGCCCGCACGATCGAGTGCATCCGGATCATGGGTCGCTCGCGCAAGACCGTCGCCGGCATCGGTGACGTGATCGTCGCGAGCGTCAAGACCGCGATCCCGAATGCCCCGGTCAAGAAGGGCGACGTCGTGCGCGCGGTCATCGTCCGCACGTCCAAGGAGATCGGCCGCCCCGACGGGAGCTACATCCGCTTCGACGAGAACGCGGCCGTCCTCATCAACAACCAGGGCAACCCGCGCGGCACCCGCATCTTCGGGCCAGTCGCACGCGAGCTCCGGGATCGGAACTACATGAAGATCGTGTCTCTCGCACCGGAGGTGCTCTGATGACCGTTCGGTCGATCGAGCACCGCACGAAGGTGCCCGAGATCCGCAAGGGCGACACCGTCGTGGTGCTCGCCGGCAAGGATGCCGGCAAGCGTGGCGCGGTGGAGCAGGTCATCCGGCGGGACCCCTCGCCGACGGCCGCGCGCTCCGGCTACCGCCGGACGTCGGTCAAGGGTGGCGTGTTCGTCGTCGTCCACGGCCTGAACATCGCCCGCAAGCACACCAAGCCGCGCCAGCGCTCGGCCGGTGGCCCGGGCTCCATGCCGACCGTCGATCCGGGCGGCATCCTCGAACTTGCCATGCCGCTCCCGGTCGCCCGGGTGATGGTGGTCTGCAACCACTGCGACCGCCCCACCCGGATCGCGCACCGGACGCTTGACAACGGCAGCTCGTGTCCGGGTGTGCAAGCACTGCGGCGAGCCGCTGGAGGTGAAGTCGTGAGCGGCCAGCTGAAGGACCGGTACACCACGGAGGCCGTGCCCGCGCTGCTCAAGCAGTTCGGCTACGTGAACCCGAACCAGGTGCCGCGTCTCGACAAGATCGTCGTCAACATCGGCCTCGGCGAGGCCCTGACCAACGCGAAGGCCGTGGATGCGGCGAGCGGTGACCTGCAGCTCATCACGGGCCAGAAGCCGATCGTCACCAAGGCCAAGCGTTCCATCGCCCAGTTCCGTGTCCGCACGGGCAACCCGATCGGCGTGAAGGTCACGCTGCGCGGGGAGCGCATGTGGGACTTCCTCGAGCGCCTCACGCGGCTCGCGCTCCCGCGCATCCGCGACTTCCGGGGCGTTCCGGGCAAGTCCTTCGACGGCCGCGGGAACTATTCCCTGGGCCTCCGGGAGCAGCTTGCCTTCCCGGAGATCGACTACGACAAGGTGGACCGTCTCCGCGGGCTGGAGATCAGCATCGTCACGACGGCGAAGACCGACGAGGAGTCCAAGCGCCTGCTTGAGCTGCTCGGCATGCCTTTCGCCGGCTAGGGCGGGGAGGAGTCCAGATGGCCAAGAAGTCCCTCATCGCGAAAGCCAAGCGCACCCCGGCGTTCCCGGTCCAGGCGTATCACCGTTGCTCGGTGTGCGGCCGGCCGCGCGCCTACATGCGCCGCTTCGCGCTCTGCCGCATCTGCTTCCGCGAGCGCGCGCTCGTCGGCGAGCTGCCCGGCGTCACGAAGTCGAGCTGGTAGAAGAATGAACATCTCCGACCCGATCGCTGACATGCTCACGCGTGTCCGCAACGCGTCCCGGGCACGCCACACGGAGGTCGTGGTGCCGGCCTCGCGCACGAAGCGCGAGATCGCCCGCATCCTCAAGGAGGAAGGCTTCATCGCCGACGTCCAGGAGGAGCGAGCGGGGCCGTCCCAGATGCTCCGGATCGAGCTCAAGTATGTCGACGGCAAGGTGCCGGTCGTCTCGGGCCTCAAGCGGATCAGCAAGCCGGGTCTGCGCGTGTACGCGCAGAAGACCGACATTCCGCGTGTGCTCGGCGGCCTCGGCATCGTGATCGTCTCCACGTCCAAGGGGATCATGACCGGGAGCCAGGCCAAGCAGGCCCAGCTCGGCGGCGAGATCCTCGCGTACATCTGGTAGGCGGCCATGTCCCGTATCGGTCGTCTCCCCATCCCCGTCCCCGCAGGCGTCGACGTCTCGCTGGACGGCCGCCGCATCACGGTCAAGGGCCCCAAGGGCTCGCTCACCCGTGAGCTGCCGCCGCGCATCGAGATCGAGCGCGACGGGGACACGCTCCTGGCGACGCGGCCCACGGAGAACAAGCTCGACAAGAGCCTCCACGGCCTGACCAGGACGCTCGTCAACAACATGGTCGTCGGCGTCACCGACGGGTACCGCAAGGGCCTCGAGATCGTCGGCGTCGGCTACCGCGCGCAGAAGACGGGCGAGAAGCTCGTCCTCGCGCTCGGCTACAGCCACCCGGTCGAGATCGACCCGCCTGCCGGCATCAGCTTCGAGCTCGAGACCCCCACCCGCCTGGCGGTCGTGGGCATCGACAA
Organism: uncultured Chloroflexia bacterium; assembly: GCA_963768035.1. Lineage (GTDB taxonomy): Bacteria > Chloroflexota > Limnocylindria > Limnocylindrales > CSP1-4 > CAIXZV01. Next base: position 12,594 of record CAVYGJ010000015.1, read on the forward strand.
GGAGCTCGTCGGCCAGATGGCGGCGAAGATCCGCGCGACCCGCAAGCCCGAGCCGTACAAGGGCAAGGGCGTCCGGTACGCCGGCGAGAAGGTCCGCCGCAAGGCAGGCAAGGCCGGCAAGATCGGCGGGAAGAAGTAGCCATGACGCAGAAGGTCGTCGCAAGCCGCACCGCGTCGCGCGTCAAGCGCCACACGCGGCTTCGACTCCGCCTGTCGGGGACCGAGGCGCGCCCGCGCCTCGCGGTCTTCCGCAGCCTGAACCACATCTACGCCCAGGTCATCGACGACACCAGCGGCACCACCGTGGCTGCCGCATCCTCGCTCGAGTCGACGCTCAAGGGACACACCGGCACGAAGACGGAAGACGCCAAGCGCGTCGGCCAGCTTCTCGCCGAGCGTGCCAAGGCGGCCGGCGTCGAGAAGGTGGTGTTCGACCGGGCGGGCTTCAAGTACCACGGGCGAGTTCGCTCGCTCGCCGAGGCGGCTCGCGAAGCCGGCCTCGACTTCTAGAGGACACGCCTGTGGCCCGCATCGACCCGAACAAGCTCGCGCTCGAGGAGCGCGTCGTCCAGATCAACCGCGTCGCCAAGGTCCACAAGGGTGGCCGCCGCTTCTCGTTCTCGGCGGTCATCGTCGTGGGCGACGGCAACGGCCACGTCGGCGTGGGCCTCGGCAAGGCCGGTGACGTCCCGGAGTCCATCCGGAAGGGCGTCGAGGACGCGAAGAAGCACATCGTCAAGATCCCGATGATCGGCACGACGATCCCGCACGAGGTCCGCGAGGAGTACTGCGCCGCGCGCGTGCTGCTCAAGCCGGCCTCCAAGGGGACCGGCGTCATCGCCGGCGGCGCCGTGCGTGCCGTCGTCGAGGCAGCCGGCGTGCGCGACATCCTGGCCAAGGTCCACGGCTCGACCAACCCGGTCAACGTGACCCGCGCCACCCTCAACGCGCTGATGGGCCTGCGCTCCGTCGAGGAGCTCAGCCGGCAGCGCGGGGTCAAGCTCCGCCTCGTCGTCCCGGGCCAGCCCGCGGCCGCGATCGGCGCGGGCCGGGAGGTGGCCGATGCCCGGTAAGCTTCGCGTCACCCAGACCAGGAGCACGATCAGCCACATCGCCCGCAACCGGGCGACGATCCGCGCCCTGGGCCTGCACGGCATCGGCAGCTCGTCCGTCCTCCCGGACAACGAGGCCGTCCGCGGCATGGTCCGCCAGGTCCGCTTCCTCGTGACCTTCGAGGAGCTGCCCGAGGGCGCGAAGACCCCGGAGACCAAGTAGATGAAGATCCACGACCTGCACCCCGCGCCGGGGTCGGTCACCCGCAAGACCCGCGTCGGCCGCGGCATCGCAGCCGGCAAGGGCAAGACCGCCGGCCGCGGTACCAAGGGCCAGAAGTCGCGCGCAGGCGCGTCGATCCCGGCCTGGTTCGAGGGCGGGCAGACGCCGCTGCACATCCGCATCCCGAAGCTCCGCGGCTTCCGGAACATCAACGACATCCAGTACGAGGTCGTCAACGTCGGCGCGATCAGCGCGGCGATCGAGACGGGCAAGCTGGAGGTCCAGAAGGGCGCGCCGGTCACGGTCAACGCCGACACCCTCAAGCAGGCCGGGCTCGTCCGCCGTGACCGTCTCCCGCTCAAGATCCTGGGCATGGGCGAGGTCACCACGACGCTGTTCGTCCTCGCCGATGCGTTCACCAAGAGCGCGCGCGAGAAGATCGAGGCCGCGGGCGGCACCGCCCAGGTCATCGAGATCCCGAGCGAGCCGCTGGCCGCCCTCGGCGTCGAGGCACCGGCCGAGGCGCCTGCCGCCAAGCCGGCCAAGGCACCGAAGGCACCCAAGGCGTCCAAGGCCGAGGCCGACGAGGAGGCCCCCGCGGCCGCCGAGGCTGCGCCCGAGGCCGAGGAGGCACCGGCTGCCGACGTGGCCGAGGCGTCCGCCGACGAGGCCGACGCTCCCGCCGACAACGGCTAGGCAGCCGTGTTCGAGGCACTGCTCAACGCGTTCCGCGCGCCGGACCTCCGGCGCCGGATCCTCTACGTCGCCGGGATCCTCATGGTCTTCCGGCTGCTCGCGCACGTCCCCGTCCCGGGCGTCGACAGCGAGCAGCTGAAGACGTTCCTCCAGACGAACCAGATCTTCGGGCTGCTGGACCTGTTCTCCGGCGGCGGCCTGACGAACTTCTCGGTCGTCGCGCTCGGCGTCAACCCGTACATCAACGCCTCGATCATCATGCAGCTCATGACGGGCGTGGTCCCGTCGCTGCAGTCGCTCCAGCGCGAGGGCGAGTACGGGCGCCAGAAGATCAACCAGTACACCCGCTACCTCGCGGTGCCGATGGCGCTCCTGCAGGCCTACGGCTTCCTCGCCCTCCTCTCGAGCCAGAACGTGCTGTCGACGCCGTTCGACCTCGGCAGCTGGGAGACCCTCACCCAGATCGTGACCCTCACCGCGGGCTCGATCGTCCTGATGTGGCTGGGCGAGCTGATCACCGAGAAGGGGATCGGCAACGGCATCAGCTTCATCATCTTCGCGGGCATCGTCAGCCGCGCTCCGGGCGCCCTGACCGGCTTCCTCGACAGCCCCGATCTCGCCCGGCTCGTCCTGTTCGGCATCCTGGGGATCTCCGCCGTCGCGGTGATCATCTACATCCAGGAGGGCCAGCGCCGCATCCCGATCCAGTACGCCTCGCGCGTCCGGGGCCGGCGGATGTACCAGGGCGGCCAGACGTTCCTTCCGCTGCGCGTCAACCAGGCAGGCGTCATCCCGATCATCTTCGCGGTGAGCATCCTGCTGTTCCCGAGCCAGATCGCCAGCTACTTCGTCAACTCGCCGAGCCCCATCGGGGACATCGCGCAGGCTGTCGTGACGTGGCTCGGCCAGGGCTCCTGGCTGTACGTGCTGCTCTACTTCCTGCTCACCGTCGGGTTCACGTACTTCTACACGGCGTTCACGTTCAAGCCGGACGAGACCGCCGAGCAGCTGCGCAAGAACGGCGGGTTCATCCCGGGCATCCGCCCCGGGCGACCGACGCAGGATTACCTCGCACGGGTGGTCACGCGGATCACCGTGGCGGGTGCCCTGTTCCTGGGCATCGTCGCGGCGCTGCCTCCGTTCATCGGCCTCGTCCAGCCGCAGTTCCAGGGTCTCGCGCTGGGTGGCACGGGCATTCTCATCGTGGTCAGCGTCGTCGTCGAGACCATGAAGCAGCTCGAAGCCCAGCTCCTGATTCGCCAGTACGAGGGCTTCATTCGGTGAACGTGGTTGTTCTTCTCGGCGCCCCTGGTGCCGGGAAGGGCACCCAGGCACCCCTCCTTTCGGAGCGGCTCGGCATCCCGGTGGTCGCCACCGGGGACCTGTTCCGTGCTGCCGTCCGCGATGGGACCACCCTGGGTATGGATGCGCGTCGCTACATGGACGCGGGGCAGCTCGTCCCTGACGAGATCGTCGTCCGCCTGCTGCTGGAGCGGCTCAGCCGCCCGGACGCGGGGCACGGCGTCATCCTCGACGGCTTCCCGCGGACCGCGGTGCAGGCCAAGGCGCTCGACGATGCGCTCGCCGACCGCACGGAGAAGGTCACGGCCGCCGTCCTGATCGACATCCACGGCGACGAGCTCATCCGCCGCATGTCGGGCCGCTGGATCTGCCGCGCGGCGGGTCACCCGTATCACAAGGTCTTCAGCCCGCCGCTCGTCGACGGGATCTGCGACCTGGACGGCTCGGAGCTCTACCAGCGGGTCGACGACCAGCCGGACACGATCCGCCTCCGGATGGCCCAGCAGCTGTCCGCGCTGGCCGACGTCATCGAGCACTACCGCGCCTCGGGCGTGCTCCACACCGTGGACGGGCTGCTGTCGATCACCGAGGTCGAGGAGGCGATCGACGCGGAGCTCGCCGCCGCGGGCATCCGTCGCGCGGGCACGCAGTCGGAGCGCGCTGCTCCCTGATGGCGATCACCCGCAAGTCGCAGGCCGAGATCGCGAAGATGCGCTCGGCCGGTCGGATCGTGGCCGAGGTCCTCGCCCTCGTCGAGGGCGCGATCCGGCCCGGCGCGTCGACCGCGGAGATCGACGCCCTCGCCGACCGCCACATCCGCGAGGCCGGCGGCATCCCGTCGTTCGTCGGCTACATCGGCGGCCGGCGCTACAACCCCGACGACCCCCGCGCGTATCGCTGGGCGACGTGCATCTCGATCGACCACGAGATCGTCCACGGCATCCCCGGCGACCGCGAGCTCGTCGCGGGCCAGGTCGTGTCCGTCGACGTGGGCGTCATCTGGCAGGACTGGAACGGCGACGGGGCGCGCAGCTTCATCTGCGGCGGCCCGGAGGCCGCCACGCCCGCGACGGCCGGCCTCGTGGAGGCGACCCGCCTCGCCATGATGGCCGGCATCGCCGCAGCGCGACCCGGCAACCACGTCGGCGACATCGGGGCCGCGGTGGAGGACATCGCGACCGAGCGCGGCTACGGGGTCGTCCGGGGCTACACCGGGCACGGCATCGGCCGCGACATGCACGAGGACCCGGCCGTGCCGAACTTCCGGGCCCGGGACCGCGGGATCCGCCTCGAGCCGGGCCACTGCCTGGCGATCGAGCCCATGTTCACCCTGGGCCACGAGGAGACGGCGCTCATGCCGGACCGCTGGACCGTGGTGACGGTCGACGGGTCGCTCGCGGCCCACTTCGAGCACACCGTCGCGATCACCGCGGACGGGCCCCGAGATCCTCACGAGGGTCTGAACGAGCCGGGGTGTTGTCGGATTCAACGAGAGTTGATATCCTCACCGTTCGTGTGTCGGCCCAGCCGGGTCGGCACTCATTGCTGAGAGGACCAGGGAGCCAGGTTGGCGAAAAAGGACGCGATCGAAGTCGAAGGGACCGTTATCGAACCGCTGCCGAACACGATGTTCGCGGTCGAGCTCGAAAACGGCCACCGCGTCCTCGCGCACATCAGCGGCAAGCTCCGGATGAACTTCATCCGCATCCTGCCCGGCGACCGCGTCCGCGTTGAGCTGTCTCCGTACGACCTCACTCGGGGTCGGATCACGTACCGTCTGAAGTAATCGAGGAACCCGGTGAAGGTCAGAGCATCCGTCAAGACGCGGTGCGACAACTGCAAGGTCATCCGGCGCCACGGCACCGTGATGGTCATTTGCGAAAACCCCAAGCACAAGCAGCGGCAGGGCTGACGCGATGGCACGTATTGCAGGCATCGACATCCCGCGCGAGAAGCGCGTCGAGATTGCCCTCACCTACATCTACGGGGTCGGGCTGTCTTCCAGCCAGAAGATCCTCAAGCAGACCAACGTCAATCCCGACACGCGTGTCCGGGACCTCACCGAAGACCAGGTCAACCGGCTTCGCGAGGTCATCGACCGCAGCCTCAAGGTCGAGGGCGATCTCCGTCGCGAGGTGGCGCTGAACATCAAGCGCCTCATCGAGATCGGGTCGTACCGCGGCTCGCGGCATCGCCGCAACCTGCCGGCCCGGGGCCAGCGCACCAAGACCAACGCCCGCCAGCGCCGTGGACCGAAGAAGACGGTCGGCGCGCGGAAGAAGACAAAGTGACGAGGAACCGCTAAGGCATGGCCGATCGAAAGCGCGCCGTCAAGCAGCGGCGCCGGGAGCGAAAGAACGTCCCCCAGGGGCACGTCCATATCCTGGCAAGCTTCAACAACACGATCGTGACGATCACGGACCAGACCGGGGCCGTCATCTCGTGGGGTTCCGCTGGCATCGCCGGGTTCAAGGGCTCCCGGAAGAGCACGCCGTACGCGGCCGCACTCGCCGCCGATGGCGCGGCGAAGCGCGCCATGGAGCACGGCATGCGCCAGGTCGAGGTCTACGTCAAGGGCCCCGGCGCCGGCCGCGAGCAGGCGATCCGTTCCCTCCAGGCCGCAGGCCTCGAGGTGAGCGCCATCACCGACGTCACGCCCATCCCGCACAACGGATGCCGCCCGCCCAAGCGGCGCCGCGTCTGAGCATCGAGAGACCATGGCCCGTTACACCGACGCCGTCTGCCGGCTCTGCCGCCGGGAGGGGCTGAAGCTCTACCTCAAGGGCAGCCGCTGTTACACGAAGAAGTGCTCGTTCGAGCGGCGCCCGACGCCGCCGGGACAGCACGGCGTTCGCCGCCGCAAGGTCGGCGACTACGGCCTGCAGCTTCGCGAGAAGCAGAAGGTCCGCCGCGTGTACGGCGTCCTCGAGAAGCAGTTCCGCAACTACTTCGTCGAGGCGTCCCGCCACTCCGGCGTGACCGGCGAGTACCTGCTCCGCTCGCTCGAGCAGCGCATGGACAACGTCGTCTACCGGCTCGGCTTCGCGCCGTCACGCGCCGCCGCCCGCCAGATGGTCGCCCACGGCCACTTCGCGGTGAACGGGGTCCCGACGAACATCCCCTCCTACCGCCTCAAGATCGGCGACAAGGTCGAGGTGCGCGTGTCGCACCGCGAGCGCGAGCTGTTCAAGGTGGTCAAGGAGACCATCAAATCGCACCAGGCACCGGACTGGCTGAGCCTCGACGCGGCGAACCTCGCCGGGTCCGTGATCGCCATGCCGCGCCGCGACCAGATGCCGCTCGACTTCAACGAGCAGCTCGTGGTCGAGTACTACTCGAGGTAGTCGCTTTTCATGATCGAACTCGAGACTCCGCAGATCGAGCCCGTCGCCGAGGCCGGCACGTACGCCAAGTACGAGGCAGGTCCGCTCCAGGCGGGCTACGGCGTCACCCTGGGCAACGCCCTCCGTCGCGTCCTCCTGTCGTCCCTCGAAGGGGCGGCCGCCACGTCGATCCAGATCCGTGACGTGTACCAGGAGTTCTCGACGATCCCGGGCGTCAAGGAAGACGTCACCCAGATCGTCCTCAACGTCAAGAAGCTCCGCCTCAAGAGCTTCGCGTCGCACCCGGTCCAGCTCCGGCTCATCAAGAGCGGCGCCGGCCCGGTCATCGCCGCGGACATCGCCGAGTCGGCGGACGTGGAGATCGTCAACCCCGAGCTCGTCCTGATGACGATCGACTCGGACGACGTGACGATCGAGATGGACCTCACCATCGAGCGCGGCGTCGGCTACCTCGCCGCCGAGCGCTCCGAGGCCCTGCCGATCGGCGTGATCGCGGTCGACGCGATCTTCACCCCGGTCCGCAAGGTCAACTACTGGGTCGAGGGCATGCGGGTCGGTCAGATGACCAACTTCGACAAGCTCACGATCGAGATCGAGACGGACGGCACGATCACCCCCGAGGAGGCGCTCTCGCGCTCCGCGGACATCCTCGTGCGCCAGTTCCAGCCGTTCGTGACGATCGGGGTCCAGGCCGCCGCGCCGGATCGCGCCGCCACGGGCGTGCCCCAGCTCCCCCCGAACATGCTCGACATGCCGATCGAGGAGCTGGACCTGCCGATGCGGGCCTACAACTCGCTCAAGCGCAACAACATCGTCAAGGTCGGCCAGCTGCTCCAGCTGAAGGACGACGACCTCCTCCGGATGCGCAACTTCGGCAAGAAGTCGCTCGACGAGATGAAGGAGCGCCTGCGCATGCGGGGCTTCATCGTCCCGGAGACGGAGTCGGACGGCCTCGCCGAGGGCGAGGACGACGAGACGTTCGGCGACGAGGAGGAAGGCTGAGCCATGTCATCCCATCGGATCGACGGGCGCAAGCTGTCGCGCAAGCACGGCCCCCGCATGGCCCTCTACAAGAACCTCATCGTCTCCGTCCTGCGCTACGAGCGCGTCCAGACGACGGAGGCGAAGGCCAAGGAGATCCGCGGCCAGGTCGAGCGCATGATCACGCTCGCCAAGCGCGGTGACCTCGCGGCCCGGCGGACGGTCGTCTCGGAGCTCCCGAACGAGCCGCTCGTCGTGACCAAGCTGTTCGACGTCATCGCCCCCAAGTACGCCGACCGCCAGTCCGGGTTCACCCGCCTGGTGCACATCGGCCAGCGCAAGGGCGATGCCGCGGAGATCGTCCAGATCGAGCTGGTCTGACGATCCGCCGATGAGCGCTCGAGAGGGCGCACCGATGCGCTACCGCGCAACGGTGTGAATACGACGGCACGGACTTTGCCGGGTTCCAGCTCCAGCGGAACGCCCGGTCGGTCCAGGGAGAGCTCGAGGCCGCGCTGGCCCGCCTCAACGGAGGCGAGCGGGTGGTGGTCGACGGGGCCGGGCGCACCGACGCCGGGGTCCACGCGCAGGGACAGGTGATCGCATTCACCATCCGCCGCGAGGTACCCATCGCGGTGCTCCAGCGGGCGGTCAACGCCCTGCTCCCGCGGGATGTCGCGATCCGCGACCTCCGGCGGGCAGCCGACGGGTTCCACCCACGCTATGCGGCGCGGTACAGGGAGTACCGCTACACCGTCTGGAACGGGCCGCGAAGCCCGCTCCGCGAGCGCCAGGCGCTCGGGTTGCGGAGACAGCTGAATATCACCGCCATGGCGGACGCCGCGTCGGTCTTCGAGGGCCGGCACGACTTCACCGCTTTCGGCGGGTCGACGGACCGGAACCCGGTCCGGACCGTGCACTCGGTCCGGGTCCGGAGCGAGGGACGCCTGGTGACGATCGACGTCCGGGCGGAATCGTTCATCCGGGGACAGGTCCGCCGCATGGTTGCCGGCCTCGTGGAGGTCGGCATGGACAAGATGGATGCAACGGGCCTCCGGGCGGCACTCGCCGGCCGGGAGCCGGCACTCAACGGGGCAGTTGCCCCTGCGAAGGGACTCTGCCTCCGTCGCGTCGTCCTCGGACGACGGACGACGTGGGACGACAAGGAAGACGAGGAATGAGCGCGAAGACCTATACGCCTCGAGAGAGCGAGATCGAGCGACGCTGGTACGTCGTCGACGCGACGGACGAGACGCTCGGCCGCCTTGCGACGCGGATCGCGCACGTCCTCGAGGGGAAGCACAAGCCCACCTACGCCTCCCATATCGATACGGGTGACCACGTCATCGTGCTCAACGCGTCGCGGATCACCGTGACCCGGGACAAGCTCGAGAGCAAGGTCTACGCCCGTCACAGCGGCTATCCCGGCGGCTTCAAGGAGGAGACCCTGGGTCACCTGCTGAACCGCCGACCGGAGGAGGTCATCCGCCGGACCGTCAAGGGGATGCTGCCGCACAACCGGCTCGGAACCCAGATGCTGCGCAAGCTGAAGGTCTATGCGGGGAACGAACACCCGCACCAGGCCCAGAAGCCCGAGCCGCTCGCCTAAGGAGCCCTGATGTCGACGCCTTCGTTCTATTGGGGCACCGGTCGGCGGAAGACCGCGGTCGCCCGCGTCCGCCTCATCCCCGGTGACGGCCAGATGGTCATCAACGGGAAGACCCCCGAGGACTTCTTCGGCGGGATCCTGCCCGAGGCCGAGCTCTGGATGCCGTTCCGCGTGACGGCCACCGAGGGCCGCTACAACACGCTCATCAAGGTCGAGGGTGGCGGCGTCACCGGCCAGTCCGGCGCGATCCGCCACGGCATCGCCCGCGCGCTGCTCCAGGTGGACCCGGACGCCAACCGGCTGTCGCTCCGCCAGGCCGGCCTCCTCACCCGCGATCCGCGGATGAAGGAGCGCAAGAAGTACGGCCTCAAGCGCGCGCGCAAGGCCCCGCAGTACACGAAGCGTTAGGTCGGCACCTGAGCGGCCGATGCGGGCGTTGCCCGGCTGCGGTGCTCGCTCACGCACCTTCGGGTGCGCTCGCTCCGCTCCTCCCGGCGCCTTCGCGCTCGGCGCGCCATGCAGGCCGCCGACTGGCGCTCACACCAAGTACGATGAATGCCCGCGGTCCGCGAGGACCGCGGGCGTTCTGATTCCACAGCACCGGGAGTTGCATGAGCAGTCTTCGGGGACGGGATCTCGTCAGCGCGGCCGACCTGGCGGCGGACGAGATCGGGGCGCTGTTCGGGCTGGCCGCGTCGCTCAAGGCCGAGTACGTCGCCGAGCGGCGGCACGCCGAGCCGCCGCTGGAGCGGCGGACGCTCGCGATGCTGTTCCAGAAGCCGTCGCTGCGGACCCGGGTCACGTTCGAGGCGGGGATGACCCAGCTCGGCGGGCACGCGATCTACCTGACCGAGGGGATCGTGCTCGGCGGCCGCGAGACCGTGGGCGACGTCGCGCGCAACCTGGACCGGATGGTCGACGGGATCATGGCCCGGACCGGCCCCCACGAGGTCGTGGTGGAGCTGGCGGCGCGCGCGTCGATCCCCGTGATCAACGGGCTCACGATCCGGGAGCACCCGTGCCAGGCCCTGGCCGACCTGTTCACCGTCTCGGAGCTCGTTGGGCCGGACCTGCGGGGCGTCCCGCTCGCGTTCGTGGGCGACGGCAACAACGTCTACCACTCGCTCGCGCTCATGGGCGCGACGCTGGGGATGGAGATCCGCCTCGCCCACCCCGTGGGCTACGGGCCAAACGAGCGGATCGTCGCCCGTGCCCGTGACCTCGCCGCCGCGAGCGGCGGACGGCTCGTGTTCGACAGCGACCCGCGGGCCGTCGTGGAGGGCGCCGCGATCGTCTACACGGACGCGTGGACGTCGATGGGGCAGGAGGCGGAGGCGGAGGAGCGGCGCGACGCGTTCGCCCCGTACCAGGTCAACCGGGACCTCCTGGCGGGTGCGCCCGACGCGTTCGTCATGCACTGTCTCCCTGCGCACCGCGGCGAGGAGATCACGAACGACGTGATGGACGGGCCGCGGAGCCGGATCTTCGAGCAGTCGGAGAACCGGCTGCACGCGCAGAAGGCGCTGCTCGTCGAGCTCCTCGGCGGCGGACGATGACCGGGAAGACGGAGACCTGCGGATGAGCGGCGGCGGCCTGTACGAGCGCTACAAGGACGCGCTCAAGCGCGGGCACGTCGCGTCGCTGCGCGGGCGGCTCGAGGAGTCGCTCAAGGCGTACGCCGAGGCCGCCGCGATCGCACCCGAGCGATCGACCCCCCACACCAGCGCCGGCACGGCCCTCATGCGCCGCAAGCGCCCCGCCGATGCCCTCCGCCACTACACGACCGCGGTCAGCCTCTCTCCGCGCGACGAGGCCGCGCTCCTCGGCCGCGCGCAGGCGCTGACGGCGCTCGACCGCCGCCCCGAGGCGGCGAACGCGTTCGACGCGCTCGCGGAGCTGCGGGCGACGAACGGCAAGCTGGCCGATGCGGTCGACGCCGCGCGCCGCGGCCTCGAGCTTGCCGAGGGCCGAGAACGACGGCGCATGCTGGAGGAGCTCATCGAGCGGCTCCGCGCGAGCTCGCCGGGCGAGCCCGGCCGCCTGGCGCTCGAGCGCGCGCTCCAGGTCCTCGACGGGCCTGCCGTCGCCGAGGCGGCCGCCGGAGGCAGCGGCCGCGGCCGTGGTGGCTGCGGCGGTCGTCGACGAGGCAACCGCCGAGCCCGAGTCAGAGGCGGCGCCGGCAGCCCGAGCCCGACCAGGTTGTCGCGGCGGACGACGAGGCACCCGCCGAGGCCGAGGCGGCCGATGCGGCCGAGCCGGGGGCGCCCGAGGCCGACGAGCAGCCCGAGACCGCCGAATCGACCGAGCCCGAGCCATCGACCGACGTCGAGGTGGCAGTGGTCCCCGTGCGGGCCGCCCTCGATCGCGACATCCCGGACGACCTCGACGTCGCCGCCCTGACCCAGCGCGCCGAGGACGCCGTCGCCGAGCGCTCGACGTCGGAGGCCCTCGACCTGCTGCTCGACCTCGCCGCGGCCCACCGACGCGACGGGCGCATCGACGCGGCCCTCGACGCGTGCTATCTCGCGCTGTCGATGCGGCCGGACGACGTGGGCCTCCACCTCGCGCTCGTGGAGCTCTACGACGGGCGCGGCTGGGTCACCCTGGCCAGCGAGAAGCTCGACCTGCTCGACCGCATCGTCCTCCTGGACGACGACGACGGCGCCGCGAGCCGGGTCGGCGCCGCTCGGGCCGCCAGGGGCTGACCGGGCTGTCGGAGCCCTCACGGCGACCCCCGAGGTCGGCTGAGGGCCCGGACCCCGGTGCTACACTCGGCCGAGGATGCTCCCGTTCGTCGAGTCTCTCGTCAGGCAGATCACGCTGACGACCCTGCTCGACATCGGCATCACCGCGCTGTTCATCTACGGGCTGTTCAGCCTGATCCGGGGCACGCGCGCGGTCACCCTCGTCATCGGCGTGACGATCCTGCTCGCCATCTACGCCCTGGCCCAGTTCCTCCAGCTCCGGCTGTTCACCCAGCTGCTCCAGGCGGGCGCGGTCGTCGGCCTGTTCGCGCTCGTCGTGGTGTTCCAGCCGGAGCTCCGGCGCGCGCTCGAGCGCATCGGGCGGGTGGGGTCGCTGAGCTGGCTCGCGCCATCCGAGCAGCGCCGCAACGAGCATGTCGCGGCCGAGGTGTCGAAGGCGGCGGGGATCCTGTCGCGCGAGGGCCACGGGGCCCTGATCGTGCTCGAGCGCGAGACGGGCCTCGAGGAGATCGCGGAATCGGGCGTCATGCTCCACTCGAGCCTCTCGCACGAGCTCCTCACGACGATCTTCGCGCCCCGGACCGAGCTCCACGACGGCGCCGTGATCATCCGCGGCGACGGCATCCTCGCGGCGGCGGCGCTGCTGCCGCTCACCGAGATGAGCCTGTCGGAACGGTTCGGGACGCGTCACCGGGCGGCGCTCGGCATCACCGAGGACACGGACGCGGTGGCGGTCGTCGTCTCGGAGGAGAACGGCCAGATGAGCGTCGTCGAGCGGGCGCGGATCGTGCGCGTCCCGACCGAGGCGCAGCTGGAGCGGGCGCTCGTCGCGCTGCTCGAGAGCCCCTCTGCCCCGGGCGCGCTCCGCCGGGGCTCGGTCACGCGCTCGGGACGCCTCCGGATCCGGCGTGCGAGCCGGCGACGTGAGGACGCGACGCCCGCAGCCGCCCCGGCGCCCGCAGCCCAGCCCGTCGCCACGCCGCCGGACGTCGACGGCACCGGCGTCCCCGCTGCCCACGACGCCGACGACCACGAGGGCACGACGCGTGTTCCCGACGCGCCGCCGCCGGGCGACGACGAGGCTGCGACGACGGCCGGGGTCGTGACGGACCGATGAAGGCACCCCGCTTCCTCCGCCGGGCCATCGGCGTCGTGACCCACAACTGGCCACTCAAGCTCGCGGCCATCGGCCTCGCGACGTTCCTGTACGCGGGCCTCGTCGCCTCCCAGGACGCGAGCACGATCCAGGGCCCGATCACGGTCACCGACCAGAACCGGCCGCCGGGCACGATCATCACGAACCAGCTGCGCGACGTCGACTCGATCCGCTACCTCGCGCCGGCGGGCAGCCAGCGGCCCCGGGTCGGCGACTTCCGGGCGACGGTCGACCTCACCAACGTCAAGCCCGACGGCCAGCCCGTCAACGTCCCGGTCCGGGTGACGGCCCTCGACCCCGACATCACGATCATCAGCGTCTCACCGCGGACGATCCAGGTCGTCCTCGAGACCTCCGCCGAGAAGGACGTCACCGTCCGCGTCGAGCACGGCCCCGCTCCGGCAGGGATCGACGTCGGCGAGACGACGTACGACCCCCAGTTCGTCACCGTGCGTGGCGCGGCCTCGGTCGTGGCGAGCGTCGTCGCCGCCGAGGTCATGGTGGCGCTCGACCCCCAGGGGTTCGACGTCGACCGGGAGATCGAGGCGCGCCCCGTCGACGCGAACGGGGACACGGTGACCGGCGTCGACGTGGAGCCCGCAACCGTCCACGTGCAGATCCCGCTCCTGACGAACGAGGCATCACTGACCCTGCCGGTGAGCCCGGTCATCGCCGGCACACCCGCCCCCGGGTTCCGGATCGCGTCCGTCGCCGTCACCCCGCTCACGATCACGGTCGAGGGTGAGGCGGAGCAGCTCGCGAGCCTCGTCTCGGTCGACACCGCGCCGGTGTCCGTCGCGGGCGCCACGACCACCGTCCGTCAGACCGTCGCCCTCGCGCCGCCCAACGGGATCACGTCCACCGGGCCGGGCACCGTCACGGTGACCGTGACCATCGATCCCGTGACCGAGACCCGGACGCTGTCCGCGGGGCTCCGCCTCGACGGTCGTGCGCCCACGCTCACCTACACCCTGAACGTCAGCAGCGTGCTGCTCACGCTGTTCGGGTCGACGGCCGACCTCGACCTCCTGGGCTCCAACCCGCTCGAGGTGGGCATCAACGTCGCCGGGCTCAAGCCCGGCGACCACGAGGTCCCCGTCGTGCCCGTCATCCCGTCGGGCGTGGAGGTCGTCACCATCGCCCCGGATACCGTGATCGTCACGATCACGGAGCCCGCAGCCGTCCCGTCCGGCGCGCCGGCCACCGAATCACCAAGCGCGTCCGCCTCGCCGTCCGACGGCGCGGCCTCCGCGTCACCCTGAACCCAGCCGCGGCACCCGCGCCGCCTCCTAGAGGAACCACATGACCCGCCTCTTCGGCACGGACGGCATCCGCGGCGTCGCGAACGTCGACCTGCGTCCCTCGCTCGCCTTCGCGCTCGGGCGCGCCACCGCCCACGAGGTCGTGGGACCGGGCGGCGCGCTCGTCGTCGGCCAGGACACGCGTCGTTCGGGCGACATGTTCGTGGCCGCGATCACCGCCGGAGCGACGAGCATGGGCGCGGACGTCCACTCGGTCGGCGTCGTGCCGACCCCCGCCCTCGCGTTCCTCGCGGGCGACGGCCACTTCAAGGCCGGGATCATGGTCTCGGCGTCGCACAACCCGGCCGAGGACAACGGGCTCAAGGTGCTCGATCCGTCGGGCCAGAAGCTCGCCGACGACGCCGAGGAGGACCTCGAGGCGCTCGTGCTCCGCGCCGACGAGCTGCAGGCGGTGCCGCCCGGGGAGATCGGCCGGGCCGTCGAGGCGAGCGGGCTCCTCCAGACGTACGTCGCGAGCCGCACGGAGCTGGCGTCGCGGATCGATGCGCGGAAGCTCCACGTCGTGCTCGACACGGCCAACGGGGCCGCCTACCGGGTCGGCCCGGAGGTCCTGCGCGCGACCGGCGCGCGGGTCACGGTGATCCACGACGCGCCCGACGGCGACAACATCAACCGGGGCTGCGGGGCCACCGACCCGGCGTCGCTCGCCGCGGCCGTCGTCGAGCACGGGGCCGACGTCGGCTTCGCCCTCGACGGGGACGCCGACCGGTGCGTCGCGGTCGACGGCACGGGCAGGCTCGTGGACGGCGACCAGCTGCTGGGGATCCTCGCGCTGGAGCGCCTCGAGCGCAACGCGCTCCAGCTGAGCAGCCTCGTCGTGTCGGTGCTGTCGAACGGCGGGCTCCAGGCCGCCATCGAGGGGGCCGGCGGCCGCATCGTCCGGACGCCCGTCGGGGACAAGCACATCCTGTCGGCGATGCTCGTGTCCGGCGCCGGCCTCGGCGGCGAGAAGAGCGGCCACGTCATCGTCCGCGAGCACAGCACCTCGGGCGACGGGATCGTGACGGCGCTCGAGCTGCTGCGGGTCATGACGGCCGCCGGAACGGGCCTCGAGACGCTCGCCGCGCGCATCCCGCTCCTGCCCCAGCAGCAGCGCGCGGTCCGCGTCCGCCACCGCGACCAGTGGGAGAACGACGACGTCCTGCGGGCGGCGATCGCCGATGCCGAGGGCCGGCTCGCGCCCCACGGCCGCATCCTCGTCCGTCCCTCGGGCACCGAGCCCGTGCTGCGGGTGATGGTCGAGGGCGGCGACGCCGAGCTGGTCAGCCAGCTGGCCGACGCCATCGCGGCGCTCGCGGGCGAGCGTCTACACTGACCCTTCGCGGCGGGGGCCGCGGCGCGCGATCCCTGGAGGACACCCCAACGCATGTGCGGCATCGTCGGCTACACCGGTCCCCGTGAGGCCGGCCCGATCCTCATCGAGGGTCTCCGCCGCCTCGAGTACCGGGGGTACGACTCGGCCGGGATCGCGCTGGTCGACGAGGCGGGGGACATGTTCGTCGAGAAGAAGGCGGGCAAGCTCGCGAACCTCCAGGAGGCGATCGCGGACCGCACGCCGCACGCCGCCATCGGCCTCGCCCACACCCGCTGGGCGACCCACGGCCGCCCCAACGACCTCAACGCCCACCCGCACCAGGACTGCACCGGCAACATCACGGTGATCCACAACGGGATCATCGAGAACTTCCGGGAGCTCCGCGACGGCCTCGAGGCGCGCGGCCACGTGCTCACGTCGGAGACCGACACGGAGGCGCTCGCCCACCTCGTCGAGGAGGCGTACCGGGGCGACCTCGCCGACGCGCGTCCGCGAGTCCCTGCGCAAGGTCGAGGGCGCGTACGCGCTCGTCGTGATGCACCGCGGCGAGATCAGCCGGCTCGTCGGGGCGCGCCAGAACGTGCCGCTCGTCGTGGGGCTCAACGGCGAGGAGAGCTTCATCGCGAGCGACGTCTCGGCGATCCTCGCCCACACGAACCGGGTCGTGTTCCTCGAGGAGGGCGACGTCGCCGACGTCCGACCCACGGGCGTGGAGGTGACCGGCATCGACGGGCTGCCCCGGGAGCGCGTGGTCACGCTGATCGACTGGACCCCCGAGGCCGCCGAGAAGGGCGGCTACGAGCACTTCATGCTCAAGGAGATCAACGAGCAGCCCGCGGCGCTCCGCCAGTCGCTGGCGGGCCGGGTCACGGCGGACGGCCGGATCCACGCGCCCGAGGTCGACAGCCTCGACGAGGTCTTCCGGCGCGTCACCCGGGTCGAGATCGTCGCCTGTGGCACCGCGTCGTACGCGGGGCTCGTCGGCGCGGCGGCGATCCAGGACTGGACGGGGCTCCCGGCGCGGGTCACGGTCGGGCTCCGAGTTCCGCTACTCGCCGCCGCCGCTGGACGCGAACACGCTCGTGATCGCGGTGACCCAGTCGGGCGAGACCGCGGACACGATCGCCCCGACCCGCTGGGCACGCGAGCAGGGCTGCCCGATCGTCGCGGTCACGAACACCGTCGGCTCGGCGATCACCCGCGAGGCGGACGCGGTGATGTTCCTCCAGGCCGGCCCCGAGATCGCCGTCGCCGCCTCGAAGACGTTCGTGACCCAGGTGACGACGCTCATCGTGCTCGCGGCCGCGATCGCGAAGGCGCGCGGGTCGATGGGCGCGGAGCAGGAGCTGGAGCTTGGCCTCGGCCTGCGTGCGCTGCCCGAGGCCGCCGCCCGGGCCATCGAGCTCAACGCGGACATCGCGACGGTCGCCCGGCGCTACGTCAACTCCCGGGGCTTCATGTTCATCGGCCGCAGCTACTCCTACCCCGCGGCGCTCGAAGGGGCGCTCAAGCTCAAGGAGATCAGCTACATGCACGCGGAGGGCTATGCCGCGGGCGAGCTGAAGCACGGCCCGATCTCGCTGCTCGACGCGGAGTGCCCGCTGGTCACCGTCGCCACCCGCTCGCGGATCTACGACAAGCTGATCAGCAACGTCATGGAGGGCCGGGCCCGCGACGCGCGGGTCATCGCCGTGGCGACCGAGGGCGACGCGGACATCCACCACTACGCCGACGACATCCTGTGGGTCCCGGACACGGTCGAGGCCCTGTCGCCCGCCATCGCCGTCATCCCGCTCCAGCTGTTCGCCTACTACACGGCGGTCGCGCGCGGCACGGACGTGGACCAGCCCCGGAACCTCGCCAAGTCGGTCACGGTCGAGTAGCGCGCATGGCGCGGCCCGGTCCCACGCCCGATCCCGTCCTCCCGCCGGGCACCGTCCCCGAGGGCACGACCGAGCTCGGCATCGACATCATCAAGGTCGCCCGCATCGCGGCCTCGATCGAGCGCTTCGGGGAGCGGTTCTCCAAGCGCGTGCTCACCGAGTCCGAGCGCCGCTACGTCCGCAACCGCCCGGAGACGTTCGCGGGGCGCTGGGCGGCGAAGGAGGCGGTCTCCAAGGTGCTGGGCCTCGGCGTCCGCGGGATCGGCTGGAAGGACATCGAGGTGGAGCGGCTGCCCACCGGGCAGCCCGCGATCCGCCTCCACGGCCGGGCCGCCGCGCGCGCCGACCAGCTGGGGATGGGCCGGATCGCCGTCTCGATCACCCACGAGTCGGAGTTCGCGGTGGCGATCGCGTTCGGCGTGCGGACGGCGGGCGGCAAGTACGTGTTCCCGCTCGACATCGACGAGCGCCTGGAGGACCGCGAGCGCACGCTGCTCGCACGGTTCGAGCGGATGCGCGACCTCCACGAGCGGACGCGGGCACTGGCGGCGGAGATCGACGAGGACGAGGTCAGGGCATGACGGAACGGCGGCCGGTCGGGTTCGGGCGGCGGGCGGAGGACGCGACGGCGGACGCCAAGGGCACCTCGAAGGCGGTGCCCGACGGGGCGGTGCTCCTCGACGACGACACGATGGCCCGGCTCATCCCGGAGCGCGCGAAGCGCGGCCACAAGGGCTCGTTCGGCAAGCTGCTCGTGATCGCGGGCTCGCTCGACTACGCGGGCGCGGCGCTCCTCGTGTGTCGCGCGGCCGGCCGCGCCGGCGCCGGGCTCGTGACGCTCGCCGTGCCGGAGTCGCTCCAGCCGCTGTTCGCGGCCAAGGTCGTCGAGGCGACGACGATGGCGCTCCCCGAGGACGACGTCGAGGAGGTCGATCCCGAGCCCGCCATCGCCAAGATCCTCGACCACGAGCACGACGCGCTCGTCATCGGGCCCGGGCTCCGGCCCTCGCTCGCCGCCGCGGACCTCCTGCGGCTGCTGCTGACCGCGCCGGAGGAGGGGACACCCGGCGGACCCGTCGTCCTCGACGCGGAGGCGCTGCGCACGCTCGCGTCCGCGGACGGCTGGTGGGACCGGGTCACGAGGCCGTGCGTCCTCACGCCCCACGCGGGCGAGTTCGCCCGGCTGCGCGCGGGCAGCGGCACCGACGCGGCGGAGGACGGCGACCTCGCCGGCGACGACGAGGCGCGCGTGAAGGCGGCCGGTGCCGCGGCCGTGGCATGGCGCCAGGTGGTCGTCCTGAAGGGGGCGAAGACCGTCATCGCGGCGCCCGACGGCAGCGTGGCGATCGCCCCGTTCGAGAACGCGGCGATGGCGTCCGGCGGCACCGGCGACGTGCTCGCGGGCACGATCGGCGCGCTCCTCGCCCAGGGTCTCGCGCCGTTCGACGCCGCGCGGCTGGGCGTCTACCTCCACGGCCTCGCGGGCGAGCTCGTGAGCGAGCGGATCGGCGACGCGGGCCTGCTCGCGGGCGACCTCCCGGACGTCCTCCCGATCGGTCGCAAGCGCCTGGCGGCGATCGCGGAGCGGCAGCGCGCGGGTCGCCGGCTCGGCTTCGGGGCACGTCCCGACGACGCGGCAACCGGCGGCACCGCGACGGACGGAGCCGGCGCCTGAGCGGCAGCGACACGACCCCGGACGGAGACCCGCCCGCGACCGACATCGGGCGGCCGGGAGCCCATCGAGGAGCGCCTGGCGCGGGCCGGCCTGCCGCCGCTGCCGCGCACCGCGTGGCTCGAGCTCGACCTCGACGCGGTCCGAGGCAACCTGGGCGTGCTCCGGGCGGCCGTCGGGCCGGATGTGCGCGTGGAACCGGTCGTCAAGGCGGACGCCTACGGGCACGGCGCCGTGCCGATCGCCCTCGCCCTCGAGGCCGCCGGCGCCGACGGCTTCTCGGTCGCGACCCTCGACGAGGCGCTGGAGCTCCGCGCGGCCGGCGTGCGCCTCCCGGTCCTCGTCCTGTACCCGATCCCGCCGGAGCAGGTCGAGACGGCCGCCCGGGCGGAGATCGCCGTCGCGGCGGGTGGCGGTGCGCTCCTGGGGCCCGTCCTCGCGGCCGCGGCGGCCGCCTCCGAGGCCGGCGCGCCCGACCTCGTCGTCCACCTCGAGCTCGAGACGGGGCTCGGCCGCGGCGGCGCGCTGCCCGACGAGGCGACGGCTGCGGCCCATGCCATCGTGTCGGCGCCCGGGGTCCGACTCGCGGGCGTGTGGACGCACCTCGCGGCCGCGGACGACGACGCGAGCGCGGGCGGCCAGGACGCGCGGTTCGGCATCGCGCTCGTCATGCTCGGGACCGTCGGCGTCGAGTCCGGCGCGCAGCGACACCTCGCGGGCAGTGGCGGGATCTTCGGCGGACGGGTCGCCCGCTGGGACGCCGTCCGCCCCGGGCTCGCCACCTACGGGCTCGTCCCGGACGCGCTCCACCCGCCGCCCGAGCTCGCCCGCGCCGGTGACGCCCTCCAGCCCGTCCTCTCGCTCCACGCGCGCCCGGTGCGGGTCGTCGACCTGCCCGCCGGTCACGGGGTGTCCTACGGCCCGTCGTTCGTCACCTCCCGGCCGACGCGGATCGCCACCCTGCCCCTCGGCTACGGCGACGGCTGGCGCCGGGCGTGGTCCGACCGGGCCGATGCCCTCGTCCGCGGGACGCGGGTGCCGATCGTCGGGCGCGTGGCCATGGACGCCGTGATGGTGGACGTCACGGACGTCCCGGGCGACCCGGTCACCGAGGCCGACGAGTTCGTGCTCATCGGCACGCAGGGGACCGAGCGCATCACCGCGCTCGACCTCGCCGCGACAGGCGGAACGATCAGCTACGAGGTGGTCACCGGCATGTCCCGGCGACTGCCGCGGGTGTACCATGCCGCCGGTTCACCCGTGGAGATCCGGTACCTCGCGGGAGGGAGGTCCGAATGGCACGCATCGAGCTCTGGAACGGGGACATCTGCGACCTCGAGGTCGATGCCATCGTGAGTCCCGCCTCCACGACGCTGTGGATGTCGGCCGGGATCGCGAGCGAGCTCAAGCGCATGGGTGGCGACGCCATCGAGTTCGACGCCGTCCGCCAGGGACCCCGCGAGATCGGCGACGCGGTCGTCACCGAGGCGGGCCGGCTCGCGGCCAAGGTCGTGATCCACGCCGTGAGCCTCGAGCGCGACCGCCGGACGAGCGCCACCGCCATCGACGGTGCCGCGCGCAGCGCGATGGCCCGCGTCCGCGAGCTCGGCCTGCAGAGCGTGGCCTTCCCGGCGCTCGGGACCGGCATCGGCGGCTTCCCCCTCGACGAGGCGGCGCGCGTGGCCGTGGACGCCGTGCGCGAGGAGCTCCGGACGCCGTCGTCGATCGAGCACGTCATCTTCGCCCTCCGCGGGGCGGCCGCCTACGACGCCTTCGCGGCCGCGCTGTCCGCCGGCGAGCCCGCCCCCTCGCGACCGCTCGTCGCGCCCGCCACCGCCGAGGACCCTGCATGACCTTCCCGATGGAGCCGCTCGACGAGCGCCGCGAGGCGCTCGTGGAGGCCGTGGCGCGCGAGATCCGGCTGCGCGGGCTCACGGGCCCCGCCGTCCACTTCCTCGAGGCGAGCCGGCCGTACCGGCCGCTCGGCGCGCCCGCGATGCTGTTCTTCGACCCGACGCTGCGCGAGCTGTTCGGCGGCGAGACGCCGTCGGCGACCGAGCTCCTGCGCGACGACCTCGGGATCGAGGCGCTCATCGACCGGCTCGAGGAGCTGGACGAGTCCGACGGCTGGGACGCCTGACGGCGCGACCCGGCGGCCCGCGTCCGCGCTGGTAGCATCGACCGGGTGAGCAGCGAACCCCGGGCCTTCGCCGCGGTCGATCGCGGGACGGCGACCGTCGCGGTCTCCCTCGTCGGCCGTGTCGGCGGCCACTGGCGGCTCCTCGGCTCGTCCGCCGCACCCGCCGCGGTCGACACGGACGCGGTCCTCGAGCGCCTGCGCCGCCGCCTCGTCGAGGCCGATCCCGAGCTCGCGTCGGCGCTCGAGCTGGGCGATGCCGCGTCGCTCGACGGGCTGCCCCGGATCGCGTGCGAGACCGCGGCCCCGCCCGAGCTCGCCGTGCTCGCCGCGACCGAGCGGGTCGCGGGCCCGCTCGCCGCCGCCGCGGCCGGCGCCGGCTGGCGCGTCCACCGGGTGATCCTCGACGGCGCCGACATCCTGGGCGCGGCCGCCGCGCTCGCGAACCCGCGGCTCACGGCCGTCCTCGCGGGCGCGGGCGACCCCCCGGGCGGCGACGAGCGGCCGCTGCTCGGCGAGCTCACCTCGCTCGTGGCCTCGGCGACCGAACGCCGCCCCGACGTCGTCATGGTGCTCGCGGGCGGCCTCGCGACGCCCGGCGGCCGGTACGAGGCGGCGATCCGGACCGACCGGCCCGGCACCACGGTCCTCGCCCCGTCGCCCGCGACCGGCGGCGGCGCGCCGCTCCGGGAGCTGCTGGGCACGCTGCGTGGCGTCGAGGGGGACGGGCGTCGGTCGTTCGCCGTGGCGATGGGCACGCTCGCGGAGGTCCTCGGCCGGCGCATCGAGGCCGTGGAGATCGGCCAGGCCGCCGGGATGCGCGTCCAGGCGGCGCCGGGCCCGGGTGGCCCGACCGTCACGTCGGCCGTCGTCGCGGAGGCCGCGCTGCTGCCCCGCGGGTTCGGCGAGGCCCACCTCGACGCGATCTCGGGCTGGCTCACGATCCCGCTCGACCGGCTCCGGGTCCGCGACCGGCTGCGCGAGCTCGCCGTCTCGCCGTGGGGCGACGCCGCGGGCGACGGCGCGCTGCTCCGGCTCGCGGCGGTCCGCGCCGCGGTCGTCCGGCTGCTCGCCGCGACGCCGTGGATGGACGGCGCGCCGGCGCCCGATCTCGCGCTCGCGGCCGGTGGCGCCTGGGCCGTCGCGCCGGGGCCCGCCGTCGCGCTCGCCCTCGTCGACGTCCTGCGGCGCCCCGGGATCCGCGGCCTCGGCCACGACCACGCGCGCCTGCTCGCGCCGCTGGGCACGATCGAGGACCCCGAGGAGCGCCGGCGGGTCATCGCGGACCTGCGCGACGAGCTGCTCGTCCCGCTCGGCTCGGTCGTGATGCCGGCAGGGCTCCGGGGCGGCAAGTCGATCGGCCGGATCGCGGTCCGTGGGTCGGTCGGGGAGACGGAGCTCGAGCTCGTGCCCGGTGGCCTCGAGCTCGTGGACCTGCCGCCCGGCGAGCGGGCGGTCGTCGAGCTGCGCTTCAAGGACCCGGTCCTGCTCGGGCCGAAGGCACGCCACTTCGGCGCGGAGGTGACGGGCGGGCTGGGCGGCCTCCTCGTGGACCTGCGGGACGTCCCCCTGCACCTGCCGGACCGCCTCGAGCGGCGCCGGGACCTGCTGACCGCGTGGCAGTCGGCGCTGTGGGCGGGGCTCGACGCATGACGCCGGAGCACGACACGACCGCCACAGGATCCCCGGCCGCCGATGCCACGCCCGTGCCGCCGACGACGCCCGGCTGGCTCGCGGAGATCCCCGCGCGACGCTTCGTGGAGGCCGGGCTCGAGGCGCGGTTCGCGCTGCGCCCCGGTGACCGGCCGCTGATCGAGGACGGGGCGCAGGTGACGGCCGGCGAGGCGCTGCTCGAGCGGCTGCGCGACCGGCGGGTCGCGGAGGTCGTGATCCCGGCAGCCGCACGCGACGGGGTGACGGCCGGCGCGCGCTGGGCGCCCGCGGCCCCGGCCGGGCGTCGCAGGCCCGAGCGCGACGTGGACGGGGAGCTGCTCGCCCCCGTGCCCGGAAGCAAGGACAAGTGGCGCCTCGTCACCGGCGAGCACCGCGACATCAGCCCGGCCCCGCTCTCGGGCACGGTCGCCGGGATCCAGCCGGGGGCCGAGCTCCGCGTGCGGGCCGCCGGCCTCGCGCTCCTCGGGGCGTTCGCGGCCGGTTCCGCGGCCCACGGGCGCCTCGAGCTCGCGACGGACCCGTTCGGCGAGCTGCGGGCGGGCGGCATCGACGTCGGCCGCGCCGGGAGCATCCTCGTCGTGGGCGCACGGATCGACGCCGAGGCGCTCACGCGGGCGAGGGCGATGGGCGTCCGGGGGATCGTGGTCGCGTCGCTGCCGGGCAAGGAGCTGCGCGACTTCCAGGCGAGCGAGCGACGCCAGCGCGCGGCCCTCCATGCGCCGTCGCCGTTCGGCGTGCTCGTGCTCCAGGGCGCGGCCCGGCGCCGCATCCCGACGCCCATCGCGGCGCTGTTCGAGCGGCTCGCCGGCCGCGAGGTCGCGCTCCTCGTGGATCCGCCCGCGCTCGTGTTCGAGGCGGAGGCCGACGAGCTGCCGCCCGTCGCGCCGGACTGGGTCCACGTCCGCAGCGGCCCGAACACGGGCGCCGAGGGCCGGGTGCTCGGGGTCGTCGGGCTCCGCCGGTTCGCGGCCAACGTGTGGCTCGAGGCCGCGCGGGTGGCGCTCGACGGCGAGGCGCCCGTGGACCTGCCGATCGGCGACCTGGAGCGCTTCGTCCGGGGCGTGTGACGGAGGCCTGCCGGCCGTCGCCGCGGCGCGCCACCGGGTGGGTTGGGCTACCCTCGGATCGATGTCCGTTCCCGTCCGTCTCGAGCACGTCGTCACCACGGCTGACGCGGCCGCGACCCGCGCCCTCGCCATGCGTCTCGCGCTTGCCGCGCGCCCCGGCGACCTGCTGTGCCTGCTCGGGGACCTCGGCGCGGGCAAGACGCAGTTCGCCAAGGGGTTCGCCGTCGGGCTGGGCGTCCTCGACGTCGTGAGCTCGCCGACGTTCGTCCTCATGGCCGAGTACGAGGGCCGGCTGCCGCTGTTCCACCTCGACCTCTACCGCCTCGACGACGCCGCGGACGCGCTCGCGGGCGGGCTGCTCGACGACCGGCAGGCGGCCGGGGTCGCGCTCGTGGAGTGGGCGGACCGCCTCGGCCCTGCGCTCCCGGCCGCGCGGCTGGACGTCGTCATCGACGGCACGGGCGACGAGCCGCGCCGGATCGCCCTGCGGACGGCCGACGAGGGCTACCGGCGGTATCTCGAGGCGGCCGCGTGACCGCGGGCGGCCCGCTCCTCGTCGTGGACACGGCGACGACGCGCGCGCTCGTCGTCCTCGGCGACCCCGACGGCACGCCACGGGCGGAGCGGACCTGGGTCGCGGGCTACCGGCACGGGGAGGAGCTCCTCGTCCGGATCGAGGGCCTGCTCCGCGACGAGTCGGTCGCGACCGCCGACCTCGGCGGGCTCGTGGTCGGGACCGGCCCCGGGGCGTTCACCGGGCTCCGGGTCGGCATCGCCACCGTCAAGGCGCTCGCCCACGCGCTGCGGATCCCCGTCGTCGGCGTGAGCACGGGCGAGGCGCTGCTCGCCGCGGCCGGTGGGGGACCGCGGGTCCTGCTCCAGCCCGCCGGGCCGAACGACCGCGTCCTCACGAGAGCCGGGGCCGCGCCGCGCATCCTGCCCGGCGGCGAGGAGCCCGACCTCGGGCCTGACGAGACGCTCGTCGCCGTCGATCTCGACGACCGCGCCCCCGTGGACGCCGTCGCGGCCGGCCGGGCCGCGCACGACGCGCTGGGCAGCGCGCTCCTGCGGGCCGGCGCCACGAGGCTCGCGGCGGGCGACGTCGACGACCTCGCGACGCTGGCGCCCGAGTACGTGACCCTCCCGCGCGGCGTGCGTGCCGCGCCCGCGGGCGACGGCGTCGAGCTCAGCGGGACCGCGTCCGCGGCCCGGACGGCGCGATGACCGAGCCCGTCCTCCTCATCCGCCCGATGACGGTCGACGACCTGGCGTCGGTGCAGCTCATCGAGCGCGCGTCGTTCACGACCCCGTGGCCGCCGCAGGCCTACCGCCAGGAGCTGGAGTCGAACCGCCTCGCGGCGTATCTCGTGGGGCTCATCGGCGGCGAGGTCGTCGCCTACGGCGGCATCTGGCTCATGGTCGACGAGGCGCACGTCACGACGTTCGCGGTCCACCCGCGGTACCGGCG
Source organism: uncultured Chloroflexia bacterium (assembly GCA_963768035.1). Classification (GTDB taxonomy): domain Bacteria; phylum Chloroflexota; class Limnocylindria; order Limnocylindrales; family CSP1-4; genus CAIXZV01. Next base: position 38,200 of record CAVYGJ010000015.1, read on the forward strand.
ACGCCGGATCGGGGAGCGGCTGCTGCTCTCGCTGCTCGACCTCTCGGTGGACCGCCACGCCCGCGAGGCCACGCTCGAGGTGCGGCTGTCCAACCTCGCGGCGCGACGCCTGTACGAGAAGTACGGGTTCCGGCCCGTCGGCATCCGGCCGCGCTACTACAGCGACAACGGCGAGGACGCGCTGATCATGACGACGGAGCCGCTCGCCGGGGCCACGATGCGCGAGCGCATCGCCCGACTGCGCGTGGCGCTGGACGCCGCGCCTGCACCGTCCGCCGACCCGGACGACGCCCTGACACCCGCGGAGCCCGCCCAGCACGCGCCCGGCCGCGACCCGAGCGAGGGCGTCGCGTGACCGGGAGCCTGCTGCTCGCGATCGAGTCCTCGTGCGACGAGACGGGCGTGGCGATCATCGAGGACGGCACCCGGATCCACGCGAACGTCGTCGCGAGCCAGGTCGCGCTCCACGCGCCGACGGGCGGCATCGTCCCCGAGGTCGCCGCGCGGGCCCACCTGCGCTGGATCGTGCCCGCGCTCGACGAGGCCCTCGCGGCCGCGGGCGCGACGGTCGCCGACGTCGACGGGGTCGCGGTGACGAGCGGCCCCGGGCTCGCGGGCTCGCTGCTCGTGGGCATCAACTTCGCCAAGACGCTCGCGTGGGCGCACCACAAGCCGCTCGTCGGCGTCAACCATCTCGAGGGCCACGTCTACGCGGGCTGGCTCACCGAGCCCGGCGACGGAGGCGCGGGAGGCCCCGGCGTTCCCGCTCGTCGCGCTCGTCGTCTCGGGCGGGCACACGTTCCTCGTGGAGATGCGCGACCACCTCACGTACCGGCTCCTCGGCACGACCGTCGACGACGCCGCGGGCGAGGCGTTCGACAAGGTGGGCCGGCTGCTCGGGCTCGGGTACCCGGGCGGACCCGCGATCAGCGCCGCGGCCGAGCGCGCGACCGCGCGCAACCGGACCTTTCCCGCGGGCGTGGATGGGCGACTCGTACGACTTCAGCTTCTCCGGCCTCAAGACGGCCGCGCGGCGGATCATCGCGGAGGCGCGCGCCGAGGCGGGCCTGCCGCCGGACGCCGCGGACGCCCCGCTCCCGGACGACCTCCTCGCCGAGCTCGCCTGGGGGTTCCAGGACGCCGTCGTCGACGTCCTCGCGACCAAGACGATCCGGGCGGCCGAGGAGACGGGCGCGGCGGGGATCGTGCTGGGCGGCGGGGTCGCCTCGAACGAGGCCCTCCGGGCGCGGATCGCCGCGGCCGCGACGGCACGCGGTCTCCGGGTCACGCTGCCCCGCCCGGGGCTGTGCACGGACAACGGCGCGATGATCGGCGCCGCCGGGGCCCGGCGCCTCGCCGCGGGCGACCTCGCGGACCTCTCGCTCGACGCGACGCCCACGTGGCCGCTGTCGCGCGTGAGCCGCGGGTGAGCGCGCGATGAGCGGCCGATGAGCCGCGACAGGCGTCCCGCCGCGGACCTCCGGCTCGACCCGCTCTACGTCCGGCGGCGCCTCAAGGAGGCCGGGCTCCGGGCGCGCCACAACCTGTCCCAGAACTTCCTCGCCGACGTCGACGTGCTCGAGGGGATCCTCCGCGAGGCCGACCCGAACCCCGGCGGCGCCGTCCTCGAGATCGGGCCCGGCCTGGGCTTCCTCACGAGCGGCCTCCTCTCGGCCGGCGCCGCGGTCACCGCCGTGGAGCTCGACCGCGGGCTCGTCGCCCAGCTGCGCGAGTCGTTCGCGGGCGAGCTCGCCGACGGACGCCTGCGCGTGATCGAGGGCGACGCGCTCGACCAGGACCTCGTCAACCTCTGTCCGCCGCCGTACGACGTGGTCGCGAACATCCCGTACCACATCACGAGCCCGATCCTGCACCGGCTCCTCGGCAAGGAGCCGCGGGCGGAGCGCCTCGTGCTCATGGTCCAGCGCGAGGTGGCGGAGCGGATCGCGGCCGCCCCGGGCGACATGTCCTACCTGTCCGTGTTCGTCCAGTACCACGCGAAGGCCCGGGTCGCGTTCAAGGTCGGCCGCGACTCCTTCGAGCCCGCCCCCAAGGTGGAATCGGCGGTCCTCGTGCTCGAGCCGTACCCGCCCGACGACCGCCTCGACGCGGCCGCGGAGGCCAACCTGTGGCGCATCGTCCAGGCCGGGTTCCGCGAGCGTCGCAAGATGCTCCACAACGTGCTTGCCCGCCAGCTGCCGATCGACGGCGAGCGCGTGGACGCCGCGCTCGAGGCGTGCGGCATCGACCGCAACCGGCGCCCCCAGACGGTCGCGGTCGGGGACTGGATCGCGCTCGCGGAGGCGCTCGGGCCCATCCCCGACGGACGCGACGCGTGACCGTCGAGCCCGACCGCCGCCTCGCGCCGGTGATCCGCCTCGCGCCGGCCAAGGTCAACCTGACGCTGGCGGTCCTCGGCACGCGCGCCGACGGCTTCCACGACCTCCACAGCGTCATGGTCCCGCTCGACCTCGCCGACCGGCTGTCCGTGTCGGTGGCGCCGTCCGGCGAGGCGGACAGCCTCCACGTGGACGGCTTCGACCCCGGGCCGGTGCCGGACAACCTCGTCCTGCGCGCGATCGCGGCCGCGCGGACGGCCGCCCGCCCGGCGTGGGGCCGCCACGAGCCGCCGCCCGCGCTCGCGGCCCGGCTGGACAAGCGGATCCCGGTCGCGGCGGGCCTCGCCGGCGGATCATCGGACGCCGCGGCCGCGGCGGACGCGGCGCTCGAGGCGTGGGGCGTGGACCTCGATCACGAGACGAGACACGCGCTGTTCGCCGGGCTCGGCTCGGACGTGCCGTTCTTCCTGGCGTCGGGCCCCGCGCTCGTCGAGGGTCGCGGCGAGCGCCTGACGCCGCTGCCGTGGCTGCGTGACGCGGACGCGGCGCACGATCGCCCGGGCCTCCTGCTCGTCACGCCCGCCGTCGCGATCTCGACGCCCGCGGCATTCCGCGCCTGGGACGAGGGCGCCCGCACCGGCGGCGGCGCCGCCCGGCTCGCCTCGGCGCATCTCGCCGAGGAGCTCCGGACCGGGCTCCGCGTCGCCGACCTGCTCGCCCGGGCGTCCGTGCTCGCCGCCGCGAACGACCTCGCGCCCGCCGCGATCGCCGTCGAGCCCGCCCTCGTGCCGTTCAAGCGCGCGCTCCTGCGGCTGCTCGGCCGGCCCGTCGGGCTCTCCGGCAGCGGGCCGAGCCACTGGGCGCTCTATCCTTCCCTGACAGAGGCCGCCGCCGCCGCCGAGACGCTCCGCGCCGCCGTCGCGACCGGGGCGCTGCCCTCGCCGGGCGGCGGGCCCCCGTTCATCGCCGCCACCCGCATCCTCGCCACAGCCGCACCGAAGAGGGACGCATGACCCGCCAGGCCATCTCGACGACCGGCGCCCCGGGCGCCATCGGCCCCTACAGCCAGGCCATCGCCGCCGACGGGCTCCTGTTCTGCAGCGGCCAGCTCGGCCTCGACCCGGCCACCGGCAACCTCGTCGAAGGGGTGGAGGCGCAGGCCGACCGCGCGCTGCGCAACCTCGGCGCGGTGCTCGACGCCGCGGGCCTCACGTGGGCGGACGTGCTCAAGACGACGATCTTCCTCGCCGACATGGACGACTTCGCGACGGTCAACGCGGTCTACGGCACGTACATGCCGGACCCGCCGCCGGCGCGGTCCACGGTCGCCGTCAAGACGCTGCCCAAGGGCGGCCTCGTCGAGATCGAGGCGATCGCCCGGCGCTCGACGCGCTGAACCGACGAACGCCAGAGGAGGTCCCAGAGATGTCGATGACCCGCGAGGAGCGCGACGCGCTGCTCGTCCGCTACCGCGACGGCGCGGCCGAGTTCGCGGCCGCGGTCGCGGGCGTCACGGCGTCGGAGCTCGACGCACACCCGGTCGAGGGCGAGTGGTCGATCCGCGAGATCGCCCACCACCTCGCGGACAGCGAGCTGACCTCGGCCGTCCGACTGCGCCGGCTCATCGCCGAGGACGACGCGGCGATCCTCGGCTACGACGAGCGGAGCTTCACGGACCGCCTCCACGCCGCCGAGCGATCGATCGGGTCCTCGCTCGAGGCCGCCGCCGCGGCCCGGGCGTCGACGCTGTCGATCCTCGAGTGCCTGACCGACGACGAGTGGACGCGGACCGGGACGCACAGCGAGAGCGGCGCGTACGGCGTCGAGCGCTGGCTCGAGATCTACGCGGCCCATCCGTCGGAGCACGCCGACCAGGTCAGGCGCGTCCTGGCCGCCGTGCGCGGAGGCGCCGGTTGACACCATCACCGAACGTTCCGCAGAATCGGCGGCGCCTCACATGACAGATCCACTGGCCCCCTCGGGCGAACCTTCCGCCGCGCCGGGCGCGGCGTTGCCCGCCGACATCGCCCGGGCGCAGGACCGTCGCCGTCGTGCTCGCCGCGGGCCTCGGCACGCGCATGAAGTCCGCGACGCCCAAGGTCCTCCATCGCCTGTGCGGCCGCCCGATGATCGAGTACGTGCTCGACGCCGCGGACACGGCGACGGGCTCGCGGCCGATCGTCGTGTGCTCGCCGGCGACCGGCGCCGTCCGCGATGCCGTCGCCGGCCGCGCCGACACCGCGCTCCAGGACGAGCCGCGGGGGACGGGGGACGCCCTCCGCGCGGCCCTCGAGTCGCTGCCCGCGGAGGCCGAGGAGATCCTCGTGCTGTCGGGCGACGTCCCGCTCGTCAAGGCGGACCTGCTCGAGGCCCTGCTCGAGGCGCGCGCGCTCGATCACGCCGCGATGTCGCTCGTCGCGGTGGACGCGCTCGACCCCACCGGCCTCGGCCGCGTCGTGCGCAACGACGGCGGCACCGTGGAGCGGATCGTCGAGGACAAGGACGCCTCGGACGAGGAGCGCCAGCTCACCGAGATCAACGCCGGGCTGTACGCGTTCGACGCGTCCTGGCTGCGCCGGCGGATCGGCGACCTGCGGCCGAGCGCGACGACCGGGGAGCTGTACCTCACGGACCTCGTCGCGATGGCGCGCGAGGACGGCCGGCTCGTGGCCGCGCTCGAGGTCGAGGACGACGGGCGGCTCACCGGCATCAACGACCGCTCGCAGCTCGCCCGCGCCGAGTGGGACATGCGCGTGGAGCTCAACGACACCTGGATGAAGGCCGGGGTGACGATGGTCGACCCGTCGACCGTGTACCTCGACCACCAGGTCGACCTCGCGGAGGACGTGACCCTCGAGCCGGGCGTGGTCCTGCGCGGCGCGACGCGCGTCGGCGCGGGCACCCGGATCGCGACGGGGAGCCAGGTCCACGACTCGGTCATCGGCGAGCGGTGCGTGGTCTGGGCGAGCATCCTCGAGGGCGCGACCGTGGGCGACGACGTCACGATCGGCCCGTACACGCACCTCCGCTCGGGCGCCAGGGTCGGGGACCGGTCCGAGATCGGCAACTTCGCCGAGATCAAGAACAGCACCCTCGGCGAGCACGTCCGCCAGCACCACATGAGCTACCTCGGCGACGCCGACGTGGGGACGGACACGAACGTCGGGGCCGGCACGATCACGGCCAACTACGACGGGGTGCGCAAGCACCGGACGACGATCGGCGAGCGCGTGTTCCTCGGCGTCGACACCATGCTCCGGGCCCCGCTCACGGTCGGCGACGACGCCAAGACGGGCGCCGGCGCGGTCGTGACGAAGGACGTGCCGCCGGGCAAGCTCGCCGTCGGCGTGCCCGCGCGGATGCGCGAGATCCGCCCGATCCCGCCTGTGGAGCCGCCGGCATCGGCCGGCACGTCGGAACCCGTACCGGAGGACCCCGCCGGGTGAACATACCCATCGGCGAGATCCTGTTCCTGGTCGTCCTGACGTTCTTCGAGGCGATCTTCGTCGCCGCCGAGATCGCCCTCGTCTCGATCCGCCGCAGCCGCGTCGAGCAGATGGTCGAGGAGGGCAGGCCCGGCGCCCGCCGCGTGCAGCGCCTCCTCCAGCGATCCCGGCCGGTTCCTCGCGGTGTCGCAGCTCGGCCTCACGGTCATCGGCTTCCTCGCCTCGGCATACGCGGCCGTGAACCTCAGCCAGACGCTCGCCGGCGTGCTGGTGGGCGTCGGCATGGACCCGGGCACGGCGGACGTCGTCGCGCTCGTCATCGTCACGGTGATCCTGGCCCTGTTCACGATCGTGTTCGCGGAGCTCGTCCCCAAGACGCTCGCCCTGGCCCACCCGGAGCGGTTCGCGCTCACCCTCTCGGGGCCGCTCGACGTGCTCGGGCGGATCCTGGCGCCGGTCGTGGCGCTGCTCACGGGGATCACGCGTGCGGTCACCCGCATGATCGGGGTCGACATCAGCGCCGAGGCGCAGATCACGGCGGAGGAGCTGCGGCTCATCGTCGAGCGCGGCGGCGAGCAGGGGATCCTCGAGGCCGAGGAGGAGCAGATGATCAACGCGGTCATCGAGCTCGGCGACCGGCGGATCCACGAGGTCATGGTCCCGAGGATCGCGATCGTCGCGCTCCCGGCCTCGTCGTCGTTCGACGAGGCGGTCGACCGGATCATCGACGAGGGCCACTCGCGGCTCCCCGTGTACGAGACCTCCGTCGACGAGGTCGTCGGCATCCTCTACGCGAAGGACCTGCTGCCGTTCCTCAAGTCGAGCTCGGACGCGCCCTCGAACCTGCGGGCGATGCTCCGGACGCCGGTGTTCGTGCCCGAGTCGATGACCATCGACGACCTGCTCCACGAGTTCCAGCGGCGCAAGGTCCACATCGCGATCGTGCTCGACGAGTACGGCGGCACCGCGGGCCTGGTCACGATCGAGGACCTGCTCGAGGAGATCGTGGGCGAGATCCAGGACGAGTACGACGTCGAGGAGCCGCTTGTCGAGATGCTCGACGACCACTCCGCGCGCGTCGACGGCCGGGCGTCGGTCGACGACCTGCTCGACCTGTGGGACATGAAGCTCCAGCTCGAGGACGAGGACGAGTACGACACGGTCGGCGGGCTCGTGTACCACCGGATCGGCGGCATCCCGCAGCCCGGGGACGAGATCCACGTGGACGGCCTGCGGCTCACCGTCGAGACGACCGACGGCCGCCGGGTGGGCAAGGTGCTCGTCGTCCGCGAGCTCGACGTGGACGACCGCTCCGGCGACGGGAGCGAGTAGCCGTCAGGCGCTGATCACGCCGTTGATGATCCCGCGCAGCTGGTCGCGGGCCGCCGGGTCGACGGCCTCGAGGCCGTCGAGCTCCGTGAAGCACTCGTCGCGCCAGCGCTGCGCCTCGGAGCGGGTGAACTCCCGGGCGCCGGAGCGCTCGAGGATCGCCACGACCTCCGTGATCTCGGCCTCGGTCGGGTCGTCGAGCGCGGACAGGGCGGTGAGCCGCGCGCGGTCGGCCGGCGTCGCGTGCTGGAAGGCGTACAGGACGGGCAGCGTCTTCTTGTGGCGCGCGATGTCCGTCGGCACCTTGCCCGTCTCGTCCTCCTTGCCCCAGATGCCCAGGAGGTCGTCGTTGAGCTGGAACGCGAGCCCGAGCGCCCAGCCGAACCGGCGGTAGCGCGCGATGACCTCGTCGTCGTCGGTCGCGAGGAGCGCGCCGGCCTCGATGGAGCCCGCGATGAGGGCGGCGGTCTTGCGGCCGATCATGTCGAAGTAGAGCTCGACGGTCATCGGCTCGCTCGAGGCGGACGTCGCGATGTCGATGTACTGGCCCTCGCACAGCATCACGCACGTCTCGTCGTACAGGCGCATGAGGCGGAGGACGGTCCGGTCGGGGAACCCGAGGTCGGTCAGCCGGTGGAGCGCGACCCGCGACAGGCTGAAGATGAGGTCGCCGGTGTTGATCGCCTGGGGGACGCCGTGGAGCGACCACAGGGTCGGCCGGTGGCGGCGCTCGACGTCGCCGTCCTCGATGTCGTCGTGGACGAGGCTGAAGTTGTGGCCCAGCTCGACGGCCGCGGCGCCCGGGAGCGCGCGGCTGTGCTCGCCGGCGATCGACGCGTAGGCGAGCAGGCCGAGGAGGGGACGCATCCGCTTGCCCCGGGGACCCTCCGACCCGTCGAGGCCCAGGTGGTACCGGATCATCTCGTACACGCCGATCGTGGACGGGTCGCGGTCGGCGACGACGCGCAGGATCTCGGCCTCGGTGTCGGCGAGGAGGACGGACAGATCGAGGTCGCTGGAGACGGTCATTGCTTGGAGTGTAGCGGCTTCCGACGCAAACGTGTTCGCAAAAAGTAGCCTGTTGGATGGGGCGCTCGGGGGACGCGACGACCACGTGTCCGATACGCTCCTGCGATGGCCGTCGCGAACCTCGCCCTCCGTTTCGTCCTCGAGCTGGCCGGCGTCGCCGCGCTCGGGTACTGGGGATGGCAGACGACGGACGCGTTCCCGCAGCGGCTGCTCGTCGCGCTCTCGCCGGAGGCGCCCTCGTCGTCGTGTGGGCCCTCGTGGTCGCACCGAAGGCGTCAAATGCGATCCCGCAGGACGTCCGGATGTTCATCGGCACTGGCCTCCTGCTCGTCGCCGCAGCTGCCCTTGCCGTCGCCGGCAATCCGGTTGCGGGTCTCGTCCTCGGGATCCTCGTGGTGGTCAACCAGGTGCTCGTGCTGGTGCTCGGGCAAGAGGGACTGGAGGTCTAGATGCAGCTCGCACCGGGGGTCCACCGCGTTGGACCGGACAGCATCGTCAACTCGTACCTGCTCGAGGAGGGCGGCGAGGTCACGATCATCGACGCCGGCGCGCCCGGGCCTCTGGAAGCAGCTGCCCGCCGAGCTCGCCGCGATGGGCCGCACGCTCGACGACGTGCGCGCGATCGTGCTCACCCACGGGCACAGCGACCACATCGGCTACGCGGAGCGCGGACGCCGCGAGCGCGGCTGGCCGGTCATGGTCCACGAGGCGGACGAGGCGCTCGCGAAGGGCGAGGTGAAGAACCCCGCGAAGTCGCCGAAGCTGCGCATCGGGCCGATGCTCGGCTTCGCGTGGTGGTCGGCCTGGCACGGCCTCCTCCGGGTGCCGCCGCTGACGGCGGTGGCGACCTACGGGGACGGGGCGACGCTCGACCTGCCGGGGTCGCCGCGGGTCGATCCTCGTGCCCGGCCACACGCCGGGCAGCGCTGCGCTCCACGTGCCCACCCACGACGTCGTCTTCGTCGGCGACGCGATGGCGACGTACAGCCCCGCGGACGGCCTGCGCGGGCCACAGGTCGCGGCGTTCAGCGCGGACTACGAGCTCGCGCGGACGTCGCTCGCGCGGCTCGAGGGGCTCGCCGCCGCCCTCGTCCTGCCGGGGCACGGCGACGCGTTCGCCGGGGGCATCGACGAGGCCGTCAGGCTCGCCCGCGAGGCCCGTCTGCCCGAGTAGTCGCGCTCGGGTCTGAGTGCTACCGTCGCTCTCGTGCCCGTTCCCCGCCGCTACGTCACCGATGCCATCGTCCTGTCCCGATTCGACCTGGGCGAGGCGGACCGCGTCCTCACGCTGATCACCCCCGAGTTCGGCAAGCTCAAGGCGATCGCGAAGGGCGTCCGACGGCCGACGTCGCGCCTCGGCGGGAGCCTCGAGCCGTTCGCGGAGCTCACGATCGCGCTCGCCCGCGGCCGCACCTTCGACGTCGTGACGGAGGTCCGGGTCGGCCACGCCTGGCTGGGCCTGCGCGACCGCCTCGAGAGCGCGGCGACGGCCTGGTACCTCGCGGAGCTGGCGGACCGGAGCCTCGAGGAGCGCCACGCCGCGGAGCCCCTCTACGCGCTCCTGCGGCGCGCCTACGAGCTCCTGGACGCGGAGATGGCGCCGGGCCGCGTCGCCCGCTGGTACGAGATGCACCTCGCGGACGAGCTGGGCCAGCGGCCCGAGGTCGACCGCTGCGTCGAGTGCGACCGGATGCTCGAGGCGTCCGAGACGTTCCGCTGGGTCCCGCCGCTGGGCGGCGTGCTGTGCGGCCGCTGTCCCGGCCCGGCGACGGACCGGGCGTCGCTGTCGCTCGACGCGCTCAAGCTGCTCAAGGCGTACCAGCGGCTGGACATCGAGGCGCTCGCCGCCCTGCGGATCTCGCCGTCGGTGGAGCGCGAGGTCGAGGCGGCGATGCGCGACTTCATGCGGGTCGCCCTCGAGCGCGACGCGCGCTCGCTCGCGTTCCTCGACGAGGTTCGATCGACACCCGCCGCGCGCCCCGCGACGGCGTAGGCAGCCAAGGAGGGATCGTGGTCTTCGACGGCGGCACGGAGTCTGACCAGCACGCGCTCGCGCGGCTCGAGCGGGACATGATCGGCTGGCTGACGACGGTCACGCCCGACGGCCAGCCCCAGACGTTCCCGATCTGGTTCCTGTGGGACGACGGCGAGGCCCTCGTGTACAGCGACCGGCGGGCGAAGCGGAACCTCAACATCCGGGCCAACCCGCGGGTCACCCTCCATCTCGCCGACGACGGCCGGGGCGGCGACGTCGTTGTCGTCGAGGGCGAGGCCCGGATCGACGAGACGGTGCCGCGGCCCGAGGACAACGCCGCGTACAACCGCAAGTACGGCGAGTGGATCCGCGACCAGTTCACCACGGCCGAGGAGTTCACCTCCGTGTACAACGTCCCGGTCCGGATCCGCCCGACCCGCGGGCGCGCATTCGGCGCATGAGCCGCGGGCGTCGACTCGCGATCGCGGCCGGCGCGGCGTTCGCCGGCGCGGCCGCGGCCCGGCCCGTGCTCGACGGTCTCGTCGGCCGGGTCGAGGACCGGATGAACCCCGTCGGCCCGGCGCCGACGTCGCCCGTGTCCGAGCGCGCGGCCGCGCTCCACGCCACCCTCCGGGTCGCCGACCTCCACGCCGACTCGCTCCTCTGGGGCCGGGACCTGCTCGTGCGCGGCTCGCGAGGGGCCGTGGACGTGCCCCGGCTCATCGAGGGCAACGTCGCGCTCCAGGTCCTCTCGATGGCGGTCAAGACGCCGCGCGGCCTCAACATCGAGCGCAACGAGGACTCGAGCGACCAGGTCCTGCCGCTCGCGATCGCGAAGCGCTGGCCGCGGGCGACCTGGGGCCGACTCCTGCCCCGGGTCGAGCACCTCGCGGCGCAGGCGCACGGGTTCGCGGCCCGGTCCGGCGGCGCGCTGCGGATCGTGACCACGCAGGCGGACCTCGCCGCCTACCTCGCGGCGCGCGAGGCGCGCGGGGGGATGACGGCCGCGCTGCTGTCGATCGAGGGCGCGCACGCGCTCGAGGACGACCCGGCGAACGTGGACGTCGTCGCGGACCTCGGCGTCCGGATGATCTCGCCGGCGCACTTCTTCGACACGGCGTTCGGCGGCTCCGCGCACGGCGTGGAGCAGGGCGGCCTGACGGCGCTCGGCCGGGAGCTCGTCGCGCGGATGGAGGCGCGCTCCGTGCTGCTCGACGTCGCCCACGCGTCGGCGCGGACGATCGACGACGCGCTCGAGGTGTCCACCCGGCCCGTCATCGCCTCGCACACCGGCGTCCGGGGCGTGCTCGACAACGCGCGCAACCTGAGCGACACGCACCTCGCGGGGATCGCGGCGACGGGCGGCATCGTCGGGATCGGCTTCTGGCCCACCGCGTGCGGCGGCGAGGGCGTGTCGTGGATCGCCCGCTCGATCGCCCATGCCGTGGAGTGCGTCGGCGTCGACCACGTCGCCCTCGGCTCAGACTGGGACGGCGCCGTGCCGGTCCCGATCGATGCCGCGTCCACGGTCCGCCTGACCGATGCGCTCCTGGACGTCGGCCTCGACGAGGACGCCATCCGTGCCGTGATGGGCGAGAACGTGCTGCGGCTGCTCGCCGCGACGCTCCCGCCCGCCTGACCGACAGCCCGCCCTTCCCTCACCCGACCTGGAGGACGAACCGCCCCATGCGCACGATCGACCAGACGATCCGGAACCCGAGCGGGCTCCACGCGAGGCCCGCCGCGATGTTCGTGCGGACGGCCGCCGGGTTCGCGAGCCGGATCACGCTCGAGAACCTCGACCGCGGCACGGCGCCCGTCGACGCGAAGTCGATCATCGCCGTGATGAGCAGCGGCGTCGCGACGGGCCACAAGGTCCGGGTGACGGCCGAGGGTGCGGACGAGGACACGGCCATCGAGGCGCTCGACGCGTTCATCGCGTCGGGCCTCGGCGAGACGCTCCCGGGCTGACCGGCTACTCGGGGCGCTCCGGCGCCTCGGACGGCGTCGGCGCGGGGGTGCCGATCTTGCGCTCGGTCCCGGCGAGCAGCCGCTGCAGGTTGTCCGTGTGGAACAGCCACACGAGGAGCGTGCCGCCGGCCGCGTAGAGGTACAGCCACGGGTCCCAGTCGAACGTCGCCGTGGCCCACGCGAGCAGGATCCCCGCGGCGGCCGACGCCGTGAGCGAGCCCACCGACGAGTAGCGGGTGATGGCGATCACGACCAGGAACAGCGGGATGATGATCGCGGCGATCACGGGCGAGAACGCCAGCAGCCCGCCGAAGGCCGGCGCGACGCCGCGGCCGCCCCCGAGCCCCAGGAACGGCGAGCGGCTGTGGCCGATGATCGCCGCGAGCCCGGCGACGACCTCGACGCCCGTGCCCGCGCCGAGCGCGCGGGCGAGCAGGACCGCGGCCGTGCCCTTGAGCAGGTCGAGGATGCCCGACAGGAGCGCGAGCTTCGTGCCCATGGCCCGCATCGCGTTCGCGCCGCCCGTGCGCCCGCTGCCGATCGTCCGCGGGTCGGTCCGCCCCGTGAGCCGCGCGACGATGATGCTCCACGGGATCCCGCCGATCAGGTACGCGGCCACGACGATCAGGATCGCGCGGACGAGCTCGAAGGTCTCCACTGCCGGCCGAGTATAGGTTGACCCCTCAGCCCTCGGGGGTCGTCCCCCACGCCGCGACCGCCTCGATGAGCCGCGCCGGGTGGCCCTTGAACCACTCGGCCCGCTCCGGGTCCGATGCGACCTCCTCGACGATGCCGAGCAGGGCCTCGTTGACGGGCGTGGGGACCCCGGCGGCGCCCGACGCGGCGACGACCGCGCCGTTGAGCCAGCGCGCTTCCGTGGGGCCGGTGCCGCCCTCGCGCACGTGGAGCCGGAGCGACGGCGACTTGCCGCCGCGTGCGCCCGAGATGCCGCGGGCCACGAGCGGCCGGCCGATCGCGGTCGGCAGCCACATCCCCCGCAGGAGCATCGAGACGTCCGCGCCGGGGAGCGCCACGGGCCGCAGCCCGAGGCCCTTCATGACGGCGAGCGCCTCCTGGAGCTGGCGACGCTCGATGGCGTACAGCCGCTTGTCCTCGTAGATGACGCCCGGGCTCAGGTCGAGGATCGCGCTCGTCGCGTTGCCGACGAGGTTGGCCAGGAGCTTGGACCACTTCATCGCGTCCGCGTCCGGGCACGCCTTGGCGGGGAGGCCCGGCCGCGGTCCACAGGGCGGCCAGCCGTCCGCGGAGCGCACGGCCGCGGCCGGCGTCGTCGTCGCGCACGACCGCGACGCCGATGCCGCCGGTCCGCAGGCGACGGACACCGCCGCCGTCGACGGGCTCGATCGCCGCCGTGAGCGACGCGGCAAGCAGCGGGGCGGGGTAGGGGATCCACGCGTCGGCGAGCGCCTCCGCGCCGACGCCGTTCTGGGCGGTCAGCACCGCGGCGTCCGGCCAGCGCCGGGCGGTCTCGAGCGCCTGCTCGAGGTCGAACGCCTTGACCGCGATGATGACGACGTCCGCGCCGCCGACGGTGGCCGGATCGGTCGTCCGGCGGACGGGGACGTGGCGAGCACCCGCGACGTCCTCGATCAGCAGCGTGTCGGCGTCGGGACCCTCGTACGGTCGACGCGCGAGGAGGGTGACGGTCGCTGCGGGCGAGGCGAGCGACCCGCCGAGGAACGAGCCGACCGCGCCCGCGCCGACGACGACGACGCGCAGCGGGCCCGCCTGCTCCGGCTCGATCGCCACCGTCGTCCTCCGAGGGGCGGCGACCGGGTGGATCAGGGGTCCAGCGCGATCACCGACGTCAGCCACAGACCATACCCGACAGCCGGGATCCGGACCCTGCCCGTGCCTCAGGCGGGGGTCGCGCCCTCCCGCGCCAGGTCGCCGGCGCGATACGCGTCGAGGAGGATCTCCACCGGGTGGCGGGTGCGGACGCCGGTCGCGGTCTCGATCTGCCAGCGGCAGGTCTCGGAGTCGCACGCCGCGGCCGTGGCGCCGGTCGCCTTGACCTTCTCGAACAGCGGCGCCCCGACGTCCATCGCGATCGCGTACTTCTCCTTCTTGAGGCCGTACGTCCCGGCGATCCCGCAGCAGTCGTGGTCCATGTCCGTCGCCCGCAGGCCCGGCACGAGCGCGAACAGGTCGAGGGCCGGCAGCCCGATCCCGTGGCTCCGGAGCTGGCACGGGGCGTGGTACGGCAGGTCCTCGTCCAGCTCCCCGAAGTCGGTGTTCAGCCGGCCCTGGTCGTGGAGGTCGAGCAGGAACTCGCAGATGTCCCAGGTCGCGTGGGCCATGACCTTCGTGTCGTCGTCGTGGAGGTCGAGCATCTCCTCGTACTCGGCCTTGAACGTGTGGGTGCACGAGGTCGAGGTGCCGATGATCCGGTAGCCCCGGCGCGCGTAGTCGGCGAGCGAGTCGCTGTTGGTCGTGGCCCGCTCGCGGGCGAGGTCGTACAGCCCGTTGCTGATGAGCGGCAGCCCGCAGCAGACCTGCTCGGGGACGATCGTCGCGAAGCCGTTCCGCCGGAGGACCTCGATCGCCGCCTCGGCGACGTGCGGCTCGTAGTAGTTGGCCGCGCAGCCGTGGAAGTACACGACGGCCTCGTCCGGCCCCGGCATCGTGTCCTTGTTCACGCCCCGCTCGCCGCCCTGGCGCTTCCACGTCGAGGCGAACTTCCGCTTCGCGAACTTGGGCAGCGGCGCCTTCCGGTGGATGCCGACGGTCGCCTGCATGGCCGCCCGGATGAGCCCGTTGCCGAAGGCGAAGTTGGCCAGCGGCGAGAAGGTGACGCCCAGCGAGCCCGTGAGGTCGGTCTGGCCGAGCCCCCAGTCGCGGATCTTGGGCCACTTGCCCTCGCGCAGCCGGGCCCGCGCCTGGTTGTTCATCTCCGCGATCTTCACGCCGGCGGGGCAGGCGGTCGTGCACCAGCCGCAGCCGGAGCAGTAGTCCACCGAGTGGTCGGGCGACTGGACCTGGGAGCTCATGAGGCCCTGGATCTGCTGCCCGCGGGCCATGCGGAACCGCTGCGCCTGGGGCCCCTCGTACTTCGGCCCCGCGAACAGGTCGGTGACCCGGAGCACGGGGCACACGGTGTTGCAGACGTTGCACTTGAGGCATTCGTCGGTGGACGAGCTGACGTGGTAGTCCAGCTCGGACGAGGCCTCGGCGACGAGATCGGCGATGGTCACGATGCGCTCCTCGACGCGGCCGGCGTGCGGCCGGAGGGGGTGCGGACGGGCTTCCTGGTCAGCTCGCCGGCGGCCCGCCAGCCGCTCGCGATCGCGATCCCGTCGCCGCTCCGCTCGCGGAGCGCTCGCTGGCCCGCGAGCAGCGCTCCCGCGACGAGCGCGTTGGCGATGGCCGGCTTGCCCGACGCCGGGTCGAGCGGGTGCAGCCCGTGATCGGTCCGGATCCCGGCGGCCTCGATCGGGTGGCCCGCGGGGTCGAGCGCCTCGCGGAGCAGCCACGCGTCGAAGTCGGGTGCGTCCACGTGGAGACCGAGCAGCGGCTCCACCAGCCGTCCCTCGCCGGTGGCGATGAGCCCGCCGCCCGCGATCCCGCCGGTCGCGAGGATGACCGCGTCCGTGTTGATCCGGTGGACGCGCGTGGCCGCCTCCAGCTCGACGGCGACGACCCGCCGGCGCACGACCTCGATGCGGTGGACGTTCTCGCCGACCTGGATCCGGCCGCCGGACGCGCGGATCAGCGCTCGCAGCGCCCGCCACAGGCGGATGCCCGGGACGCTGGGCGGCACGAGGGGGATCTCGAACGGGTCGAGCGGCAGCACCGACCGGGCGGCCGCCCACGCCTCCGCGTGGCCGTCGAGGCCGATGACGGCGGGCAGCGCCACGCGGCCCGGGCGGCCACCGGCCGCGGCGCTGACCGCCCGCGCGATGCGGCCGAGGTCGTCGGCCCGGCGCTCGGGGTCGTCGAAGCGATGGGCGAGGTCGAGGGCGTTGAGGTTGTTGCGGTCCTGCAGGCCGGCGAGCTCCACGGCCACGCCGACGACGCGCGCCGGCCGGTCCGCGCCGTGCCACACGCTCTCGCGGGCGAGGCTGTCGGCGATCGCGGCGGGCCAGAAGTCCTTGAACCCGGCCGGCCCGGCGACGACGAGGATCTCGTCCGGGTCCCACGGGCGCACGGCCGCCGACTGCGCCTCGGGCACGATCGCGACGCGCCGCGTCCCGCCGATCGCGGTGGGCACCCGCCGGATCGGCGTCTCGAGCGTGCCGACATAGGCGAGCCCGGACGCCTCGAGGCGGTCCATGAGCCAGGTGACCGCCGGGCCGGCGTCCGCGCCGAGGAACGAGTACGGATGGTCCGGGTTCGTCTCGAGCCGCGCGATCCCCTCCGCCGGGGTGCGGGCGCCCTCGGGCGCCGCGACGTCGATGCCGCCCGCGCCCCAGTGCGTGCTCGCGTGGCCCTTCGCCACGAGCGTCACGGCGGCGCCCGCCTCCGCGAGGCGGGCCGCGGCGGTCAGGCCGGCGAGCCCGGCGCCGATGACGACGACGTCAGCGCGCGGCATCGATCGGCTCCTTCCCGGCGACCGGCGCCGGGGCGGTCGTGCTCGCCATCGAGTCGAGCCCCAGCACGCCGACGTAGATGCCGTTGGTCATCAGCAGCTCCTGGAGCTGCCGGCCCTGCGCGATGGGCCGGGTCCCCTTGAAGCGCTCCCGCAGGAAGTCGGTGAGGGCGTGGTCGGCGATCGCCGCGTGCGCCGCGCCGGACCCCTCGGCGTAGCCGTCCGCGTCGGCGGTCGCGGCCGGTGTGGGCGCCGCCGCCGGACGCCGACTGGGCGTCGAGCCGCTCCGCGACGAGACCCGCGACCCGGAACGTGCAGAACGCGCCCTGGCAGGGCCCCATCCCGACCCGGGTGCCGCGCCGGAGGTCGTCGATCGTGCACGGCCAGTGGGTGTCGAGGTACTCGTCGGCCATCTTCCGGGTGACGAGCTCGCACTCGCACAGGAGGTCGGCGTCGCCGCCGCCCGTCTCCTCGTGGTCCGCGAGACGGTGGCCGAGCCAGTACGTGTGCCCGCTGGGCTGCCCCGGGAGGACCTCGTCCGCGGTCGTGCACCGGGCGTCCACGCCCATCTTCGCCGTGACGGCGTCGACGGTCTCCTCGGCCATCAGCCGGTGGGTCGTGAGCTTGCCGCCGACGATCGACACGAAGTTGTCCACGCCCTGGTCGGCGTGGTCGAGGATCGCGTGGGCACGGGAGATCGCGCGGTTGCCGCCGCTCGCGCTGGCGTCGGCGGGCGGCCGGTAGAGCGGCCGCACCCCGGCGTATGCCCGCAGGATCCGCAGCCGCGGCAGGTCCGGGAACAGCTTCGAGCCCTCCGCGACGAGCCCCGCGACCTCCTCCCGGGTGATGTCGTAGTCGTCCGGGTCGGGGACCTTGATGTCGGTCGTCCCGAGGATCGCCACCGTGTGGACGGGGACCATGATGTCGCCGTCGCTGGACTTGTGGCAGCGGTTGATGACGGCGTCGGTCATGCGGTGGTTGTAGATGAGCATCGTGCCCTTGCCGGGCGTCATCTCCACCTGGACGCCGGCGAGCCCGGCGATCTGGCCGGCCCACGCGCCGGAGGCGCTGACGACGAACTGGATCCAGACCTTGGTGATGCTGCCGTCGCGCTCGTTGCGCAGCGTCGCGGCGACGATCCGCCCGCCGGTGACGTCGAACCCGATGACCCGCTGGTAGCTGTGGGCCTCCGAGCCGTGGACCCGGGCGTCGGCGAGCGTCGACTCGATCAGCTGCCACGGCTCGATGGAGCCGTCGGGGACCCGGAACGCGCGCCGGATCCGCCGGTTGAGCGCCGGCTCCTTCGCGAGCAGCGGGCCGACCTCGACCTCCTCGCAGTCGACGCCGCTCGCCGCGCAGTTGGCCGCGAACGCCTCCACGTAGTCGTCCGGGTCGTCGGGTGTCGCGACGAAGTAGCCGCCCGTGGCCTCGACCGAGGCCGGCGCGATCCGCCGCAGCACGCGGTTCTCGGTGATGCACTCGCGCGCCGCCATCTGGTCCTTCTGGACATAGCGACCGCCGGAGTGGAGGAGGCCGTGGTAGCGGCCGGTGGTGCCGGTGCCGTAGTCCCCACGCTCGACGAGGAGCCCGCGGAGGCCCCGCCGCGCGAGGTCCCGGAGCACGCCGGCGCCGGTGGCGCCACCCCCGATGACGAGGACGTCCGCGGTGTGCGGAACCGTCATGTGCGCAGACACCTCGATGGTGACCGCCGGCGGGGGGACGTGCCCGTGAGGCGGCCGATCAGCCGGGACCGCACCGCGGTGCGGTGTCCCGGGATCACTCTAACCCTTGGGCAGCGTGGCGGCAGCCTCGGCGGCCTCGAGGACCTCGTCCAGCGTCGAGCCGGTGCTCGCCTGGACGGCGGCCATGACCGCGCCCTCGACGATCGGCCCGCGGCTGAGCCGGACGCCCTCGGGGTTGTCGAGCAGCTCCAGGGCGGTGCGGGTCGACAGGACGGCGCTGCCGAGGTCGGCGAGGACCACGACGCCGGCGCCCGCGTCCGCGGCCTGGAGCGCCGCCGCGATGCGCGCCGCGTCGGTGCCGATGGAGCCGTCCTCCATGCCGCCGGCGGCGACGATCCGGACCTCCGGCCCGGCCATCTGCCCCGCGAGCTCGGCGGTGCCCTCGGCGATGCGGCTGCTGTGGGAGACGACGACGAGGCCGACGTACGCGGCCGACTCCTCGCTCACGGGTTCCCTCGCTCGGTAGATGACGAGCCCCGGCGCCGTGCGGCGCCGGGGCTCGTCTGTCCGTTCAGGACGGGAAGGGGACTACTCGACCCAGTCGAAGGTCCGCGTGACGGCCTTCTTCCAGAGCGCGTACTCCTTGTCGCGGCGGGCCGCGTCCATCTTCGGCTCCCACTCGGCGTCCTTCGCCCAGTTGGCCCGCAGGTCCTCGATCTCGGCCCAGAAGCCGACCGCGAGGCCGGCGGCATAGGCCGCGCCGAGGGCCGTCGTCTCGGCGACCTTCGGCCGGATGACCGGGACGCCCAGGACGTCGGCCTGGAACTGCATCAGGGTGTTGTTGAACACCATGCCGCCGTCGACCTTGAGGGCCGTGAGCGCGACGCCGGAGTCGGCGTTCATCGCGTCCAGGACCTCGCGGGTCTGCCACGCGGTCGCCTCGAGGACGGCACGCGCGATGTGACCCTTGTTGACGTAGCGGGTGAGGCCGGCGATGACGCCACGGGCGTCCGACTTCCAGTACGGCGCGAACAGGCCGCTGAACGCCGGGACGAAGTAGACGCCGCCGTTGTCCTCGACGCTGTTGGCCAGCGCCTCGACCTCGTCGGAGGACGTGATCATCCCGAGGTTGTCGCGGAGCCACTGGACGAGGGCGCCGGTGATGGCGATCGAGCCCTCGAGGGCGTACACGGCCGGCTGGTCGCCGATCTTGTAGCCCAGGGTCGTGAGCAGGCCGTTCTTGGACTGGACGGCCTTGTTGCCCGTGTTGAGGAGCATGAAGCAGCCGGTGCCGTAGGTGTTCTTCGCCTCGCCGGCGGAGAAGCACGTCTGGCCGAAGAGGGCCGCCTGCTGGTCGCCGAGGTCGCCGGCGATCGGGATGCCCGCGAGCTCGCCCACGCCGGTGCCGTAGACCTCGGACGAGGCCTTGATCGCCGGGAGCATCGACTTCGGGATGCCCATGATGCCCAGGATCTCGTCGTCCCAGTCGAGGGTCTCGAGGTTCATGAGCATCGTGCGCGAGGCGTTGGTGACGTCGGTGACGTGCACGCCGCCGTTGGTGCCGCCGGTGAGGTTCCAGATGCACCAGGTGTCGATGTTGCCGAACAGCAGGTCGCCGGCCTCGGCCTTGGCGCGAGCGCCGTCGACGTTGTCCAGGACCCACTTGACCTTGGGGCCCGAGAAGTAGGTCGCGAGCGGCAGGCCGACCTTGGCCCGGAAGCGGTCCTGGCCGCCGTCCTTGGCGAACTCGTTGATGATCGTGTCGGTCCGCGTGTCCTGCCAGACGATCGCGTTGTAGACGGCCTTGCCGGTGTTCTTGTCCCAGACCACCGCGGTCTCGCGCTGGTTCGTGATGCCCACGGCGGCGAGATCCGAGGCGGCGATGCCGGCCTTCTCGAGGCAGCCCTTGATGACCTCCTGGCTGCGCGCCCAGATCTCCGCCGGATCGTGCTCGACCCAGCCCGGCTTCGGGAAGATCTGCTCGTGCTCCTTCTGGTGGATCGCGACGACGCCCCCGGCGTGGTCGAAGATCATGAAGCGGGTGCTCGTGGTGCCCTGGTCGAGGGCTCCGACGTACTTCGTCATGCTGGCTCCAATGGATACGGATTGGCCGTGTCGTCGCCTACGCAGGGGACCATGCGTCGGCGGCGGCCTTGAGCAGGAGATGCGTGGAGGTCGCCCCGGGGTCCTGGTGACCCGCGCTGCGCTCTCCGAGATAGCTGGCCCGTCCCTTGCGGGCGACCAGCGGGATCGTCCCGAGCATGCCCTCCTCGGCCGCCGCGGTCGCGGCCCGGAGCGCGTCGGCGGGGCTCGCGCCCTCGTCGACGGCCCGGTGCAGCGCGGCCTGCGCCGGCAGGAGCGCCTCGAGCATCGTCTTGTCGCCCGGCTCTGCCTTGCCGAGACCCTGGACACGCGTGATCGCGTTGTCCATGGCCGCGGCGAACTCGGCGACGTCGATCTCCGGCTTGCCGGCCGTTGCCAGGCCGAGCTGGAGGAAGAACGAGCCGTAGAGCGGGCCGCTCGCGCCACCGACGGTGGACATGAGCGTCATCCCGACACCCTTGAGGAGGGCCCCGACGTCGCCTTCCGGAAACGTCGGGAGCTTCGCGAGGACCGCCTGGAAGCCGCGGTCCATGTTGATGCCGTGATCGGCGTCGCCGATCGCGGAGTCGAGCTCCGTCAGGTACTCCTTCTGCTCGCGCAGGACCTGTGCGAGCAGCGTGATCCACGCGACCATGTCGTCGCTGGTGATGCGACCGGTCTCGCTCATCGTGCGCCTCCGGACCTCGTCGATGCTCGCGGGCCGGTCAGACGCCCCACCGGAGGGCGGGGGTGTTGACCGGGGCGTCCCAGTAGCCGGTGAGCTCGTCGTCGAGCTTGAGCAGCGTGATCGAGCAGCCAGCCATGTCGAGCGACGTGATGTAGCTGCCGACGAGGCTGCGGGTGATCGTCACGCCGCGGGCCGCGCACAGCTGCTGGAGCTTGTTGAACACGATGTACAGCTCGATGAGCGGCGTGCCACCGAGGCCGTTCACGAACGCGAGCACGTTGTCGCCGCGCCCGAACGGCAGGTCGTCGAGGATCGGGTTGGCGAGCAGCTCGGTGATCTCGTCCGCGGAGGCGAGCTTCTGGCGGGAACGGCCAGGCTCACCGTGGATGCCGACACCGATCTCCATCTCGTCATCGGCGATCTCGAAGGTCGGCTTGCCGGCCGCGGGCACCGTGCAGCTCGTGAGGGCCATGCCCATGGAGCGCACGTTGTCCTGGACCTTCTGGCACAGCGCCGTGACGGTGGCCAGGTCGGCGCCCGCCTCGGCGGCAGCGCCGACGATCTTCTCCGCCAGCACCGTGCCACCGACGCCACGTCGGCCGGCCGTGTACAGGGAGTCCTTCACCGCGACGTCGTCGGCGATGACGACGGCCGAGACCTCGAGTCCCTCGGCGCGGGCGAGCTCGGCCGCGAGCTCGAAGTTCATGATGTCGCCGGTGTAGTTCTTGACGATGTGGAGCACGCCGGCCCCGCCGTCCACGGCCTTGGTTGCCGCGAGCATCTGGTCGGGGACCGGCGACGTGAAGACCGCGCCCGGACAGGCGGCGTCGAGCATGCCCATGCCGACGAACCCGCCGTGCATCGGCTCGTGGCCCGAGCCACCACCCGAGATGATCCCCACCTTGCCGGCCTTCGGCGCGTCCTTGCGGACGACGATGTTCGGCTCCTCGACGCGGATGTAGCCCGGGTGCGCCGCGATCATGCCCGCGAGGGCCTGGTCGACGACGTCGTCGGGTGCGTTGATCAGCTTCTTCATGAGCTCACCCCAGGGATTGTGGCTGGGCCGCCGCCCGACACCGGAGGGAACCGGGCGACGGCCAGGAGGTGCTGGCGATCAGGGGGTTGTCGCTACATCCCCATCGTGTTGATCCACACGGCGCCGTAGACGACGGCCGCGAGGATGCCACCGACGACCGGGCCGGCGACCGGGACCCAGGAGTAGCTCCAGTCGGAGTCACCCTTGCCCGGGATCGGCAGGATCGCGTGGATGATGCGCGGCCCGAGGTCGCGGGCCGGGTTGATCGCGTAGCCGGTGGTCCCGCCGAGCGAGAGGCCGATCGACCACACGAGCAGGGCGACGGGCAGGGCGCCGAGGGCCGCGAGGCCGGCCGCGCTGCCGTTGGTGCCGAACGCGAGGACCACGAACACGAGGACGAACGTGCCGATGACCTCGGACACGAAGTTCAGCGGGATGTTCCGGATGTTCGGGCCGGTGCTGAACACGGCCAGCTTGAGGCCCGGGTCCTCGGTCTCCTTGAAGTGATCCCAGTAGTGGATCGACACGAGGATGGCGCCGATGAACGCGCCGACGAACTCGCCGGCGAGATAGACCGGGACGTGGTCCCACGGGGTCGCGCCGTTGACGGCGAGGCCGATGGTGACCGCCGGGTTGAGGTGCGCGCCGCTGATCGGGCCGGCGACGACGACGCCCACGTAGACCGCGAACGCCCATGCCGCCGTGATGACGATCCAGCCCGCGTTCTGCGACTTCGACTTCGCGAGCAGGACACCGGCGACGACGCCGTCGCCGAGCAGGACCAGGAGCCCGGTCCCGAACGTTTCCGCCAGGAACACCTTTACGGGATCGTATTCCATGCGATTTCACTCCCTCGAATGATGGAACGGCCCCAACAGGGGGCGGACCAGCCATGGCCGGCGGCTCGGGCGCACCTCTCGAGGCGCGCAGCCGATTGCCTCCCAGCCGAGGCACGACCTCCTCCGGTGGCTCCTCCTTTCCCAATCCCCGCGGGCGTGGGCCCGGATGCGGACCGCGCAGGACAACGGGACGCACCCGCCCGCGACGGGGGTATGTCCGGACTCTAGGAGGGTGACGGCACGGAGAAACCTAAAGACTTCGTGAATCTCTGCGGGAACCCGGTCGCAACCGACCCGCATCCGACGGCGGCATGACCGGTGGCCCCCGCGGGACATGCCGAAGCGCCGCTCCCCGGGTGGGGAACGGCGCTCCAGTGGTCGGGAGCGGTCAGCGGCGGGTCGTCGCCGGGTCGGTCGTCTGATCGGCGGGCTCGCCGGGCGCCCAGTGCTCCTCGCCCGAGGTGTGGCGGTTGCCGCTGATGCTCGTCTCGCCCTCGGGCATGGTGTCCGGGTCCTGCGGGGCCGGGGCGCCGTCGCCGTGGTCGCCGACGTACTGCTCCTTGTTCCAGTGCTCGCCCTGGGCCTCATCGGTGGCGCGCGTCGGCTCGTCGCCGGCCCACTCCTTGCCCTTCCAGTCGCCGGTGCGCTCGGTGTCGGTCATCGGATGCCTCCTTTGCCGCTCGACGGCGGCGCTTGCGGCACACCGTGCGCCGGTCGGGGTCGCAGGCATGCGGCAGGCGTGCCTACGGGCGTGTCGGACGCGTGTCGGGCGGCAGCTGGGCGTACGCGCTCGCGAGGCAGCGCAGGAGCAGGACGCTGGATGCGGCGCCCGGGTCGCGGTGGCCGGCCGACCGCTCGCCGAGGTAGCTCGCGCGGCCCTTGCGGGCGACGAGCGGGATCGTCGCGTCGGCCCCGGCCCCTGCGGCGGCGGCCGCCCGGGCGCACGCATGCGCGGGCGCCTCGTCGGCCGGGGCGGTCCGCAGGACCTCCATCGCGGGCAGGAGCGCGTCGAGCATCGTCTTGTCGCCGGGGACCGCCTTGCCGAGGTCCGCGATCGCGTCGATGGCGGCGGCAAGCACCACCGCCGGCAGGGTCGCCGGGTCGGGCGTGGCGCACAGGGCCTCGCCGCCCCGGATCAGCGCACGGCCGTAGAGCGCGCCGCTCGCGCCGCCGACGACGCCCAGGAGCCGCCGCCCGGCGGCGACGAGCAGGTCCCCGCCGGTCTCCGTCTCGTGTCGCGCGCCGGCCCGACGAGATCGTCGGCGACCGCGGCGAGCCCCCGGTCCAGGTTGATCCCGTGGTCGCCGTCGCCGATCGCCGCGTCGAGGTCCGTCAGCCAGGTGCGCTGCTCGGCGACCGCGGCCGCCCAGGCGAGCAGCCAGGCACGCACGATGACCGCGCCACGTCGCTCCGCGTCGGTCGGCCCTGTCACGCGTCCCGCGGGAGCTTCGGCATCCGCATCGCGCCCTCCGCCGCCGCGACGACCACGTCCGCGTCCGCGCCACCGGCCGAGGCCACGCCGCCGACGACCGCACCCTCCACGAACGGCGCCTCGGTCACCCGGACGCGCGCGCGATCGGCCGGGTCCAGCTCGTCGAGGGCGATGTCGAGCGCGAGCGCCGCGCTGCCGAGGTCGAGGAGCACGACGACGCCGGCGCCGCGCGATGCCTCGAGCGCCCGCCGGAGCGCCGCCGCGACGTCGGGCCCGCTCGTCCCGAGGCGTCCACCCGACAGGCCGCCGGCCGTCTCGACCGGCACCCCGGGGGCGGCCTGGCGGACCATCGCCGCGAGGCCGGCCACGACCTCGGCGCTGTGGCCGACGAGCACCAGCCCGACCATGACCGATCCGTCCTCCTCGTTGCCCGTGTCGCCGCCGGGGGCCGCGACCGCCCGACGCACGGCCATACACTAGCCGCGCGCATGAGCAGCCGTATCGCCGGCGACGACGGGGCGGACTTCGAGGCCGGGGTCGCCGGAGCCGATCAGTTCACCACCGAGGACCTCCGCGCCTGGGTCGTCAGGGCGGAACGGATCCTGGTGCGTCACCGCGCGCTGCTCGACCGGCTCGACGCCCGCCTCGGCGATGGCGACCACGGCGAGAACATGAGCGTCGGGTTCGGGGACGCGGTGCGGGCGATGCGCGCGGATCGCGACGGGCGGGACGCCGGCGAGCTCCTCCGCGACCTCGGCCAGCTGGTCGTCGCGAGCGTGGGCGGCGCGGGCGGCTCGCTGTACGGCAGCGCGCTCATCGAGGCGGGCATCGCCGTCGTGGGCAAGTCGGCACTCGATGTCGGCGACCTCGCGACTGGCGCTCGATGCGGCGGCGGAGGGGCTCGCACGCCGCGGCCGCTGCCGGCAGGGCGACAAGACGATCTACGACGCGCTGCGGCCCGCCGCGGACGCGGTCGCCGAGGCCGTCCGGGAGGGCCGTGGCGTGGACGACGCGCTCCGCGCAGCCGCCGGTGCCGCGAGGGCCGGGATGATCGCGACGCGGCCGCTCGTCGCGCGACGGGGCCTCGCGCTGCGGCTCGGCGAGCGGTCGCGCGGCCACCAGGACCCGGGCGCGACGTCGTGCTTCCTCCTGGTACGGGCGATGCTCCCCGCGGCGGGCCGCGCCTGATGACCGAGCGCACCTCGCCGCGACCCGCACCCGACGACGCCGGCATGCCTCCGCCGGACGCCGCGACGATCGTCGCGAGCGAGCGCCGCCGGATCTTCGAGGACGCGCAGCGCCAGGCGGACTCGGTGTTCGCCCAGTACCAGCTCAGCCAGCTCGTGGCGCTCGGCGGCGACCTCGGCGTCATGGCCGCGAGCGTCATCGGCGAGCTCGTCCGCGTCAGCGACGCGGTCGCCGGGGCGCTCTGGCTGTCCTCGCCACGCGACCGGGTGCTCCGCCTGTGTGCCACGGAGCCCGACGTCGGCTCGTACCCGGACGCGGCACCCGTCCCCGAGGCGTTCGCGACCGTGGCCGACGCGGACGCCTGGGTCCGCCCGAGCGGCTGGCACGGGGTCACGCTCGACGAGCGGCGCGAGATCGGCGACGACGAGCCCGGCTCGCGCACGGTCGGGTTCATCGCGCTCCGGCCGCCCGAGGGCGCCTCGCTGCCGCCGGACCGCATCCGCCTCCTCGCGCTCGTCCGCCACGAGCTCGCGATCGCGTTCCGCGCGGCCCAGCTGCGCGACGCGCTCGCCGGCGAGCAGGCGCTCCTCGCGGCGATCCTCGACGGCGCGAACGACGGGATCGTCGCCGTCGACGACACGCGTCGCGTCGTCCGCGTCAACCGGGCCGCATCGTCGCTGCTCGGCGGCCCCGACGCGGAGGACGTCGGCACCTGCCGCGAGCTCCTGGGCTGCGACATCGGGTCGGACGGCGAGTCCGTCCCCGCCGGGCTCCGCTGCGGGCCGCGCTGCCGGTTCGAGGAGGTGCTGGAAGGCCCGTCGGGCATCGTGGACGCGGAGATGCGCCTCCGACGCCCCGACGGCACCGAGGTCCCGGTCGCCGCATCCTTCAGCGCGATGGCCGGCCGCGAGCCGGGCGCCGTCGTCGTGCTCCGCGATCTCCGCGCCGACCTGGCGGCCGAGGAGCTCCGGGCGAGCTTCCTCGCCGCGGTCTCGCACGAGCTGCGGACGCCGCTTGCGCTCATCGGCGGGTACGTGGACAGCCTCCTCGACCTGGAGCTCGACCCGGCCGCGCAACGACGGTCCGTGGAGCGCATCGGCCATGCCGCGACGCGGCTCAACCTGCTCGTGGACGAGCTCCTCGAGCTCACCCAGCTCGAGCACGCGAGCCTCGGGCTGCGGCGGACGCGCGTCGACGTCGCCACGCTCCTCGCGGACTTCACGCGCGACCTCGGCGAGTCCCCGGGGATGCCCCAGGTCCACGTCGCGGCGCCGCAGGACCTGCCGCCGGTCGACGCCGACGCCGTGCGGGTCGGCCACGTCCTCGCGAACCTCGTCGACAACGCGCGCAAGTACGGCGGCGACGGGCCGGTCACGATCAGCGCGCGGCGAGGGCGGCGGCTCGTCGTCGTGACCGTCAGCGACACCGGCCCGGGGATCGCGCCCGAGGAGCGGGAGCTCGTGTTCGACCGGTTCTACCGGGGACGGGCGGCGCGCGAGGCCGGCGCGCGGGGGAGCGGCCTCGGCCTGTACGTCTGCCGGCGGCTGGTCGAGGCGCATGGCGGCACGATGTGGGTCGAGCCGGAGGAGGGTCGCAGCGAGATCTCGTTCAGCCTGCCGCTCGCCCGGCACGCGCCCGAGCGGCGACGGTCGTGAGCACCGAGGATCCGGTCCGCGCGCCCGACGGGCGCCGGTCGGTCACGCCGCCCTCGCCGTTCCGCGTCGACGCTCCGGTTGTCCCGGTGCTGCCGGGCACCGGGGAGCTGATCCTCATCGTCGACGACGAGCCGGAGTTCCGGGAGCTGGTCGAGCTGTGGGTGACGCGCCACGGCTGGCGGACCGCGACCGCCTCGGATGGGACCGAGGTCATCCGCCGGTTCGAGGAGGAGGTGCCGGCGCTCGTCCTCC
This sequence comes from uncultured Chloroflexia bacterium, assembly GCA_963768035.1. Lineage (GTDB taxonomy): Bacteria > Chloroflexota > Limnocylindria > Limnocylindrales > CSP1-4 > CAIXZV01. The sequence continues at coordinate 65,692 of CAVYGJ010000015.1, forward strand.
TGGACCTCAACCTGCCGGGCATGGACGGCTGGCAGGTGACCGAGTGGATCCGGAGCGTGGGCACGACGCCGGTGCTCATGGTCACGGCCCTGGGCGCGGAGGCGGACGTCATCCGCGGGCTCGTCGCCGGCGCGGACGACTACCTCACCAAGCCGATCAGCTTCCCCGAGCTCATCGCGCGGATCACCGCGGCGCTCCGCCGCTCTCGCCTGTCCGGCGCCCGCGACGAGGACGCGCCGCTCGAGTTCGACGGGCTGCGGATCGAGCCCGTCACGCACCGGGTCGTCGGCGACGACGCCGAGGTCCACCTCACGCCGACCGAGTTCCGGCTGCTGCTCACGCTCGCCCGTCGGCAGGACGGACTGGTGGGCCACGCGGACCTGCTTCGGGCCGTCTGGGGTCCGACCTACGGCGAGGAGACCCAGCTCCTGCGGGTCACGATGCGCAACCTCCGGGCGAAGCTCGCGACGGCGACGCCGGGCCGCACGTTCATCGCCACCGAGTACGGCCTGGGCTACCGCTTCCTGCCGGAGCGCTGAAGGCCCTCTGCTACGATCGGCGCCCGTCCCATCGACCCATCGGTCGAAGCCAACGTCGCCTGCCCGTGTCCCTGCCAAGGCCGCGGGCCATCGGAGCTCCACGCGTGACTGACACCCCCACCCTCGACCCCAATGACGTCCAGCCCGCCGTCGCCAACCTCGAGACCATCGTCTCGCTGTCCAAGCGCCGCGGCTTCATCTTCCCGTCGTCGGAGATCTACGGCGGCATCAACGCCGTCTGGGACTACGGGCCCCTGGGCGTCGAGCTCAAGAACAACGTCAAGCGCGCCTGGTGGAAGGCGATGGTCCAGGACCGCAACGACATCGTGGGCCTGGACGCCGGGATCCTGATGCACCCCCAGGTGTGGGTCACGTCGGGCCACGTCGGGTCGTTCAGCGACCCGCTCGTCGAGTGCCCGGAGTGCCACCGCCGGTATCGCCTGGACGAGCTGCCGGGCACCGAGGAGCTGACCCAGACGGACCTCCGCGACGAGACCGTCACGAAGCGCCTGAACCTCCTGTGCCCCAACGACGGGACGCTGCTCACGCCGCCCCGCCGGTTCAACCTGATGTTCACGAGCCACATGGGCCCGGTGGAGGACGACGGCAGCATCGTCTACTTCCGCCCCGAGACCGCGCAGGGCTCGTACGTGAACTTCAAGAACGTCCAGCAGAGCTCGCGCAAGAAGATCCCGTTCGGCATCGCCCAGATCGGCAAGTCGTTCCGCAACGAGATCTCGCCCGGCAACTTCGTGTTCCGGATGCGCGAGTTCGAGCAGATGGAGATGCAGTACTTCGTCCGGCCGGACACCGGGCGCCACGGAGGCGTTCGAGTTCTGGCTCCCGCGCCGCAAGGCGTGGTACGAGGCGTACGGCGTCACCCCGTCCCGGCTCCGCTTCCGCGAGCACGCGCCTGACGAGCTGGCCCACTACGCGAAGAAGGCGATCGACGTCGAGTACCGCTTCCCGTTCGGCTGGAAGGAGCTCGAGGGGATCCACAACCGCGGCGACTTCGACCTCGGGTCGCACGCCAAGGCGTCGGGCGAGAACCTCGAGTACTTCGACCAGGCCGCGGACGAGCACTTCATCCCGTGGGTCGTCGAGACGGCCGCCGGCGCCGACCGGGCCGCGTTCACGTTCCTCATCGACGCCTACCGCGAGGAGGAGGTCCGCGGCGAGACCCGCGTGGTCCTCGGCCTCCACCCGGACATCGCGCCGTACAAGGTCGCCGTGCTGCCGCTGCTCAAGAAGCGGCCCGAGATCGTCGAGATGTGCCACCGCCTCCTCGGCGACCTCAAGCGCGACATGATGGCGGTCTACGACGACACGGCCGCGATCGGCAAGCTGTACCGGCGCCAGGACGAGATCGGGACGCCGTGGTGCGTCACCGTGGACGTCGACTCGCTCGAGGACGGCGCCGTCACGATCCGCGACCGCGACACGATGACCCAGGAGCGCGTGCCGCTGGAGAACGTCAAGCGGCTGATCCTGGACCGGATGTCGGCCGTCCGGCCGTAGGGCGAGGGCGGCCGCGCCGGCCGCGAGAGGGCAGGGGAGAACCGATGAAGACGGCCGCGCCGCGGCAGGACCCGCTGGTGTCGGACGTCGCGAAGCTGTCGGTGGGGATCGGCGGTCTCGCGCTGTGCCTGACGCTCATGTACCTCGGCATGCGCGCCGTGATGGATGTCGGCGGCGCGTGTGCGGACGGCGGCCCGTACGTCTCCGCCCAGAGCTGTCCCGAGGGCTCGGCGGTGGCGCTGATCGGCGGCTCGTTCGGGCTGTTCCTGTTCGGCGGCATCGCGATGTGGTACGGCTCCCGGGTCGGCGGCATCTGGTCGGCGGCGCCGCTGCTCGCCTGGTCCGGCCTGTTCCTCTCGCTCGGCTGGAACTTCCTGTCGTACGGCGTGTTCAACACGCCCGAGGGGGAGGGGATCGTGTGGAGCTGGGCGATCTGCGGCGTCCTGTTCGTGCTCATGGGCGGCGTCCCGCTCATCGGCGGGCTGTCCGTGTTCGGGTCCGCGCCGCTGCGACGCTCGCTGTTCGGCGCGGATGCGGCTGGCTCATCGGCCCGCACCATCGCGTTCGCTCCTGCCGGCGGCGATCCCAGGCGGGCGTACCGCCCCGCGGCGGTGGCGACGGCCGCGTCGGACACGACGTCAGACGAGCGGCGCGAGGAGCTCACGGAGATCTCGGGTGACCTTGGCGCTGCGATCGCGCAGGCGCTCCACGGGCAAGCGGCGCCGGACGGGATCCACGAGAGCACCCAGGCGCTGCTCGACCGCCTCGAGCGGCTCGCGGACCTCCGCGACCGCGGCCTGCTGGGGCGCGAGGAGTACGAGACCGCGAAGGAGACCATCGTGCGCGAGCTGGAGACGCGGCAGTGAGGATCAGGCCGCCCGTCGTCAACGTGATCATGCTCGTCGCGATCGTCCTGGGCGTCGTCGCCGGCTCGCGGCTGTTCGCGCTGGTGACCGGGGGCTGAGGCCCCGCCACAGGTGCAC